>NZ_JAKUHC010000018.1:0-72418 GCF_022664295.1 Bacillus cereus group sp. BfR-BA-01311
GATTGTCCTTTTCTTGCCATAAAAAAATCCCCTCCAGATAAAACAGTATTGAGTCCATCATATCAGATGGACTCTTTTTTTACTGTCTACCTATAGGGGATAATACCAGTTCGCGTCCTCTTTTTTATAAATCTTTCACTCGTAATACACGCATTGCATTTAACACTGCAAGTAGTGTCACACCAACATCTGAGAAAACAGCTTCCCACATTGTTGCAATACCAAAGGCACCAAGTAATAAAACGATCCCTTTTACACCTAGAGCAAAGATGATATTTTGCCACACTATACTTCTTGTGCGTTTTGCAATTTTTACAGCTGTCGCAATTTTTGAAGGCTCATCAGTCATAATAACGATGTCTGCCGCTTCAATTGCTGCATCTGACCCTAAACCACCCATCGCAATACCAACGTCTGCACGGGCTAATACTGGTGTATCGTTAATACCGTCACCAACGAAGGCAATTTTTTCTTTTCCGTGCTTCGCTGCATCAATTTTTTCAATCTCTTCTACTTTTTGTTGCGGTAGTAATTCCGCATGAACTTCATCTAAGCCTAATTCTTTACCAACAGCTTCACCAACTGGTTTTGCATCACCAGTTAACATTACTGTCTTTTTAATACCTAGTTCTTTTAACTTTTGAATCGCTTGTTTCGAATCCTCTTTTACCTCATCAGAGATAACAATATAACCTGCATATCTTCCATCTACAGCAACGTGAACTAATGTACCTACTGTTTCTGGTTGCTTAAATTCAATATTTTCTTTTCTCATTAATTTTGCATTACCTGCAAAAATTTCTTTTCCTTGTACTTTTACGACTGTACCGTGACCAGAAATTTCGTTATAATCATCGATTATTTTTTCATCAATTGATTTTCCATATGCCTTTCGAATAGATTGGGCAATTGGATGGTTAGAATATACTTCAGCAAATGCCGCATACTCTAATAACTCTTCACTTGTAGTACCTTCGCTCGGTTCCATTTTTGTAACTTTGAAAACACCTTTTGTTAATGTTCCTGTTTTGTCAAAAACAATATATTTCACATCATTTAAAGCTTCTAAATAGTTACTACCTTTTACTAACACACCACTTTTAGATGCACCACCAATACCTCCAAAGAATCCAAGAGGAATGGATACAACTAACGCACACGGACAAGAGATTACTAAGAACACTAAAGCTCTATAAATCCACTCAGAGAATGTAGCTCCTTCTAAAATAAGTGGTGGAATAAACGCCATGATTGCCGCTGTAATAACTACAACTGGAGTGTAGTAACGTGCAAACTTCGTAATAAAGTTTTCCGTCGGTGCTTTTTTACTGCTTGCATTTTGAACTAAATCTAAAATTTTCGATACAGTTGATTCACCGAATTCTTTTGTAACTTCAATTGTCAACACACCGTTTTGGTTCACAAAGCCACTTAATACATCATTTCCAACTTCAACTTCACGTGGTACAGATTCACCTGTTAATGCTGAAGTATCTACCATTGATGTTCCTTCAATTACTTTTCCGTCTAACGGCACTTTCTCACCTGGCTTAACGATAATATAATCGCCAATTTGTACATCTTCTGGTGATACTTGTTTCGTTTCATTTCCAACCTTTACATTCGCATAATCAGGACGAATATCCATTAATGAAGTAATTGATTTTCGAGAGCGGTTTACCGCAATGCTTTGGAATAGTTCTCCTACTTGATAAAATAGCATTACTGCTACAGCTTCTGAGTATTGTTGAATTGCAAAAGCCCCTACAGTTGCAATTGCCATTAAGAAGTTTTCATCAAATACTTGGCCACGAGTTATGTTTCTTACCGCTCTCCAAACGATATCTCCACCTATTAATAAATAAGCAAGGACGAATAACGGAATTGTTACCATTTGTGGTAAGTCCGCTAATGCAGCAATCGCTGTCAAAATTCCGCCGACCACTAATCTCCCTACCATCTTTTTCACATTTGCTTCACCATGATCATGACTATGCCCGTGGTCATGACCGTTCTTCTCTTCACGAACAACTTTCACGTCTGGCTCTAACTTTTGAACGACATTTGTTATATTTGCTACAGTCGCTTCTAGTTCTCTTTTATTCGCAACTTCTACTCGTAGTTTCTTCGATACGAAATCAACAGTTGCTTCTGAGACAGCTGGCATTTCCTTCACTTTATTTTCAATTTTCATTGCACAGTTCGCGCAATCTAAACCTTCTAATATAAATACTTCTTTAGCAATTTTATTTTTTTGTTCTTCTTGCACTTTAATATGCGGTTCTAATTTTGTAACGAGTTGTTTTGCTTCCGTAACAACTTCGTTTTCTTTATTTTGTGCCGTTTCTAAAATCATTGTCTTTGTTGCAAAGTTTACAGAGCAAGAATTTACTCCTTCTATACTCCCAACACCTTTTTCAATTTTCATTGCACAGTTTGCACAATCTAAACCTTCTAACATCAGTTTCTTTTTCACTAACGCTTCAGCCATCGTTCTCCCTCCTCGCGTTCTTTTTATTCTTCTTCGTTTACGTGTTCAAACGCTTGCTCGAAGATATGAATTACGTGCTGGTCAGCTAACGAATAATAAACAACCTTTCCTTCTTTACGATTCTTCACAAGTTTCGCTTGCTTTAACACACGAAGCTGATGCGAAATAGATGATTGTGTCATTCCTAATAAATAAGCTAAATCACAAACGCACATTTCAGCTTCAAATAGCGCATGTAATATTCTCGTACGTGTACGGTCACCTAACACTTTAAATAGTTCTGCTACTTTACTTAAACTTTCATCAGTTGGAATTGTTTGTTTTACTTGCTCTACAACTTCTTCATGAATTATCGTTTGAGAACATGTCTCTTGTGGTGTTTCTACTTTATTTCCAGCCATTATAGCTCACCTCTTTAATTGAACATATGAACAATCATTCATATATCTTATACTCTTATTATATGAGCGCCTACTCATATGTGTCAATGAAATCTGATTTTTTTTTATGAACTTTCCGTTCACATTTTAATAAGTCATATACATATTTTTCGCATCCTCTATATTCTCATACAAAAAAGGATGCACAATTCGTACACCCTTTTTTCATATTCCGACATAAAAATTCAACAAAGTAATATATATTCCCTTTATTTCAACAAAAGAAAAAGCCTTGCGCGCTCCCTAGACGCACAAGGCTTACTATACTTATATCCCTTTTAATTAAGCTTTTAATTAGCTTGTTCTAAATTATCCTGCGAACTTCCATCGTCTTTTAAATGACTATGTTTTTTCGAATAAACAAAGTATACAACTACTCCAATTGCTAACCAAGCACCGAAGTACATCCATGTTTTTAATGGTAGATTTACCATTAAGAATAGACAACATGCAATCGAAATAATCGGCAAGATCGGTACAAGTGGTACCATAAATCCACGTTGTAATTTTGGATGTGTTTTACGAAGAATAATAACTGACACACCAACCATCGCAAATGTTAACAACGCTCCAATATTCGCTAAATTCGACAATTCTTTTAAATCGATAAATCCAGCAATTAAAGCACTACCAATTCCTGTTAACCAAACTGTAAATGTTGGCGCTTCTGTCTTTTTATTAATTTTCGCGAAAGATTCTGGCAATAAACCGTCACGGCTCATCGCAAAGAATACACGTGTCGTTGCATAAATGTAAGCAAAAATTACTGCCATAATACCAATTACAGCTCCAATTGCGATTACACCTGCTACTTTATCTTGTCCTACAACTTCTAACACATATGCCATAGCTTCTGGTACATCTAATTCTTTATAAGAAACCATACCCGTCATAACGAGACAAACTACAACATAAATGATTGTACAAATGACTAACGAAGCGATAATACCAATCGGTAGATCACGTTGCGGATTTTTTACCTCTTCAGCAGAAGTTGCTAATGCATCAAATCCTAAGAAAGCAAAGAATACTGCTGCTCCCCCCGCGAAAACTCCACTTAAACCGTACGGTGCAAATGGTATCCAGTTTTCTGGTTTCACGTAGAATACACCAACTGCAATGAATAAAACAACGATACCAATTTTAATTAATACCATTATGTTATTCACGCGTTTACTTTCTTTCGTACCTCTTGATAATAACCAAGTTATAACTAATGTAACGATAACTGCTGGTAAATTCACCATACCACCTTGAGACGGAATCGTTAGCAGTGCTTTTGGAATTTCAAGCCCTAATCCACTCACTAAGTTATGGAAGTAACCAGTCCATCCGCCAGCTACTGCGGCAGTCGTTACAACATATACGGATAGTAATGTCCATCCCATTAAATGAGCTACAAACTCACCAATTGTTGCATATGAGTATGTGTACACACTACCTGAAACAGGAAGTGTAGAAGCAACCTCTGCGTAACATAATGCTGCAAATCCACAAACGATGGCTGCAATCATGAATGAAAAAATAACTGCTGGACCAGCATCTCTTGCTGCTACTAATCCAGTTAATACTAGAACTCCTGTACCAATTATCGCACCAATCCCTAGCATTGTTAGGTCAAATGCCCCTAGCGTTTTCGTCAAAGTTTTACTTTTACTTTCCCCTAACAATTGCGTAACGGATTTCTTTTTAAATAGGTTGGCCACGATGTATGCCCCCTTTTGCCAAGAAGAGCTAAGAGATCTTCACTCTTAGCTCTTATCATGTTGTTTTATATATTGTTCGATTTTGTTTTGTATAATGCTTCTATTAGCAAGATACTGTTTCTGCTTCTAATAATTCTTTAGCACCTTTGTACTCTACACCGTGAGCTTCTGCAACTGCTTCGAATGTTACATAGCCATCTAATGTGTTAATACCTTTTAGTAATGCAGAGTTGCCTAGGCAAGCTTCTTTGTAGCCTTTGTTAGCAATTTGTACTGCATATGGTACTGTTACGTTTGTTAATGCAAGAGTTGATGTACGTGGAACCGCACCTGGCATGTTTGCAACTGCATAATGAACAACGCCGTGTTTTTCGTAAGTTGGGTTATCATGAGTTGTAATACGGTCAGTTGTTTCGAAAATACCACCTTGGTCAATCGCGATATCTACAACAACAGAACCTGGTTCCATTGATTTAATCATTTCTTCTGTTACAAGTTTTGGAGCTTTTGCACCTGGGATTAATACTGCACCGATTACAAGATCAGACTCTTTAACAGCTTCTGCAATATTGTAAGGATTAGACATTAAAGTTTTTACTTGGTTTCCGAAAATGTCATCTAATTGACGAAGACGTTCTGCGCTTAAGTCGATGATTGTTACATCCGCACCTAGTCCAACTGCAATTTTAGCAGCATTTGTACCAGCTTGTCCACCACCGATGATTGTTACTTTACCACGTTTAACCCCTGGAACACCTGCAAGTAAGATACCTTTACCGCCTTTGTTTTTCTCAAGGAATTGTGCACCAATTTGTGCAGCCATACGACCAGCTACTTCACTCATAGGTGCAAGTAATGGTAATGAACGGTTTTCTAATTGTACTGTTTCATATGCGATAGAAACAACTTTTTTCTCGATTAAAGCTTTTGTTAATTCTGGCTCTGGAGCTAAGTGTAAGTATGTGAACAAGATTAAGCCTTCACTGAAGTGTTTGTATTCGCTTTCAATTGGTTCCTTAACTTTCATAACCATTTCCATATTCCAAGCTTCTTCAGCTGTATCAACAATTTTTGCTCCCGCTTCAACATACTGAGCATCTGTGAAACCAGACCCTAAACCTGCACCCTTTTGAATGAATACTTCGTGATTGTTACGAATTAAATGTACAACACCTGCTGGTGTCATTGCCACACGGTTTTCGTTGTTTTTAATTTCTGCTGGTACCCCAATACGCATAATGAAATGCCCCCTTATAATTAACAGAAAAAAGAGATTCTTTTTTCTTTTTGTAATAATTAATAACTTATGTCCTTATTCTAGCATAACTTAAAAGTTATGAAAACGCTAACATATCATTTTCCTAAAGTTTTTATATTTAGAATAGTGTAAATATATAAAACATTGATTCTATTAGGGGTTTCGTGTCATTCCATTATCTTTCACTCTATTTTTATTATACTGCTTCAAAATAAATAGCAATCATTTATTATTTGACAATAATTTAACAATGTAAGAAACCTAAGCGATAACGTATACATATACAGTTATTACTTTACTCAATACTTTAGAGATATATTCTTTTCACAAAAAAACAGCTGCTAGCATTTAGCTAGCAGCTGGGTAACTTATAAATAACTTAGAAAATAAATCATCTGTCGTTTCAGTAATTTTATCAAACAGATCACTTTCTTCCGCTTCTTGCTCTTTTAACATCTTAATTGTTTCACGTGCATCTTCAGGGTAATCGGTTATAATACCATCTACGTTTAACTTATAATATGCCTTTAAATTTTCCATATCATTTACTGTCCATACGTAAATTGGTTTGTTTAACTTCCTTGCTTCTTTTACTAATTTCTTATTTAACATATATTCTTCCGCTACGTAAAAGTCAGCCTTCACATTCTTTAAGTTAGCTCTACTTGCATACAGTATATACCCTACTTTTATATCTGGATTTGCACGCTTAAACTCTTTAATAAGTGGATAGTGTAACGTTTGAATTACACATTGCTTCTCAAATTCATTATCTTTAATCGTTTTTAAGACTTTGTTTACAAAATCTTTTTCGCCCCCATGAAGCTTCACTTCTATATTAAGTTTGATTTTGCCATTTGCTAGCTTAATGATTTCATCAAGTGTACTTATTTGTCCTGAAAGTCCATCTTGACTAAGGGTAAGCTGCCTTAACTCCGCCATCGTTAAATCTGACACATGCACATTGGCATTTGCGAGACGTTTCAGCTTCAAATCATGTATAACCGCTAGTTCACCGTCTTTCGTTTGTAATACATCTATTTCAGCGTAGTCTGCTTTTGCATCAATAGCACCTTGCACAGCTTCTTTCGTATTTTCTACGCCTTTTGATATATACCCGCGGTGCGCCATAATAATCGGTTCTTTATACGAATTTGAAATAAACGTTACAATGAAGGCAACGACCATTCCCGCAGTAATAATTCCTACAATGTATACGCCAATGAATTTCCAACGATGTTTTTGGAAGAAACATTTATCTGCTTTCGTTTTCGAATAATCTAATCCTTCTTCTAATAAGACATCCTCAACTGGAACCTTTTGTAAGTATAATCGCGTAATCGCCATAATATAAAATGGCGTCACGATAAAGCTGAATAAATACAATGTACTCGTTAAAAATACAGAAATCGTTGATTCAGCTAATAATGCAAATGTTCCTTTCGGGTTTGTAAATTCATAAACACCCCATAGGCACAATAAATACATTCCCAAAAACACGACATATACAATTCCAATTGAGATAAAAAATCCTACTAAAAAGAATAGTACTTTAAAAAAGCTTTCCTTTACTAAAGTTGCACTTTTACGTGCTGCCACGCGAAATGGTTTTTGCTCTAAAACAACAATAGGTAGAACGAAAATCCATCGAAGATTCAAATACGCGACTACAGCAAAGAACGTGTAATAACCAACTTGCCCCATCGTTGTCTTAAACAGTTCTCCTGTAATAAAGTTAGGAATTTGAATTTGCGGGATTAATGCCGTTTCATATCCCATATTTAAAAGAGGCAACAATACGACAGCATATAAAATAAATCCTGGTAAGCAATATGTGAAAAGAGTAGGTAAATACGTTACCGTTTTATATAAAATCGGACGTAATTTCACCTTCTGTCTTTTATGAGCGAAATACGAAATAATAATAAGCACCGCAAATTCTGTAAAGATAAGAAACAGTGCTAACAATGATAAAATTACGATTGCTAAGATGCCATAAGGCGTCTTTAAAAACGCTAATAATTCATCATTTGTCGCATTTGCATAACCACCAAAATACAATAACTTATTAAAAATGATTCCAAATAGCGGAACAAACACAATCGCTGCTAATAATTTATAAGCAAGTTGAAAAGTTAATACATTCCAAAAGGCAAATTTAACTGTTTGAAAGGAATGTCTCATTACTCCTGGTATAGATAGTTTTTTACGGTGTTGCATATATTCCTCCAAATTCTAAAACGGTATTTGAGATGGATTCCATATTTCGAGTTCTAATCCATCTTTTTAATAATAATATATTCCGCTTAACATGAACACACTTATACATATAATGAAAAAAGTGATGGCTACTTCCCATCACTTTTTCATTTATTCTATTTTTTCTCTAGCCCTTGTCCAAATGCTTTCAAGAAGCTAAAACCGAATGTAATAGCTCTATTGATATCTGGATCTTTTAATACTTTAAAGAAATCCATCACTTTTGTTTTTTTACCACTATTTAATTCATCTGTTGCAAATTGCAATCCTGTAACTAAACTTGACGTAATTTGCTTCGTTATTTCTGGGTCAACTGAAGATAACGCTTCTCCTGCCCCCATCATATTATTTAACGCATTTTTAACAGGTTCACGATTTAATTGCTCCACAGCGATTTTTGAAACATCTTCCTTCGCAGCAAGTAAACTAATTGCCGCATCTAATATACCAGCCTTCTGCAACTGTGCTAAAAGCTGCATCGTTTCTTCTACTGCTTCACGATTATTAGATAGCTCATTTAGAAGTTCATCTGCTACTTGCTGTTTCTGTTCTTCCTCTGTTACAACTTTCTTTTTAATTACAGTAATTTCTTTCGCCACTATCTCCGCCCCCTAGTCCACAAGTGATACGTATTGTTTTCTTTGCCATTTTTGCTGGATTTCAACACCGTTTTGCGGATTACGCTTTTTATCTCTCGGGTTTGAAGATGGTAACGGACGATTCCCTTTTTCACGTAGTACACGCATCTTTACCATCGTTTGTTTGTACGCTGGTGTACACGTATAAAGATCTGTCGCCGTTCCAGTTAAAATATTGATTGCCTCTTCATTTACCGTTGCATGCATCGGTAAATATAGCTCTTTCCCCGTTACACGATCTGTAACAAGTGCCTGTACTTTAATTTTCCCAAATGGTGATGCTAATTCTACAAGGCCACCATCTTTCACATTGCGCTCTAGGGCAAGTTCAGGCGAGATTTCAACGAACACTTCAGATACTTTAGATAAAATACCAGCCGATTTATTCGTCATATTCCCTTCGTGGAAATGTTCTAACATACGACCATTATTTAAAAGTAAATCATACTCATCTGGCGCTACAACTGGTGGTACCCATTCATCTAATGATAGACGAGCTAGTTTATCCGGGAAGTTAAATCCGTCCACATATAATAGCGGTGTATCGCTACCATCATGGCTACCCCAACATAAACTATTCCATCCTTCTAAACGATCGTATGTTGCCTGAGAATATAAAGGTGCAAGCGATGCAATTTCATCCATGATTTCACTTGGACTTTCATAATTCCAGTCCCCGCCAAGCGCACGAGCTACTTTTTGTAAAATCCACCAGTCTGGCTTTGAATCACCAAGCGGCTTCAATACTTCATATAATCTTTGAATACGGCGCTCTGTATTCGTAAATGTTCCCTCTTTTTCTAAGCTTGGTGCTGCCGGTAAAATAACATCAGCAAAACGAGCTGTTTTCGATAAGAACATATCTTGAACAACAAGGAAATCTAAATTCGCTAAAATATGTTGTACATGGTTGGCATTCGAATCTACTAAAGCCATTTCTTCACCCATAACATACATACCACGCAGTTTTCCTTCATCTGCCGCAAGTAACATTGCAATATTATTTAAGCCTGGTGCTTTCGGAATTGTAGTACCGTATGCTTTTTCAAATTTCGCACGGAGCGCATCATCTGAAACCGCTTGGTAACCTGGAAGCCAGTTTGGTAATGTTGCCATATCACAAGCGCCTTGTACGTTATTATGTCCGCGTAATGGATATGCTCCTGCACCAGGACGACGATAATTACCCGTAACAAGCAATAGATTTGAAATTGCTGCTGAAGTTGTACTTCCTCCAGTATTTTGCGTTACACCCATTCCCCAAAGTACACAAGTACCATCTGCTTCATATACCATACGAGCCATTTCTTTCAGATTTTCTTTCGAAATCCCCGTAATTTCTTCTGTATAATCAAGCGTATACTTTTCTACCATTTTGCTATATTCATCAAAATTCTTCACATTTTCAGCTATGAACTTTTTATCGTGCCAATCTTGATCAATAATATATTTCGTAATACCAGCGAGCCATACATAATCAGTTCCTTGGCGCGGATGAATGAATAAATCCGCACGCTCTGCCATTTCATGTTTACGAAGGTCCGCCACAATTAATTTTTGGTCATGTAATTTATGAGCACGTTTTACACGCGTTGCAAGTACAGGATGTCCTTCCGTTGGATTTGCTCCAACGATAATGACAAGGCCTGCTTCCGCAATATCCTTCACTGTCCCAGCGTCCCCTCCCATACCGACAGTTTTAAATAAACCATCTGTTGCTGGAGATTGACAATAACGGGAACAGTTGTCTACATTATTCGTTCCATATATTTGACGGGCTAGTTTTTGCATAAGATAATTTTCTTCATTCGTTACTTTCGAAGAAGAAATAAATCCAAATGCATCACTTCCATATTCTGATTTAATATGCTGCATATTGGATGCAACAACTTCAAGAGCCTCTTCCCATGAAGCTTCAACAAACATATCTCCTTGGCGAATTAATGGCTTTGTAATACGATCTTCACTGTTTACAAAATCCCATCCAAATTTGCCTTTTACACATGTGGAAATACCGTTAACCGGCGCATCTGAAACAGGCTGCACTTTCAAAATGTGGCGGTCTTTCGTCCATACTTCAAATGAACAACCTACACCACAAAATGTACAAACTGTTTTTGTTTTATTCACTTTCGTCTTACGCATCGCAGCCTCTACTTCTGAAACTGCTAAAATACTACTATATCCCGGCTCTACATCCTTTACAAAATCAATCATCGGATCTAACACATCCGGTTTCAATCCAGTCATGAATCCAGCTTCACCTAACATTGATTTCTCCATCAACGCATTACATGGACATACTGTTACACATTGCCCGCAACTTACACAAGATGAGTCATTTATACTTACACCATTGTCCCATATAACACGTGGACGGTCTAAGCTCCAGTCTATCGATATTGTTTCATTAACCTGTAAGTTTTGACATACTTCTACACACTGTCCACAAGCAATACATTGATTTGGATCATATCGATAAAATGGATGTGACATATCCACTTCACACGCACTTACTTTTGGCTCATACGGATATTTCTGTTCCTCAATTCCCATCATATGTACTGTATTGTGGACTTTACAGTTACCATTATTGTTATCACAAACGGTACAATACAGTAGATGATTCTCTAATATTCGATCCATTGCCTCAGTCTGTGCCTCTTTTGCACGCTGGGACTGTCTTTCGATATGCATACCGTTCTCTAATTTCGTTGAACAAGCACGCAATAACTTTCCATTTACTTCTACAATACACGTATCACAAGTTTGAATTGGATCTACTTCTGGTACATGACAAATTTGAGGATGTTCCAAATTACTCTCGTTAAATAATTGTAGTATCGTCTTTTCACCTGATGCAGAAAATTCTTTACCATCGACGGTTACACGGACTGTCTGTTCTGCCATAGTTTCCCCTCTCCTTACAACCAACTGTACAACACAATTATGAATCCGTTTTCAAAACCGCATTACTGTACATATTTTTGAAACGCTCTACCAAATACTTTCTTATGAAGTCGATTCTAGATGTTATAAGGTATAACTACGAAAGCTTGAAAATATCACTATTCTACAGTTCTATTATATCGTACATATACAATAATAACCAAAATAATCTGTGATCTTCTTGTTAATAGGTGTTTTTATTTTTCCCATTGTTTTATGATAAATGTGGGAGAGAAATACATATAAAAGGGGAATTAAATATGGGGCCTACGCAAGAGACTTATACAATTGTACGTTATCAATCTGGTACATTTTCAAAACAACTTGATGAGATTGTTACAGAATCTCCTATTACTATTAAATTGAATGGTGAGGAATATGTAACAGTCGTATGCACACCAAATTATATTGAAGATATGGTAATTGGTTTTTTAATTTCTGAGGGGATTATTTCTTCCTATAACGATGTTGAAGAAATATGGGTTCAAAAAGATAACGGAATTGTCCATGTAAAATCATCAAAAGTGAATCCGCTCTATCAAACTTTATATAATAAACGATACATCACTTCTTGCTGCGGAAAAGGTAGACAAGGTTTTATTTTCGTAAACGATGCGGCAAAAGCAAAAGACTTACATGATATACATGTAAAAATTACTCCTGAAGAATGTTTTTACTTAATGAATACTTTACAACAATCTTCCACTACCTTTCGCCAAACTGGTGGTGTTCACAATACCGCGCTATGTGATCGAAATAATATCCTTCTATCAAGAATGGATATCGGAAGACATAATGCATTAGACAAAATATACGGTCATTGTTTACGCAATGATATATCTGTTAAAGGAAAAATTATCGCATTTAGCGGACGTATTTCATCTGAAATTTTACTCAAAGTTTCAAAAATCGGATGTGAAATTGTTCTATCTAAATCTGCCCCAACAAAACTAGCATTGCAACTTGCCCATGATTTAGGCATTACAGTCGTAGGGTTTATTAGAAATGACTCTTGTAATATTTACACACATCCAAAACGAATTGATGGCTATCAATCCAATGTTTAAAAAATAACTCCTCAATCGAGGAGTTATTTTAGTTATAAAAATGTAACATATTAAACACTTGAATAGTTAATAAAGTTAATATATAATTTCATTACATAATTAAAACAAAACATTGTAGCATATATCTTTTCATTCTTTTACAAATTAAAAGAGACTGCTAACAAAACGCATACACATTCTTATAAAAGCAATGGATTTATTTTATTTAAAATCGACCAAGGAGGTTACAACGATGGAAATTCGCTTATTAACGACAGAGGACGCAGAAATATATTTAAAAGTTTGTATGGAAGGTTTAACGAAGAACCCGGAAGCTTTTAGCTCTTCTTATGAAGATGTTCTTAAACATGAGGATCCTGTAGCTGCTATGGCAAAACGATTAAGCAATCCGGATAAGTATACTCTAGGGGTCTTCAAAGATGATGATTTAATCGGCATTGCTACTTTAGAAACAAAGCCTTTTATTAAACAAGAACATAAAGCAAAAATCGGTTCCGTTTTCGTTTCCCCAAAAGCGCGTGGCCTTGGAGCAGGACGAGCTCTTATTAAAGCAATTATTGAAAATGCCGATAAATTACATGTAGAACAACTTATGCTCGATGTTGTAGTTGGTAACGCTGGTGCCAAAAAATTATATGAATCATTAGGTTTCCAGACTTACGGCGTACAAGAGCGTTCATTAAAACATAACGGTCAATATTGGGACGAGGAACATATGGTTCTGTTCTTAAATGATTAATACTTCAATATAGTTTTCCAAAAGCATCTTTCTTAATAAGAAAGATGTTTTTTTCATTACAACAATGTAATCTTCATGTCACCTTTATCGATCGTACCAAACCTTTCCATTCATTATACTAAAAATATAAAGTGAAACTTTACTCAGTGGGGAACCACATCTCACACTGATCGCATGTACTTGATATGTAGAGGAGAATGTGACATGAAACAAAACAAACGAGCTATGCTTTTAATATTTACTACAGCAATTGTAACTTCTGGATTAGCAATTTTACCTTGGTTTATTATATAGAAATACTCCCCCTAACAATGAAAAAAGCTGATTGCTTCTTAAGAAGCAATCAGCTTTTTTTATATTATAAAATCCCCAAAATTTTATTTACGCAACTTATAATAATAACCATAGATACGGCAACGCACATGACAACCGTATTACGATCTTGCTTTTCTTTTTTTGAAATTTCTTCTTTTGAATTCATGTGTATGATCTCCTTTTAAAAAAAGTGTGAGATAGGAAATTTTTCTTATCCGATGCGAGGTGAATACGAAAACCCTCTCTATCTCACATACACAATAGAATGGAATTGTCATTTTATAAATAAAATGACATGACGTTATGTCGCAACATAGGGTATTTTGTGTCGCTACGTTTTCTATTATAAAAAATAGTTGTGCAAAACTAGTGCATTTTTTATGTCAATTACTCTGAGCGAAAAAATCAGCCCTCCATTCAATCACATAAAAAGAGTTTTTTATTATTTTCATGTAAACTATACAAGTAGAATGAACAGTTTGGGGTGCACAAGATTATGGTAAAAATTTTATTAGTAGACGATGAAGAACGTATGTTACGATTATTAGATCTGTTCTTAAGCCCTCGCGGCTATTTTTGTATGAAAGCTACCTCTGGCCTTGAAGCACTAAAATTAATCGAACAAAAAGAATTCGATATTATTTTATTAGATGTTATGATGCCAAGTATGGATGGATGGGATACTTGCTATCAAATTCGTCAAATTTCCAACGTTCCTATCATTATGTTAACAGCTCGCAACCAAAACTACGATATGGTGAAAGGCCTCACGATGGGCGCAGATGATTATATTACAAAACCATTTGATGAGCATGTATTAGTCGCACGAATCGAGGCTATATTACGCCGTACAAAAAAAGATGGCTTTGTTAGTTTCAATGGTATTGAGTGGGATAAAACGAAACATACTGTCACAGTTTATGATGAAAAAATCTCATTAACTCCTATCGAATTTTCGTTACTCGGACTATTTTTACAAAATACAAACCGTGCTTATAGCCGAGATGATTTAATCGAAAAAATTTGGGGCTATGAAACAGACATCGAATATAGAACAATTGATTCACACATTCGTAATATCCGTGATAAACTACGCAAAAAAGGATTTCCGATTGAAGATTACCTAGAAACGGTCTATAAAGTCGGATATAAATGGAAAAGTGAATAATTACTTCGGTCAGTGGGAAATCGTATACCACTGACTCTTTATTATGAATAAGGTATGGTGAAAAAATGAGTAAACTTTCCCTTAAAATTGGGACATACTTTTTAATATTAGCTTTATGTATTGAAACAATTGCTTTCGTATCTTTTTATAAAAGCCTTTCAAAAATGCGTATTGTAGAGGAAACAGATGCTCTTTTAGAGAAAGGTAATCGCTATAGTAAAAAAATTAAAAGCCGCGAGAGACGGGATGAATATTATAAAGAAATGAAACACGCTGAACATAATAAAAATCCTAAACGTCCTGTGTACCCTGAGTTCGATATTACGAATGAGGCTGCACACTTAGTTGAATCGGAATCAATTTCTAACTCCGATATAGCTATCATTATTACTGACCATAACGGCAAAATTATTTCCACCTCAGAACCCGTAACAAAAGATATGCAAAAACAACTTACTTGTAAAACAGAAACTGTCCCAGACGGCGGATTGGTCGTTGAAAGGAACTGGAAAAAATCAAAGTTCATCACAACAGTAAGCCCACTTAACACAACAAAGTTTCAAGGAAAGCTATATATGTTATTAAAAACATCTTTCCTAGAAAATATGTTACTTAAACTCATGAACCAATTTCTTATCATTAGCGTTTTAACAATTATTTTAACAACAATTTCTGTCTTTGTTTTTTCACGCGTTATTACAGAACCACTTGTAAAAATGAAGAGAGCGACAGAAAAAATGTCAAAATTAAACAAGCCAATTCAATTAGGCATTAAACGAAATGATGAACTCGGAAGTTTAGCAAAAACAATTGAAGATTTATCGAGTGAACTTACGTATATGAAAAAAGAGCGCAATGAATTTCTCGCTAGTGTCGCTCATGAACTATTAACTCCATTGACCTATATGAAAGGTTATGCGAAGGTAGCAAAGAGAGACTCTTTAACAAAAGAGGAGCGAGAAGAATACTTACAAATTATTGAGGATGAAACGGATAGTGTAACCGATCTCGTCCAAGATTTATTTATGCTTGTACAATTAGAACAACACCAATTTGTTATAAAAAAACAAAAAGTGCTTCTTCAGCCATTTTTAGAACGAATGGTTGAAAAAACAAAAACAACATTAACGAATAAGCAAATGCAACTTCATGTATATTGCAAAGATGATTTAGAAGTTTGCATAGACGAAAGACGTATGGAACAAGTTATGTTAAATTTATTACACAACGCTTATCAACATTCGCCAGAAAACACATCCATTACGATACGTGTACTCATGGAAACAGATTCTTTTACAATAAGTGTACAAGATGAAGGTGAAGGTATTCCTGAAGAAGATATCCCGCATATTTTTGACCGTTTTTATCGTGTTGATAAATCCAGAACACGAGCTACAGGCGGAAAAGGCATCGGGCTAGCTGTTGCAAAAGAAATTGTAGAATTGCATAACGGTTCTATTCTAGTAACAAGCCAATTAGGAGCGGGAACAAACTTTATAATCGAGCTACCTTTTGAATAATATGCGTGTGAAAACACCAGTAGTAGTAAACACTACTGGTGTTATTTTGTTCATAACAACAGCTCATATAAGCTAAGCTTTTGAAATTATTCTTATTTCAATATAAAATAAAGGTACATTTGCAAAGATTTGGAGGGTGATATAATTGGATATCCATGTATTAACAAAAGACGAAGCAGAAATTTACTTAGAACTTCGCGTAGAAGGATTAAAGCAAAACCCTGAAGCATTCAGCTCTTCTTATGAAGATATTATTAATAAAGATTGTGCGATTGAATATAAAGCACAAAAATTAGCACAAGATGAAAACTATACGCTAGGTGCATTTAAAGATGGAAAATTAATCGGGGTTGCAACACTGGAAACGAAACCATATGTAAAACAAGAACATAAAGCTAAAATCGGTTCTGTATATGTATCTCCAAAAGCGCGCGGACTTGGAGCAGGAAAAGCACTTATTAAAGAATGTCTTGAGCTTGCTAAATCTTTAGAAGTAGAACAAGTTATGCTTGATGTTGTTGTTGGCAACGATGGAGCGAAAAAACTTTATGAATCATTAGGTTTTAAAACATTCGGTGTACAAGAACGTTCATTAAAATATAACGGACAATATTGGGACGAAGAGCATATGGTCTTATTCTTAGATGAAAATAAATAATAAAAAACATCCTCATGTTTGGAGGATGTTTTTTACTTTCTTGTAAACCATGCCGTGTGTAATAATTGAATCGCTTTCGCAATTTCTTCCTCTGATAATATCGCAAACCCAAGTAAAACTACATTTTCAGGTGCAGTATCGTCTTTATAGTACGTAGACACAGGATATATTTTGATACTATGTTTCGCAGCTTCTTGAATTAATTCTTCTTCCCGCATTCCATTATGCACTTTTAATAAAATGTGTAATCCCGAATCTTCTCCTATCACTTCAACACGATTAGAGAAATACTTCTCTATTTCAAAAACAAGTCGATCTCTCTTCTTTCGGTAGACGACACGCATTTTATGAATATGTTTTTCCCAATGGCCTTCATTTAAAAATCTTCTAATCACTTCTTGGTCCATTCTTGAAACACTTTGTGTATAAAATAAATATTGCTGTTGATACTTTTTAATTAATTTCTTCGGCAACACCATATAGCTCATCCGTAGCGATGGCAATAATGCTTTAGATAGCGTCCCCATATAAATAACTTTCCCCTCTGTATCTAACCCTTGCAGCGCCGGTATAGGCTTTCCAGAATAGCGAAATTCACTATCGTAATCATCTTCAATAATATACCTGCTCTCTTCTTTCTTCGCCCATTGTAAAAGCTGCGTCCTTCTCGTAATAGGCATAATCATTCCATATGGGAATTGATGAGAGGGAGTTACAAATACAACATTTGCATCGCTATTTTCTAAATCCGTCATACAAATGCCATCCTTATCTAAAGATAACATTTGAACCTTTTTTTCTCCCTGTTCAAAAACGACCATTTTCCTATGGTAACCTGGATTTTCAACAGCATAATTACTTCCCTTCAACAATTGAAAAAGTAACTTCACTAATATTTGTGTTCCCGCCCCTAATACAATTTGACTAGCTGAACAACGCACACCTCTAGATTCATACAAATAGTTCGCAATTTCCTCTCGTAAGCTCAATTCCCCTTGAGGGTGTCCAAGAAAAAGCAAATCATTATTATGTGGCTGCCATACATCATTTATAAGCTTACGGTACATAGTGAAAGGAAAAGTATTTGTATCTACCCCTGTTTGTGTGAAATCAAATGTATAGTTCTCCTCCCGAAACGGTATTTCTTCTACTTTCGCTTCGCGTCCTTCTACATCAATCATTTGTTCAATTTTACATACAAAATAACCTTTTCTCGATATCGACTCAATATAACCTTCTGCAAGTAATTGTTCGTACGCTGCCTCTACTGTATTTTTACTTACTTGTAAATGTATCGCTAACTTTCGCTTAGCCGGTAATTTCGTAAAAGGGACAATCGATCCATCTTTAATCTCTTTTTTTATATACTCATACAATTGCACATACAATGCCTTTTTACTATTCATATTTAAATTAGGCGTTAATTCTAACATAATATCTGACCCCTTAATAAAACTAAAATCTGATACTTTTTACAGTACCAGATTTTATATATAATTCCTTTTATCATGTCACACATAAAAAATCAAATACCGGAGAGGAGAAACATGATAATGAAAAATGGTAGACGTATCGGACTTATTATGATTATTACAGGGGCTACATTATGGGGATTATCTGGTCCAATGATTCAGTGGCTATTTCAGCATACTAATGTATCCTCAATTGATTTTTTAACAATTCGATTGTTGCTTGCAGGAATATTTATTTTGTCTTTCTTACTTATAAAGAAACAAAACATATTTCAAATTTGGAAACACCCTAGATATTCTATACAACTTATTATTTTTTCTATTCTCGGCATGCTCGGTGCGCAATACGCCTTTATCGAAACGGTTCATATTAGTAATGCAGTCACAGCAACGCTATTTCAATTTCTAGGTCCTGTTCTTATTACCATGTATGTTGCATTTGAACAAAGAAAATTCCCTGCTTCCATGCAACTATTCGCAATTATAGCCGCGCTAATAGGAACATACTTTATTATTACAAATGGCTCAATTGAAAATATTGTTTTATCCAAAGAAGCTATTATTTTTGGACTATTAACAGCAATCGGATTTGCATTTTATACCCTTCATCCGGCTTCTCTCATTAAAGAATGCGGGACAACTGTAGTAATTGGTTGGGGGATGTTAATCGGAGGAATTGCACTACTTATTTATAATCGTTCATTCGGGTGGAATCAATTTTCACAAACCCTTACACTAAAAACTTTTTCTATGCTTATTCTTATCATTATTAGTGGTACCCTTTCTTTCCTTCTATATATCGGTAGTCTTAAATATTTAGCAGCAACAGAAACAAGCATTTTATCTAGCATTGAACCCCTTGTAGCTGCCATCGTTTCAATCACTTGGCTAAATGAATCTTTTGGAACATATCAATTATTAGGCGGCGTATGTATCGTTCTGTCCGTTATTTTTTTGACGATGCCTCAAAAAGAAACCGAACCAACCTATACAACGGAACAAATATAAAATGAAACTTTAATTAGTGGGGACTATCTCCCACTAATTATTAACCTACACCAATCGGGCTTTTACGGGATAAAAATGTCAAAAGAGGTCGTACAAAACTTACGACCTCTTTTTATACTTTAAAGGAATTGTCCCGCCTTCTAGCAAATACAATTACACTAACAATAAAAACTAGGAGTGTGGCACCATGAAAAAAATCGGAACTATGCTACTTCTCTCCTTCCTCATCACTGGATGCACACAAACGCAATCGGATTCAAAAGAACAAAAAAAAGACGTAATAGCAACGTCATCCACTCAAGTGAACGCACCTTCCTTCTTTCACCTTAGTGTTTTAAAAGATGTAAATTGGGAAGAAACACCTTCTTTCGTAGAAGGAAAAATGCCTTTAAAAGGCATCGAAGGTAAAGTCGCAATGGCTGATAGTCCTATTATCGCAAATGAACAAAATGAAATAATGTGGCACTTTCTAGATTCTGAAATACCAACTGGAAAATTGTCTATTATTGCGCTAAAACAAGGATCTGTAACTCCGACACAAGTACTCTTTCCAAAAAAAACTTCCAAACAAACTTGGACTACTTCAAATACAATCGATTCTACTACAAACGAACTCCCTCTCACTATGTCACTACCTTCATCTGGATTATGGTTATTAAATATATATGTGAATGAAAAATATTATGATCAGTTTGTAATCACTGCTGAGTAAAGTGACAAAAATAAACCACTTTCTTACAACAATGTAATTTCTACGTCATGTACTTCGATAGTTGAATTATCTCTCTTCTCTTATACTTAAAGTAAGAAATGAAACGAGGAGAGATGAGAGATGAAAAAAATGATAGAAGTGATCGTAGCAGTAACTGAGGTTTTAGTGAATGGTAAACAAGTTGCAATGGAATTAAATAAATAATGAAGAAACATAAATAATTCTACACTTCTTCATTATTTTGATTTCTTATCTCAAAAAAGCAGTGCCTTTTAGGCACTGCTTTTCGCTATTAATAACGTGGTATTTTCGTAATTTGTGCCACGCCTGAATCAATAGCTGCTTTCGCTACTGCTTCTGCAACACTTGGAACAACTCTTTTATCTAATGGATTCGGGATTACATAATTCGCATTACGTTCTTCATCAGTAATGATGTTAGCGATCCCATATGCTGCCGCTAATTTCATCTCTTCTGTAATATCAGTTGCGCGCACATCTAACGCACCGCGGAATATTCCGGGAAACGCCAATACATTATTTACTTGATTCGCATAATCCGAGCGTCCAGTTCCTACTACAGCTGCCCCAGCCTCTAATGCATCCTCAGGGAAGATTTCTGGAATTGGATTCGCCATTGCAAACACAATTGCTTTCTCATTCATCGTCTGTACAAGTTCTTTCGTTAATACGTTAGGAGCAGATACGCCAATAAAAATATCAGCTTGGTGAATTGCTTCTTTTAACGTTCCACGCACATGTTCACGATTTGTCTTTTTTGAAACTTCAATTTGTGCTTCGTTCATCCATGTTTCACCTTCACAAACAATACCTTCTAGGCTAACTAACGTAATGTGCTTTGCACCAGCCTTTAATAATAATTTTCCAATTGCAATTCCTGCCGAACCCGCACCGTTAATAACGATTTTCACATTATCCATTTGTTTGCTAACAACTTTTAATGCATTAATAACAGCTGCTAAAACGACAATAGCTGTTCCATGTTGATCATCATGGAATACAGGAATATTCGTTTCTTCTTTTAATCGTTTTTCAATTTCAAAACAACGCGGTGCTGCAATATCTTCTAAATTAATCCCTGCAAATGTAGGCTCTAAATTTTTTACAAGGGTAACGATTTCATCTACATCCGTTGTGCCTAAACATAATGGGAAAGCATCTACATTCGCAAACTTCTTAAACAAAATACTTTTTCCTTCCATAACAGGCATAGCCGCTTTCGGTCCAATGTTTCCTAAACCGAGTACCGCTGTTCCATCTGAAACAACTGCCACCATATTGCCACGTGCTGTATAGTCATACACTGTTTCTTCATCTGCCGCAATTGCTTTACACGACTCCGCTACACCTGGTGTATACGTCAGGCTTAAATCATCCGCTGAATTTACCTCCACTTTACTTGTAATTTCAATTTTCCCTACTAATTCTTTATGCAATAACAATGATCTTTCATTAATTTGATTTGCTAACATACTTATAATCTCCCCTTAATTTGACAAGCTAGCTATATGAATATAGCTAGCTTGTTTGATCATGAAAACATTTTTAATAATATTGTCGCCGTTACAACCATTGCCGCCCCGCCTAAACGAGTTGAAATTTGCGCGAACGGCATTAATTCCATACGATTTGAAGCCGATAAAATAGCAACATCTCCAGTTCCGCCTAAACCGCTATGACATCCAGTTACAATCGCCGATTCAACTGGATACATCTTCATCACTTTCCCTACAAGAAAACCTGATGCTACCATTGTAAGAACAACCGATGCGCACACAACAACATATCCTACTGAAAGAACTGCTGCTACGTCTTTTAACGGAATATATAGCAATCCTAATCCAACCATTAAAGGCCAAGTTAAATTCTTCGAAATAAATTTATATAAATGGAATGCTCCTTGCTCCATTTTTGCTGGCATTAATTTAAAGTATTTCACAAGTGCTGCTGAAAAAATCATAATGATTGCCCCAGGAATACCGATGAACTTAGAAGCAAATCCTCCAAAGATGAAGAACGTACACGCAATTAATAAACCTGCTCCCATTAATGAGAAGTCAATTGGCTTCTCTGTATTTTGTTCTTTTAATAATTCTGCTTGATTGTCTGTTTTCACTAATACACCGTTACCACTAAGCTCCGGTTTCTTCTCACCTAAACGCTTCATATACCCTGCACTTACAATTGCGAACATATTTCCAATAATAGCTGCTGGAATAAGCTGTGATACAAACGTCGCTGATGATTCATTTAAAATATCACTATAAGCTAGCGACAATGGTAAAATCCCTTCCCCGATACCACCACTCACAATTGGTACGATGATAAAGAAGAATGTGTGCTTCATTTCAAATCCAAATAATGAACCGACCAATAACCCTACTGCTACAGAAGCTAACGTCCCTACTACTAAAGGAATAAACATGCGAACGAAACCTTGTACTAACACTTTACGGTTCATTCCTAAAATACTTCCGACTACTAAACAAGAAATATATAAATATAAAAAGTTCGATTTTTTCATTAACATAGTCGCAGCTTCCATTGAAGCTGGATTCATCCAGTTAAAAAATACAAGTAATGATGGAATAAATAACGAAAGTATTGCTGGACCGCCGATATTTTTTAAAATTGGAATTCTCATCCCAATATCGCCTAAGAAAATCCCCATGATCATAATAACTGCAAATCCACCAATCATATCTGCTGGCAATTTATTATATACAGATGCCCCATAAATAATAGCAGCCAATACTACATATAACGGTAAAGGTATAACACCGATTTTTACATTCATAATTTTAGAAGCGAAAGATTCTCTTTGTACTTCATTTCCTTCAGAAAATGATACCGCTTCCACATTCTTTTGAATTCCCATATGGCACCCCCTCGTTTTCTTAATAACAATATTAAAACGCTTTCAATAGTAAAAATAGTTTTTGTAAGTTTTGTAATTGATTTTGTAATTAAAAAAAGTATAAGCGACTTATATTAAGTCGCTTATACGTAAAACTCTATTTTATTTTGGTCAATACATCTTAATTTACTCACCGGTCTCCCTACATGTTGATACACCATTTCGTTTTCTAACACTCCAATTTCTGTCAAAAACATTACATACTTTCGAATAGAAACTCTTGAAACACCAACTAATTGCGCCATTTCATCTGTTGTAAACGCTCGTCCATTCAACGACTCGATCTTCTTCCAAATTAATTGCATCGTTTGCTTCGTTAATCCTTTCGGAAGCTCTTTCATGACAGTAGGTTCTCTTTTTTCTTTTTGCAAAATTAACGAATCTAATTCCGATTGACTAATTTTTTGTTGTTCTTTCATGAAAGTAAGTTTTTCTCGATATATAGTTAATGCTTCTTTAAATCGTTCAAATGTAAATGGTTTAATTAAATAATCTACTACGCCATATTGTAATGCTTTTTTAATACTCCCCATATCATGTACAGCTGAAATCATCATAATATCGATTTCTTTTTCTTGGTTCCGAATATACATTAAAAGCTCAAATCCAGTCTCTTCAGGCATAAAAATATCAAGTAATACTAAATCTACTCGTGATTCCTCTAATACTTCTATCGCCGATTTTACCAAATTCACTGCTTGAACAAGTTCAAATCCTCCTACTTGCTCTAAATAATGCTTATTTAGCATTGCTACCATCGGGTCATCTTCTACAATTAAAACTTTAATCATATTTGCCTCTCATCCCTACCTTTAGGTATTTCAATTGTTATCGTTGTTCCCTTACCTACTAATGAATGCATATGAATTTCCCCATTTATTCGCTGTATACTTTCTTTTACAAGATACAAACCATAACCGCGGTTATCTCCCTTTGTGGAATAACCTTTCGTAAATAATTCCTCTATTTCTTTTTCTTGTATACCTTTTCCCGTATCTTGTACTGTAATAGTTAGTATATCCCCATGTTTTATCTTAACTTCAACTCGCTTCTTTTCACAATTCGTAACTGCCTCTAATGCATTATCAATTAAATTTCCGACAATCGTAATAAGTTCATGAGTAATACTTTCATCATCTATTTCCGGCATATAAGAATCTTCACTTATAATTAATTTTATATTTTTCTCTCTAGCATAGCTGAGCTTCCCGAGTAAAAAACCAGCAAATACTGGACTTTTTATTCTTTTCATAACTCCACCAATTTCATATTGATGCTCTGATACCATGCCGCTTATATACTTCTGTAATTCTTCATACTGCTTCATATGTGTAAGCCCTAATACGACATGCATCTTATTCATAAACTCATGAGATTGTGCCCGTAATGCTTCTGCATATAGTCTAATACCAGTTAGTTCCTCTGCTAGTTTTCTAATCTCTGTTTTATCACGAAATGTTGCAATTGCACCAACTATTTCTCCTTTTACATATAAAGGAACTCGATTCGTCACAATCGTAATTCCATAAATATTTTGTTCTTCGTTTAATTGTACTTCTCCCGTTTGCAATACTTCTTTTATACGTGAATTTGGCATATACAACTCAACATCTTTACCGATAAAATCTTCTTCAAGTCCGCTTTTTTTAAATAGACGTTTCGCTTCATTATTAATTAATGTTACTCTAGCCTCTTTATCTACAGCAATAATACCTTCCTTTACAGATTGTAGCATCGTATTTCTTTCTTCAAGAATTTTTGCTATCCTGTGCGGCTCAAGACCGAATAAACTTTTCTTTATATGTCTAGCTAGCAATATTGCTCCTATAATTCCGACTAATACACCAACTCCGACACCAATATAAATGATATGTCTACTTTCCTTAACTCTCTCTTTTACATTATCTGCTGAAATACCAACAGCCACAGCTCCAAGTTGTTCACCTGTTTCAGAAAATATTGGTACAAACACTCGCATGGAAATACCTAAAGTTCCTTCTGCTAACGATACATGTTCTTTTCCTTTCAATGCAGGCCCTTCATCTCCCCCAATAAAATGATGCCCTATTTTTTGAGGATTTGGATGTGACTTTCTTATTCCATTCATGTCCATAACTACAATAAACTGAACACCTG
Organism: Bacillus cereus group sp. BfR-BA-01311; assembly: GCF_022664295.1. Lineage (NCBI taxonomy): Bacteria > Bacillati > Bacillota > Bacilli > Caryophanales > Bacillaceae > Bacillus > Bacillus cereus group sp. BfR-BA-01311. Next base: position 25,474 of record NZ_JAKUHC010000018.1, read on the forward strand.
TGTTTTGTAATATTCTATTTGTATACGTTTGGATTGCAGAGGTATCTGCTTTCCCAACCAAACCATCGATTACAATCGAATCATTCGCCACAATGTGTGCAATTGTTTTTGCCTTCTCTGCTTGGCTATCCTCCGTCGTCCGTTCTACATTATGACTAATTAATATATCTGTCACAAGTAAAGAAAAAATTACAACTGTACAAACTAACAATGTAATTGTTTTCCATAAATTCCATAGTCTTCTTCTTTTTTTCATCCCGTTAATGACTCCCCTAATTGCTGAATAGAAAAATAAGTAAGGTGATATTATTTTCACCTTACTTATCTGCTGTTATTATACTTTAAATTTACTAGTCATCGCTTGTAGTTCTTCTGCCATCTCAGCTAAGTTTTGCGAAGCTGAACTAATTTCCTCCATGGAATTAACCTGTTCTTCTGTTGAAGCTGCAACACTTTGCATACTAGCTGTATTTTCTTCTGCAGCAGCTGCAATTTCATCAATAGCATTTGTCACTTCATTTGCATCTCCAGCAATTCTCTTCGTTGTTTCTACCATTTGATTAACTTGAGAAACAATATGTGTAGTAGAACTTAAAATTTCCGTAAAACTTACTTTCGTTTTTGTTACAACATCAAGGCCCTGTTGAACTTCTCCATTCACATTATCCATCGCCTTAACAGTATGTTCAATATCCGCCTTAATTTCTGCAATTAAATTTGCAATCTCTCCAGATGACTCTCCTGATTGCTCTGCTAATTTTCTAACCTCATCTGCTACAATAGCAAATCCTCGTCCCTGTTCACCTGCTCTTGCTGCTTCAATAGCCGCATTTAAAGCTAATAAGTTTGTTTGAGTTGCGATGTTTTGAATTGCTTCAGAAATAGCTCCTACTTGCTTTGATTTCTCATCAAGCAGTTTAATAATAGCATCTGACTCGGATACCGACCTAGAAATAGACTGCATTTGTTTTGCAGTTTGTTCAACTAAATCTTCTCCCTCTTCAGCTCTTTCTCGCGCATGTAATGAGGAAATAGAAATTGACTCTGCGCTTCCAGTTACATCTTGAATTGCTGTATTTACTTGTTGCAATGTAGCCGCACCTTCTTCAACACCTTGACTTTGTGATTCAGCCCCACCTGATACTTGTTCCATTGCAATTGTAATTTGATCTGTCGCATCATTTGCTTGCTGTACGCTCGCTGTTAACTCTTCTGCCGATGCTGCAACATGTTCTGCTGAAAAGCTAATTTGGGTAATAACATCTTGTAAAGACGTAGACATTTCATTAAATGAATTCCCTAATTTCCCTATGTCATCCTTGGAATGGATTGTAATTTTCTCTGTTAAATCTCCCTTACTAATTTTATATGCCGATTCAGCTATTTTTCGTAATGGCCTTGTAATAGACTTTGTAATGAAATAAATTAATATACTACCAAATGCAATAGCGATAGCAATGACAATCAAAGTCTTATAAAACACTGGACTGGCAGCTTGGGTAATTTCTTCATCGAACATAACTCCAACTACTTTCCAGCCCGTTTTCTCATTTGTTGCAAAGATTAAATTCTTTTTATCATCTTGTTCTGTATAAGACACATTTCCTTGTTTATCTTCATAAATTGGTTTAATCCAAGGATCAGTAACTTTTGCACCTGGTTTTCTAGATGGATGACTAACAATTTGCTTATTTTGATCTAAAATAACTGCATAACCTTTTTCACCAATGTTAATCATTTTGGAAATTTTTAAGATGTTATCTAAGTTTAAATTAATTCCTATAACACCTTTACCATCTTTTACTTCTTTCGCAATCGTCACTACCATATTTTTTGTAGATGCTGACTGATATGGCGCAGTAACAATTACTTTCCCTTTATTTTCATGTGCTTCTTTATACCAAGATCTATCTGTTGGATTATACCCATCAGCCATTTGAATAAATGGTTCTCTTATAAACTTTCCCGTCTCTGTTCCAATATAAATACCTTCTACTTCTGGATGAAGCTTTATATATTGTGCTAACTTCGTTCTTACTATTTCTTCTTGTCCATTTGGATATGTATCCTCTGTTAAGATGTCTGCAAAGTACGTCGCATCAACAAATTTCTCTTCTATATTTTGAGAAATAACAGTATTTAAAATCGAAATATTCTCCTTTGCTTTATCTGTCATTTGATGTTCAAAATTTGTTTTGGCAGTTTGATATGAAACACCACCGATAATAATTCCTGGTATAGTTAAAATAATAAAAAATGAAATGATTAATTTTTTATTGATACTCATACATTTAACCCAGTTAAATATTTTTTGCATAATAAGCCTCCTTTATGTAATGTGGATACTTGTGTCATTTTATACAATTAACATATATAAAACAATATATAATGATAACATGTAATTTTTTCGTCAATTATGCATTTTTGCATATTCACTCCTTATACGTATTTTAATCATAAAAATAAGAGAACTTTAGCATTATATATACTAAAGTTCTCTCATTTCTTAACAGCTTCTACTCTACAAAACTTCTCTTATAATCCTCAAATCTTTACCCTTCGCCTTATAGTCATATTACTAAAACTCTTCGTCCTAATTTATTTGGCGCTCTTTACATAACTAATTGCCTGACTTCCCATTTGTACCCATGCCTGTTCAAAGGTTTCTCTCGGTACTTTTACATCTAAGCTATCCTCAAGTGGATCTCGAATATATACAGATTCCTGATCATATCCAATAAGTACAACACAATGTTCATTATACGTAATAGAAACATCTCCACTATTTGTTTCCCATGTAGTAAATTCATCTTCATCTAACGGTACAAATGTTGCATTCGTAATCATAACTACCGGTTGTCCTGCTTTTACACTCTTATAAATTTCCTCTATATTCTTCCCTGTTAAGTCTACAGCTTTATTAGGTAAATATTTTTCCGCTAACTGAAAAAGTGGCCCATGATATACACCATATCCCGATTCAGAAAATGTATAAATATTACCTACAAATCCTTCATTCGGATTCCCGCGCACACCATCATCTATAAAATCAACTTTTTTTATTTCATTTGCTAATGTCATCTTATCCACTGAAACACCAGCGTATTGTAACATCATCGCTAAGCTTGTCACTTCACAGCCTCTATCCAATTCTGGTAACTGCCGAATTAAGGGAACATTTGATAAGATGACTTTTTCATCGTTATTACTAAACTCCGTTTCTTTTCCTCTTTGTATATTTGAGAATGTAAACTTCTCTATATACTTTGGAATTCCATTTGTATATACACTCCATATTACTGCACCTAGTAAAGCTATACATATATACCACTTCAATTTTCTTATCGCTTTCACGTCCTTATTAATTCGTTAAATAAGAATAAAATGCGTCAGCATCCGTTCGTATCATCGGTACAAAATTTAGTTCTTTTCCTTTTTCAGGCTGATCTTTTTTTATCTTTTCCGCTAACTCTTGAATATTCATATTCATTTTATCCATATTAAGCTCATCTGCCATTTGTAGCACCTTTTGTTCATTAATTTCTCTTAATATTTGATATATATCTTTACCATACAAATCAATATGATATTTTTTTGCTTCTTCCTGTACTTTTTGTTCGTACACTTCTTGTGCTAACTCTTCAATTTCTTTTCCTTTTTGAGAAATGTCTAACTTTCCTGCTTCTTCTCTTACTTTCTTTCCGTAGATTTCTTCCGCGATGTCTTCGATTTCTTTTCCATCTGTCGAAATACCTAATTTATCTGCTTCATCTTTAATTTTAATCGCATTAATTTGAGTAATTAAATCTACAATTGATGTATTCTCTATAGATATACCTAGCTTTAACGCTTCTTGCTTTACTTTTGTTTCATAGATTTCTTCTGACAGCATCCCAACATCTTTTCCTTCAATCGATATGCCTAACTGCTCTGCTTCCCTTCCTACTTCTGTTTCATGAATTTCTTTTTCTAGTGTAATTTGTTCTTTTCCTTCCGTTTCAATACCTAGTTTCTCTGCTTTTTCTTCTGTATGCACTGCATGTATCTTACCATTGTTCAATTGTTCTTTACTGCGCTGCGTGTAATCTGTCTTTCCTTTTTGTGTTTCAGAAGGAGAGGCACCCCCTAATATACTTAAACTCATTACTCCAATAGTGAATACCGTTATCATTTTCTTTTTCAAAATTAATTCCTCCCTCTTATACTTTCTTTCCCATCATTCCCCTAGTTTTTTTAATACTATACATACATCTCATCGCTGCTTGAGATAACATTATGATTGATAAACCCCACTCACATACACCTAATCTCTTCTTCATGTAACGAACTTTCTTTATGCCATACATAATATAAATAGTTTCTTAACTTTCCCTTAAAAAAAGACGACCTTGTAAAAACAAGGTCGTCTTCTTACTTATATTTTTTGGTTTTTAGGGAAAATCACTTCAAAACAAGTGCCATCTCCCCATTTGCTCTCTACTGATATTTTTCCGTAATGCTTTTCTACAATCCAATTTGCGATTGAAAGACCTAATCCAGCTCCTTCTGACGTACTTCTTGCTTTATCCCCTTGATAAAAACGATTAAATAATTTCGGAATATCTTCTTCTTTCACTCCTATCCCGTCATCTTTCACCTGTATGCGAATTGAACTACTCGTTTGCGTACAATCAATTTGAATATGCCCACCTTCGTTTGTATACTTCATCGCATTATCTAACAGTATGACCATCATTTGATGAATCCGCTCTCTATCAGCCATAAAAGATACACCACGTTCTACTTTTAGCATCATTTCTTTTTCTTGATAAGAAGCAATCTCTTTATATGGAGCTACTATTTCTTCTAACAATTTATCAAGTTCAAATGTTTTCTTATCCATCTCAATTTGATTAGAATCAGAACGTGCTAGCAATAATAAATTACTAACGAGTTTCGATAACCGCCTACATTCTTTTGAAATTGTAGAAATATCCATCGCTTTTTCTTCTATCGTAGCGGATGGTGACTGGAATAAAACATCCGTTTTTGATTGAATAACTGCAAGTGGTGTCCTGAGTTCATGTGATGCATCAGAAACGAATTGTTGCTGTTTCTCCCATGAACTTTGAATAGGTACAAGTGCTCTACCAGCTAGGAAAAAGCCAATACCTATCGCACAGAGGCTTCCTATGCTACAACCTATAACGAGAATTAAAAATAAAGTATTTAACATTCCTTCTTCCGCTGTTATATCTCGCACGATTTGAACTATTTCTCCATCTTTTTGAAGCGAAAATGCTCTAAAATATCGTCCTTGTACTTCAATATCTTGTAACTCCTCTAATTTTTCGGGAGAAAAACTTTCCAAATTCTCTTCAAAAATAGAACGGAATTTACGGTTATCGCCCTCTATTTTCACTATTTTCCCATTCCAAGTTATTCTAGTTACTCGCGGATCTCCAATTTGGATATTCTCCATGCGTTTTCTTGGTGGTACTTTAACATCTAATTTTTCTCTATACTGAGCTATCATTTTTATAGATTGATCTACTTCACTATAAATACGCTTGTATGTGTACGAATAAATAATACTGCCTAATACGCCTATCAAAATGATAAATACTAACGAATTTATTATAGTCAATCGAATGCGCGTCTTCTGAAACATGCTTCCCTTTTTCATTGTTCTTTTAATATGTATCCAATACCTCGAACGGTTTGAATATCTTTCTGATAACCGAATGGCTCTAATTTTTTACGTAAATGATGCACATACACTTCTACAATCGCTACTGTCGTATCTGAATCAAATCCCCAGACGCGATCAAAAATTTGTTCACGCATTAAAATCTTTCCGCTATTTTGAACAAGGTACTCTAGAAGCTCATATTGTTTTAATGATAACTTCATACCTTTTCCATCTACTTGAACATCTTTATCTTTTCCGAACAATTCAATGCCTTTATAGCGAATTGTTTGCTGCGTTGTTAAACTACCACTTCTGCGTAGTAAAGCACGAATTCTCGCTTTTAATTCAGGGGCCTGAAATGGCTTAACAATATAGTCATCTCCACCAAAGTCCAATCCCTTCACCCGATCTTCTAAAGAATCTCTCGCTGTCAAAAACAGGACTGGTGTTTCAATCTTTTCATCTCGTATTTTTTGAATCACTTCAAATCCGTCCATCCCTGGCATCATCACATCCAGCAAAATTGCATCATATATATTTTGAAGAGCTAAAAACAATCCATCTTCTCCATTTATTGCCGTATCTACTTCAAATTCATCACGTAAAATTTGTACGATAGACTCTAATAACGAAGCATTATCTTCTACTACAAGTAAACGCATGCTCTCACCTTCCATCAAATAGTTCAATTCTATTTATTATTACATTTCTTCTCTTCATAACAAAAGAATGTAGTTACATTACGTAATTTCATTTTTAACTATTTCCTTCTAAAATTTTGAAGTTTTATTATAAAAACTTTGTCTTAAATTTAGCTTAATAAAAAATTGAAAGAAATAAGATTCCTCTTATCTCTTTCAATTTTTTATTACATATACCTTTTTACTCGGCAACTCTAAACAATTTAGCTGACCGCCATACACAGCCCCGCCATCAATCCCAATAATACGATTACTACCAAAATACACTCCGCAATCCTCACTACCATGAAGCGTTTTTGTTTCCGTATGCCCAAATACAATAACCTTTTCACCGCTATATCCATTATGAAATTCATTACGGATCCACATTAATGTATATGGTTCAGATTCAGAAACTCGTTTCATCGGTTCAACCCCAGCATGTACAAATATATACTCTTCTGTTTCAATGTAATGATCTAATTCTTGAATAAACTTTATATGTTCCTCTAATACACGAGAGTGTAAAATCGGTTTTTGGAAGTCTTTCTCATTAACCGCAATATCTTCTTCTACAAATCCATAGCTATATAATGTCTTATCTCCACCATTTCTTTTTACCCAATGGTTCCATGAACGTTCCTCATTTGTCCTTAACGCCTTAATCATCATATCTTCATGATTTCCTTTTAAAATGAGTGCTCCCTCTTTTTTCAATTCTCTTACCTTTTCAATTACAGCACGCGCATTTGGACCACGATCTACATAATCTCCCAGTAAGATTAATTGATCCTGTTTCGCATCATATTGAGCTTCTTCCAATAAATGTTCGAACTTTTCTATCTCTCCATGAATATCACTAATAACAAGAATTCTTTTCATATTATCCCCCCTCTTTCTAATTATAGTTCAAAACGACAGAAAGTTCAGAATTAAAATCAAGCATTAACGGGCAGTAAGCCCCCCACTGATTACAGTTTCACTTTATTACAAACTAAACTATTATCCTTACAACAATGTAAGTCTCTTGTCATCCAATTCGATAGTTGTAATTACTGTATTTCCTTATACTGAGAGTAAGAAATGAAACAAAAAATAAGGAGAGATGAGAGATGAAAAAAGTAATGGAAGTTGTAGTAGCGGTAGTAGAGGTTTTCGTAAATGGTAAACAAGTCGCAATGGAGTTAAATAAATAATGAAAAGGACAACATTCACTCTAGACCCTTTACTCATATAAAAGAGATAAGACTTCATCATTTCTTTGATCCCTTATCTCCCTATAAAGAAAGCCGTATCCCTTTTAAGGATACGGCTTTCTCTTATTTTTGACTCGTACGAGCTGAAACGCTAATTGCTCTATCTGTTGCTTTGGCAGCTTCATCTAACGCTTCTTTACTATTCTTCCCGTCATACATCGCTTCTAATGCTTTTACAACTGCATCTCGTGATTCTGGGAATACACTAATTAAAGCCCCTTGTGTTGCTGGAGATTGCTTCGTCGTTTGCAATTGATCTACTGTTACTTTCAACTGTGGATATTTTTCATATTGCTCTTTTACTAATGGCTCATTATATGCATCTGGATTAATTGAGAAATAACCTGTTGCAGTATGCCATTTTGCTTGTACGTCTGGCTTCGTTAAATATTTCATAAAGTCCCAAGCACCTTGTTGCGTTTCTTCTGAAACCATATTCGTCATCCATAATGATGCTCCACCAATAACAACACCATTTTGTTTCGAATCCTCAGGATACGGAATATATGAAACACCTACATTAAACTTAGATGCATCGATTAAATCACGAACACCTGCTGAAGAATCTAAATACATAGCAACTTGTCCAGATTGGAACGCGGCACGAATATCATCCCAACTTGCTCCATACTTTCCAAGTGCGCCAGCTTTATTTAAATCATCTAACATTCCAAATACTTTCTGTCCTTCTTTACCGTTAAATACCGCCTTCTTTGCAGCATCTTTACGGCCGTTTTCGTTATCTACATATAAAGCACCTTGTGTCGCTAACAATTCTTCAAAGAACCAACCGTAGTTAAGCATGGAGAATCCATATTGTTTTACATTTCCGCCTTCTTTAATCGTTAACTTTTTCGCTGCTTCTTGTAATTCCGCATATGTTTTTGGAGCTTTCTCTGGATCTAAGCCCGCCTTTGCAAAAGCATCTTTATTATAAATTAATACTGGTGTAGATGAATTAAATGGCATAGAATACATTTTTCCATCAACTGAATAATAATTTGTAATTGCTTTTTCTAATTTTGACGTATCGTACTTATCTTTTTTTATCCAGCTATCAATTGGTGTGATTTTTTTGCTATCAATCATATATTTCGTTGTAATTTCACTCGATTGAACAAGAGCTGGCGCTTCTTTCGTTGCAGACATCGTTCTAAATTTCGTTAAAGACTCTTCATATGTCCCTTGGAACTCTGCCTTTATCTCATATTTATTTTGCGACTTATTATAGTCTGCAACAAGACCATCTAATACTCCTTGTGTTTTTCCACCCATCGCATGCCAGAAGCGAATTACAGTTTTATCACCATTTTTTTCAACAGGTGCTACTTTTGCCTGTACTTCAGGTTTTCCCTCTGTTTTACTATTTGAACAAGCTGCACTAGATAATGCCATTGTTGCTACCATTAATAGAGCAGCACCTTTTTTAACTAGACTCATTTAAATCTCACCTTCTCTTAGTTATTTAATTGCACCTTTTGTTAATCCTTGTTGTAATTGCTTTTGCCCTAAAAATAGTAAAATCAATGTTGGAATAACGATAACCGTAACACCGGCCATTACGCTTCCCCAATCAGTTGCAACTTCTTGAGACTGAAGCTGCTTTACACCGATTTGCACTGTTCTTACTTTTTCATCAGTGGTCACTAAAAGTGGCCATAAATACATATTCCATGTTGTTAAAAAGCTATATACTCCAAGCGTAATAAAACTCGTTTTACAATACGGTATTACAACGCTGAATAAAAATCTTATATTTCCAATCCCTTCAATAAAAGCAGCTTCTTTCAGTTCATTCGGGAGTGTCATAAAATGTTGACGTAACAAGAAAATACCGAAAGCTGTTGCAAAAAACGGCACTGTCATCCCGGCGAAACTATTGATCCAGCCAAAGTTTTGAATCGTTAAAAAGTTAGGCACCATCGTTGCTTCCCACGGAATAAGCATCGTTGAAATAAACAGGAAGAAAATTAAGTTTCTCCCTTTAAACTGAAGAAAAACAAAAGCATAAGCTGCTAAACTTGATACGATAAGTTGTCCAATCATAACGACTGTCGATACAATTAAACTGTTATATAAGTATGTAAAAAGCGGTACTTTTTGAAAAATATTAATGAAATTATCAAAAGTAAACTGGGTCGGAAATAACCTTCTCATTTGAATATCGTCTGGTGTCATAAAGCTTATTAAAAATGCATACAGTACAGGAAAAAATACCATCACTGCACTAATAATGAGTAGCATGTATAATAGGAAATTTTGTTTCCACTGTTTAACAATCATTTATAATGCACCTTTCTCTCAGCAAACTTAAATTGAAGTAATGTAGCAACGAAAATGAAAACAAATAATACCATCGCTTGTGCACTTGCTGTTCCAAATTGATGATTCACAAACGCCTCTTTGTAAATCGAGTACACAATTAAATTCGTTGCATCATTTGGTCCACCGTGCGTTAAAATATCAATTTGTCCAAAGCTTTGGAACGCACTAATTAATGTTACTGTTACAATAAAAAATAAAGTTGGTGATAGCATCGGTAATGTAACACGGCGAAGCTTATATAAATAACTAGCACCATCTATAGATGCACTCTCATATAAAGACGTATCAATATTTTGTAAACCACCTAATATAACTAAAAATGCAAAACCTGTATTCACCCAAACTGTTGTAACTGATACAGAGAATAGTGCCCAGTCCGGACTCGTTAACCATGCGATTGCAGGAAGGTTCATAGAGGCTAATATATTATTAAATAATCCTACACTTGGATGAAATAAAAATAGCCAAATCACTGCACTAGCAGCTACTGATATTCCCATCGTCGAAGAAAACAGAACTCGGAATAACCCAATACCTCTTACCTTTCCATTTGCAATCAATGCAAGAAACAAAGCAAATATAATACTCGTAGGAACTGTATATAAAACAAATAATAAAGTTGATTTTATACTTTTGTAGAAGGCTGGATCAGAGAATAAATATTGATAATTTTCTAAGCCAACGAAAAGATTAGCTTCTCCATGTATATCGGTTAAATAAAAACTATAATAAATCGTCCTAAACAATGGATAGAACAGAAAAATCGAAAATAGCAAAATAGATGGCGCCAAAAACAATAATCCTATTCTTAAATCTTTCGTTCTCTCCCATAATTTTTTCTTTTTTGACACCTTTGTTTGAACTGGTAACTTACTTACTTCGATCATTATTTCGCCACCACTTTCAACTCTTCTTCACCTACCACTTTTAAGCGTTCATTCGTGTTTTCGTTAAAGAAGCATAACTTTTCTTGCGAGAATAATAATTTTACTTTGTCACCTTTGTTCAGGAGTAACTGTCCGATAACTTTCGCACTCCAAGTTGTTCCATTTACCGCAAAGTTCAATATAGATTCATTCCCTAATACTTCTACAGATTGCAACGTCACTTCTTGTCCCTCCTCAGACAGTGCAATATGCTCAGGGCGCATGCCTATGCGAATTGTTCCTTCTGGTAATTGCTTTAACTGTCTAATAGATAATGGAATTTGCAATTGTCCTATATGTAATACACCTTTTTCTTTATTTACTTCCCCATCATTTATATTCATAGAAGGAGAACCTATAAAGCTTGCAACAAATTCGTTTGCTGGTTCGTTATATATGTTAAGTGGTGTTCCAACTTGCTGTATACTTCCTTTATTTAAAACCATGATACGATCACCCATAGTCATCGCTTCTATTTGATCGTGGGTAACGTAAATCATCGTAATTCCTAATCGCTGCTGAATTTCTCTAATTTCAATTCTCATTTGCGCACGTAATTTCGCATCCAAATTCGAAAGTGGTTCATCCATTAAACAGATTGGCGCTTGACTCACAATTGCCCTGGCAAGTGCAACACGCTGTCTTTGTCCGCCTGATAATTGGCCTGGTTTCATTTTCACATACTCTTTCAGTCCTACCATTTCAATAGCTTCCATTAATCGCTTTTGTCGCTCTTCTTTTTGTACTTTTCTTACCTTAAGTCCAAATAAAATATTTTCTTCTACAGATAAGTGTGGATATAATGCATAATTTTGAAATACCATTGATAGATTACGGTCTTTCGGCTCTAGATCATTTGCAACACGTTCATTAATAATTAAATCTCCTGAAGAAATCTCTTCTAAGCCAGCGATCATTCGTAATAATGTGCTTTTCCCGCATCCCGAAGGTCCAACTAAAACAAAAAATTCACCCTTCTTAATATGAACCGATACGCCTTTAACCGCTGTCTCTTCTGCATTTTTATATACCTTTGAAACATTTTTCAATTCAATCACAAGGTTGCACTCCTTTTTTCTTCTTGTATCCATACTTCATAATGACTTGTTGAAATCGCACTTGCTCCTGCACGAATTGCAATTTCCGCATCTTCTCGCGTTTGAATCAGCCCTCCTGCAATAATAGGAAACTCTATTTCCTCTACTAGCTGCTTAATAATAGAAGGCATAATCCCCGGCATAATCTCTACTGCATTTGGTTTAGTCGTTTTACAATTTTCAATTGATTTAGTAAGAGATAAAGTATCTACAATAAAAATACGTTGAATTGTTTTCAATCCAATTTTATTAGCATTTCGAATTGTTGAACCCTTTGTTGAAATAATACCTTGTGCCCCGATAACATCTTGAATATACAAAAGCGCTTCCTCTGTATTCGTATTTAAGCCTTGTATAAAATCACAATGAAGAAATACATCATGTTCATGTTTCTGCAATTCATATACACGCTCTGGTAATTCCAGCATTGAACCAGTCATAAGAAAAACTGTTTTCGGCAATTTTTTGTATGCTTTGTATCCTTTCCAATCCTTTATCATCGCAATATAAGGTTCTTTAAACATTTATTCCACCTAACTGTTCTATTTTTATCCAAACTAAAAACACCTACTTACATAGAACGCCTTTCTCCTTATTTGAACTCTAAGGAATAGAGCACACCTAAGAAAGTGGCACATTATATGTAAGTGGGTGTTCTCAAATGTTCTCTACCCTAGTTATTTTGTTACCTTTACTATATTACGCATTTATTAAGTCAGTTTTGATAGATTGTTAATTAGGTGTTAATCGAATGTTAATATTCACCATATCATTATTTACATTAATCTAGATATTAAAATATAAATAAATAGAACGAAACAATACTTAAAATTCAATCAATATGTAAATTCATTCCATAGTTAATGATTTTTAGTTTGCTTGCCACTGCTTGCAAACTAAAGTTATCCCAAGCAGTACTATAAAGTGGAATGCGCCTTTTCTCTTGTATTGATATGGCCCAGGCTGTAACAACATCAGTACCATATCCGTTCCCTTGAAACTCCGCTAAAGTTTCCACACTTGCCTCAGCAGCTACGGGCGTACTTCTGGCACTGCAACAAACAGAAACTACTTTTTCATTTTTTACAATTGCCAAATAAGGTTGCCTCCTTATTTACTCCATTTACCATCCATTCATAATCTATTTTTCATGTTCAAAATAAAAATCCCATTCAAATACACATTACTGAATCCATCATACTAACTGATTTCTTCATTCTGTCTATCTAAATGGGATTATTTTTCGTTTTTTACTCTACTGGTTGTTGTGGCTGTACTACTTCATTCGCTCCAGCTACCCTCAACATATTTACAATATCTTTAAAACCTCTTTTTTCAGCGTATTGCAGTGGCGTCAGATGTTCCTTGTTAGCCATGTTTACATCTGCACCGTGATCAATAAGTAATTGAATTACTTTCTTATGGTTTTCACTACCATTTCCTAATACAATTGCTTCTAATAACGCTGTTCCACCACGTTCATTTTTATAATTCACATCAATATCTGTATGCTCTAATAATTCTTTAACAACCTCTACATGGCCACGCTCAGATGCAGAAATAAGTGCTGTCCCACCTGACCTAGTCGTTTCTTTCGTATTAACTCCTGCATTAATTAATACTTTTACAATATCCGTATATCCTTCTCTACTTGCATAAAGAAGTGGATTACTTTTTTTCTCATCTTTAATTTCAATATTAGCACCTGCACCAATTAATGCTTTAACTGTCTCTACATGATTTTGGTACGTCGCTGCAAGGACAGGCGTTTCTCCGTTGTCACCTTCTACGTTTATATTCGCTCCATCCTGAATCAACTTCATAGCTGTCTCTGTGTCTCCAAGAGTAGCTGAAAGTAACAACTGTTTGTCCATTAAATTTATACTTTTCTCTTCTTTAGATTCTTCCTGTTCTTTATGCTTATCTTTTTTCTTCTCATTTTTCACATGAACCGGTTTCGATTCTGGTTCTTCTTGCTTATCGCAAGCCACTACCGTCATTAAAAGTCCTAATAAAATACATAATAAAATTTTTTGTTTTCTCACAACTACAGCTCCTATGAAAGATAATGTTTTCTTAACCATTCCTCCATCACATACAATAACTCTTCTTGAGTACATTTATCCATAAGCCCTTTAGATTCCTTCTTTAATCGGATTATCTTAAGCTTATACTATGTTTCTCAACCTATTGAAATGATACGCCTGATGGCCCCATCATTAACATTATGAAGCAATTAGTTTAGCACGTTTTTACCGCATTTGTATACATTTCTAAAAAGTACATAAATGATTGCTTTAGGTTACTATATTCCATTGTAACCGTTCTGCTAAAAATTTTACACCTTTTCTATATTTGCACCTGAGTAATAATAGAAAAAGACAACTACATAGTTGTCTTTTTCTATTAATGATGTCCACCATGATTTCCTGCTTTCGGTTTCCCCATCATCTCTTTATTCATTTCCCATTTATGCTCTGCTAGCTCTTTATACGAAAGAACTTTCCCCTTATAGTTAGATACAAAGCTCTCTGCATCTTTTTTATTTTTAAATGAAATGACATTATAAGCCATCGGTGTCGTTATTGTTTTATCATATACGTAAGTAGCGTCTTCTAACGAAATCCAATCTTTCGAATCATAATCTCGGACAAATTTCTCTTTCGTCTTTTCATCTGAGTTGATCTCCATCCATTTATACATACAACCGATATCATCAAACTTTAACGCTTTTCCATTTTCTAAAATAATTTCTGTTGCAAATTGATTATCTGTTACCCCAATTTGGCAAATATCACATTTATCATGTTTCTCATCAATGGAAACAGCTGCTGTTTCCTTTTTCCCACACCCGACTACCGTAAATACGAAACATAAACATATAGCAAGTACGACATATTTTACTTTCATCAATATTCCTCCCTAGAAACCGTATACTCCACGAAAAGAATACCAAAAGGTTGTGTGAGATTTGTGAAAAAACAATGTGCTTTTTGTAATATAGGAAACAAAAAAAGATGTGTAGTTATTTCTACACATCTTTCATCACTCGCAACCTGTAATTAACAAATCATCTTCTAATTTAACTAATAATGTATCCGCACTAATTTCCTGTCCAACTTCTACATTTACCAATCTTATATTTCCACTAATCCCGACTGCAATTTTTTTAAGCTCACCGTCATTTTTTCGGATCATCAGTAATTTTTCCCATTCATATACGTAAGAAGATTCATTAATAAAAATCTCCTCTACTTTTCCTTCATAAGAGCTATAAATCTCTTCAATTCTCGTTTTCATATAACATCTACTCCCTATTTCACACTTCACTATTTTCATCTTATTCTACCATTCTTACGAGAAGCAGCTTACTTTTTAAAAATTCAAATTAACTACCGTGAACAAAATGAACAAAATAAAAATTATGCTTCTAATGATGTTATTTTTCAAATTATTTACCATTTGAATAGATGCTTTTATTATAAATAAAAAACCTTTTTCTGAATTTTTATTCTATTTTGAAAGCGCAATCATTCTTTTGAGGGGGAAATTACATGTTAGCACTACTTGGATTTGCGATGGTATTTGTCTTTATGTTTTTAATTATGACGAAACGTATGTCAGCGCTAGTAGCATTAATATTAATTCCGAGTGTTTTTGCATTAATTGGCGGATTCTATGCCGATATGGGGCCTATGATGTTAGAGGGGATCCAAAAATTAGCACCTACTGGTATTATGCTTATGTTCGCTATTTTATATTTTGGGATTATGATTGATAGCGGTTTATTCGATCCTGTCATTAGTAAGATTTTAAAATTTGTAAAAGGAGATCCTTTAAAAATCGTTGTCGGAACGGCTATATTAACTATTATCGTTTCTCTAGATGGTGATGGTACAACAACATACATGATTACAGTTTCCGCAATGTATCCACTATATAAGCGCCTTGGAATGAACCCCCTCATATTAGCTGGAGTTGTTATGTTAGGGGCAGGGGTAACAAATCTTACACCTTGGGGTGGACCCACAGCTCGTGTTATGAGCGCACTTGGGCTTGAGGCTTCCGAATTATTTACACCTCTTATTCCAGGAATGATTGCTGGTGCAATTTGGGTTGTTTTCGTTGCCTACTATCTTGGAAAAAAAGAAAGAAAACGTTTAGGAATTATGGATGTACAGTATTTAAAACAAATGCAAACAATGGATGAGCAAGCTGCAACTGTCGAAGCAGCAGTGCATAAACGCCCTAAACTTCTATGGATTAACTTTTTATTAACCGCCACATTACTTGTCTGTCTCATACTAGAAGTTATGCCATTACCTGTTTTATTTACAGTCGCTTTTGCTATCGCTGTTATGATTAACTATCCAAACTTAGAGCAACAGAAAGAACGTATTGCTTCTCATGCTGGGAATGTATTAGCAGTTGTTTCTCTCGTATTTGCTGCCGGTATTTTCACTGGTATTTTATCTGGAACAAAAATGGTAGATGCAATGGCTAACAGTGTAGTAACTCTTATACCAGATGCACTTGGACCACAATTGCCAATTATTACAGCACTTCTCAGTATGCCATTCACATTTTTCATGTCTAATGATGCATTTTACTTCGGGGTATTACCTATTTTGACGAAAGCTGCTGCTACTTACGGAATTAGTGCAGCTGAAATGGGACGTGCTTCCTTACTTGGGCAACCCGTTCACTTATTAAGTCCTCTTGTCGCTTCCACTTATTTATTGGTCGGAATGGCAAAAGTTGATTTCGGTGAACATCAACGCTTCACTTTATTGTGGGCCGTTGGAACGACAATGGTTATGTTAATTACCGGAATTGTAATTGGGATTATTCCAATATAAGATGCAAAAAAACAGTAGAAGGAATAAAATCCTCTACTGTTTTTTATTATGAAGAAACAAGAAAATAACGTCTCTCGGGTCTCCCAACACTTCCATATATTAGCTCTGCGTGGACTTTCTTCCCAGATATCAAATACTCTAAATAACGCCTTGCAGTTGATCGGCTTACGCCTACCATTGAACTTAGCACCTCTGCTGTAATCCCTTCTTCATTAACTGTTAACATATGCTTTTTTATTTTCGCTAAAGTTAAAGGATCTATCCCTTTCGGGGCATATTCTATTTGATCTCCCTTCACCCCTCTTTGAGACCATAAATATTCAATTTGCTCCGTAGATAATTGATTATTTTTCTTTAACTGTATAATCTTTTTTTGATAGCCTTCCAGACTTGCTTTAAATCGGTCAAACATTAGTGGCTTTACGATATAATCTGTTACTCCGCCCCGCAGGGCGTGCCTCACTACATCTGTTTCCGATGCCGCTGTAATCATAATAATATCTGTATCGTGCAAATGATGCCTAATATATGTGACAAGTTCCGTTCCTTGCATATCAGGTAAGTACACATCTAATAAAACAAGCTGTGGCTTCACAAGCTCTAGCCATTCTTTCGCTTGTTCTCCAGTCGT
The DNA here is from genome assembly GCF_022664295.1 of Bacillus cereus group sp. BfR-BA-01311. Taxonomy (NCBI): domain Bacteria; kingdom Bacillati; phylum Bacillota; class Bacilli; order Caryophanales; family Bacillaceae; genus Bacillus; species Bacillus cereus group sp. BfR-BA-01311. The sequence goes on from NZ_JAKUHC010000018.1 coordinate 42,919, forward strand.
TGCCGTTCCAATTACTTTAAATCCCTCAATTTTCTCAGTAAAACGACGATGAATGTCAGCAATCCGAATATCATCTTCTACAATTAATACTTCTATCTCCTCACCCATTACTATTCGCCTCTCTCTTTCGGTAGTGCAATAATAAATAATGCACCACCTAAATCCCCTTTTTCAATTGCAATACTTCCATTTAAATCTTCTACTAACTCTTTCACTTTTGCTAATCCATATCCTCGCTCTCCTCCTTCTTTCGTCGAAAAGCCTTTATAGAATATGCTAGTAATTATTTCATCATGAATCCCTTGCCCTGAATCTTCCACTTCAATTAATATTTCTTCTCCAATATCAGTTACAAACATCCTTACTTTCTTATCATTCTCTTCATTTTTTTCAATTGCTTCAAATGCATTCGTAATTAAATTTCCTAAAATAGAAACGACATAATTACTCTCAATATGTGGACTTAATTTTTCTAAACCACTTTCTCTATCTAGCATAAAATCAATCTTCAACTCTCGTGCTCTATTATAAAATCCAATTAAAATTCCACCTAGCCATGGATTTTGAATCCGCTTCATAATAAATTGAACAAAATCTTGATATACCGCTGTTTCCTTATGAATAAGCTCTAAAGCATCTTCGTATGATTCTAATTGAATAAGACCTGAAAGCGTATACAATAAATTATTATATTCGTGCGCTTGCGCTCGTAATGCCTCTGTATATTGCTTCGTCTGAGATAATTCTGCTGTTAACTGATCCATTTCAGATTTCAAACGTAAGCTCGATACAACGCCAGTTACTTTATTCTTTACTTTAATAGGTAGACGGTTCGCAATAACAGCCTGTCCTTTTATATTTAATTGGCGATCAAACTGTTCTTCACCAGTTTGAAGTACATCTAGTATCGTTGAATTAGGAATTACATTTAAAATAAATTCCCCAATAATATTTTGTTGTTTATCTAGCGAAAGAATATCATAAGCTGCTTGATTGACTAAACTAATCATGCCATTTTTATCGATTACAATAATCCCTTCACGTACAGATTGAATCACTGTACTATGCTCTTCATATAAAGATGAAATTTCTTCTGGTTCCATCCCGAACATCATTCTTTTTATACTTGCCGCTAAATATATAGAGCCAATTACTCCAATTAATAGCCCTATTATTGTAATCCAAAATACACGCTTTCCATACACTTCTACCGCTCCATGAATATCAGCCATTGAAAATCCAACAGACACCACACCAATGATTTCATTTTCCTGATTACGGATTGGAACTTTTCCGCGTAATGAAGGGCCTAATGATCCAGTTGCTTTCGAAACATATGATTTTCCTTCTAATAAAACGCCTTTATTATCTCCGCCAACCATTTTTTCTCCTATTTTATCTCGTTCAGGATGCGCATAACGAATCCCCTCTTTGTTTCCAACTACAATGAAGTCAGCCTCTGTATCCATTCGAATTTTTTCTGCGATTGGCTGAATAATAGAAGCTGGATTTTCTTTTTGAAAAGCTTCCTGAATTTCTGGTATCGCGGCAACTGTTTTCGCAACATGCAAAGCCCGTTTCCCAATTTGCTCTTCTACCGTTTCAGATAATATGTAATAAAATAAATAACTCGTTAGCAGAAGTACCACTAAAATAAGTGTACTAATAGTTAATGTAATTCTCGGTTGGAGTTTTAATTTTTTAAATTTCAAAACCATTCCCCTAACATGATTAAAGATAGAATTTAAAGAATATACAGTCTCTTTAATTATACTTAATCATAACACGGTTACTCTATATTTCTTTCTTTTTCTCTTCATAAAAAAAGAAACGAAGTAAAATTATTACCTCGTTTCTTAATATTTGTTATTACACTTTAAACTTACTAATCATCTCTTGTAATTCTTCTGCCATTTGTGATAAATGGACTGCTGCTGCATTTATTTCATCTACTGAAGCTAATTGTTCTTCTGAAGAACCAGCAATATTTTGAACGCTTGCTGCATTTTCTTCAATTGTAGCTGCAATTTCATTAATAGATGCACTTACTTGTTTTGCATCTACCGTCATTTGTTTTGCTACATCTACCATGCTATCAATTTGTACAACTGTATCATTTGTAGACTTCAATATTTCGGCAAAGCTTTGCTTCGTTTCATTTGCAACTACAAGTCCTGATTGTACTTCTGCTCCAACTTGATTCATAGAGCTTACTGTTTCTTTTATATCAAATTGAATCTCTTTCACTAGTTTCCCAATTTCCGTAGAAGACTGTCCTGATTGTTCTGCTAGCTTTCGCACTTCATCTGCTACAATTGCAAATCCTCTTCCTTGCTCTCCAGCTCTCGCAGCCTCAATTGCCGCATTTAACGCTAATAAATTTGTCTGTTCTGCAATATGTTGAATCACTTCAAGGATTGCTCCAATTTGTTTCGACTTATCGTCTAACAAACCAATGATTTTGTCTGACTGTGAAACAGACTCATGAATTAATTGCATTTGATTCACAGTTTGTTCAACTAACTTCCCACCATTTTCAGCTTTTTTCTTCGTATACATAGAGGCTGTAGATACTAATGAAGAACTATCTGCAACACGCTGAATTCCTTCTGTAACTTCTTCTAACAATGTTGCTCCTTCTTCAACTTCTTTCGTTTGTATTTCTGCACCACTTGATACTTGCTCTATCGCCTGTGTAATTTGTTCCGTTGCTTCGCTTGTCTGCTTCATACTAGCTGTTAATTCTTCTGAAGATGCCGCTACATGACTTGCTGAAGTGTTTATATTGGAAATGACACTTTGTAACGATGCAGCCATCTCGTTAAAACTTTCTCCTAGCTGTCCAATTTCATCTTTAGAATGAACTGTAATTGACTCTGTTAAATCACCTTCACTAATCTTCTTCGATGATATGACAAGTTGTTTTAACGGTTTAATAATAGACGCAATTATGAAGTAAATTACAATCCCACCGATTATTAGTGAAATTCCAAGAACAGTTATTGTTTTATAGAAAATAGGTTCAGCCGCTTCGATAATTTCTTTGGAAGGCATAATTCCTGCTATTTTCCACCCAGTTTTCTTATTCGTTTTAAAAGTGATATTGCGATCTTCACCATCTAATGAATAATGAAAATCCCCAGCTTCCTGTTTATACAATTCTTTACTAAGTTTCTCTTCTAATTTCTCTCCTGGCTTCATTTTCGGGTGCGCTACTACATTTTTATCTTGATCAAATATCGCTACATATCCTTCCTTACCGATATTAACCATCTTAGAAGTAGTAACAATATCATTAATGATTAAGTCAATCCCAAGAACTCCACTTTTATCCTCGTTTTGTTTTGCTAGTGTAATAACAATATTTCCTGTCGTTTTTGACTTATATGGAGCAGTTACAATTACTTCTCCGCTTTTCTTCACTGCCTCTTTATACCAATCTCTTTCTGTAGGATTATATCCATCTGGCATCTGAATAGCTGGTGATTGAATGAACTGTCCATTACTAGATCCTGTATAGATTGCTTCCATTTCTGGATGCAGTTTATTGTATTCTTCTAGTTTATTTTGTATGTTTTGAATTTGATCTGCTTGGTAACTTGATTGTGTAAATAATTTCGTAAAATAAGTTGCATCTATTTTTTTACTATCCAATTCCTTATTAATTACATTATCCAAAATTTTTATATTATCTTTCGCCGAGTTTAAAATCGTTTCATTAAAATTCGTCTTCGCCTGTTGATAAGACGTCCAACCAATTACAATACTTGGAAGAATTAAAATAATAATAAATGATACAAGTAACTTTGTTTTTAAACTACTACTCCTTAATTTCCCTTGAAACATACTTCTACCCCTCCATACCGTTTTAAATGTAATTAATTAACATTTAATCTTTCTATAAAAATAATACGATTTAAATGTATCAATGAGACTCTCTATCTTTTTATACATCTAAAGAATTGATACATATCTTTTTCATTCTATATAAATTAAATAATTAAAACAATGTATAAAAATGTATATTATTCGAAATATTATAATTCATAGGAGAACCTCTAGTATTTCACTTACTAGAGGTTCTTTCCACCTTACTATTCTTTATCTACTTCTTTTTTCTCATCTTCTACTACAGATACAACAGGTTTATCGCTTGATAATTGTTGTACCGCTCCTTTTCCTGCAAATCCTTCTAATAGCTCTTTTAAGTCAATGCCAGAAGAAGCTTTTAACGTTTCTTGCATCGTTGCCATTAAATCAGTCGCATAACCCGCAACTTTTCCGGCCCCGCTATTTTTACCACCGCCGCCTGTATCGACAACTGTGATTTTATCAATATTACTAAGCGGACTTGCAACTTCCTTCGCATAACTTGGAAGCATTTTAAGAACCATATCCATAATTGCCGCTTGACCATATAATTCAAATGCTTCAGCAATTTTTTGTTTCGCTTCTGCTTCTGCTAAACCTTTTAATCTAATAACATCTGCTTCTGCTGTACCTTGCGCTTTTTGTACTTCCGCTTTCGCTTGACCTTGCGCTTTTTCGATTTCCGCCTTCGCTAAACCTTCCACACGTACTTCTTCCGCACGAGCTCTCGCTTCAGCTTCAATCTTATATTGATCCGCATCTGCCTTTTTAATTTGTTTTACTTTTTCTGCTTCTGCTGATTGCTCAACAGCATAGCGATCTGCATCTGCTTTTTTCTTAACTTCTGCATCGTATTGCTTTTCACGACGCGCAATCTCTTTTTCTTCTAACTCGATTTGCTTTTCACGCTCAATGATTTTAACGCGCATTTGCTCTTCTGTAACACCTTGTTGTGCTTTCGCTTGTTGTAATTCGTAAGAAAGATCCGCATCTGCACGTGCTTGCTCTTGTTCTCTCTTATAGGACTGTACTTTTAATTCTTTATGTTTTTCAGCTTCAGCGATTTGTGCATCACGTTGATATTCTGCTTCTTTTGCCTCTTTTTCAGCACGTGCTTTTTCAATACGTGCTTCTTTTTCACGCTCTGCATTTGCAATTGTTGCATCACGCTTAACTGTCGCAATTTGCGGCTGACCAAGCGCATCTAAGTATCCGTTTTTATCCATTATTTCTTTAATTGTGAAAGAAACAATGCGAAGTCCCATCTTCTTTAAATCTGTAGAAGCTACTTCATGTACCTTTTGAGCAAATTGCTCTCTATTACTATACGCATCCTCTACTGTCATAGAAGATAAGATTGCACGTAAGTGACCTTCTAAAACCTCTTTTGCTTCTACTTTTAACTCTTCTGTTTCTTTTCCTAAATATTGCTCAGCTGCAGTAGATACTTCTTCAATTGTAGAACCTACTTTAATAATAGAAACACCATTTACTGTAACTGGAACACCTTGCTTCGTATACGTATCACGTGTACCAACCTCTAATTTGTAGTTTAATAGGCTTAAAGGCTCTGCTCTTTGCATAATTGGAACTACGAAAGTACCGCCCCCGCGGATAATCTTAATCTTCTTTCCATCATCAGTGGTAACAACATTCTTTCCTCCACCAAGCCAGTTCCCTGTAACAATTAACGCTTCATCTGGACCAACCGTACGATACTTCGTAATGAATACTAAAATGAGTAGAATTAAAATTGCCAGTAAAACTCCACCGATAATTAATGGAATCGTCATGTAAATTCCCCCTTATAATTTTGGTTTTTTTAAAGAATAAGCGATGTTTTGTACAAGTAAAACACCATCTTGGACTCCCTCGATAATAACCTCTGTTCCTTGCGAAATATCTTTTTTTCCAACAGTTTTAGCTGGGATTGCATTACTTCCAAATTGGGATAAAATTAATACTTCACCAAATCCTTCTGTAGGAATTGTCGTAATGACTTCTCCTTTGCAACCGATAAATTCATCCATACGTTGTACGGTATTTTGTTCTGCTTCTGCAATCGGTTTTAAAATTAGTATTTTCATGATGAAAACACCGATAAAAGATATAGCAAATGCAGCCCCGAAAATAGTAATACTATTAAAGGAAAATAAGTACTCTCCTATATAACTAAGCCCACATAACATGGCGAAGAAACTAAGTAATAAAGTAACAACGGATACAGATCCGCCCCCAAAACTAAATATCGATTCAAATATATCTCCAAAGAAGATATAAATAACAGTGAGTATAGTAGCAATAATAAATCCATATAAATAAATTGTTTCAAGTGGATAACCAAACAAGACCATTTCTTATCCCCCTTTCTTAAACAATCCCTTTTTTGTTATGTGTATGCCCCACCTCTTTCAAAGATTATAGTTCTTAATTTTCAGTTATTTACTCTTTAAAGAAAAGCCTGTAAAACAGGCCCCTAAAAAAGAACAGGAGAAACCTATTGTGACAGGCTCCTCCTAGAAAATAACCGATATATTATATATCTATATAATATACTATTTTCCACAAAAAGTAAAGTTAAACATACATTGGAAAATCACTTATTTTCCCCCGATTGGTGTGGGCTAATAATCATTGGGGGATGAATGATTAAAGTTTCACTTTACTGATAATGAGTACGTTCCATCGCCATTATCATATTTATATACATACAAGTAATACTTGCCTGGTTTTGCATTAAATTTCGCTTCTATATGATTCCCATTGGCTTGACCGTAAGCTGCATAATTTTTCATATCTGATTCATGGTGAAGTACCCATGTCATCCCAATTCCATACTCATTTAAAACAGAAATGTCGATATCTTTCGCTGATGCTACATTAAATGTATAAACATCAGTGTGGTCCCCGCCAATAAGATTACCTTTTATCGTACTATTTAGCCCGATACGATTTGCTTCCTCTGGACGATTATTTGGTTCTGATTCTGTTAAACTTCCATCTTTAATCGTAACAGTTGTTTCGCTTCTGCTCTCTTTGCCTTTATCATCTTTTACTCTTAACGATACTTTATAAGAACCTTCTCTTTCATATACATGTACTGGATTCACTTCTACACTTGTGCTTCCATCTCCAAATTCCCATAAATAAGAAACAATTTTTCCATCTTCATCGTTTGAGCCATCACTTTTAAATTGAATTCCCTCTTTTACAAGACCGCTATAAGGGCCATTTATATTAACCGTTGGAGCTTTATTTTCTCCATCATCTTTTGCGATTCCATGGAAGACTACATCATATTCAAATTCATTTGAGCTATTCACACGATAATTGACGAAGTATGCTGTAACAGTTTTGTAGCCACTCCATTCTTTTTGCGCCAATTGTTCTAAAGATTCATTTACTCTTTTACTCATTGCTTTCCAATCTTCTGATTCACCTTTTGTGACACTACCTGTATACGTACCTTCTAATGTAAATGTATTAAAGAATTGAGAATTATGTTTTGTCATTTTTGTATCATTCATAGGCAACGTATCACTAATTTCTTTTTTCACTTCAGTTAACGATTTCGGTGCATGTTCAGCTAAATAATCATCTGCTACTTCCGGTACATTATATTTATCTTGATTATCAATTAACTGCTGCATATACTCTTGATACTCTTTATTTAACTTAGGATCTTTACTTAGATTTTCACGATATGCATCATAATTTTTCACGTCATTCGCACGAATCAAATCTTGAATTTTATCAAATGTTTCAAACTGATGCGTATATAAGTAAGACTGCAATGCGAACGAGTAATTATAGAAATCCCAAGAACCGTATTTAGCAAATAGTGTACGCTCTGCTGTATAACGGCTTGCAGGATCAGATGATAATCCGCTAATTATACTCTTTCTTGGTACAACGTTATTCGTACGAGTAGATCCTGCGAAAAACTCTGCATTTCCTTCTTGGAACCAAGTTAGCCTTTCATTTTGATACATATCTCCTCTTCCAAATAAACCAGGAACTTCATATCTCCCTTGCAAATAATGAGTAAATTCATGACGGAATAACTCTTCTAAACTATAAATACTTTGCTCTGGTGTACGCTCATATGTAAAGAATGTACCTGTCTCTTCAATATAAATTCCACCGTTGTTTGTTTCATATCCATACAATTGTCTATTTAATTGGTACTCTTCTGGACTGTTATAAATTACGATCGTTAATACATCATCCGCATTTCCTGGCTCTAACGCTTTGTCATTTCCAATTACACGGTGATACTGTGCCTTTACTTCCTTCGCAGCCCAATATAGTCTCTTAATTTTTTCTTCTGATACTTTATCTCCTGTTTTGAACACAATTGATCCATCGTCGAATGTATACGTTTTTGGTAGGTATTGCTCTTTTCCTTCTTTACGTATTTTCTCTAAATCTACTGTATTCCCGCTATAATCTTTACCATTATAATTTGTTGTAATTTGTTCTACCGCAACAAAATACGGTTCACTTAAGCGCGGGTACATATGCATTGCTTGTGTAACAACCTCTAATCCTTTATTTGGATTGCTATGAAACTTCCCTAAACGGCTAGCAAAATAAATGCCATTATTAACGAGCCATTTATTTTCTGGCGTTACTTCATTTAGAAGAGCAATACGATTTATTTCATTAATAAACCCATCTACTTTTCCATACCACATCGTTTCATTCGCTTCTTTACGAGCCTCAGTTAAGTACGACTGCATATCATAGTCAATACCTTGCATAATATCGTATATTGCTTGTCCCTTCATTCGATCATTTACATAAGTAGTATAATTATCATTGTATTGCTTTAAAATATTCGATGCATATTGAACCGTTTCAACATCGCTTGAAGCATTACTAATTAATTTACCGTACGCAGATACGACTGTATCTTGTTCAACTGTACCAAGCTTAAAGTTTGGATTTTTTGCGATTGCTTTTAAAGCAGGTAAACATTTATCCTGGAAGCTTCTTTCATTTAAGTCGCTTAATTCACTATTATAAAATGCAAGATAAAAAGCTGAACGCAGCACTTCAGTAAACGTTTGAATTCCTTTTGAATCATCTTTCGTAAATGTACTACCTCTATGAGCTAATTCATCTATAATGACTTGCATTTTTCCTTTATCTTTATAAAAAGCCTTTGCATCTTCATTAAACTGGAATAAGTCTGTAATTTGGTGCCATTTAATACTGCCTAACGTTTCAACTAATTCTTGGTTATTCATTTTGTTTAAATCAGCCATTGAATAGCTTTCTTTAACCTGCTTTACTGCAGTTTTCTTCGTAATAGATGCTGGTCGCTGTGAAAAATCTCCTACTTTTAAACGTTCTTGAAATGATAAAGTTTCATCAACTTTTGAAATATGTCCAACTTCATCTACCGACTTTTCAATTCCAACCGGTTTCGTTTTTAACACGTTATACGGTACTTTTTCTTCCGCTGCTGCATGAGTTTGAAGTGCGCCTAACGATAAAGCCATTGTACTAATGCTAAGCATCACTTTATTGATCTTTGATTTCTTGTTCATATCCTTGCCCCCTATTTTAATATTCCATTCAAGAATTTAACATAAAATCTGGATGTAACAATATAAAATGCAATATTTCATATTATTTCTTCCTATAATTTGTACATATCGTGAACACATTGCTCTTTACCTACCTAAAACAAATTGCATCCTTTCACATTATAAAAAGGAAATTTTTTGACAATTAAAAACTTAATTGTTATGATTATTATAATTGTTAACTTTATTAAATAAGGGTGGGATTCTATGATAAAAAAAGAAAACAGTGTATTTTATATCTCCTTCTTGCTAACAACATTATTCATCATATGGGGAATTACCCCGGTAAGTTGGATACAAGGCTATGATTTACAAAGTGTTACCTCTTCCTTAAATTCATTTATCCTCAATAAATTTGGATGGTTTTACTCTCTACTTATGACCGCAATGATTATTTTAGCCACTTATTTAGCATTTTCTAAGTACGGTTCTATTCGTCTTGGTAAAGATGGAGAAAAGCCAAAATATAATTATCCATCTTGGCTATCCATGTTGTTTGGGGCAGGAATGGGAATTGGACTCCTTTTTTATGGAATCGCTGAACCGATTTCACATTTTACAGATCCGTTAACAGGAAAAGCAGGTACAGAAGAAAGCGCCAAACTTGCTATGCAATATTCATTTTTCCACTGGGGACTCTTTCCGTGGTCACTATACGCAATGGTCGCTTTAACAATTGCATATTTCACATTCCGCAAACAAAAAGGTAGCACTATCGGGGCTACAGTTACTCCATTATTTAATCGATCGAAAAATTCCCGTATCGGAAAAACAGTTGATATTTTAGCTGTTTTAGCCACAGTATTTGGCATTGTACCATCTGTTGGGATTGGTGCTCAACAAATTGCTGGAGGACTAAGCTATTTATTCCCTTCCATTCATAACACTTTACTTACTCAGCTCGTACTTATAGCTATCTTCGCTGTTTTATATTTAACAAGTGCACAAACTGGCTTAGATCGTGGGATTAAATATTTGAGTAACTTGAATTTCTCTCTTGCAGGTATTTTACTCGTCTCTTTCTTACTTTTAGGCCCAACTGTATTTATTATGAAATATTTCACATCTACACTCGGTTCTTATATCGGGGCTTTACCTAGTATGGGATTAAATTTAGGAGCATTTAGTGAAAAATCTTCTTCTTGGATTGAAAACTGGACTATTTTCTATTGGGGATGGTGGATCTCTTGGTCTCCATTCGTCGGCACATTTATCGCACGTATTTCTAAAGGACGCACAATAAAAGAATTTATTTTTGGAGTTGTATTAGTCCCAACTCTTATCTGTACATTTTGGTTTGCAGTATTTGGTGGTACCGCAATCCATATGGAAATGTTCCAATCGCTTGGAATAGCTGATGAAATTGCAAAAAATGGTACAGAGATTGGATTATTCGCTGTTATTTCACATCTACCATTCTCTACATTTTTAACGATTATCGGGTTAATTTTAGTAGCCACATTTTTCGTTACTTCTGCCGATTCAGCAACATTTGTTGTTTCAATGCAAACGAGTAACGGAAGCTTATCACCGAAAAATAGTTTAAAACTTATATGGGGATTAACAATCGCGATAATTGCCGCTATTTTATTACAATCTGGAGGATTAAATGCACTACAAATCGCAGCTATAATTGCTGCGCTACCATTTTCTATTGTAGTCATTCTTATGGTCACTTCGCTCTTTAAAGAGTTAAAAAAAGAAGATGTTAATTCGCAAACGAAAGAAGTATCTCAAAAAATAAAAAAAGTTATGTAACGATTGGCGAATCAAATTACTTTTAAATTCGTGATAAATGAGGAAAAAATAAATTAATAAAACCCATTCATATGAATGGGTTTTTTACTCTATTATATAGTTTTGTAAACATGCCTTCTCCTCAAAACTTACTCTCTTGTACAACTTCATCGCACAATCATTATTCGTATTCAAACATAGTTCTATCTCTTTCATCTCTTGGAAAGAGAAAATATACTGAATTGCCCCTTATAATAACCGCTCTCCAACACCTTTTCCATTTATATCCTCCTTAAAAAAGACATTATCATAAGCCTATTTCAAAATGAAACTGCCATGATAATGTCTTCTCAAAAACTTATACAATCAATTTACAATATAATAAGATAAAACGTTATTCACTTCTTAAATAATCTCTTTCTAAATACAAACATACTCAGTGCTGAAAGAACTAATACTACGCCTGAAAGTAACTTTGATGTATTCGCTTGTCCACCTGTTGCTCCTAATGATTTCTTACTTTCTTCCTGTTTATTAGCAACTGGTTTATTTTCTTTCACAACTTGATTATTCATGTTTTGTTCTTGGACTACTTCAGATGGATTTACTGCTTCTTTTGAACCTTCAATTTCTTTTGCCGTTTCTTTTACTTCTTCTTTCGATCCTTCAACTTCTTTTGTTGGTTCTTTCACTTCTTCTTTCGATCCTTCAACTTCTTTTACCGGCTCTTTTACTTCTTCTTTTGTTTCTTCAACTTCTTTTACTGGTTCTTTCACTTCTTCTTTTGTTTCTTCAACTTCTTTTACCGGTTCTTTCACTTCTTCTTTTGTTTCTTCAACTTCTTTTACCGGTTCTTTCACTTCTTCTTTTGTTTCTTCAATTTCTTTCGTTGGCTCGTCCACTTCTTCTTTTGTTTCTTCAACTTCTTTTATCGGTTCTTTTACTTCTTCTGTCGATATTAATTTTTCTACTATCTTCTGCATGACGATGCCACTATATAATATACCAGTCTCATAATGATCTGCATCTAAATCAAATTCATATATTTTTTCTCCTAAAGTACGCCAAATGATTCCCTCATCAGTAAGCGTTCCACCTTCACTCTTTAGTATAATCTTTTCAATTGGCTCTCCCTCTAAATCATATGCAGGGATTTTCACTTCTTTATTTATTTCTGCATCATCTAAAATGACCTTTTGCCTTCTAACATCAATTGTAAACCACTGACCTAATTGTATTAATGGCCTTACATCACGAATCTCATTTCCAGCTAAATTTAAGCTAAATAAGTTTAACATGGAACCAATAACCATTACATCTTTAATATGATTGTCCGCAAGATTTAACCACTGTAAATTTTCCAATGAAGATAGTGGTGTTATATCTTCAATTTGATTATGAGATACATTCACATTATTCAATTGTTTCAAGTTTGAAATGAACTCAATATTTTTCAGACCTACTCCTTCTAAAGTAAGGTTTTCTAAGTTCGTCATGTACTCTAAACCTGTTATATCTTTTATCTCATTTCCTTTTTCTTTAAATATCTCTAGTTTTTTAATCTGTAATAAATCTTCTTTTGTGATAGGGGCGTTTAAATCCTCTCTACCTAAATTCTCTTTATTAATATGTTGTTGTAAAGTTTTATCGAGAATTACATTTTGACTTTCTTTTTGTTTTTCAACTATATTCTGTATAACCATGCCATTAAATCTAATTCTACTTTCAGTAGAATTAGTATCTAGTTTAAATTTATATATTTTTTCTCCAGGACTATTCCATTTTATAAATCCGTTATTCAGAGTAGCCCCCTCACTTTGTAAATTAATATTTTGAAGTGGCTCTCCTTTGAGGTTGTATACTGGGATTTTTATTTCTTCATCTACGCTTGCTTCATTTAAAAAGATTTTTTGTCTTTGAATGTCAATTGAAATTTGCTTACCTAATTCCTCAACAGGCCTTACGTCAGAAATTTCATTTGCTCCAAGATTTATCTCATGTAAATTTGTTAAGGTGCTCAACGGCGATATATCAGAGATATAATTCTCTTCTAAATTCAGCACTTGTAAATTTCCTAATTGAAATAATGGTGATATATCTTTTATTTCACTATCAGAAATTTCTAGTTCAATAAGATTACTCATTTTACTAATAGATTCAACATTATTAATTTTATTGTTCCCTATCCATAATAGTTCCACATTATTTAATCGATCAATTCCCGTAAGATCACTGATTTGATTATTTGCTAAGTATAATTGTTTCATAGTTGATAATATAAATAATGGCTGGATATCTTTAATGTTATTACCGATTAAATCTAATGTTTTAATTTTTTTCATTTTACTTAATGGTGTAAGATCAGAAATTTTATTATCTCTTAAAAAAAGCTTATTAATATTCTCTAACTGCTCAATTGGGTGAATACTTTCAATTGAATTAGACGTTAAATCAACGTACTTCAAACCTCTCAATTTCGAGATGGCTGATATGTCTTTTACATTAGACTCTCGTAACGTCAACTTCTCTAAATTTGTCATATACTCTAAACCAGTTATTTCATTTATTCCTTTACCAGAATAAATGGATAATGTTTTAATTTGTAATAAATCTTTCTTTGTGATTGGCGCATCTACATTATCTCTATTTAAGTTATATTTATTAATATATTTTTGTAATTGCTTATCTAATATTACATTTCCGTTCTCATCTTGTTGTTCCTCTTTATTTTCCTTTTGTTTTTCTGGAACTTTGTTCTCTAAATTCAATGTATTTACTTCAAACTGTACTTGGTACTTATTGTCATAGGCCATTGTTGGAATATAAATATGCATCCGCATATTATACCTTTTCCCTAATTCCCCTACTTCAAACTGAATCACTTTCGTTCCATTTTTCTTTTTATCTTCTGATAGTACTTTCACATCATGAAACACATCTGGATTATGAATATCCTCTGTTTTCAAGTATTGAAAGAAATCACTATCACTTAACGTTGCTGTTACAATTTTCTTTCCGTTCTCAATTGTTAATTTCGGATCCTTTATATAAACAGCTGCCATAGACTCTTCATTCGTTTTATCTTTATACGCTTTAATTACAGCGTCATATGTACCATCTTCTAAACCTTGTCCAGTTTTATTCGCCTCAATTGCTACTGCCGCTAAAGCAGGTGTTGAATAAACAGCAAACGGAAGTGATAACGCCGCCACTATAATCATTGCATTTATACGTTTTCTTTTATTTTGTTTCAACTTTACATCTCCTCCGAAATATATAATTCGAAATGTAATCATTTCTCGAATAAATGATAATGATTTTCATTATCATTGTCAAATGGAAAAATAAAAAGTTTACAAAAAAATAACCTCTTTAAAAGAGGTTATGCCATTTTCTCACCTGATTCTTCTCTAAAAAAGCTTTTCATCGCATGAAATACGTCTGCTTTTTGCTTTAAAATATAGTATCTAAAGTTTTCATCTTTAATATTTTTATAGGCTGACATGAGTGTACTGTGGCGGTTGTACTGATTCACTTCCCCATACCCAAACATATTACACTTCTTCATTAGCTCTTCAACAAGCTTTACACATCTAGCATTATCTGATGTTAAATTATCACCATCTGAAAAATGGAATGGATAAATATTATAGCGGTCTGGTGAGTATTTATTATCAATTAGCTCGAGTGCTTTTTTGTATACAGAAGAACAAATTGTTCCGCCACTTTCTCCTTTTGAGAAAAACTCTTCCTCTGGAACTACTTTTGCCTCCGTATGATGGGCAATAAATTCAATATCTACTGTTTCATACTTTGTGCGTAGAAATCTCGTCATCCAGAAAAAGAAGCTCCGTGCCATATATTTCTCCCATATTCCCATCGATCCACTCGTATCCATCATCGCTAATACAACAGCTTTTGAATCTGGCTTTAACACTTCATTCCAAGTGCGGAACTTTAAGTCTTCTTGATGAATCGGATGAAAAGATGCTTTACCACTCATCGCATTTCGTTTATATGCGGATATCATTGTTCTTTTCTTATCGATATTTCCCCATAATCCTGTTTTTCTAATGTCATTAAATTCAACATGTTCAATCCGGTTTTCATCCATTTCTTTTCTCTTTAAATTAGGCAGTTCTAATTCTCTGAAAAACGCTTGCTCTAATTCTAAAATAGAGACTTCAGCTTCATAGTAATCTTCCCCAGCTGCATCTCCTGCTCCTTGGCCTTTTCCTGGCCCTTTTTGTTTTTGACCACCTGATCCATCTCTCGCAACGACATCACCAACTTTGCTGTCACCATTTCCTTGCCCAACATGTTTATTTTTATCATAATTGTATCTAATCTTATATTCATCTAGAGAACGAATTGGTATTTTTACAACATCCTTGCCATTAGACATAACTATACTTTCTTCTGTTACAAGATCGGGTAAATTATTTTTAATTGCCTCTTGTACTTTTTCTTGATGGCGCTGTTGGTCGTCATATCCTTTGCGATGGAGGGACCAGTTTTCCTGTGAAATTGTATAATTTGGTTGATTTTCTTCGCCCATTCCTTTCCCTCCTTACTGTAATTGTCTTCCTGTATGAACAGCAATCTATAAATTCTGTTCTGTAATGTGCAAGCTAGAATGTTTGAAAGGTAACTGCCCACAGAAAATCATCCCATAAACATTTATAACGTTTTTCATACAATACCCCGAGCATCCTAAACAAAATTTTGCCACTCACATAATAGAAAGAAATATTCAGCCACTGATAAGAAAGAAACACAATGCATTGTTGCACATATTTTTACTTTGCAACATATTGTATTGTGTTGGCTTTTTTCGTATGAATGGTTGGTTACTCTATCATATGCATATTGTAAAAATAATTGACAATAAATTCATGAAATTGCATCTTAATTTATTACATTTGGACAAGGTATGACACTTTATACACATATGAACGGATAATAAAACGCTGTCCCGCAAAATACAAGAGACAGCGTTTTGTTATCAAACTATCTGTTTAACAAGCTACCTACATAGCGTAGTAATTCGTTTGCTGAAGAAGAATTATAGCCGTGCTCATCAATTAAACGCGCAACAACATCATTGATTTTCTTAAGCTGATTTTCGTCCGGCGTTTTCGTTGATGTTGTAATTTTCACTATATCTTTTAAATCAGCAAATAGTTTTTTCTGAATCGCTTCACGAAGACGTTCATGTGAATTATAATCAAAACGTTTTCCTTTACGGGCATAAGCAGAAATGCGAATTAAAATCTCTTCACGGAACGCTTTCTTAGCATTCTCTGAAATTCCAATTTGCTCTTCAATTGAGCGCATTAATTTTTCATCTGGACTCATTTCTTCTCCTGTTAACGGATCACGTAATTTCGATTTATTGCAGTACGCCTCGACGTTATCTAAGTAATTATCCATAAGCGTCTTAGCTGATTCTTCATATGAATAAACAAACGCTTTTTGTACTTCTTTCTTCGCGATTTCATCGTATTCTTTTCTCGCTAATGAGATGAAGTTCATGTAACGTTCACGGTCTTCATTACTAATGGATGGATGCTGATCTAGCCCATCTTTTAAAGATCTAAGTACATCTAACGCGTTAATAGATGGTACCTCTTTTCGAATGATTGTAGACGAAATTCGGTTAATGACATAACGAGGGTCAATACCCTTCATACCTTCATCTTGATATTCACGTTGTAATTCTTCTACATCAATCGCATTATAACCTTCTACCGTTTCTCCATCATACAAACGCATCTTTTTAATTAAATCAATATCCGGACGCTTCGGATCTTTTAAACGAGTTAAAATAGTGAACATTGCTGCAACGCGAAGTGTGTGTGGTGCAATGTGAACATTCGACACATCACTTTCACGAATCATTTTTTCATAAATATGCTCTTCTTCACTTACTCGTAAATTATAAGGAACTGGCATTACAATAATTCTTGAGTGCAATGCTTCATTTTTCTTATTTGCTATAAATGAGCGATACTCTGTTTCGTTCGTATGCGCTACAATTAATTCATCTGCTGAAATAAGCGCAAATCTTCCCGCTTTGAAATTCCCTTCTTGTGTAAGCGATAATAAGTGCCATAAAAACTTCTCATCGCATTTTAACATCTCTTGGAACTCCATCATTCCTCGGTTCGCCTTATTTAATTCTCCATCAAATCGATACGCACGCGGATCTGATTCTGAACCATATTCTGCAATCGTAGAAAAGTCCAGACTACCTGTTAAATCTGCAATATCCTGTGATTTTGGATCAGACGGGCTAAATGTACCAATCCCTGTACGGCGATCTTCAGAGAAGAAAATACGCTCTACAACTACATCCTCAATTCTTGATCCGTATTCTTGCTCTAGACGCATCACATTTAATGGTGATAAATTCCCTTCAATTCTAACACCATACTCATCAAAGAAATCATCTCGTAAATGATGTGGAATTAAATGCAGTGGATCCTCATGCATTGGGCATCCTTTAATTGCAAAAATTGCTCCGCGATCTGTTCTTGAATATGTTTCTAATCCTCGTTTCAACATTGTAACTAACGTTGATTTTCCTCCACTAACAGGACCCATTAATAATAAAATTCTTTTTCTAACATCTAATCGTTTTGCAGATGGATGAAAATATTCCTCTACAAGACGTTCTAGAGCATCCTCTAATCCAAAGAGCTGATTACTAAAGAAGTTATACTTTCTTCTACCATCAACTTCTTCAATTCCAGCGTCTTTTATCATATTGTAAATGCGAGAGTGTGCTGTTTGAGCCACCCATGGTCTTTCTTTCACAAGCTCCAAATACTCCGCAAACGTACCTTCCCATTGTAAACGTTCTTCTGCTTCTCGGTGCTGTTCAATCTTTTTTAGAATATCCATTATAGCTCCTCCCCCATCTCCTTGTTCAATCGGATTATTATAAAAGGTATGCTAGGATGTCCTTAAACATTCTTTAAATCAAAACGAAATATATAATAGCACGCTAAAATTCTCTCCAAAATTCAAAGAAAATTCTGTATAATATAGGTATTAACATTTTTACACTGCTATTCATTATAAATAAATTCTTTTCTTCTAAGAACCTTACATACATTTTGGATAATAAATAAAACTCATAAACCGAAAACAGTAAGGAGGATATTAGTATGAAATTATTATTAATTTTAGGTGTATCACTCACATTTCTTACAGCTATTTTTACATCCGGTTACAATGACAAACCAGGTACACATAAAAAATGATGTGCTTTTAGCACATCATTTTTTTATTTATAATACATATTTTCCATATCATATTTGGATAGTGGTCGGCTATAATAATAACCTTGTACAAGCTTCACATTCTTTTCTTTCAAAAACTGTATTTGCTCCTTTTTTTCTACTCCTTCTGCAATTATATTCAATTCTAAAGTATGAGCTAAATGAATAATTGCAGCTGTAATATTCGTATCACGTTCATCTATATGTATACCTTCCATAAAAGAACGATCAATTTTTAAAGTATCAATTGGATATGTTTTTAAATAACTTAAAGATGAATAGCCTGTTCCAAAATCATCTAAATGAATCTTTAAATTTTGTTCTTTTAATTGTAGTAACACTCTCTTTGATATATCTTTATGTATAAGAGCTCCTTCTGTAACCTCTATCGCTAATAAATGAGCTGATACATTGTACTTATTTAAAGCCCGTGTAATCATCTCTATTAATGTAATAGAACGAAAGTGTCTAGCTGAAATATTAACCGCAATTGGGACCACTTCATATCCTTTATTTAACCATTCGCGCAGTTGCTGACACACTTGATTTACTACCCATTCATCGAGCTTAATAATAAATCCTGTTCTTTCTGCCAACGGAATAAATTGGTTTGGAGAAACAAATCCTAATTCCTTATTCTCCCACCTTATTAAAGCTTCCATACTAGCTATTTTTTTCGTTTCAATATTAATTTGTGGCTGATAATATAAGAAAAATTCATTTTTTTCTATAGCACGATGTAACTGGTTTTCTATTATAAACCTTTGTTCACGCTCACAGTCTAATCCACTACAATAAAAATGATAATGTCCTTTTCCTTTTTCTTTTGCTTTTTCTAAAGCAGCATCGACCCTCTGAAATAGTATTTTTTCATCTTCTCCATCTGCTGGAGCCATTACAATTCCAATTGATGCACTTAAATATATATCTTCTTCTTCGATTACAAAATATTCACTAATATTTTTCAGTATGCTTTTTGCAACTTCCTCTACACATTCTTTCGTTATATTTTCTATCAACATAACAAATTGATCATCGTGTTCTCTAAATAAGTGCATATCTTCTATTTTTAGATTGCTTAAACATTCTGTAACTTTTTGTAATACTTTATCTCCCTCTTTATGACCAAATGTATCATTAATACGATGAAACTCATCTAAATCTATAAATACAAGTGCAAAATTTACACTCTCATTTAAAAAAGTATTTAACTTATTTGTACATGAAATTCTATTCATTAATCCCGTTAACTGGTCATAGTAAGCTAAATATTCTGTTCGCATTTCGTTTAATACTTGCCTTGTAACATCTCTCGTAACAATATAAACCCCAACAATTTCACCTTTCACAATAATCGGGATAGTTCTCAAAGAAATATATAGCTCGTACCCTTCTTTATGAACATATTTCTTTGAAACAATTTGTTTTGCTTTTCCTTGCATCGATCCCTTAAATAGAATTTGAAAATCTTTTTCATATTCTTTATTAATGAATTCAAAAATAAATTTATTATTTAATTCCTCATACCGATATCCAAATATTTCATACGTTGCCGGATTTGCATATGTAACTCTCCCTATAGAATCTATAGATATAATTGAGTCATTATTATATTCCAGTAACGACTTAAATAACATTTGTTTTTCCTCTATCTTTGTCTTCTCCTCAATTTGAGCTGTAATATCTCTTGTAATGCAAATAACAAATTGACATATTCCTTCTTCGTCGCAGACAGGATTAAGTGAAGATTCATAATGTATCTCACCTTTTGGTAAATTGACTACATCACAAAAGGTGTGTGCTTTCGCTTCTCTCACTACTTTTGCATATTGCCTTTGCAATATCCCCGCTATATCTTTTGGTAATACTTCTGCAAAAGTTTTTCCATAGCACTCTTCGCTTAACCTAGCATAATCCATTCCTATTTTATTCACATACATATATTGAAACGTTTCATTATCAATAACTTTCAATATGAATACTAAATCTTGAATAGCATGTAATAATCCTTGTCTAATTAAATCCATATCTATCATACTTAAAAAGGTATTTTGATTACTATATTCTTCCTTCATATTTATCTCAACCCGTCTTATCTATTTTTAATCATATATCCCATTCTATATGATTATGTCCTCTCTTTTAAATGTATGATTATATATTATTTTTATTTTATAAAAAAAAGTCGCCATATGGCGACTTTTAATAAACGATTTCTAAATCTAATCCAGGGTAATTTTGTTGACGGAACGCTTCATAAATTAAAATTGCTGCTGTATTAGATAAATTTAATGAACGTACTTTATCTGTCATTGGAATACGTAAACAATGATCAAAGTTTTCTTCGATTACATTAGCTGGTAAGCCGTTTGTTTCTCTTCCAAATACAAAATAGTAATCCTTCTCACGCTTGCTATAGTCAAACGCTGTATGAGCTTTCTCGCCATACTTTGTTAAATAGAAGAATTCACCGTCTTTATTTTTTTCATAAAATTCTTCAATTGAATCATAATACGTAATTTTTACGTGCTGCCAATAATCTAATCCTGCACGCTTTAACATTTTATCATCCGTTGAAAATCCAAGCGGTCTAATCAAATGTAATTCTGTTCCAGTTGCTGCACAAGTACGAGCAATATTCCCTGTATTTGCTGGAATTTCTGGCTGATATAAAACAACATGTACTCCCACGCGATATTCACCTCTGTTTTTTGTCTACTACGTATTATACCACTTGAGCGAAAAATCTCTACCCATTAATAATATGAAAGAATTTATATTTCATTTGTGGTGTATATTTACTAGAGTCTTCATAGTTCCAATAACGTCGACGGCTATTCGCTGAATGTGCATTTACAAGCGGCATACCATCTGCATCTTTTGCTACTACAATCGTCGTATGATTCCATCTTCCGTCATCCTCGAAATCATAAGCAATGACATCTCCAAGAATAAGTTCTTCTGGCCTCTCTACCGCCTCTGCTCGAAGTCCTGTTGTAGCACCTGACAAATACCAATAAAAAGAATGTGCAACAGCCCAGCTCCAACTCCACTGATTCTCCCTTTGCCACCATCCTTTACGAATATTAGGATACCCGTTCATAGGTACTTCTCCAGTATGAAGACATTGAGAAATGAAATTCGTACAATTATCAGGGAAATTACGATACATAGGATTCCGGTCATCCCACCAACGCTCTGCATATTTCACTGCCTCTAAACGATTATACTGATAAGAACCGTACTTCTCTTTCGTAATATCCCTTTCTAATGTCTCACCCATTCTAATTTCTTCTGACACTTCAATAGCAGAATCGCCTATAATTCGACTATTATTTAAACAAACTCTTCGTTTTAATTGTTCCTCTTCAATATAAAATAATTCTTTATGCTTAATTAAATATTTAAAATGTATTTGATAATCAATTTCTTGATGGTCATTACTATTTAATTGTCTAATGAAAGAAACATCCGCAGTTGCTTTCACTATATGTGCACTACGCCTTTGAAACAATTGTTTCTTTCTCAGTGCCATTTGTAGTAAATCCTCAGCAATACCATCCACATTCGTTCTTTTCTCCGTTATATATGCTAAAAATTGTTGTACTTGGTTTTCAATCTTCGTTTTTACAACCATTCTGTCTCCCTCCCATATTACAATATGAAAAAGGGAAATATTATCTACTCTTTTTTCTGTGCTAACAATTCAAGCCCGCGATTCATTTCATGAAGCACTTCTTCATCTTTCTCACGTTCCATCGCTTTCTCAATCGCTTCGCCTACTCCATCTCCGCCAATTTTCCCAAGTGCCCATGCTGCCGTTCCGCGTAGTACCGGTCTTGGGTCATCTTTCATAACACCAATTAAATCTGGAATTGCCGATGCTTCTTTAAAATGTGCTAATGCTAAAATCGCATTTCTTTGCAGTGGCTTTTTCCCTCTCCATGACCCTGACATAATCCCATATTTCTCTTTAAAATCACGATTACTAATTGTTAAAAGTGGCGTTAATAATGGTTTAACTAGCTCAGGATCCGGCTCCATCTCAGGATGATTATGAAAATCCATTCCTTTATTTTTCGGGCAAACAGTCTGACACGTATCACATCCATATATACGATTTCCTATTTTATCGCGATATTCTTCAGGTAGGAATCCTTTCGTCTGTGTTAAAAACGCAATGCACTTCTTCGAATCTAACTGTCCCCCCTGTATTAAAGCACCGGTAGGACAAATATCAATACATTTCGTACAGCCTCCGCATTGATCTTCTATCGGCTTATCTGGCGGGAATGGAACATTTGTAATCATTTCCCCTAAGTATACGTACGAACCAAATTCAGGTGTAATAATAGAGCAGTTTTTACCGCTCCATCCAATACCAGCACGCTCTGATACAGCTCGATCACTTAATTCACCTGTATCAACCATGGACTTCACTTCTATATCGGGAAGTTTTTCAATTAAATATGCCTCTAATTTTTGCAAACGATCTCGTAAAACAAGATGATAATCTTGTCCCCAAGAAGCACGACAAAAAATCCCACGGCGTTCTCCACGCTTACTTAATGGTGCATTTTTTAATTTTGAAGGATATGCTAAAGCAATCGCAATAATTGATTTAGCACCCGGTAATAACAGTTGCGGATTCGTTCTCTTCTCTATATCAGGCTCTTCAAATCCAGATTGATAATTTAATTGTTGTTGCTGGATTAAGCGCTGCTTTAATTCCTCAAAAGGAGAAGCGCTCGCAAAGCCTATTTTATCTATGCCAATTGTTTTACTATACGCAATTACATCTTGCTTTAATTGTTCAAAATCCACTCTTAATCGCCTCCTCAGATGAATCCACCCCTTATGTAACCACTCTATTGGTTAGTAATTCACGTTTGGAATACTATCATTTACTTCTATTTTCGCATGTAATTATATTTTTCAAACATTAAAAAACGCAATGCCTCGTTTATCTCGGAAACGAAACACTGCGTTGATCACAATTTATAGAAAAACTTTTAATAAAATTTGGAGCGGGTGAAGAGAATCGAACTCTCGACCAGAGCTTGGAAGGCTCTTGTTTTACCACTAAACTACACCCGCAAATATGAATTACATATAAGATATTAGAATAACTTATGTAAAATAGTATAGCATGTAAAAAAAGTAGAGGCAAGAATTTTATCGAAAAAAGTCGAAAAAGTGATGAGAGACCTCATCACTTTTTCAATTCTTTATCAATTGCCTTCTTCATACTATCAAAATCAGGATTTGCAAGATTTCCGTTTACATATACAGAAGGAGCACCTTGAACTTTTAATTTTTGAGCACGATCTGAATCTTTACGTACTTTTTCTGTAATTTCTTTACTGTGTAAGTCTTTCTTAAATTGCTCTACATCAACTTTTGGAAGTTTCTCTTTCACAATGCTAAGAAGCAAATCTTCTGTAATCCATTCTTCCGTATCTTTCTTTTGATTTTGATAAATCTCATCATAGAAAATCCAGAATGAATCTTTATCTTGTTTATAAATTGCTTCACCAGCTGCTGCACCTAAATCTGAGTCTTTTCCGATAAATGGGAAGTTAATAAAATATAACTGCACTTTGCCTTTATCGATATACTCCTCTTTTAATCGAGGTAATACTGTTACATCCCAAGTACGACAAGCAGGACATTTAAAGTCTCCAAATTCAACTACCTTAACTGGAGCATCATCTTTCCCTAAAGATTGTTGCGTAGAATAAGCAAACATCTCATTCCCTTTATCTTTTTTGTCATTTATGATGCTATACGCAATTGTTCCAATTACAATCAATACTGCGATAGAAAAAACTATACCAAGAGCCATGAGTTTATTTGATTTCATATACATTCCTCTTTAAATTCATATTCTGTATACAGCATTGTACACAATACACATAATATCAACACTTATATACGTCACGCAATGAACACGCTCACATAAATTACAAAAACACAATAATTGTGACGATATTGTGTCACAATTTGTCACAATTTATTCAAAAAAAGAAGCTCCTCTGTAGGAACTTCTCTTAACTTACTGCTTTTTTACGCGCGCTATTTAACATCGACTGCTCTATTTTTATATCATGACGAATTACCAATTTCTCACTAACTGCTTGAACATACTCATCATGGCTTATATAGCCTTCTTTCTCCATTAGTCTCAAAACGACATTACGTCTCTCTACTGCTTTATCATAATTTTGGGCAGGTGAGTAATAAGCAGGTGCTTTTACTACAGCAGCCATCATTGCACTTTCAGCCAACGTTAATTGGTTCACCTTTTTACCGAAGTAAAGGTTTGCTGCTTTTTCAATTCCCCATGCTCCTTCTCCATAATAAATATTACTTACATATAATTTTAATATTTCATCCTTTGTAAATGTGCGTTCAATTTTTTTCGTATAAAAAATCTCTTTCCACTTCCGAGAAAATGTACGTTCATTCGTTAAAAAGGCATTTTTAGATAGCTGCTGTGTAATTGTACTTCCTCCTTGCACGACACCACCAGCCTTTATATTCTCAACAGATGCCCTAATAATTGCTATATAATCTAAACCGTTATGATGATAAAATCTTTTATCTTCTGTCGCAATAAATGCATGTGTTAATGATTCTGGCACCTCTAACTTAGCCGGTACATGTAATTTACTAATATCACTTTTCTCAATCATTACATTTCCAATGAATAATAACGTACAACTTAACAATAATAATAATATAATGGCTTTATAAAAAAGTTTAGTCATTGGATTTAATGCAACTTTTTGATGATAGTTCACCCTAGATAATACTCGTTCTTTCATCTTGAACACCTCTTTTCCACACAGCATATAACTCTTACTTTAAGAATACATTGTTGTAAAAAAATATCCCATCGATTTCTCTTACACGTACCTTACATCATTGTAAGGTATAAAGTGAAACTTTAATCGGCCCTCATTAATCAAGCTTACTGCCCAGCAAATAGTTGGATAAAAAAGTATTGTATCACAGTCTTTTTTTATCTACTATTCATCTGAAATATTGAATATAGATTATGTTAAAGTACGAATAACCAATAAAAGAGAAACCCTTAAGACTATTATATTTTCACTTTACACTTTAATTATATCATCTACAAATATATATACTTTTGACTATCTAGTAATCTAAATGTATATAACATATAGATTTATTATACAGAACAAACGTTCCCCAAATCAATACTAGTGCTATTATTATTTTGACCTTTTTCTTAAACAGTATACAAAAAAAGAGTAGTGATTCGAATGTATCTCAAATCGGCTACTCTTTTCTTTACAATCTTCCTATTAAATTATACGGCTGTACTTCCCACGTTTCATACGGAATAAAATGTGTTGCTCTCATTGCATCAAGTGTTCTGGATTTCATATGAGGACGCGTTATATACTCATCTATGTTCTCTTCATTTAAATCAACAAATTTAGCCTCTTGTATTTCTTCAGGTTGAATTTTTATTTCACCACTTATATATGCTACTTTAAAAACAACAGCTAGAATATGCATAGAAGTATTATAATAAACGCCTGTAATTCCGATAGGCTTCACCGTTAACCCTGTTTCCTCTTTTATTTCCCTACAGACAGCTTGATCGAGCGCTTCGCCTTCTTCTACCTGTCCTCGTGGCAACTCCCACGTATCAGCTCGCCAGTGCACTTTTGTTAATAACACTTCATTTTTTCCATTTGTTAAATAACCGGCTACAGCAACGATATGCTTTGGTGTCTTATGTTCCATATTAAGCCTCCTAGAGATAATGAATATTTTATATATCCCTATAATCATATTCCCTACCTACAACAAAATACCTTTAATACTTCATCACCTTAATTAACTTCATAAAAAAGACCCTATCCGCTAAGCGAAAAGGGTCATCTATCGTATTACTCTCCTAAGTCTACGTTGTGATAAACTTGTTGAACATCTTCTAAATCTTCTAATGCATCAACCATTTTCTCAAATTGTGCTTGAGCATCTTCAGGAAGTGTTACATCACTTTGTGCAAGCATTGTTAATTCTGCAACTGTAAACTCCTCAACGCCAGCACCTTTAAGTGCAGATTGTACTGCATGAAATTGATCTGGTTCAGCATACACGATAACAGAATCTTCTTCTTCTAGAATGTCACGTGCATCTACATCTGCTTCCATTAAAATTTCAAGAACTTCATCTGATGTTTTACCTTCAAGGCCGATAACAGCTGTCGCATCAAACATGTAAGCTACAGAACCGTTCACACCCATATTACCACTGTTTTTGCTAAATGCAGCTCGTACATCTGCTGCAGTACGGTTTACGTTATTTGTAAGTGTATCTACAATAACCATAGCTCCATTTGGTCCGAATCCTTCATAACGAAGCTCGTCATAATTTTCTTCTGAACCGCCTTTTGCTTTTTCAACTGCACGATCAATAATTGTTCTTGGAACATTGTATGTTTTCGCACGCTCTAATACAACTCTTAGTGCTTGGTTTGATTCTGGATCTGGCTCGCCTTGTTTTGCTGCCACATAAATTTCACGCCCAAATTTCGCGTATATACGGCTTGTATTTGCATCTTTTGATGCTTTTTTGTCTTTAATATTGTTCCATTTACGGCCCATACTTTCCACTCTCTTTCCCGTTTTAAATCTACATAAAAATATTAATATGAAATATAATGTGTGTTCAACACATTTTTAAAAGAAATATAAAAAGTTCATTTTTGATTCATATTACAGACATAATATAAATCACTATCATTTTGTTCTTTCGACAAGTTATATTATACATGAATTCCTACGTTTATTACGAATTTTAGAAGCACATAGTATAATTTAACAAAAAGACTCTAACATTTCTGTTACAGTCTTTTTATATTGCCAATAAATATTTCCATATTATTCCCATAATTGTTTTCTATTGTTGTATAATAAAAATAGGAAAAAATTTGAAGAAAAGATGGAGGGTGAATTATGACACATTCAAAAGACAAAAAATCACATGCTTTTAAAGGAATAGGAGAAAAATTAAACCCAACTATCTATCAAGTGAGATTCATGAAATTAGATGAACCAATTCGATTTGAGTCGTTTCCTGAATTAAAGGAATTAGGAGACTGGTTGAGTACTTCAACGCACATGTGGTCATGCGACTCAACTATGTACAAATACAACAGAGAAGAGTTTGAAAAGAAGTTCTTAGAAATTACGAAATTAACAGCTGATCATGTACTAATATCTACTGGTGGCGTCGGATTTAACTTCATGTCACCAGGTTGGAGAAATTCTCTATAAAATAATGAAATTATATAAAGGGATAAAAATTTATCCCTTTATTGTTTTGTAGCTTTCCCCAACTGTATCGCATGTACTAAATGAATAAGTTTACCTTAATCATTTATAACCATTTCACCAACACACCATTTTGCTTATTTTATAGTGTGATGAAAATATAAAAAGACTCTACACATTTGGTGTAGAGTCTTTTATTACGCCGTTCATGATACCGATGGTCGGGGTCGAACCGACACTCCCGAAGGAACACGATTTTGAGTCGTGCGCGTCTGCCAATTCCGCCACATCGGCACAAAAGAAAAGGCGGCAACCGGATTTGAACCGGTGATAAAGGTTTTGCAGACCTCTGCCTTACCACTTGGCTATGCCGCCATATAAAGTTTTATTGGAGCGGAAGACGGGATTCGAACCCGCGACCCCAACCTTGGCAAGGTTGTATTCTACCACTGAACTACTTCCGCAAAAATGGCTGGGCTAGCTGGATTCGAACCAGCGCATGACGGAGTCAAAGTCCGTTGCCTTACCGCTTGGCTATAGCCCATCGAATTCTTACTTAATTATATGTAAGTATCCATTAGATTATTTGTAATTTTTAAAATAAAAATGGGGCGACTGATGGGAATCGAACCCACGAATGCCGGAGCCACAATCCGGTGCGTTAACCACTTCGCCACAACCGCCATGTTGTGTAAATATATTTGGCAGGGGCAGTAGGAATCGAACCCACACTGGAGGTTTTGGAGACCTCAGTTCTACCTTTAAACTATGCCCCTATGTAAATGGTGGAGGGGGGCAGATTCGAACTGCCGAACCCGAAGGAGCGGATTTACAGTCCGCCGCGTTTAGCCACTTCGCTACCCCTCCGAAACTTACATGGTGCCGGCTAGAGGACTTGAACCCCCAACCTACTGATTACAAGTCAGTTGCTCTACCAATTGAGCTAAGCCGGCGTATTTTATTAAAATAAATGGTGGCTCGGGACGGAATCGAACCGCCGACACGAGGATTTTCAGTCCTCTGCTCTACCGACTGAGCTACCGAGCCTTATTAAAATGGCGGTCCCGACCGGGGTCGAACCGGCGATCTCCTGCGTGACAGGCAGGCATGTTAACCACTACACCACGGGACCATTTGGTTGCGGGGACAGGATTTGAACCTGCGACCTTCGGGTTATGAGCCCGACGAGCTACCGTGCTGCTCCACCCCGCGATAATACTATTCATATAAAATTTATATGGTGGAGGATGACGGGATCGAACCGCCGACCCCCTGCTTGTAAGGCAGGTGCTCTCCCAGCTGAGCTAATCCTCCAAAGTGGTGACCCGTACGGGATTCGAACCCGTGTTACCGCCGTGAAAGGGCGGTGTCTTAACCACTTGACCAACGGGCCAAATATTATAAATCCTATGGCGGAGAGCAAGGGATTCGAACCCTTGATACGCTTGTGACGTATACACGATTTCCAATCGTGCTCCTTCGGCCAACTCGGACAGCTCTCCAATGGCTCCGCAGGTAGGAATCGAACCTACGACCGATCGGTTAACAGCCGATAGCTCTACCGCTGAGCTACTGCGGAATAATATTGCCTGGCAACGTCCTACTCTCACAGGGACAAGGTCCCAACTACCATCGGCGCTAGAGAGCTTAACTTCCGTGTTCGGTATGGGAACGGGTGTGACCTCTCTGCCATCAT
>NZ_JAKUHC010000019.1:0-70878 GCF_022664295.1 Bacillus cereus group sp. BfR-BA-01311
AATGATTGTCCTTTTCTTGCCATAAAAAAATCCCCTCCAGATAAAACAGTATTGAGTCCATCATATCAGATGGACTCTTTTTTTACTGTCTACCTATAGGGGATAATACCACATATAAGAGAGGCTTTTTTACTTTTTAATTAATGTACCTAATTCTTCTGTAATAGCTTGCATTTCACTAATGCTGAATGTTTCACGTTTCATAACATGATCATAAATGTCACGTAAATCTTCGTACATTTCTTCGTTAAAACTAGCAGCTCTCATCGCTCCAGCATTAACCATACGTAATTTTTCTTTAATAGCTTCGACCATGTATTCAACGTTTTCTTCTGACTTTACGGATAAATCCACCGAAGTGTCCCCCTTTAAAATAACATAAGGCTATCTTAACATTTTTTATCATTTTCGTTAATGAATCTTTTCAATCCTATTAAATTAGTAGGGATTTCCTTTATATTTCATAATTGGTTGTTTATACTATAAGTATATATGAAGAAATGCACCAAGAAGGGAAGAAACAAAAACATGGTTCAAGTATTGTTTGTTTGTCTTGGGAACATTTGCCGTTCTCCAATGGCAGAAGCGATTTTTCGAGATCTTGTCGTAAAAGAGGGACTCGAAGAGAAAATTGTCATTGATTCTGCAGGAACTGGAGATTGGCATGTTGGCCATCCGCCACATAAAGGAACACAAAAAATTTTAAAAGAAAATGCAGTCACTTTTGAAGGAATTAAAGCAAGGCAAGTAGAAAAAGAAGACTTAACAAAGTTTGATTATATTATTGCCATGGACAACAAGAATATAGCAGATTTAAAAAGTTTAGGTAAAACTGGAGGCTATATTGGTAGGCTGTCCGATTTTGTTCCAGACGGTGGCTGGACAGACGTTCCCGACCCTTACTATACAGGGAATTTCCAAGAAGTATATGACCTTGTAACAGAAGGGTGTGCAAAGCTATTAGCTTTCATTCGAAATGAACAAGGAATATGAGGAAGCTTAGAAAGAAATACTTTCTAACATAAGAAATGAAAGGGTGAAGGAATATGGCAAAGAAAAATAATATTGCTCGAAACATTGCGATTGGTGTAGCTGCAGGTGTAGCTGTATCTATGTTGAAGAAAGAAAATCGTGAAAAAGTAAAAAATACAGCAGAAAAAGCAAAAACAAAGATGATTGAAATTGGCGAAAATGCAAAGATCAAAGAAAAAGTGCAAACTGTTACAGATAAAGGACGCGAACTTGCTGATTTCAATGTGGTAAAAGCGAAAGTAGCAGAAATTAAAAAATTAACGCCATCTGTTGTAGAGACGTTAAAAGAAACGAAAGAAATTTTTAGTAAGAAAAAAGTTGAGCCAGAAGAAAAGCCAGAAACGATTGAAATTCAAGCTGTATCTCCAAAGGTAGATGAGCTGAAAGCAGAAGAAGAGCCAGTAGTTGCTGAAGATGGTGGTATGAAAGAAGCGCGTGAATTATTTATAAAAGACTCAAATGCAGTGGAAAAAAAAACTGAAGCGTACATTGAGTTAAAGCAAGATAAAGAAGAGAAGAAAAGCGTTTAAACATATATGAGAAAAATTTTAGAAAAGGTGAGAAGAAATCGTACTTATTCGTTTGGTAAAGATTTATATGACCGGACGATGCGCGATGATGTAGCGGGCTTGGCAGCACAGCTCGCTTATTTCTTCTTGCTTGCAATTTTTCCTGGGCTCGTTTTCTTAATTACGCTTCTTGGATTTATTCCCATTCAAACAGAGGATGTGCTTAGTTTATTAGAGGTTTATGTACCAGATGATGCAATGAACTTAATTGAGGTAAATGTAGATAAAGTTGTAAACCAGCAAAATGGTGGTTTATTATCATTTGGTTTATTATCCATGTTATGGTTTGCCTCAAATGGTGTTAATGCGGTTATGAATGCTTTTAACCGCGCTTATGACGTGAAGGAAACACGTTCTTTTATTACAACAAGAGCGTTATCAATTGTGTTTACATTAGCTATTATTTTTATGATTGTCTTTGCGTTAATTGTTCCGGTATTCGGACAAGTTATTGGAGCAGCAGTGTTTAAAGCACTCGGTTTATCAGATAGTTTTTCTTTCGTATGGAGCATTACACGATTAGTAGCGAGTTTCTTCGTGCTATTTGCTTTGTTTAGTTTCTTATATACATTTGCACCAGATCGAAAGTTAAAAAGAAGAGAAGTTATTTCAGGGGCGTTATTTGCTACTGTAGGATGGATTGTGGTATCGTACTCATTTGCTTATTATGTAGATAAGTTTGCGAATTACGCCAATACATATGGTGGTCTCGGTGGTATCATTATTTTAATGTTATGGTTTTACTTAACTGGATGGGTAATTTTACTTGGCGGTGAAATTAATGGTTTACTCCACCATTATAGAACCGGTGACAATAATTCCCGTAATGAATAATGAGCTCTTGTTCCATAATAAAAAGGAACAGGGGGGATATTTCATGAGTAATAATAAAAAGAACCATAATAATAAAAGTAATAATAAACAAAAGAGCAGTTCGCATCCAAAGCATAAAACGAGTAGCAGTGCGAACGGTCATAATAGCTATCATTAAAAAAAACGGGTCCTCTATGAGGGACCCGTTTTATTTGCTTCCTTTTAATAATCGTAAGCCATTCAAAATGACAAGAATCGTACTTCCTTCATGGCCAATAACACCGAATGGAAGAGCTAAAAATTGCAAGAAGTTTGAACAAATTAGCATGGCAATAACGGCTAGCGAAAAGATTACGTTTTGCTTCACAATACGATTCATTCGTTTTGATAGACGGATTGCTTGAGAAAGACGAGATAGTTCGTTCTTCATCAGTACAACATCCGCAGTTTCTAAAGCTACATCTGTTCCTTCTCCCATTGCGACACCAATGCTAGCAGTAGCTAGTGCAGGTGCATCATTTATACCGTCTCCGACCATTGCTACTGTACCGTATTTTTCTTTTAATTTTTTAATCGTTTCAACTTTTGTTTCTGGTAAGCATGATGCGTAATATTCCTTTATATTACTTTCAGAGGCAATTGCTTTTGCCGTTTCTTCATTATCTCCAGTAATCATAATTGCTTCGACACCAATGCTTTGTAAATCACGAATAGCAGCTATTGTTTCTTGGCGAAGCGTATCTTTTAAAGCGATAAGTCCAAGAATGCCTCCCTCATCACTAATATAAACGACAGTTTTACCTTCCTTTTCAAGTGAGGCAGAAATACCATTATGAAATGTTTTTGTTTCTTCACCGATAAAATCAGCTTTACCTATTTTATAAGCGTTGTTTTCGAATATTCCTTTTAGCCCAAAACCAGTTACATCTTCAACCTTTTCTGGTTTTTTTAATGTAATGTCGTACGCATGTTGTGCATATTTAACAATAGATTCAGCCAAAGGATGTGTAGAGTGACTTTCAATTGATGCTGTAATAGAAAGTACTTCTTTTTCTGTCATATTTTCTCGAACATATATATCTGTTACGGTAGGTTTTCCTTCTGTTAATGTTCCTGTTTTATCAAAGGCGATTGCTTTTACTGAAGCGAGGCGTTCTAAATGTATGCCACCTTTAAAGAGAATTCCATTTCTTGCTCCGTTAGAAATTGCAGATAACGTTGCTGGTGTAATGGCAGCAACGAGCGCACAAGGAGATGCGACTACAAGTAAGATCATAGCGCGATAAAACGTTTCATTCCAGCTCCAGTCAAGTAAGAAATGAGGAACGAACATCATAAGCGCAACAACGAGTAGTACACCTTTTACGTATGTTCCTTCAAACTTTTCGATGAATAGTTGTGATGGTGATTTTTCACTTTGTGCACTTTGTACGAGACGGATAATCTTTTGGAATAATGTTTGATCGCTCGGCTTCGTAATTTTAACTTCGATAGCACCACGTAAATTTACAGTACCTGCAAATACTTCATCGCCATGTCTTTTCTCATTTGGAATAGGTTCTCCCGTGATTGCTGCTTCATCAATATTTGTTTCACCGTTATGAATCGTACCGTCAGCAGGAACACGTTCACCTGGTTTAATTAAAATAATGTCGTTAATTTGTAACTCTCCAACAGGAATACGTTCCTCTGTTCCGTTGGAAATGCGTAATGCTTCTTCGGGTTGTAAGTCAAGAAGAGCGGAAATTTCTTTTTGGCTCTTACTTAATGTATAAGATTCCATAGCACCGCTGAGCGCAAAGATGAAGATTAAAATAGCCCCTTCTGCCCAGTAGCCAATAATTGCAGCACCGATAGCTGCAAAGAGCATTAGCATTTCAACATTTAGCTCTTTTTCTTCAATCGTATCTTCAATTCCTTCTTTCGCTTTTGCATATCCACCAACTATATAAGCAAGGATATAGCAAGTAATACCTGCATTCATTGCATCGTTCTTTGTGAATAGCCAGCCAGCTAAAATAAAAATACCAGATGCCAATGCAAATACAAGTTCATAATGTTTTTTTAATGTATCCCATAAAGAGGGATGAGAAATTGTTTCTTTTGCGTGTAACGTTTTTACTTCTGAGTTCATTACTACTCGCTCCTTCCGAATTCTTATTGAGAAAAATAATCAAAATCGAAACCCCTATAAAACGACGAAAGCTGCCATCCATAATGGATAGCAGCATTTCTGTTGAATCTGTTTTTAATAGTTATTATGTTGTAATTATTCTATAGTATATCATATGTTTTTATGAGATGGTACGGTTTTGTTTCAAGTATAAACGGAAAACTTGTGTTTTCGCAATTCCTTTGGTATATATGAATATTGTTCATAAAAAGGTCGGAAAGGAAGACAACAAGTGAAGACAGAGAAATTTTTTACCCATCCGATTGGCGTATTTATTGCTGCAATAGTAGCAACTTTTTTATGGGGAAGCGCATTTCCTTTTATTAAGTTAAGTTATGCTGAACTTGGAATTCAACCACAAGAAGTTGGAGAACAAATATTATTTGCCGGTTATCGTTTCTTGTTATCTGGAGTCATGCTCTTATTATTCTTTAAAGTGTTAGGAAAAGATATGAGCTTCAAAAAAGGAACGGGGAAACAGTTAATACAAATTGGTTTATTCCAAACGTTTCTTCAATATATCTGTTTTTACATTGGAATGAGTTATAGTTCAGGAATTGAAGGAGCTATCATTTCAGGGACATCATCATTCTTTCAAATTTTACTCGCCCATTTTTTATATAAAGATGATGCTCTCAATATAAGAAAAATAATTGGGGTATCGATTGGTTTTTGTGGCGTCGTTTTAGTAAATGTGCCGAGTGATGGTAGCTTATCATTTCATTTTGGAATCGGAAGCTTATTACTTCTTAGTGCAGCAATGCTGTATTCATATGGAAACATATTAGCAAAAGAAGGTAGTAAAACATTAGATGTTGGCTATATGACAGCATACCAAATGATGTTTGGTTCTATAGGATTATTATGTATAGGGGCTTTACAAGTTGGAGTCATGCCATTTACATTTAGTCTACATGCACTACTTATGCTGATTTATTTATCTTTCTTATCTGCAGCTGGTTTTTGCATTTGGAATACAATTATGAAGTACAACAAGGTTGGAAAAGTATCTATGTATATGTTCTTTATACCCGTATTTGGTGTGTTATTATCGAGCATGATTTTAGGTGAAGCAATTCATTCATTTGTGCTACTCGGTTTAGCATGTGTAGCCGCGGGAATTATTGTGGTAAATCGGACGCCAGCTAAGCAAAAAATAGAGAAAGAAAAACAAGTAGCATAGAAAGCAGAAAAGCGATTACAATGGAAGAACAGTACTGTTCTTCTTTTTTTATAGAAAAAGGATAATAGACTAAGTGTAACGAAAAAAGATACAAAAAGCATTTATTGAGGAGAACATATTATGAATCTACTTTACGTGGTGTTAATTGGGCAAATACTTCTTTTTTTAATTGGTGCAATTTATGCAATGCGGCAGACAAAAAGAACGAAAGATAATATGCCGTTACCTTTAGCAATCCGTCTTATTCTTAGTTTTTCTTTAACAGGTAGTGCAATTTGGATATGGTTACAAGATCCATCTGTAGAGTATAGTACGTGGGTTGCACTTGGTATGACTTTATCGACTGTGGGAGATTTGTTTATGGCTGGGCTGATTCCAATTGGTCACAGGTTAATTGGAGGGATGGTTACTTTCGCTCTTGCTCATTGTTTTTATGTAAAAGCATTTTTGCAAACAGGAATTTCGTGGAATGGTTTTTGGATTGGTTTACTCGTATATGGGCTCTTTCTAATTGTAGGATGGTTCTTCTTTATCCGAAATGATAAACAGGATAAATTGTTTACGATAGGAGCTTTAATTTACGGATTGTGGGTTGGAGGAATGGCTTGCTTTGCATTCGCCTTATATTATGAAAATACAGGAATATGGTGGATACCAGCGTTTGGTGGTTTACTGTTTGTGATTTCTGATTTTATTATTGGCGTGACAGATATCGGAGGGCGTAAATTGAAGTATGAGCCACTTTGGATTTGGTTTACATATGTAGCTGCTCAAATGTGTATTGTATATGTGGGATTATAAAAAGATACTCTCAAAATAGCGGATAGACTATTTTGAGAGTATCTTTTTTGCTTGTTTAATTTGATCAGTATTACCATTTTGAAATTTCTAATATTATAATTTTATAATTCAGAATTTTGTAGAAAAATATCGGTTGTATTATTTATAATAAAAGTAAAAAGATGATGAGATGGTGAAATGATGCAAAAGAAAAAACGTTGGCGTGAATTCTTTGGAACTATTGCAATTGCATGTTTATTGGTGTTTTTGGCGAAAATTTTTGTGTTTTTCCCTACGACTGTAAAAGGAGCATCTATGAGGCCAACGTTGCAAGATGGAGATAAGGTAATTGTTAATAAGTTAGCAAAACAATTTGAAAGCTATGGGAGAGAAGACATTATTGTTGTGAAAACAGATAATTTTTATGTCAAAAGAGTGATTGGATTATCTGGAGATATAATTGAGATGAGAAATGATCAATTATATGTAAATTCTGAAGTGAAAGATGAAGAGTATTTGGATAGTAATAAAAAACAAGCAGAAAAAAAACTTATGAATTTAACAGAGGACTTTGGACCGATTACAGTTCCTAAAAATAAGATTTTTGTTATGGGAGATAATCGCTTAATAAGTAAAGATAGTAGAAATGGTTTAGGTTTTATTGATAGAGAAGATGTGTTAGGAAAGTTAGCAGGCATTTATTATCCGTTTGAACATATGAAAATAATAAAGTAAAAAACCAAGCAAATTTTAGTTTGCTTGGTTTTTTTGTTAAACAGTAGGAGATTCGTTAGATACGAACATATCTTCATGTTTCTTTGTAGTACTTAAAACGAATTTATGTTGTAGCAATTGTAGTTTAAATAACGCCAAAGGATCATGATATGTTTCTGGATTGCTTCTTAGCGTTGCTAATGTTTGCTCGTCTTCCTTTATCTCAAGTTGAGCTGCATCTACATTTTGTTTCAATATATTAAGTGGATCTTTGAAGAACATCATGATATCACGTTCTAATGCACCTTCAAATACTTCAAATTGAAGGAAGAATTGTTTTGAAATTGTGTGAGCAATTTCTGTATAGTCTTCTGTTTCAATATATTGTTTATATTTGTTGGCGAGCATAGATTGGTTTTTTTGCATATTACCAAATAATTTTCCGGCACTTTTTAAGAAAAACTGTGTCGGTGTAAAGCGTAATAAAATATTGATGTTCGTTACTGTAATTCGATTTGTCATTCGTACAACATCTCGATTCCAATCATCTAATAATTTGAAATCGCAAGGAAGTTTCATACGTTCTTCTTTATATAATTTATTAAACGTTTCACTCATTTCATCTAAATAAGCTTGAGCTTGAATAAATTCATTATGTGCTGTTTCAATCCATTCTTGAATAGACCCAGTAAATTTAGGAAGAAGTACCTGTTGTACATGCTTTTGAACTCGTTCATTCATTGCAGCATTTAATTCTTCATGAACTAATTTGAAATCACTATCTTCTTGAACAAGATCAGAGCAGCTCTGTAATAATTCAGGAATTTGAGAATGTATATCTCGTGTAATTTCTTCTTTCGTTAAAAGATAGGATTCGGTAATAGAACGAATTTTATCTTTTTCAAGAGCAGTAAGGTTATTAATAAATCCAGTAAGTTTCACTGAGATGTGTTTATTCCAGCGTACGGATTTTACTAATGTATTTTCTAATTCCACACGTTCATTTATGAGATAAGCAATTGTCTTTTGCGTAAACCATATTAGCTTTTCTATACGTTCTTTTTCTATATCGCGTTTTGCAAGATTAGAAAGAATAGATTCTGTTACATCTCCAAGTTGCTGGCTACTCTCTTGCGAAGGAGAGTATGGGAAGAATTGTGCATCTGGAAAATGTACTTTAAGTTTACTAATTAGTTTTTCATCAGTAGTCGTATTATTTGTGTGTGATACGAAGTGAATTTGTAAGTTTGGTACTTGTTCACGTAAATAAATTAACGTATCAATTTCTTGACTATGCAATGGTGAAGAAGAATTTAATACGTATACAAGGCTATCTGCTGCTTGTAAGTATTCAAAGTATGCATTGTTTTTATCCAATTGTCCTTGAATAGATGGTGTAATAAGAAATGTAAACTTATTTTTTCTTAAAAACCTACTTGGTAGCTTAATTTCTATACATTTTTTCTCAAGTTCTGACTGAGCAGATGTAGCCGTTATTTGATGGAATTCATCAAGGTTAGGGATATTTCTTATATCTAACTCGGTAAATTCTGTTATTTCAGTTTGACTAGCGTCTTTAAATAGAATAGGAGTTGTTAAAGTTTCAGTTAAGATGTTCTCTCCCAATATTGAATTAACAAATGATGTTTTATCATGGTCACTAGTTCCAGCTATTAGTATTGGTGTGACATTTAAATCACATAGTTCATGGACGAGTAGCGTAAATTGATGACTTAAATCTACATCATTTTTCTCAGCCCATACAGCGATTGTTTCGAATAAATGAGAAACTGTTTCCATATTTACATCTGCTTCAGCTGATGTATTAGAAAGTAAGGATCCAGCACTTTTTACGAGTAATGATTCTAAAGTTGTAGGTGAGACTTCATTCCAT
The DNA here is from genome assembly GCF_022664295.1 of Bacillus cereus group sp. BfR-BA-01311. NCBI lineage: Bacteria > Bacillati > Bacillota > Bacilli > Caryophanales > Bacillaceae > Bacillus > Bacillus cereus group sp. BfR-BA-01311. Next base: position 9,159 of record NZ_JAKUHC010000019.1, read on the forward strand.
GCTAACACTGCTGCAGAGACAACTAGAGAATCTTTTGCTTTCGTTAAACTGAACCAATTTGTTAATAAATTTGGTACAAGTCCGTTTAATTCATGCATAAAATGATTTCCGGTAATTAATGCAAAGTATGTTTCTTGGTAGCGAGTAGAGATTTCATTCCAATCGTCATTATTGTCTGTTTCAATATGCAAGAATAAATGATTAATACTTTGAATCCAAGGAAGGTATAAGGATTCATGTTGATAGCTATTCCAAAGAGCAATAACAAGTTCTTTAAATTGAGCTTGATCAACAGCATATAGAGCTTTTAAAGACTCATAGAAATATTCAGGCTTAATATTTTTTGTAAATCCTTTGTTTATGTAAGTTATTAACGTATCAAACCAGTGTAAAGATTGTGTTCGGATACCTTCTTGAACAGCTAGTTCGATAGCGTTGTTCCAATCTTCTTGTTTTTCATAGAAAGAACGTGCAATTGCAGTAATATTTGGGTAGTCCGGTTGGAATGCAACAGCTTCACTAATCGTCTTAAAAGCGAGTCCTAAACGATCTTGTTCGATATAAAGAGAAAGAAGTTGTAAGGAAACCTCCATCGTAAGAGTCGTATCTTCCGTTTGAATAGATTGATAAATTTCTTCTGCCTTTGGTAAGAATCCTAGTTCAAAATAAGCATCTGCAATATTTTTTGTCGCCCAAAGTGCAAGAGCATTATTTACTTTTTCCCATTTAAATATAGCTGCTTCAAAATCTTTATTTTGATAATAAAATTCACCTTGAGCAAATCGAATATTAGAAATGTTGGAGAATTCATTTTTAGATTCATTTATATATGCTTCACCGAGTACTTCCGATGCAGGAGTAGAAGTTTCTTCTGTTAAAAATGTTTTATAGTAAACTTTTTGAATAAATTGATTTTCAATGGTCATGTTCGTTCCCCCCTGTATAATTTAGAAAAATGATGTTGTATGTAAAAGGGTGTATGTTCTTTTAATAGGTAGAAGTTGCATTATATAGACCAAACTATGTTTTTGCTAGATATATCATTTTTCTTGAGAGTTAAACCGTTGCGAAAAGTAACTTTCCTTTATTGTAACAAAAAAACACGCATATGAATTTTTATTTTTTATCGGGTTATTTGCGGGCAATAAGAATCTAATCTCAAAATTGGTGAATGTAAGTGAGTTATGTGGAGTCGGGATGTCTGTAAAAGCAAGATTGGCATAGGTTAATAATTAGTAGAGGATGAACAAAACTCCCACTGAGTAAAGTTTTTCTTTATCTCTGTTAAAGGAAAGAATAGAAGTAGAGTTCATTATAAAAACAATGTATAGTGAATATGTATACCATGTTTGCCTTAAAGATAGAAAGGGTACAATGTGGAATAACGACCGTGCATAGGATGTGTCTTCCGAATGGAACAACATATTGGCGAGTTAATCGCGCATTATGGCTATTTTGGAATTGTTATAGCTTTGGCTGGTGGGATTGTCGGATTACCGATACCAGACGAGTTTTTATTGACCTTTGTTGGTTATAATGTTTCAAAAGGAGTTATGTCAGGAACTGCTGCTTTTTTAAGTGGGCTGGCTGGTGCGATGTTAGGGATCACGTTAAGCTACATATTAGGTTTAAAACTTGGGCTCCCTGTTTTAAAGAAATATGGGCCGAAAATTAGAATTAAAGAACATCACATTGAAAAAACACATATTTTATTTGAAAAATATGGGCCATTTCTTTTAATGATTGGTTATTTTATACCGGGCGTACGTCATTTAACAGCATATTTTGCTGGGGTATCAAATTTGACACTTTGGCGTTTTTGTTTGTACGCTTACGGTGGTGCGCTCATTTGGATAAGTGTTTTTATTGGGCTTGGCTGGAAGTTAGGCGAGAAGTGGCGCTTCGTTGAGTATAGTTTACATCATTATGGAATATGGATTTTATTAATTTCAGCCGTTGTTACATGTGTTGTATGGTTGTACATAAAGAAAAAGAAAAACCGCTAATAGCGGTTTTTTTAGCTGAAAGCAATAAATAATACACCAGCTGTAATAAAGACTACACCAACACCGGTCATAAAGTTTAACTTTTCACCGAGGATAATCATAGCGAGAATGATAGAAAATACGACGCTTAATTTATCGACAGGAGCTACTTGTGAAACCTTTCCTGTTTTGAGGGCAAGAAAATAAAATAGCCATGAAGAAGCACCTGCAATCCCACTTAATGTGATAAATAGCAGTGCTTTTTTATTTAGCAGTACGTCACCGATATTTTGAAATTTACCTTGTATGATAATAACGCCTATCATAAATAATGCCATAATAATAGATCGAATTGTTGTTGCAACGTTTGCATCGATGCCGTCTAAACCAAACTTTCCAAAAATCGATACAAGGGCAGCAGCAATTGCTGATAATAGTGCAAATAAGAGCCACGAACTCATAGTAAAATTCCTCCAATCTTACAGTATTATACATGAAAATGATTCTCATGTATAAAGTTGAAGCAATTGAGCTTATAGGAAGCACGACTTCAACTTAACTTCTTGCTCCACCTGAATTTTAAGGTGGGAGTTTTACTGCCTGTAAATAGTGGGCTAAATAGCGAAATAATCCCCACCTTATATTTTTAATAAGGTGGGGATTATTATACTACTCTGCAATTTCCTCATATAAAAAGTACGTTACATTATAAATATGTTCTACTTCATCGTCTGTCATAAACAGTAATTCGTCACGCTCAATCCCTTTTTTCTTTTCAATAAACTCAATCATGTTTTTGCGTTCTTCTCTCTTCATCAATTTTATTTCTCCTCTCAATCTGTTTTAATACAGTTTATTTAAGTTAATGCTATTATATAACAGAATCTTTAGAAAGTTCCACCTATTTTATTGTTTTTTTCAAAAGAACTTTTCGACAAAACAAGCCCACCTAAGGGGGGCTTGTTTTATTTTATAGTCGTAAAAACTCAGGCTCCGTCGTACCGGCACCATCGATGTAATAAATTGTGTCGGGGTTGATTTTTATCAATACGTAATTAGGGTCTTCAGGGCCGAGTAACCAACGTTTTAAGCTATTATTCCAAAACTTGTTTTTTAATGTCGAGTCTTCCTCAATTGAAGCCAATCCTTCAACTTCAATATAATCTTCATCTAATTTTTTCCCTTCTCGTCCGAGTAGTACATGGACATTAGGATTTTGTTCAATATCTGTTATCTTTTTTGATTGTCGATCTGTTGCAACATACAGTACAAAATCTTCATGGAAAAACATCATAAAGGCGCTATGAGGTTTCTCATTTCGTACTGTAGATAATACACCAGTACGTTGACCTTGAATAATAGTTGCGATTTTTTCTTTTAAGTGCATAATTTTAACCCCTTTTCACAATTTATAATTCTGTCTGTTTAAACAAGATAATTTAAATATCTTTCATACTGTTTTCTTCAATCCGATTTTTTAAACGTAATTGTGATGAAATCGGACAAGTTAGGAGAAGAATAATAATAATATTGAGGAGAAATACATACGATGGAAGGATGAAAAACATGTTTAATAAAATATTTCTTATAGTAGCGCTTATAGGTGTGCCACTATCTGTACTTGGAAAAACACTTCATTGGCCAGAAACAATTATGTTCGCTGTGTATTGTGTTACGATTATCGCATTAGCTGGTTTTATGGGTAGAGCAACAGAGAGTCTAGCAATTGTTTCTGGTCCTAGAATAGGCGGATTATTAAATGCTACTTTCGGTAATGCTGTTGAACTTATCATTTCAATTTTTGCACTTCAAGCAGGGTTAATTGAAGTGGTGTTAGCTTCTTTAACGGGATCTGTACTTGGAAATTTATTATTAGTAGGAGGGTTATCCTTCTTTGTTGGAGGTCTTAAATACAAAAGACAAAGTTTTAATGTATATGATGCAAGGCATAATTCAGCTTTATTAATATTTGCTGTTGTTGTGGCCTTTGTTATTCCAGAGATCTTTTCAATGAAGATGGACGCTGGCAAGACGTATCAATTAAGTATAGGTGTTTCTATTATTATGATTATCATGTACCTTGCTGCATTACTATTTAAGTTAGTTACGCACCGTGGTGTATATCAACATAAAAGTGACGAAGTAGCGCATGAAGAAGAGCCAGAGTGGTCGAAAGGGAAGGCGCTACTTATTTTAGCGATAGCAACACTAGCGGTAGCTTATGTGTCAGAGGCACTCGTGCATACTTTTGAAACTGTTGCAAAGTCATTTGGCTGGTCAGAGTTATTTATAGGGGTTATTATCGTTGCAATTGTTGGGAATGCAGCGGAACATGCGTCTGCAATTATTATGGCTTATAAAAATAAAGTAAATATTGCAGTTGAAATTGCAATAGGCTCTACATTACAAATCGCCATGTTTGTTGCTCCTGTATTAGTATTACTATCTATGTTCTTCGCGCAAAGGATGCCTTTAGTATTTACCATACCAGAACTTGTGTCTATGATTACAGCCGTTTTCTTAACGATTGCGATTTCCAATGATGGAGATACAAACTGGTTTGAAGGAGGCACTTTACTAGCAGCGTATGTCATTATGGGAATTGGTTTTTATTTATTATGAAAAATAGGCATAACAATTGCGCTCAGAGAAAACAATAAACGAAGTAGTATATATACCTACATAGGAAGGAGCCAGACAGGTGAAACGAGTATACAGCATATGTCTTTCAACTATGGTCTCGTTTATTTTATTATTTCCTAACATGAGTTTTGCAAAGACAACAGTAGGAACAAAAATGCCTTCATCTGTTTTAAATATTTCAAAAGACAATACATTTCCAAATGATGCGCAAGATTTGCCACGTTTACAACCAAGTAAATTTGCTCAAGAGCTATTGAAAACGGCTAATATTAAAATTGAAAATCCAGACTTAATTCGGATGTTTAATGAAACGACAATTTCAAATGCGCCACTTGCAGTAGGGTATCGGGCAAAAATTTATTTAGGTCAATGGGCCTTACATTATGAATCAGTAGACACATCGATTAATTGGGAATATAAACAAGTGAATCGAAATGTGTATGATAATCGCGGAGGAGACCGTTTATATCCACTTCGCTATAAGCAAGAAACACAAAAGACGGTTGAAGGCGATTTAACAGCAGATATGAAAGATGCTACAGATGTGAAAAAAATGATGCTTCTCAAAGCACTTGAAAAAGTACAATTACCTCTTTCGTTTAAGACAACTATTGGTTATGGTACTGGACATGAGCGTGTGTATAATATTAGTCCGAGTCAACTTGGATATTTATACGCTTATACACCAGCAGTAAATGAAAAGGGAAAAGTAACATTTGGAGAAGTGTATCTTGTATTAAAGGGAAATCAAAAAAGACTTGTTGTGAAAAATATTACTTCTCAAGGAATTGGAGCGGCAATTCCAATTCATGATCATTTGTTTTTTAAATTTATTTCTTCTTCTCACTCGCAATAACATAAAAAACGTCAGCTTATAAGCTGACGTTTTTTTTATAATGTAATGTTTGCTGTTTTTGATAAGAAATCTTCTGTCGGATAGTAGCTGTTTTTTACAAGAACATTTGGTCCAAGACATTTTACTGCAGGACAGTGGCAGCTTAATGATTTTGCTGTTTTTGAAGTGCTCCATTTTTCATACGCTTCTTGTAATGTGTTTGTTTGTATGTTTCCTAGAAGTGGAACATCACCAAAGTCCGTCACAATAATATTTCCATCGAAAATATTTACATTTAAACGAGAACGGCCATCTGGATCATTACGAACAGTTACATTTTTGCTCTCTTGCAATTTTTTAAATGTAGCTATGTCTTTTTCGTCATCGCTACAAGCATAGAAAGGTAAAGTTCCAAATAGCATCCATACATTTTCATCGCGAATTTCTAGTAAATGTTCAATCGCATCACGAATTTCAGCTTTTGTTAAAATCTCTAGATTACTCGCGAAGTCACTTGGATACATTGGATGAACTTCATGACGTTTACAGCCCATCTCTTCGACGATTTGGCGGTGAATATGTTCAATATGTGGTAGAGTTCTTTTGTTTAGCATTGTTTCGGCCGATACAAGTACACCTGCATCTGATAGAGCCTTACTATTTGTAATCATTCTTTCAAATAATTTTGCACGTTGTTCGTAAGTAGGCTTACGCTCCATCATTGCAAATCCGCCTTCAACGAAGTCATCAATTGTTCCCCAGTTATGAGATATATGCAATACGTCTAAATAAGGAATAATCTGTTCGTAACGTGCTAAATCTATAGTTAAGTTAGAGTTGATTTGAGTGCGAACGCCTCGTTCATGGGCATATTTTAAGAGTGGTGTTACATAGTTGTCGACGGATTTTTTTGAAAGCATAGGTTCGCCGCCAGTAATACTTAAAGAACGTAAATGAGGAATCTCATCTAATCGTTTTAATAAAAGATCCATCGGAAGCGGATTTGGGTCTTTCGGCTGTAACGTGTAACCAACAGCGCAATGCTCACAGCGCATGTTGCATAACGTCGTCGTTGTAAATTCAACATTTGTTAATAGTAGTTTGCCGTACTCTTCAAGGTCCATATACGCTTCCCATGGATCGTAAGAAGGAGTAATCGGCTTCATTTTTTGTGATATCGTCATATGAAATACTCCTTTGACTATTGAAATAACAATTTGTCCATTCTCTATAATAGAAGAATATGTGCTTTTTATAAAGTGAAACTTTTTAGCATGGAAAGAGAGAGGGCTTACATTATAGTGGATGACTGTGACAAAATTGATGAAATTTCATGCCCATAGCAATCGTTTTTGCGGTATAATAAAAGCAACTCGAATTAAAAGGAGAGTGCCTTCATGGGAAAAGCAATTCAAGATAAAGATACACAATTAGTATATTTAAAAGAACGTTTAAATATGTTCATTGAAGTAATTGATACAATTGAACCTGAAGAAGTTGAATTAGAAGATGTAGATCGTCTTCTTGCAATGTTAGATGAATTAGAATTAAAATGTGAGCAATTTAAAAAAGACGAATAATATATTAAAAAGGCTACCAATTCCAATTTGGTAGCCTTTTTCTGTTCGGGTAATAGAAGGACGATAGAAAAAGAGGTATAATCAAGTTGTGAAAAATTTCATTTATGCTCTAATAGCGTGAAACAAATAAATAGCTAAAGAGCATAACAATTGAATTTTCAGCTCATAACGTTTTGGTAGCGTTCACAATTGAGGGGGAAGTAACAATGGAAAAGCTTCAAGAAAGCATGTATCAACTAATTGTTGAAACGTCAACGAACTTACCGAAAGATGTTCGTCGTGCGATTCAACAAGCGAAAGAGCGAGAAAATGCAGGGACTCGTTCTGCGATGGCACTTGGCACAATTACAAATAATATTAAAATGGCTGATGATAACATCTCGCCGATTTGCCAAGATACAGGGATGCCAACGTTTAAAATTTATACACCAGTTGGTGTGAATCAATTAAAGTTGAAGGAAGCTATCTATAATGCGCTTGAGCGGGCGACAAAAGATGGTAAACTTCGTCCCAATTCTGTTGATTCTCTTTTTGGAGATAATAGTGGAAATAATTTAGGACCAGGTACACCGGTGATTAAGTTTGAACAATGGGAAAAAGATTATATTGATGCACGTTTAATCCTAAAAGGTGGTGGCTGTGAGAATAAAAATATTCAATATAGCTTACCGTGTGAACTAGAAGGACTTGGACGAGCTGGCCGTGATTTAGAAGGGATTCGTAAATGCCTTCTTCATGCAGTATATCAAGCACAAGGGCAAGGATGTAGCGCTGGTGTAATTGGTGTTGGTATCGGGGGAGACCGCACATCAGGTTATGAATTGGCAAAAAATCAATTATTCCGTACATTAGATGATGTCAATCCAGTACCAGAGTTACAACATCTTGAAGAGTACGTATTAGAAAATGCGAATAAGCTTGGCATTGGTACGATGGGATTTGGCGGAGAAACAACTTTACTTGGTTGTAAAATTGGTGTCTATAATCGTTTGCCAGCTAGTTTCTATGTATCTGTTGCGTATAATTGCTGGGCATATCGTCGCCTTGGTGTGAAAATCCATCCTGAAACAGGAGACATTATGGATTGGCTATATCAAGAAGGTGAAGATACACTTCAGCATGAAGTACAAGAAAAAACAGAGCAACGTGAGATTGTATTACAAGCACCAATTACAGAAGAGCAAATTCGTGAACTTCGCGTTGGTGATGTTGTAACAATTAATGGCATGATGTATACAGGTCGTGACGCAATCCATAAGCATTTAATGGATAATGATTGTCCAGTAGATTTAAATGGACAAATTATTTACCACTGTGGTCCAGTTGTTGTGAAAGATGAAAATGACAATTGGAAAATTAAAGCGGCAGGTCCAACGACAAGTATTCGTGAAGAACCGTACCAAGGCGATATTATGAAGAAATTCGGTATTCGCGCTGTCATTGGAAAAGGCGGTATGGGTGCGAAAACATTAGCGACTTTAGAAGAACACGGCGGTGTATATTTAAACGCAATCGGTGGTGCAGCGCAATATTATGCTGAATGTATTAAAGAAGTGAAAGATGTTGATTTCTTACAATTTGGTATTCCGGAAGCAATGTGGCATTTACGTATCGACGGGTTTAAAGCAGTTGTAACGATGGACTCTCATGGTAATAGCTTACATGCAGATGTTGATAAAACATCACTTGAAAAATTAGCTAGCTTTAAAGAGCCAGTATTTAAGTAAATAAAAAATGCATCTCGAATGATTCGAGATGCATTTTTTTGGTATATATAGAAAAACATGTTCAGCATGAAAGAATGTGTAGCAACAGAAACTACAAGTACGATTATATATGGAAAGGAGACTATTTATGAAATATAAATGGTTATATATCGGTCTCATTTTTTCAATTATGATGGCACTTGTTCCAGTTTCAGCACTGGCTTATACAAATACTCCACATAACTGGGGAATCCCGCGTCCTAAAAATGAAACAGTACCAGATGCAGGAAAGTTATATACAGATTTACTACAAAAAAATGGCGGGTTTTATTTAGGAGATACGAAGAAAAAAGATATTTATTTAACATTTGATAATGGATATGAGAATGGATACACAGGGAAAATATTAGATGTATTAAAAGAGAAAAAAGTACCAGCAACTTTCTTTGTAACGGGGCATTACATTAAAACACAAAAAGATTTATTGTTAAGAATGAAGGATGAAGGACATATTATTGGAAACCATTCTTGGAGTCATCCTGATTTTACAGCGGTAAATGATGAGAAACTTCGTGAAGAATTAACAAGTGTAACGGAAGAAATTAAAAAAGTAACTGGGCAAAAAGAAGTGAAATATGTACGTCCTCCGCGCGGTGTATTTAGTGAAAGAACGTTAGCTCTTACGAAAGAAATGGGCTATTATAATGTATTTTGGTCACTTGCATTTTTGGATTGGAAAGTGGATCAGCAAAGAGGATGGCAATATGCGCATAATAATGTTATGACGATGATTCATCCAGGATCTATTTTATTACTTCATGCAATATCAAAAGATAATGCAGAAGCACTTGCGAAAATCATTGATGATTTGCGCGAGAAAGGGTATCATTTTAAAAGTCTAGATGACTTAGTAAAAGGCAATCAACCGTAAGCATGTATGCTTACGGTTTTCTCATGCTATAATGATGTGTAAAAAGGATGGGGAAACGTATGTGGAGCGAACATGTTACGTTAGAGTATCCGTATCATTTTGAAGAAGTATTAAAACGTTTATCTTTTGATCCTCTTAACGTCATTCAATTAGATGAGAAAGTTATTTATATCCCGCTTTGTATAGACGAGGAACAGGTTGTTGTTCGCTTACAAGGGATTGGTACTGTTCAAAATCCACAGTTTTGGATTTCTAGTCAGGCAGGAGATCCAGAGAAAGTCATGAAACGAATGAGGGCCATTTTTCATTGGAATGAACCGTTTCAAGATATACAAAATCATTTTTTAAACACATCATTACGTCCACTATTTGAAACATATGCTTATACTCCAATTATTTTAGAATTTGATTATTTTGCTTGTCTGCTTCGCTGTATCATTCACCAACAAATAAATTTGAAATTTGCTACTGTGTTAACAGAACAATTTGTGAAACGGTATGGAACAGAGAAGAACGGTGTATTCTTTTTCCCCACTCCGGAAATAGTAGCAAATATTTCAATAGAAGAATTGAGAGAGCAGAAGTTTAGTCAGCGAAAGGCTGAATATATAGTAGGATTAGGTCGAAGTATTGTCAGTGGTACATTAAATTTAGCGAGTATAGAAAATGGGACGGAAGAAGACATTTCAGCACAATTGTTGCCAATTAGGGGAATTGGTGCATGGACAGTGCAAAACTTTTTAATGTTTGGGCTTGGACGGAAAAATATGTTCCCGAAAGCGGACATTGGGATTCAGCGTGCAGTGCAAGGTATATTTCAATTAGATGATAAACCTGATGATGCATTTTTAGAAAAAGTGAAACAAGAGTGTGAACCATACTGCAGTTATGCAGCGTTATATTTATGGAAAAGTATAGAGTAGAGGTGTAATAATGATACAAAAGCAACATGAGAGTAAGTTGGAAGTTGGTCAAACGTTTCCTGTGACAATTAAACGTCTTGGGATTAACGGAGAAGGCGTTGGTTATTTTAAGAGACAAGTTGTTTTTATTCCAGGGGCATTACCAGGAGAAGAAGTTGTTGCAGAAACAACGAAAATTCAGCGTGGCTTCGCTGAAGCGAAAGTGAAAAAAGTTCGTAAAGCTTCACCGCATCGTGTGAAAGCACCGTGTCCAGTATATGAGGAGTGTGGCGGTTGTCAGCTGCAACATTTAGATTATAAAGAACAATTGAATCAAAAGCGTGATATCGTTGTACAAGCATTTGAGAAGTACATGAAAAATAGTATGGAAGAGAAAATTCGCCCAACGCTTGGCATGGAAAATCCATGGCATTATCGTAATAAGAGTCAATTACAAGTGGGGCGTAAAGACGAAAAGGTTATTACAGGGCTGTATAAACAAAACTCACATCAGTTAATTGATATCGCTCACTGTATGATTCAACATAAAGCAACGAATGAAGCGACAAAAGTTGTAAGACGTATTTTAGAAAAATTAAATGTTTCTATTTACAATGAGAAAAAACAAAAAGGTTTAGTACGTACAATTGTAACACGTACTGCAGTTCAAACAGGGGAAGTACAAGTTACACTTATTACAACAAAAGAAGAATTACCAAATAAAGAACAATTTATTGCAGAAGTACAAAAACAGATGCCAGCGGTTAAATCAATTATGCAAAATGTAAACTGGCGTAAAACATCTGTTATTTTTGGCGACAAAACATTTAAATTAGCTGGAAAAGAAGTCATTCAAGAAACACTTGGCGATTTATCATTTGAATTATCAGCACGTGCATTCTTCCAGTTGAATCCAGAGCAAACAGTTGTTTTGTATAATGAAGCGAAAAAAGCAGCTGCGTTAACAGGAAACGAGAAGATTGTGGATGCGTACTGTGGTGTTGGTACAATCGGTCTTTGGCTTGCAAATGATGCAGCGGAAGTACGTGGTATGGATGTAATTCCAGAAGCAATTGCAGATGCAAGAAAAAATGCAAAGCGTCACGGATTTACAAATACGAAATATGAAGCAGGTAAAGCTGAACAATGGTTACCGAAGTGGGTAAAAGAAGGATGGCGTCCAGATGTAATTGTTGTCGACCCACCACGTACAGGTTGCGATGATAAATTACTGGAAACAATTTTAAAAGTGAAGCCGAAACAAGTTGTGTACGTGTCTTGTAATCCTTCTTCATTAGCACGTGATGTACAAGCATTAATGAAGAGCTATGAAGTGGAGTATGTGCAACCAGTTGATATGTTCCCGCATACAGCTCACGTAGAAAATGTAGTGAAGCTTGTTAGAAAGTAAAGTTTATTAATATTCCCTCATGGTATGAGGGAATATTTTCTATGAAGGAGAATATTATGCATAATTATAAATTAACGATTCAGTACGACGGCGCACGTTTTAAAGGATGGCAACGTCTCGGTAATAACGATAATACAATTCAAGGAAAAATCGAAAGTGTCATATCTGAAATGGTCGGAAAAGAAATTGAAATTATCGGTTGTAGTAGAACAGACGCTGGTGTACATGCTTTGAATCAAGTTGCTAACTTTCAAAGTGATGAGAAGTTAGTGGAACATAAAGTGAAAAAATATTTAAATCAATATTTATCTAACGATATTAGCATTACGAATGTGGAAGAAGTACATGATCGTTTCCATGCTCGTTACAATTCTAAAGCAAAAACATATCTGTATAAAATTTGGAATGAAGAGCATACAAATCCATTTATGCGTAAATACAGCATGCATGTGAATAAAAAATTAAATGTGAAAAGCATGAAAGCAGCTGCAAAACATTTAGTTGGTTCACATGACTTTACTGCTTTTTCAAATGCGAAATCAAAGAAAAAATCTATGGTTCGAGAAGTATATACACTTGATGTGATGGAAGAGGCAGGGTTTGTACAAATTAGAGTAAGTGGTAACGGCTTCCTTCATAATATGGTAAGAAAAATTGTCGGGGCATTAATTGAAGTTGGATTAGGACAATTAGATGCTGAAGCAATTCCAAACATTTTAGAGGAAAAGCAGCGCAATCAAATTAATTGTCTTGCTGAGGCAAGTGGGTTGTATTTAGAGAATGTTGAGTTTTAATGGCAAATAAAAAAATCGGGCTAAGTAGCTCGATTTTTTTAGTATTAAGAAGATTTTTCGTTTTTTATACGTAGCTTTAAATTCCAAAAAGCAGCAAGCATAATAGCTGCAAAGGAGCCAAAAATTGTTCCTAATAGCTTTGCATAAGGAGAGCTGCTTACATTGGCATTAATGAATAACATCATACAGAGCATGGCAGGGAAAAAGTATAAGTATTGTAATAACTTTAATTTTTTATCATTACTCATATATATATAGCCCCTTTCTAGCATGTTATATGTTTATTGTAACATATTTTACCAAGTCATTTTTTCACTTGGAGACATGTTTATTTCATATGTGTAAATGCAGTTTTTTAATTCGATATTGTAAGTTTTGCCTACTTAATCCTAAAAATTTTGCAGCTTGTGAGATGTTGCCATGATTCTCTTTAAGAATTTGGTTAATGTAGTTCTTTTCCATTTTTTCTATTGTGTGTTTTAAAGTTTTAGGTGCATCAGTATTGTGATTAGTTAGTGCATGTTGCATATTGAATTCTGTTTTTATTCGTTCGCGAAAGCGAGTAGGAAGATGAAACGCTGTAATGATGGTTTCATCTTCTATCAAGTTCATGGAACCTTCAATTATATGTTCCAACTCCCGTACGTTTCCAGGCCAATCGTATGCATAGAAAAATTCTCTTACATTTACATCTACATCGGTTACGTTGAGCCCGAATTGAGTATTATATTTTTCAATAAAGTGCTGAACAAGAGCTGGAATATCTTCTTTTCTTTCACGTAAAGGCGGAAGACATAAAGTAACGACGCTTAATCGGTAATATAAGTCTTCTCTTAATCGATTATGTGCGATGGCTTCAAAGGGATCTTCATTGATAGTTGCTATAATGCGAACATCAATTTCTTTTTCGTGTGTACCTCCGATTCTTCGTATTGTTTTTTCTTGTATAGCCCGCAGCAACTTAGCTTGAAGTATTGGGCTTAATGAATTGATTTCATCTAATAACAAAGTTCCTCCGTTTGCTTCTTCGAATAAGCCTGATTTATCTATTGCTCCTGTAAAGGCACCTCGATTTGTACCAAATAGTAGGCTTTCCATTAAGGTATCAGGTATAGCGGCACAGTTTTGTGAAATAAAGGGTTTTGTTGAACGCTGACTTTCATTATGGATGCTTTGTGCAAATAGTTCTTTACCAGTGCCTGTTTCTCCTACTAGAAGTATGGAGGAAGATGTACGAATTACTCTTTTTCCTTCTGTAATGATTGATTGAATGGCTTCAGAATCACCAATTATGTGATCAAAGGTAAATTTAGTGCTTTGTTTTCGAGAAGGACCTATTTTTATCGTTTGCTTTAAGTTACTAATTTCTTTTGATATTTCAATAGCGCCTTTAATTTTTCCATTTTCTATTATAGGGAAAGTATCGTTAATCGTTGTAATTTCTTGTCCTTTATTGTTAAAATACGTTTGTTTTATATTTTTCTTTGTTTTTCCAAATTTTAATGCCTCTATAAGAGTACTATTTTTATTTTCCTCAAATGCGAATACTTCTAAAGGACTTTTATATAGCACATCTGAGCGCTCCATTGATTCAATTTCCATCATTTTGCGGTTATAGATAATCGTCTTACTTTCCTCATTAATAATATGAATTCCGATGTCGAGTTCATTGAGTAAAGTTTCATATAGCATATTCATTTCAATGATCTGTTTTAAATTAATTTCTTCTGTACGCATAGATTATCTTCTCCTCATTCCACCCTATGAAGACTGACTTTTTATAATTTTATTAAAATTCTTATAAAATCGCAAAAATTTTTTGCTATTTTCCTTTTAAAATCTCTGAAATGATAGAAAAATTTTGCGGTTATGAAGTTTTTTTTTTGAGAAACCTTCATTTTAAATAGGAATTGGAGATTGGTACGCATTTTGCATAAATAATAATTGATATATCTAAAGGAGGGATATGCAACGTTTCAGTACCAACTAATAAGAAGGAGGAGTGTATAAAGTGAAGACGGTTATAGAATGCGTGTATAGTCCTTGTTACGGGAAAGTAGAGAAGTTATTTGTTACGGAAAGTTCTTACGTATACGAGTGGGAGAAATTAGCATTAATTGAAACAATAGATAAACAGAAAGTAGAAATTAAGATAGGGATCAGTGGTTATATTGAATCATTAGAAGTAGTAGAAGGACAAGCTATTGCTGATCAAAAGTTATTAATAACAGTAAGGGATGACCTTTTAGTAACAGGCAGTGATTAATGTAAGTGACGTGTATTTTTGCTCTTTTAAATCATTATTTTTACGGTGAATAATTTTAAAAACGCTTACATTAAATGGGTTTACAAAGTGAAAAGGGGGGATTTATATGATGAATCAAAATCAAGGATTAAAAAGAGAATTGAAAAGCAGGCACATATTTATGATTGCACTTGGAGGCGTTATTGGTACCGGTCTTTTTTTAGGATCTGGGTATACAATTCATGAAGCTGGGCCTGGAGGAGCGATTGTAGCATATCTTGTTGGAGGATTTGTTATGTATTTAACGATGCTCTGTCTTGGAGAGTTAGCTGTTGCAATGCCTGACGCAGGATCTTATCAAACGTATGCTACGAAGCATATTTCCCCTGCAGCGGGTTATGTAGTTGGATGGATGTCATGGTTAAACTGGTCAGCTACGATAGGGATTGAACTAATTGCAGTTAGTATTTTAATGAAACGATGGTTTCCTGATGTACCTTCATGGATTTGGTGCGTAGTGTTTGCGTTACTCCTCTTTGCTATTAATGCGTTATCTTCAAGAAGTTTTGCGGAAGTTGAATTTTGGTTTGCAAGTATTAAAGTAATTACGATCATTGCATTTATTATTTTGGGCGGGGCAGCAATGTTTGGTTTTCTAGATATGAAAGGAAATGAACCAGCACCGATGTTCTCTAGTTTTACTGATTATGGTGGATTGTTCCCAAATGGATTATCAGCTATTTTAATTACGATGATTGCAGTTAATTTTTCTTTCCAAGGAACGGAACTAGTCGGTATTGCAGCAGGTGAGAGTGAAAATCCAGAGAAAACAATCCCGAAGGCAATTAACAATACAGTTTGGCGTATACTTGTTTTCTTTGTACTATCTATTTTTATTCTTGCTGGACTATTCCCTTGGCAACAAGCAGGAGTAATAGAAAGTCCATTTGTAGTTGTATTTGATAAAATTGGTATTCCTTATGCAGCAGATATTATAAATTTTGTTATCATTACAGCAGTGCTATCCGTTGCGAATTCAGGATTATATGCAACTTCTCGTATGCTATGGTCTATGTCTAATCAAGGAATGATTAGTCCGATTTTTGGTAAGTTATCTAAAAACGGTGTTCCTATTTATGCATTGATTGTAAGTACAATTGTAGGTTGCCTTTCATTACTATCAGGTATTTATGCGGAAGATACAGTTTATTTATGGCTACTTTCTATTGCCGGGTTCGGGGCGATATTAGTTTGGGCATCTATTGCTCTATCTAACTTATTAGCTAGGAGGTCATACATAAAGCAGGGCGGGGATGTGAAAGAATTGAAATTTAAAACACCTCTGTATCCATTCGTACCACTGCTTGCACTAGTATTAAATGTAACAGTAATTATTGGTATGGCCTTTATTCCAGAGCAAAGAATGGCATTGTATTGCGGAATTCCATTTATGATTGTTTGTTTACTGTTTTACCGTGCGACAAGAAATAAGGCACGTAAAGTAGAATATATTGAAAAGACAAATACGACGGAAGTAGAGAGCTTATAATATGAATTAATTTGGAGACTGTAAGATTTGTAAACAGTCTCTTTTTTTGTGAAAATAAAGCTGGAAACATACTATGTATGCAAAGGGGAATTAGCGATGAATCCAGAAGTTTCGCAGTTGTTAAAACAAATAGATTCAAGAAAAGAGGAATTGTTAGAACTTACAAAAACATTAATTCGTTTTGAAACACCAGCACCACCAGCGAGAAATACAAATGAAGCGCAAGAATTTGTTGCAGATTTTTTAAGAAAACGAAATTTTAGTATTGATAAATGGGATGTATATCCGAATGATCCGAACGTTGTCGGAGTTAAAAAAGGAATAAAAAGTGACTCATATAAAAGTCTTATTATTAATGGTCATATGGATGTAGCTGAAGTGTCAGCAGATGAGGCGTGGGAAACGAATCCATTTGATCCATTTATAAAAGATGGCTGGTTAGTTGGACGTGGCGCAGCAGATATGAAAGGTGGGCTGGCTGGAGCGCTATTTGCCATTCAACTTTTACAAGAAGCTGGTATTGAATTACCTGGAGATTTAATCTTTCAATCAGTAATAGGAGAAGAAGTTGGAGAGGCAGGTACACTTCAATGCTGCAGGCGAGGTTACGATGCTGATTTTGCAGTAGTAGTGGATACGAGCGATTTACATATGCAAGGACAAGGCGGTGTCATTACTGGATGGATTACAGTGAAAAGTCCGCAAACGTTTCATGATGCAACGCGCAGACAAATGATCCATGCTGGAGGATGTTTATTTGGAGCGAGTGCGATTGAAAAAATGATGAAAATTGTGCAAAGCTTACAAGAATTAGAGCGCCACTGGGCAGTTATGAAAACATATGAAGGCTATCCATCTGGAACAACAACAATTAATCCAGCTGTTATTGAGGGTGGAAGACATGCAGCTTTTATTGCGGATGAGTGCCGGTTATGGATAACAGTGCACTTTTATCCGAATGAAACACATGAACAAATAATAAAAGAAATTGAAGAGTATATTGGAAAGGTGGCAGCTGCCGATCCATGGTTAAGTGAAAATCCGCCACAATTTAAGTGGGGCGGAGAATCAATGATTGTGGATCGTGGCGAAATTTTCCCTTCTTTAGAAATAGATAGTGAACATACAGCTGTAAAAACGCTTAGCTCAGTACATGAATCAATTCTTTCTAAAAATGCAATTTTAGATATGTCTGCAACGGTAACGGATGGTGGTTGGTTTAGTGAATTTCATATTCCGGCTGTTATTTATGGACCAGGTACATTAGAAGAAGCACATTCTGTAAATGAGAAAGTAGAAGTAGAGCAGTTAATTGAATTTACAAAAGTAATAACAGCATTTATATATGAATGGTGTCATATGAAAAAATAGATTAGTATGTTGAAATCGTACAAGTATGTATACTTGTACGATTTTTTAGTGAACTATTTCAGAGTTAAATAGAAACAACTGAAATAGTTCTTTATTTTTCTATGTCTTTCGTTTTAGTTCCATTAATTTCTCTTTTGCTAATTCAACAGCAATCGCATCATCTAAATAGCCAATTGGAAAGAGATAGTCGGGAATAATATCTGTCGATAAAATGAAATACAGTAATGCGCCACCAAGAACTGCACGCTCTTCTTTTGGAATCGTTTCATTGCAAAATTGTTGATACATATCTGTTAATTGTTCAATGAAAGGGCCAGCACTATCAATTTGTTCTAACTTGCTCGCAAAACTTTCATGAATGCGCTTTTCACCTTCTGTTGTTTGAGCATATCGTTCATAGTTTTCAAGTTCTTGTTTTACGCGAGTTGTAGTGTAGTCGAAATCGAATAAGTTAGAGGATTGCAGAGTTTGCTGAATGGTATCAAGAGATGTGTACATATCCGTCTTTTCTTTATTAATGTGAGGAGAATCAGGATACATTTCATCAAATAACAATTGGGGTGGAACTTGTAGACATTCTGCGAATTTTTGTAGGTGTTTTTGTTTTGGCGGTTGTTTACCATTCATAATTCTTGAGATTGTTGCGGGATCAATATTTGTAAGCATTCCGAGTTGGCGCATAGATAAGGCACGTTCTTTTAAAAGTTTTTTTATTAATCTACTAAGCCGCTCATTTGGATTTTCTTTAGGCATAGCGAAGGCACTCCTTTTTATTGTTGAAAAAATGTTGAGCATTTATTACATGTATATGAAACAGACAGGCACAGTTGCTCAACATTTTCATAAGATGCATGGAAAAGTGAGGAAAAGGGGTGGCTATTTATGAGTACGGCAGGTCTATTTTCAATTTTTTTAATCGGGATTGCTTCTAATTTAGATAATGCAGGTGTTGGGATTGCATATGGCATTCGTAAAATTAGAATTTCGTGGTTCAACAATTTTATCATCGCATTTTTTGGGTTTTTATTTACTTTATTAGCTGGATTTTTTGGGAACTGGATTGCGTTATTTATTTCAGAGTTTACAGCAAACCTGATTGGAGCGATAGTTTTAGGGATAATCGGGGTGTTTATTTTGTGCCAGCCTTTCTTGGGGCAAAGAAATACCGTAGGCTCTAAAGATGGTAATGTACTTATGGGAATTTTACGTGATCCAGAAAAAGCAGATTTTGATGGTTCTAAAACAATTAGTTTTTCAGAAGCAATTGTATTAGGGATTGCGTTGTCTATTAATAATATTGCAGGTGGATTTGATGCTGGGATAACAAATTTAAATCTTTGGCTTACAGCGACTATTTCTGGGGTGTTTAGTTTTATTTGTATTAGTGGTTTTGCGTATGTAGGAAAACGATTTTTAGCAGAATACTTAGGGAAATGGGCGACAATTATCGCAGGAGTATTATTAATTCTTATTGGGATCGATCAGTTGTTGTAAGGAGAGTAGAAAACAAGGTTCGAGTATTTCCTTGGAAATACAGCAAGGGATTGCATATATCGACGTACTTTTCTCCATACTAATACGGATTTCTTTTAAGAAAGGGGGATTTGTATGGGACGCGGGAAAGCATTTGATCATAAGAAAAAAGGGCATGATCATCAACCACCTAAAGGTGCGTTCATTCATAAAGATGTAAATGAACATACTTTGGAAGAGGAAGAGCTACCAGTAAATATTGAGGCGTATAAAAATAGTTTAAAAAAACATTAAAAGCACCTACATAGGTGCTTTTTTACCGTATATCTTCAATTAATTGTTCCGATTCTTCATGCATACTGTACTCACTTAATACTTGAATGCAAAGCCATTTTAATTCCTCAATCGTATGCTCAAGTTCTTCAGGAAGCACGTGATAAATGTCTTCAAGTCCCATCCCGAAATGAATAAGTTCAAGTACTTGATCATCGATGTTCCGATCCATTAATAATTCAAGTACTTCTAAATTGAATATGTATCGGTGAGCTTCGTCGAGTGAAACAACTTTTAACTTCAAGCTTTCTACAATACTCAATATAAAAAGAAGGATTGTTTTTTCAAGAACAGGTTGTTTTCCCATTTGAAATATTAGTTTCATCTTTCACACCTCCACATATAGCGCTAGGTTGTACTATATTATTCAGGAGGGGGGAACAAATATGCATGATATAGAGAAACTTTCAGCACTGTTTTTATAAGAAGATTGATAACTCGCAAAATTGAGGTTTTGGCGAAATAAAAAATCCTGCTAGTATAGCAGGATAACTCGCGATTAAAAAATGCTCCAACCTTCTTGAGCAGAAAGAAGTTCAAGAATTTTAAAACCAGCAATACTATTTCCGTTTGCATCTAAAGCTGGTCCGAAAATACCGATTCCCATGTCTCCTTTTACGCAGCCAAAAATACCACCGGCTACACCGCTTTTTGCAGGAATACCAACACGAATTGCAAATTCACCAGATTCGTTATACATACCACATGTAACCATAAATGTTTTGCAAATTTTTGTAATATGTTTAGGGATGATTTGTTTCTTTTTATATGGATCATATCCATCCATTGCAAAAATTAAGCCGATACGTGCTAAATCGATGCAGTTTACTTCAACTGCGCATTGACGAGTATATAAATCCATAAGTTCTTCAATATCACAATCGATAATTCCGTTTTGTTTCATATAATAACAAAGTGAACGGTTTAGGTAAGCTGTCTCTAGTTCTGAATCGGCAACTTTAGAGGAATAATTAATAGTAGGATTATCTGTTATTTCACGTACAAAATGAAGAATACGTTCCATTTTTTCCTCGTTATCTTTTCCTGCTAACATGCTTGTAATAGCTAATGCTCCTGCATTTATCATTGGATTAAGGGGTTTGGACGGACTTGTCGTTTCTAACTTAATAATAGAATTAAATGGGTCACCCGTTGGTTCCATTCCAACTTTAGAAAATACATATTCTTCACCACGGTCTAAAAGGGCAAGGGCAAGTGTAATTACTTTGGAAATACTTTGAAGAGTAAATAGTGTTTGTGAGTTGCCTGCATGGATATATTCTGTTTCTTTATGGAAAATGGCAATCCCTAAATCGTCTGGATTTGCATTTCCTAGTTCGGGGATATAAGTAGCAAGTTTTCCTTTTTTTGTATATGGTTTTACTTGTTCTAACAACTGTTGTAAGTTGTTTGTTTCAATGCACTGCATAGTACCAACGCTCCTATTTTGAATTAACTAAGTTTACTTTTCCCGATATGCTCGGAAATAAATAATAACATGAAAAAGTGGAATGATAAAACGAAAGTTCAATGTGCTATAATAGGTCTTTCGTTTCGAGTATTCTGTATTTTAAAAAGGAGAATTTTCCTTTTATATAACAGTTTGGAAATAGGAGATTTATCCATAAAAAGTTCGGAAATAAAAACTACACATCTATACAACTATATGTTATTATGGTTATGTAATAGAAAGCGTTTTCTAAAGCGTACTTATAATGATAACGATTTCATAAATTAAATTAGGGGGAATTAAAATGTTGCAGTTTTTACAACGTATTGGTAAAGCTTTAATGCTTCCGATCGCAGTACTACCAGCAGCAGGATTATTGCTTCGTTTAGGGCAACCAGATGTATTTGATATTCCTGTTATGGCACAGGCCGGCGCAGCAGTTTTTGATAACTTAGCACTTATTTTTGCAATTGGTATTGCAATAGGTCTTTCAGTGGATGGTAGTGGTGCAGCAGGTCTTGCAGGTGCAATTGGTTATCTTGTTATGAAAAATAGTATTGATGCACTTAGCAAAGGGTATTCAACTGCTGAATTACAAGGTAAATTAGGTAAAGTCCAAGATTTAATAGGTAATAGCGCAAATGTAGATCCATCTAAGCTTGCGGATACAATGACACAAGTATCTAAGGCTGCTGAATTATCGACTAAAGTAGATATGAAAGTTTTAGGTGGTATTATTGTTGGTGTTATAGCAGGACTTCTTTATAATAAATTCCATAAGATTAAACTTCCAGAATGGTTAGGTTTCTTTGCTGGAAAACGTTTCGTTCCAATTGTTACATCAGTTGTGATGCTGATATTAGGAATTCTATTTGCACAAATTTGGCCAACAATTCAAAATGGTATTGATGCATTAGCTCATGGAATTGTTAATTTAGGTGCAATTGGTTCAGGATTATTTGGTTTATTAAACCGTTTATTAATCCCAATTGGTTTACACCACGTAATGAACACATACTTCTGGTTTGTATTTGGGGACTTTACAAATGCAGCAGGTAATGTTGTTAATGGTGATATTGCTCGTTTCCTTGCAGGTGACAAAACAGCAGGTATGTTTATGACTGGTTTCTTCCCAGTTATGATGTTCGGTTTACCAGCAGCATGTTTCGCAATGATTGCAGCTGCTAAACCAGAAAAGCGTAAAGCAGTTACTGGTATGTTAGCTGGTCTAGCATTAACTTCATTCTTAACTGGTATTACAGAGCCTATTGAATTCTCATTCATGTTCTTATCACCAGTATTATATGGTATTCATGCTGTACTAACAGGTCTTTCTTTATTCATTACAACATCACTTGGCATTCATGATGGTTTCTCATTTAGTGCCGGTGCAATCGATTATGCTTTAAACTTCGGTATTGCAACAAAACCAGTCTTACTAGCAGGTATCGGTTTAATTTACGCAGCAATTTATTTCATAGTATTCTACTTCTTAATTAAGAAGTTCGATTTAAAAACTCCTGGTCGTGAAGATGACGATGAGTTAGTTGAAGATGGTGATGCACCAGTTGCAGGTTCAATTGGTGAAACTTACGTAGCAGCTTTAGGCGGAAAAGAAAACTTAACAGTTATTGATAACTGTGCAACACGTCTACGCTTACAAGTAAAAGATGCTGGTCAAGTAAATGAAGCAGCATTAAAACGTGCTGGTGCAAAAGGTGTTATGAAATTAAGTAATACTAGTGTACAAGTTATCGTAGGTACAAATGTTGAATCTGTTGCCGATGATATGAAAAAACACGTATAAATAATGAGATAAGAGGATGTCCCAAAAGATTGATAACATCAATTTTTTAGAGGATATCCTCTTTTTTTGTTAATAATTTAATGGGAATCTTACTTTTGTAAATTTTCTTTTTCTTTTTTGTGCATATAGGTTGGTAATATGTGCAGTGCGTGATAAAGTAGGGATGATATAGAATGGATTATCCATAATCTACTAAAACGAATCTTTAGTAGAGGAATTAAATTATTGGTGAGTAAGGGGAAAAAAGCAATTATGGATCAGGAAAAAAGTAATGCGAATGGGAAAGCACATCGGCCGATTGTATACATAAAAAGAACAATCATTCTCGTCTTACTATTATCACTTGTATATTTCATGTATACAAAAATTGTTGCGCATAATAAGAAAGAAGAAACTTTAAAAGCGGCAGCAGAAATGAAGAAACAAGAAGAGTTAAAAAAGAAAGAAGAAAAAAAGAAACAAGAAGTACAGAAGCAAAAACAAAAAGAGCAGGAAGAACAAATGAAGCAAGCGCAAGCAGCGGAGAAACCTGCTGAAGGACCACCTCAAGAAATTAATGAAAACGCTCAATTGGACCAGTATTTACAAAACGCAGGATTTAGCGGGACAGCTGTTATTGTGAAGAACGGAAAAGTTCTTCTGAATAAAGGGTACGGTATGGCAAATAAAGAGCAGCAAGTACCGAATAATTCAGAGACGACTTTTTATATTGGTTCTATTTCAAAGGCGTTTGTAGCAACTGCTATTATGCAATTGAAAGATCAAAATAAATTACAAGTAGAAGATACTGTTGCGAAGTATATTCCAGATTTTCCACAAGGTAATAATATTCAGCTAAAACATCTATTAACACATACATCAGGGATTCCCGAATATGAGCAGGGAAAAGAAGATATTTCTCATGAAGAACTGATAAAGCGGATAGGAAATCAAAAGCGTATTGGTGGTCCAGGAGAGAAGTGGAAGTATTCTGATTCGAACTACTCTATACTTGCTTATATTGCAGAGAAGGTAAGTGGGCAGTCACTCGAAGAATATATTAAACAACATATTTTTGCTACTGCCGGTATGAAACATTCTGGCTTTGGCACAGCGTTAGAACAAACAAGATTCCCATCAACGGGTTATAAAATAGTAAATAATAATATGACAACACCTAATATTCCGAGCATGTCACAACTATATGGTTGTGGTGATATATACACAAGTGCGCATGATTTATATTTATTTAACGAAGCACTATTCTCTGGAAAATTAATTTCAAAAGAGAGTTACGATCAAATGTTTACGGGTGGAAAAAAGGATTACGGGTTTGGATGGTACGTAGACCCAGGAAGCTATTCGAATCATGGTGTAATGCCAGGTTGGAATTGCTTAAACGGATTTAGTAAAAATGGTAGTGTATATGTTGTTTTATTATCTAACATTCAAAATAACATTAAATCATTTGGTAAAGTGAATAATGACATTTATTCGATATTGCGGAATATTGAAGTGTAAGAAACTATCCTTTTGGATAGTTTTTTTTATGCTCTGAAACAAATATTTCTTTTAGAAAATGTATGTCTTACCTATCACAAAAATATCCATTTTGTATACATTAAGATGTATGGATGTAAAATTTTATAATCTAAAAATAATAGGAGGAGAAGTGTATGTGTCTGTTCAGAAAATATTGGCATAAATTATCAAGATTGTTTAATAGACAATTAGATTATTTTTTAGATAATAAGTTATTGCCTGCTGTGGAAAGACTTTTATTTTCACAAAACTTCGCGAGATTTATTCAAAGAAACTCTAAGCAAGCTACGGAAGAGGTTATTGAATCAAGTAGATTTCAATCTATTATTTGTAACATTTTAAAAGAATGCAATACATCACCTTTTAAAGAAATTGCAAAGCAGTATTTAGGTAAAAACGTAGAAATTACGGTGACAGTTGGACAATTAACAGGTGTTATTGTAGCAGTTGGTGATGACTTCTTAACATTGCAAGAAGGAATAGGAACAGAGGTTTTATTACCATTTATAAGTATTATATCAATTAAAGAAGCGTAAGAAAGGAGACTTATATATGTTATTTACTGATGAATTACGTAACCATGTTGGCGAACTAGTGCAAGTTGTGACAGCTGTAGAAATCATTGCAGGCGTTCTTTTATCTGTGACGGATGGGGCAGTAATTGTTCGTACTTCTCCTTCTTATGGACCACCAGAAGATGTAGTTGTGCGTATTCCTATTATTGCTTATGTTCGCTTGGAAGGGTAAGAGTGATACAAGTATGAGAGTGTCAGTTGTTATTCCAGTGCATAATGAAGCAAGTACTTTATCAAAAGTTTTAGTAGAGGTAAGACAGCTCGAACCATATGAAGTTATCATAGTAGATAATGGATCTACAGATGGGACGAAGGAAATAGCATTACAGCATAATTGCCGTGTGATTTATTATAGAGATTCTCTTGGTAATGATGTGGGACGGGCAATTGGTGCTAGAGAAGCAAAAGGTGAGATTGTTTTGTTTTTAGATGGTGATATCGTCATGAAAAGTGAAGAATTATACAATTTTATTAAAGGAATACGACAAGGGCATGAGATTGTTTTAAATAATTTAACATGGTCCGTTTACTTGAAGATGAGACCGCATTATACGACGGTTGGAAAATATATGTTAAATCGTTATTTGAACAAGAAAGAGTTTGTTGTAGGATCTTTAATTGCAATACCACATGCGATAAGTCGTAAAGTGATTGAAAAACTGGGGTGGTGGAATTTAGCAGATCCAGCATTATTTCAAGCGATGGCGATGTCTAGAGGAGTAGATATTTCTGATATGGCTTCAGTTGATGTCATCTACACAAATAAAGTTCGACCTGTGCATACTGGTACATCACCTGGCTCTCCTTATCCGAAAGCGACTAGTCGTATTATGGGTGATCATTTGCGAGCTTTACAATACGTAATCGAAACATATGGTAAACGCGGTGGTTTTCCAGAGAACAATAGAGATAGAGAGTTTGTAGGAAAGTATAAACCAGTTTTATTACAAAAGAATAAAGCGAAATATAGTGCCATTATCCCAGTATCAGAAGAGAAAATAACCATAAGGTCTGTTATAAAAGAAGTGAAAGAAGCAGGTGTAGATGAAATTATAGTTGTCGCGAATGGAGCAGATGTTGAGACTGTTAAACAGGCAAAGCTAGAGAATGTTATTGTCGTTGAATTTACGAAGGCGCTTGGACATAATGTAGCACGAGCAATAGGTGCCATGCATGCTACGGCAGATATTTGTTTATTCGTTGATAGTGATCTTGTTATTCCAGCAAAAAAACTCACTCTATTTTTACATGCTGTTGAAGATGGAAATGACGTGGTGTTAAATGATTTACAATGCTTATTAGATATGTTTCATCCAGCAGATCCAATTAGTATGGGAAAATACTTTGTGAATTTGATAGCGAAACGACCAGATTTATGGAATAACTCACTAACTGCTGTACCACATGCCATTCATAAGAAGGTAATAGAGAAAATAGGATATGATTCCCTTATCATTCCGCCATTAGCACAAGTGAAAGCTATTTTAGAAGGATTCTCTATTACAACAGTAGAGTTAGTAGATGTTATAAAAACAAATCGAGTACGTCCAGAGCAACACGAATTTGTAAATGGGCGTATTTCAGCGTTTGATCGTATTTTCGGTGATCAACTTGAAGCGGTTGCGTATTTATTACAATGTACGGACGAACGTGGTGGTTTTACAGATGGAGATAGAGATAGAGATGTAATTCAACAATTGAGAAGGGAAGAAGAGAATACAAATGAATAGTAGTAAAGTAGCTATTATTGGGCTAGGGTATGTTGGCCTTCCTTTAGCAGTCCATTTTGCAGAAAGA
This sequence comes from Bacillus cereus group sp. BfR-BA-01311, assembly GCF_022664295.1. Taxonomy (NCBI): domain Bacteria; kingdom Bacillati; phylum Bacillota; class Bacilli; order Caryophanales; family Bacillaceae; genus Bacillus; species Bacillus cereus group sp. BfR-BA-01311. The sequence goes on from NZ_JAKUHC010000019.1 coordinate 36,067, forward strand.
GGGCATACAGTACTTGGATTAGATAAAGATATTAGAAAAATAGACTCAATTATAAAAGGAGAAAGTTATATTCCGGATGTTTCTTCTAAAGAGTTACAAAGTTTATTGACGAAAAAAAAATTAACAGTAAATACACCGGATCAAGGCATTGCTGATTTTCAAAATAGTGATTATGTTATTGTCACTGTCCCGACTCCAATTAATGAACAAAGAGAACCAGACTTAAGTGCCCTCATTTCAGCTTCGCATTATATACAACAAAACCTTCAAAAAGGACAAACCTTCATTTTTGAAAGCTCCACATATCCAGGCACACTTGAAGAAGTCATCCTACCTATTATTTCTCAAAATGGTAAAAAGGTAGGGGAAGATTTCTATATCGGATATTCCCCTGAGAGAATTGATCCAGCAAATAGTCAATATTCAGTTCAAGCTATTCCAAAAGTTATTAGTGGACAAACAGAAAAGTGTAAACAAAAGGTACAGGATTTATATAGTACCATTTTTGACGAAGTTGTACCTGTTAGCTCTCCGAAAGTAGCAGAGATGTGCAAGCTATTTGAAAATATTCAGCGCTTAGTTAACATTTCTTTAGTAAATGAACTAAACACACTATGTGAAAGTTTAGGCATTGATTTTTATGAGGCCATTGAAGCGGCATCTACAAAACCATTTGGGTTTACTCCGTATTGGCCAGGGCCAGGGATAGGGGGACACTGTATTCCCGTAGACCCTTTATATTTTCAATGGAGAATAAAAAAGAATGGGGCAATTAGTCAATTAATTGAGGCTGCACATATAATTAATGAAGAAATGCCAGAGAAAATGGTCCGGAAAGTAAAAAGTGTGGTGCAATTACCTGCAACGGTGTTAATTGTAGGGATTGCGTATAAAAAAGATGTAAATGATTTGAGAGAATCACCAGCGTTACCGATTATTCAATTATTAAGAAATCAAGGATACGAGATAGAATATCATGATCCTTATATTTCTTCCGCGGAAATTGGAGATAAGGTGTACCAATCTGTTTCTTTAGATGAAGAAAAAGTTAAAAAAGCGGATTGTATTTTAATTTTAACGGATCATTCTAATATTGATTGGAAGCTTTTTAAAGGAATGGATCGAGTAATAGATACACGCGGGATTGTAAAGAAGGTGAGTAAATGAGTAAGAAATGTTTAATTACAGGTGGGGCCGGATTTATTGGGTCACATTTAGCTGAAGAGTTGATGAGAAGAGGTTATGAGGTCACTGTTGTGGATAACTTTTATAAAGGTAAAAATAAGTACCATAAAGAGTTAATGAAAGAAATCCGTGTTATTCCAATAAGTGTTTTAGATAAAAATTCTATTTATGAATTAGTAGATCAGCATGATGTCGTGTTTCATTTAGCAGCAATTTTAGGTGTGAAAACAACAATGGAAAAAAGTATAGAGCTCATAGAAACGAATTTTGATGGGACGAGAAATATTTTACAAGCAGCGCTAAAAGGAAAGAAGAAAGTAGTTTTTGCTTCTACTTCAGAAGTATATGGTAAGGCTAAGCCGCCTTTCTCTGAAGAGGGAGATCGATTGTACGGGGCAACTTCTAAAATTCGTTGGAGTTATGCGGTTTGTAAAACGTTAGAAGAAACATTATGTTTAGGATACGCATTAGAAGGCTTACCGGTAACGATTGTTCGATATTTTAATATTTATGGTCCAAGAGCGAAAGATGGTCCGTATGCAGGAGTAATTCCGCGATTTATCCGTGCGGCACTGCAAGGAGAAGACATTCTCGTATATGGAGATGGAAAGCAGACACGTTGTTTTACGTATGTAAGTGATGCGGTAGAAGCAACAATTCGGGCAATGGATGAGAAGGTAAATGGTGAGATTATTAATATAGGTTCTGAGAATGAAAAGAGCATAAAAGAAGTAGCAGAAGTAATTAAAAAATTAACGAATTCTTCTTCGAAGATTGTCCAAGTGCCTTTTGAAGAAGTATATCCTCATGGTTTTGAAGAAATTCCAAATAGAAGACCAGATGTAACAAAATTAAAAGAGCTTGTTCAATTTCAGGCGAAAGTAACGTGGGAAAGCGGATTGAAGGAAACAATTAAGTGGTTTCGTGAACAAAACAATGGCTAAGTCATTATCTGTTATTATTCCTGCATGTAATGAGGTCGATACGATTTCAGACGTTATTCAATCGGTAAGACCATTAAATCCAGTAGAAATCATTGTAGTAGCAAACGGTTGTAATGATGGAACAGAAGATGTTGCAGATCGTTTAGGGTGTAAAGTAATCAAGCATACAGAGCTACTAGGGAACGATGTTGGACGTGCAATCGGCGCAAAACATACGATAGGTGATGTATTACTATTTATAGATGGTGATTTTGCTATTCCAACTTCAAAATTAAAATTATTCCTTAATCCGATTTTATACGATCAGGCAGATGTAGTTTTAAATAATTTGGATGCATTATTTTTAAAAAGGCAAAAAACCACTTCTATTACAGTATGGCGCCAAATATTAAATGCAATGTTAGAGCGTGAAGAATTAAAAATGAATTCTTTATTAGATGTACCTCATGCGCTGACGAAAGAAGTCGTTCAAAGCATCGGATATGAAAGTTTTGTTAATCCTATTGTGGCTCATTTACGCCTAGTTCAAAGTAAATGGAGAATTAGTCGTCATTGTGCCATTGACGTTATTACGCCGAATAAATTTCGTCCATTCCAGCATGCTGCATATGGGCCAAATCTTTCCCAATCTGAAAAAAGAATGATAGGTGATCATATAGAAGCAGTAGCAGAACGGATATTAAGCAGTGATGAGCGCGGAGGATATTATGATGGAAATAGGAAAAGGGATAGTGTCTATCATACTTTAAGTTTTGAAGAGTTTTATCAAGGGTGGGGTGTTACATCTGATTTCTATAAAGGAAAGCAACTATCGGTTGTTATTCCCGTACAAGATGAAGAGAAAACAATTGAAAACGTTATAGAAGAGCTTCGCAAAATTGAACCCTTCGAAATTATCGTTGTCGTAAATGGTTCGTCAGATAAAACGAAAAAAATTGCAAAAGACAAAGGGGCAACGACAATTGTATATAAAGAAGCACTCGGAAATGATGTGGGGCGCTCACTTGGAACGTATTTTGCAAAAGGAGAAATTGTGTTATTTATAGACGGCGATTTTGTTATTCCAGCGAGTGAGCTATATCCTTTTGCGAAAGCTATTGCAGATGGAACAGATGTTGCATTAAATGATCTAAATCATTATTTAGATTTAAGAGTACCGCTTCATCTTGTAACTGCATTTAAATATGCATTAAATTTAGCTTGTGATAGAAAAGATCTAGGCGTAGGCTCTCTTATCGCTGTACCGAATGCGTTTAGCCGTAAGTGTTTGAAAGAAATTGGGTATAGATCTTTACTGGCGCCGTGTGTAGCCCAAGTGAAAGCTATTCTTTCAGGATTTGAAGTTGCATGTGTAAGTCGTGTTGAGGTCGATAAGATGAACCGTATTCGTCCCAGTGAACATTTTGCTAAAATAGGTCATCCACCAGCTGTACTTCGAATTATAGGTGATCATATAGAAGGACTAGATCAAATAATTGCATTAACAGACAATCGTGGCGGATTCTATGATGGCAATAGAAAAAGAGATGTTTTATAGAAGTAACAAAAAAAGTGTACAACATGTGTACACTTTTTTGTTCTGTTATAAAAACTATAACAGATTAGGAGATAAGAGTATTACAGCTCTACAATGGGTATTGTTCTTATATTACAAAATAGGACTCGTATATAAGGATACCAAAAAAATACAATTAAGGAAAGGGTTAATTTTAAAGACTTTTAAATGAAGTTAACACTATATATATAGTAGTTTGCTCAATATTTCACAAACATGTCACAACTATTTCGTTCACTTTCGTAAAAAAGTAGTATTCTAAGTGTGTAAGCTGTTATATAAAAAATCTTAGTCCTGTACTAATCAAAAATGGAGGAGATTAGGATGACTCAAGTATTAGAAAATGTTAAAAACGCATGGGAAAACTTTAAAGGTGAAAAATGGAAAGCAGAGATTGATGTTCGCGATTTCATTTTAAATAATGTAAACGTTTTCGAAGGGGACGAATCTTTCTTAGCAGAAGCAACTGAAGCAACGAAACAACTTTGGGATCAAGTAATGGATTTAACAACGAAAGAACGTGAAAACGGTGGCGTTCTTGATATGGATACAAAAATTGTTTCTTCTATTACATCACATGACCCAGGATACTTAAATAAAGATATTGAAAAAGTAGTCGGTTTCCAAACTGATAAACCATTTAAACGTTCTTTACAACCATATGGTGGTATTCGTATGGCAGAACAAGCTTGTGAATCTTATGGATACGAAATGGATAAAGAACTTAGTCGTATTTTTAGAGAGTGGAGAAAAACTCATAACCAAGGTGTATTTGATGCATACACACCAGAAATGAGAAATGCACGTAAATCAGGTGTTATTACTGGTCTTCCAGATGCATACGGACGTGGACGTATTATCGGTGACTATCGCCGAGTAGCGTTATATGGTATTGATCATTTAATTGAAGCGAAAAAAGCTGATTTGAATTTAACTGGTGGTGTAATGAGCGAAGATACGATGCGTTTACGCGAAGAGTTATCTGAGCAAATGCGTGCACTTCAAGAGTTAAAAGAAATGGCTGCTTCTCATGGCTTCGATATTTCTAAGCCAGCAACAAATGCACAAGAAGCATTCCAATGGTTATACTTCGCATACCTTGCAGCGATTAAAGAACAAAACGGAGCTGCAATGAGTCTTGGACGTACTTCTACATTCTTAGATATTTACATTGAAAGAGATTTAGCAAATGGTACTTTAACAGAAGAAGAAGTACAAGAAATTGTCGATCACTTCATTATGAAATTACGTCTTGTGAAATTCGCAAGAACACCTGATTATAATGAATTATTCTCTGGTGACCCAACTTGGGTAACTGAATCTATCGGTGGTATGGCATTAGATGGTCGTCCATTAGTAACAAAGAACTCATTCCGTTTCTTGCATACATTAGATAATTTAGGACCAGCTCCAGAACCAAACTTAACTGTTCTTTGGTCTAAACAATTACCAGAGAACTTTAAAAACTACTGTGCGAAAATGTCTATTAAAACATCAGCAATTCAATATGAGAATGATGACATTATGCGTCCTGAATACGGCGATGATTACGGTATTGCATGTTGCGTATCTGCAATGAGAATCGGTAAACAAATGCAGTTCTTCGGAGCTCGTGCAAACTTAGCGAAAGCATTATTATATGCGATTAACGGTGGCAAAGATGAAAAGTCAAAAGCACAAGTTGGTCCTGAGTACGCACCAATTACTTCTGAAGTATTAAATTATGAAGAAGTTATGCATAAGTTTGATATGACAATGGAATGGTTAGCGGGTCTATATTTAAACACATTAAATGTTATCCATTACATGCATGATAAATATAGCTATGAACGTATTGAAATGGCACTTCATGATACAAACGTTCTTCGTACAATGGCAACAGGTATCGCTGGTCTATCTGTAGTAGCAGATTCATTAAGTGCAATTAAATACGCAAAAGTAAAACCAATTCGTGATGAAAATGGTATTGCAGTTGACTTCGAGATTGAAGGAGATTTCCCTAAATACGGTAACAATGATGATCGTGTAGATGAGATTGCTGTAAATCTTGTAAAAACATTTATGAATAAACTTCGTAAACATAAAACATACAGAAACTCTGTTCATACAATGTCAATCTTAACAATCACATCTAACGTTGTTTACGGTAAGAAAACTGGTAATACTCCAGATGGCCGCCGTACTGGAGAACCATTTGCACCAGGTGCGAACCCAATGCATGGACGCGATACAAAAGGTGCATTAGCTTCATTATTATCTGTGGCTAAATTACCATATGAAGATGCACAAGATGGTATTTCTAATACATTCTCTATTATTCCGAAAGCACTTGGTAAAGAAGATGATGTACAAGTACGTAACTTAGTATCAATGCTTGATGGCTATGCAGTAAAAGAAGGGCACCACTTAAATATTAACGTATTTAACCGTGAAACATTAATGGATGCAATGGAACATCCTGAGAAGTATCCACAATTAACAATTCGTGTATCTGGTTATGCTGTAAACTTTATTAAATTAACTCGTGAACAACAAATTGATGTAATTAACCGTACAATGCATGAAAGCATGTAAATGAAAAAAGGTTTCCCTTCGCTCTTAATATATAGCGAAGGGAGGCTGTTTCAATAAAGGAGGAAGTAACATGGTAAAAGGAAGAATACATTCTGTAGAGTCTTGTGGTACTGTTGATGGCCCGGGGATTCGTTATGTCATATTTACACAAGGGTGTTTATTACGTTGTCAATATTGTCATAATGCTGATACGTGGGAAATCGGTAAAGGTAAAGAAATAACAGTTGAAGAAGTGATGCAGGATGTGACATGTTACCTTCCATTTATTGAAGCTTCCGGAGGCGGTATAACAGTTAGCGGTGGAGAGCCATTATTACAGCTAGACTTTTTAATTGAGTTGTTTAAAAAGTGTAAAGCGGCTGGTATCCATACAACAATCGATTCTTCTGGTGGTTGTTATTCTGAGGAACCAGAATTCCAAAATAAGCTAGATATTTTAATGGATTATACAGATTTAGTTTTATTGGATCTGAAACATATCGATTCCAAAAAGCATCGTAAATTAACAGGGAAACCAAATGAACATATTTTACAATTTGCTCGTTATTTATCGGATAAGAATAAACCGATTTGGGTACGACACGTATTAGTTCCTGGTGTTACGGATAATGAAGAGGATCTACAAAAACTATCTAGCTTTATTCAAAGTCTGTCTAATGTTCAAAAAGTTGAAGTGTTACCATATCATAAGCTTGGTGTATATAAATGGGAGGCGCTTGGACACAAGTATCCACTCGCAAATGTAGAACCACCTACTGAGAAAAATGTAGAACATGCTAAATATATTTTACAAGCGGTCTAATCCAAATATTGGATTAGGCTTTTTGCTTTCTTTACAATAAAATCTAGAGTATATATTGATAAAAGAGTATACTGAAAGTAGAATATCCATAATTTTGTACGGAATAAATGGAGAAATTTACATAATTGTAAAGGGAAATCAAAATAGTAAAAAGAATTAAGAAGTAAAAGAGTGAGTATCATGGAATAGAGAACATTTGTAAGTTATTGCGAAAGCTCTTATAGGAAAGTATAATGTAAAGATATGAGCACAGATAGGATTAAGGGGTCAATCTTATATGCTTTGCATATCCACGACAGGTACATAGCTGAAAGGGAATTATTAGAATCTGTTTATGTAATTTTTAAGGAAAATGTTTTTCCTATTGTCGTATATGCAATATGGAGAAACAAAAAGCTAGGAGTGGATTTGTTTGATAAAAAACCCCAAGGTTTTAATATTAACTGCACATTACGGTAATGGTCATGTGCAAGTAGCAAAAACATTAGAACAAACATTTCGCCAAAAAGGAATTGAAGATGTTATTGTATGCGACTTGTTTGGAGAATCACATCCATTTATAACTGACATTACAAAATATCTATATTTAAAAAGTTATACAATAGGAAAAGAATTATATCGTTTGTTTTATTACGGGGTAGAAAAAATTTATGATAAGAAAATAGCATCTTGGTATGCGAACTTTGGAAGAAAACGTTTGAAAACACTATTACAGGTGGAGAAACCAGATATTGTAATTAATACATTTCCAATTATCGCTGTACCAGAATTGAAGAAACAAACAGGTATTTCAATTCCTGTCTATAACGTATTAACGGATTTTTGCGTGCACAAAATATGGATTCATCGAGAAGTAGATCGTTATTTTGTTGCAACGGATCATGTGAAAGAATTGATGGTTGATATCGGTGTACCTGCGGAACAAATTGTTGAAACAGGAATTCCAATTCGGAGTAGTTTTGAGTTAAAGGTAAATCCAGAAATCATATATACTAAATATCAGTTATGTAAGAATAAAAAGATTTTACTAATTGTAGCAGGTGCTCATGGGGTATTAGGAAATGTAAAAGAACTATGCCAATCATTTATGTCAGTGCCTAATTTACAAGTAGTTGTCGTTTGTGGGAAAAATGAAGCTTTAAAACAGGATTTATTAAGTTTACAGAAGCAAAATTCCGATGCATTAAAAGTGTTTGGGTATGTTGAAAATATTGATGAATTATTCCGTGTTACTTCTTGTATGATTACGAAGCCAGGCGGAATAACATTAAGTGAAGCAGCAGCGTTGCAAGTACCTGTCATTTTATATAAGCCTGTTCCAGGACAAGAAAATGAAAATGCGATGTACTTTGAAAGAAAGGGAGCAGCAGTTGTCATTCGCGATGATAGTGAGGTTTTTGCAAAAACAGAGGCATTATTACAAGATGATGTGAAGCTTCTTCAAATGAAAGAAGCAATGAAAAGCATCTATCTTCCAGAGCCAGCTGGTCATATTGTAGATGCAATTTTGGCAGAAAATCATGCAGAACCGCGTCATATACCTATTAAATCACCTGCTCTTGCACAATCTTTTACTTAATATGAAACCCTCTTTGTATATGTAAAGAGGGTTCTTTATTATTTTCAAAGAAAATTCAGCCAGTTATCCACAAAAGGATTACGCTTTCATTAAACAGTAAAGTCGGAATATTAACAACTATATCCACATTGTCCACAATTTTTAGAAAAATATCCACAATTAAAACAGCTGATATATGCTTTAATATAGAAAAATATTAAATGTTTTTGAAAATTACTAACAATTCTGTTGGTTTTGTGGATAAAGTTGTCCACAGCAAAAAAGCCCCTTATGTATGAAGTGCCCCCCGAAAACGGGACACCAATCAAAACACCTAAACCACTTGTTCCCTAAATTCTTTAGGGGATAGGTGGTTTAATTTTTCTTGAATTCGCACACAATTGTAGTAATGAATGTATTCTAGCACAATCTTTCGCACAGTTGTGTTGGATACTTTTGTTATCTTTTGTGAATAGAAAGCTTCACTTTTCAAATGACCAAAGAAGCTTTCCATGACGGCATTATCATGGCAATTTCCTCTCCGGGACATGCTGGTGATCATGCCGTTTTCTTTGGCGTACGCTTGAAATCCTTTTGCTGTATAAATACTTCCTTGATCCGAGTGAAGAAGTACATCTTTTACTTTTCGCCCTCTCATTGCTTGTTTTAATGTCTTCATCGCCAATGTCAGTGTTTGTGATTCGCTGATGACACAACTAATAATTTCACGATTAAAGGCATCCATAATCGTTGATAAATACAAGGTACGCTCTCCAAATAATAAATAAGTTACATCCGTAAACCACTTTTCATTTGGTCTGGATGCATCGAATTGGCGCTCCAATCGATGAGGGGCTACCATTGGTTCCGTACCATTGATATATTTCTTTTTCTTTCGACGTACTTTTGAAAGAATGTGATTTTGTCTCATGATTCGTAATACTTTTTTATGATTGACACACAGTCCCATTTTTCGAAGAGTAGCGGTCACTCTTCGATATCCATATCGTAATTTATGCCTAAGACAAACATCCTTTACTTTCTCTTCTATATCATCTTTTAGATCTTCCGTTCGTTGTAACCAACGATAAAATGTGGACCGAGGTAATTCTAATACGTTACAAAATTCTTTTACCGTTAGTTTTGTTCTTAAGTCGTTCCATAAAGTAACTACAGTTTCTGGTTTCAACCCCTTTCGATTTCTAGATACTTTCCCCATACAAGTAATTTGGTTTTTAAATGTTTATTTTCTAAGCGTAGCTGTTCTAATTCACTGAGCTCTTTTGGTCCTTTTCCATAAGAATATTGCTTTCCTACAGGTTGTTGAAAACGATACGTTTGATCTGTACGATACCATTTCATCCATGTCTTAATTTGGGAAACATTTTTAATTCCGAGTTTCTCCATAATTGTACGATTTGAATAACCTTCTTTCTTCATTTTAATGACTTTCCACTTTGTTTCTTCTGGGTAATGAACTCTTGTCTTCAAACGAAAAACACCTCCATTGAATTTGCATACTTAGTATGCGAATTCAGGAGGTGTTTTTTTCATGTACCACTATTCGGGTTCACTTCAGTATAAGGGGCTTTTTTGCTTACTTCTATCAATCGAGAAAATTATGTAATGAAAATGAATAATTAGGGGGGGAAACTTCTAATTATTCATTTTCACTTTAAATGCTTTTCGAGCGATATCCTGCTGCACGATCTGCTTTTTGAAATTCGCGTTGATAGAGAACTTCTTGTGTACTAGATAATGTGTTTTTTGCTTTATCACGTTTCTTTTTATCCATTACAAATCACCTCGTGTCTTAAAGTTACTATTTATCGTTTCCAAAGACATGAGGGGATATACGCATATGGAAAATGTTAATGATTGATTATCATTTCAGAAAATTTAGATTATGCTTCTTTTAATTGATGAGCATCTTGGAAGGTTGTATCTCGCATTGTAGCAAGTGTGTATTGATCTTTTGGAATTTCATATAAGTTATATACTTCTTCGTTTGCGTTAATTTCATCATATACGGCTTTTCTTGTTTCGTTTGCTAGATTCACATATTGCAGTTTTTCTGCAGCTTTAATAGAACGAATATTTATTTTACGAATACGCATGAAAATTGTTTCAATATCTAATTCATAGAAAAGTTCACTAAAAAATGAATCTTTTGCCAATTTATTATAGCCTTTTCCATGATATGGTTTGCCAAGCCATGTCCCGAGAAATCCAGCTTTTTCTTGCACATCAAATAAAGTAATTGTTCCGATAGGGTTACCCCATTCATCTAAAATTGTGCGTGAAATTAATTCACCACGCTCTTCAGCTTCAATCGTTTGTTTTGTTAAGAATAAATATTCTTCATAAGAATAAGCCTTTTGACGCACAAAAGGGAAGACAGCTGGATCCACCATTAACTCGTATAGAACGTGGCTGTCGTGTAAGTCGCGTTTTTTCAACATACTAACTCCTCCTCACACGAGGGTAGCATGACGAAAAAACACCCCACCCTCGAAATTTTTATATCAATCTTTAAAAAATTTCGGGGTGGGAATCGAACCCACTAGAACCAGTTTCTAACGCTGGTGGCGCACCATTTGCCTTCCCCATTCATCAATTTGAAAATGATAATCACGACACAAATTGATTATGGTTTCATTCAGTTTATAATCGTATAATACTTTATCTAGTCAAAAAAATAAACTAGTTTTTTTTATTTTTTTTGTAAATTATTTTTCCATCAATCATAGTTAGTACAGGCTTGGCTAAATAATGGAAAGGATGATGAGTCCATAACACGAGATCGGCGTCTTTTCCAACCTCGATGCTTCCAATTCTATCCTCTAAACGCAAATTTCGCGCTGGGAATATGGTAATTCCTTCTAGTGCTGTTTTCTCGTCTAATCCTTCTCTTACTGCGACAGCGGCACAAATATTTAAATATTGAATGGGTGTATAAGGATGATCTGTTGTTATAGAAACTTCCACACCATTTTTAGATAATATATGGTAAGTATCCCATGTCTTGTTTTTTAGTTCGATTTTAGAACGACGTGTCAGAGTGGGACCAACTGAAACCTTCAAATTATGTTTCGAAAGCTCTTCAACAAGAAAGTGTCCTTCTGTACAATGTTCAATACGTAGATCGAGGTTGAATTCCGTTGCAAAGCGTAGCGCAGAACTAATATCATCTGCTCGGTGAGCGTGGATACGTACGGGTATTTCACGACGTAATGCTTTTAAAATAGGAAGCATTCGAAAATCAGCTTCGTGCCCGTAGTGTTGTGCTTCATAGAATGATTCCCGAAGTAACCCCATAATCCCCATACGTGTAATGGATTCTTTTGTTCCATTACTATGGACTTTTTTAGGATTTTCTCCAAAGGCAATCTTTAAACCAGCAGGTTCTTGAATAATCATATGATCAATACAAGTTCCAGCTGTTTTTATTACACAAGTAGTCCCCCCGATAATATTTTGACTGCCAGGCATAACGTGAACGGTTGTAATTCCGTTTTGTACAGCGTCTTGAAAGGCGATATCCAAAGGGTGGATTCCATCTAAAGAACGAATATGTGGTGTTGAAACTTCAGATGTTTCATTGGCATCATTTCCAGCCCAACCAGTGCCTTCATCATAGAGACCAAGGTGAGTATGGACATCAATAAAGCCAGGTAAGAGATGGAGTGCTCGTGCATCTATAACGGTCATATCTTGAGTAGGTTGAATAAAAGGTTTGACCTCGGTAATTCGCTCTCCTGTAACGAGTACATCGCCTTGAAACTTTTGAGATGTAATAGGGTATACAATGGCTTGTTTGAGCAATATTTTCATAGGTACCTCATTTCTGTTACTTTATAATGCTAATGGAAGTTAAGGGAAAGTAACTGAAAGGTTATTTGTATGGTAATGCTTCGGATCCTAGAAAATGAAAGTTTTGAAAGAGCCCATGTAAAATTGTGTTTTAGAAGTACTACATTGTATGCGAAAGTATATTTTGTAATGCATGGTCTATTGCCGGAAATGTGTATTGGTATCCATGTTCAATTGCCTTAATGGGTAATACACGTTGCCCTTCTAGTACAAGTATGCTCATTTCACCTAATAAAGTTTGAATGATAAATGAAGGTACAGGCAACCAATGAGGCTTGTTCATTATAGTTGCAATGTTTTCTCCAAATTCCTTCATTCTTATGGGTGTTGGTGCTGTCATATTAAGAGGACCATCAATTTCTTTTTTGTGTATGATGAAATCCATCATACGGACGACATCGTCTATATGAATCCATGATAACCATTGTTTCCCAGAACCAATGGTGCCGCCGATATAGAATTGATAGGGAAGTAGCATTTTTGGAAGAGCTCCTCCATTTGCACCTAATACGACTCCAAATCTTGCGTAGATTGTTCGTATTCCGAGAGAACGTGCTTTAGATGCTTCTTGTTCCCATGAATATACTGTATTTGCTAAAAAGTCATTTCCAGGAGTCTCATGCTGTTCTGTAAAAGACTCTATTTCAGATGTTCCGTAGTATCCAATAGCACTTGCGTTAATAAATGTGTGTGGCTTTGTATGGAGTCCCTGCAATTGTTTAATGAGTCCTTTTGTTGTTTGAATTCTACTGTTTAAAATGGCTTTCTTTTGTTGCTTTGTCCATCTACTATTAATAGACTCTCCGGCTAGATTAATAACTACATCAATAGAAGAGAGGGGGAAGGTTTGTAAATCTGGTGTCCATTGAACATACTGAAGGTTAGGGTCGGAAGTTTCAGTAGTTTTTTTTCGTGTGAGAATGTAAACAGTATATCCTTTTTGAATAAAAAAAGTAGAAAGGGATTTACCGATAAAGCCTGTACCACCAGAAATTGCGATTTTCACAAGTATTTCCTCCTCATTATATATATTCTTGAAAAGAAAAAATGTTCCTCGACTATGTTAAAATAATAGAGAGGTGAGAGTATGGCTGTCATTACAAAAATAGAAGTACAAAAACGATCGAAAGAACGATTTAATATTTATATTGATAAAGGTCAAGGCGAAGAGTACGGATTTAGTGTGGATCAAGTAATCTTAATAAAACATGGATTACAAAAGGGCTTAGAAATTGATGAAATCGAGTTAGGGAATATTTTGTACAATGAAGAAGTACAAAAAGCATATTTACAAGCAATCTCCTATTTATCCTATCAAATGAGAACAAAACAAGAAATAGAAGATTTTTTACGAAAAAAAGAAGTGGGACAGGCCATCATCTCTGAAGTCGTTTCGAAATTATTACATGACCGATATATTAATGATAAAGAGTATGCTGTTTTATATACGCGAACGCAAAGTAATGTGAATCGAAAAGGTCCAACTGTTATTAAAAGAGAGTTATTAAATAAAGGTGTTCAGGATTTAATTATTACACATAGTTTACAAGAATATCCGAAGGAAAAGCAAATTGAGAATGCCTTGTTTCTCATAGAGAAGAAGAAAAAATCTTATCAAAAACATTCTTTTTTACAAATGAAACTAAAGTTAGATGAGATGCTTGTTCGAAAAGGATATTCTAGAGAAGTAATTCAAATTTGTTTGGAAGAATTGAAAGACGAAAAAGATGACGAAAAGCAACAAGAAGCGTTACACTATCATGGGAATAAATATTATGAGAAATATAAGAAGCATGATGGATGGACATTTGAAAACAAGATGAAACAAGCGTTATATCGAAAAGGATTCTCTATTGATGAAATCGAGATATTTTTGCAAATGAAACGCGAAGAGGAATGAGGAGAATAAGATGAATATGCCAAAACGCTACAGTGAAATGACACCGCATGAGCTAAGGGAAGAAATTGGCGCTTTGAAGGAGCAAGCAGTAAAAGCTGAGCAGCTTGGGATTGTCAATGAATTTGATGTATTAATGAGAAAAATGGCAATGGCTCGTGCTTATATGACGGATATAAACAAGTTCCATATTGGTGAAACATATGAATTAGTAGAAGAACCTGGTGTATTATTTAAAATTACGTATTTCAATGGGGTATTTGCTTGGGGATATAAGCAAAATGATAATGAAGAGATTGGCATACCAATTTCCTTATTGCAAGAAAAATAAAAACCAGAGAGCACATATCTCTCTGGTTTTCATCTTTGGTAGGCGTTAAAGGAGATAGGAGATTCTAAAATTGGCGTTTTTTACATTCATTTGCCAATATAATGAGAGACTGGGTTTGTTGCGTCTGTCCGTTAACTTGCGCTTTCGCATGTTTTGGACGAGTCCACGTATGGTTAAATAATTCAGAACGACTATCTAAGCGATCACGGTAGCTCATCTTTATCACCTCGTGTAGGAAGTTAATTTAATTTGTACTACTCTTCCTGCTGATTTGCAGCACGCATACGTTCTTGTGGGTGCGTGTTAATTGTGCCGTTAGGTCGTTTCGAAGCGAAGCGTGATTTCGCTTTCGGTTGACCGTCGATTTTGCTGTTGTTTTTTGACTCAGACCAAAATTCGGCTTGTTTACCCATTGCGAACGCCCTCCTCATTATCGGTTGATACCTTTTTAAGAAGTATCAATTATAGAATGTGCAAAATTGAAGAAACTATCCTTTAGAAATGAAGGGATAAATAGGTAAAAGGAGATTATAATATGAATGATATTTATGAAACATTAACGAAAGAATTATTAGACAAGAATGACAAGCTTTCTTACGCACAAGCTCGTGCGTGGGTTGAGTTACTATGGGAAGATTTTCAAACAACTTATGCAAAATCAGGTCGTTATCAAGGCGATGAAATGACGGAACAAGTGGTACGATCATGGATTAATAATCATGGTGTACGCCTTCATGAAATGCGGACAAATAATCCGAAGTATAGTCATTTAATTAATCAAGAAGATCATTTGAAACATTAAAAAAAGCGACTTAAGTCGCTTTTTTTAATGTGGAAGTAATTCCAGTTTTTTTCGAAGCTTTTCTTCACTAAAGATCCATCCTGTATAGGAATTAATAATATTTAAATTGTGGTCGAGCTGAACGATTGCAACAAATGGATAATAATCTTTACTTCGATATCGTAAATCAATGAATCGTACTTCATAATAATGGTCATGATCAAAAATATCCCAGCGATATACAGGAGAGAAAGATAGGAAGGCTGAGATGTTTTCATCTTGTTTAGCTGCTCGCATAATATTGTTGTCTGGGAACGGTACCCGATCGAACTTGTCATATATCATGATGTTACCACGGTGCCATCTCGCAACGTAGTAATAATCAGCCGTAACGACTGCTAAATGGTAATGATAAAATCGGTAAGAAGGAGAAATGATAATCTTTTCGACATTTTTGAAACGTTTGTGTACAACGCTTCTTATATTTCTGTGCATCATAATCCGTCCGATATAGTAAACAATCATTAATATATATGCCGCTAAAGCTGTATATCCCTTATGAGAACCGACGAGCATGCAAGCAATTGCAAGTATATGGATAAAGAAAATTACGGTATCGAATGTATTAATTATGCCAAGTGCGACCCATTTTTTTGTGAAAGGTCGTAATGCTTGTGTACCATAGGCGTTGAAAATATCTACAAAGACGTGAAGAAAGACGGCAATAAATGACCAAAGTAGTAGATGAAGATATGGAGCTTCTGAAAAGAAGGCGAAAGAGATGCCACTTATAAGGAATGACCAAAGAATTACCGCGGGAATAGAATGAGTAATCCCACGATGATTTCTTATATATTTAGCGTTATTACGCAATTTTAGAACTGTGTCAATGTCAGGAATGTTGGAACCAGCAATTGTAGCAAGCATAACAGCTTGGGGGCCAATATCACTTTGTGCTATGGCTGGATCTAATGTTGCTAAGCTACCTAAAGTGATACCCATAACAAGGTGAGTGGCTGTGTCCATAGAAATCCACCTCCGTTTTTTATTAATGTAACTCTTTTTATTCGATACCTCAAGTCCTTTGCCTTCTATTTCCTATGTCATCTTACTTAAATTTTTTCCTAAAATCTTTATAATAGTACTTATATGCAAAAAAATGAGGGGGATCAAGTTTGACACTTGAAATACTAAACAATTTTAATATAGAGCAGTTTCAAAATGATTTAATTGGTTGGTTTGAAGAAGAACAGCGTGACTTACCGTGGAGAAAGAATAAAGATCCATACCGTGTTTGGGTTTCTGAAATTATGTTGCAGCAAACAAGAGTAGAAGCTGTAAAACCATATTACGCAAATTTTATGGGGAAGTTTCCTACACTTGAAGCGTTAGCGAACGCAGATGATGAAGAAGTATTAAAAGCATGGGAAGGTTTAGGATATTATTCTAGAGCACGTAATTTACATGCGGCAGTAAAAGAGGTAAAAGAAGTATACGGCGGGGTTGTACCAAGTGATGTAAAGAAAATTGAAAAGTTAAAAGGAGTAGGACCATATACAAAAGGTGCTATTTTAAGTATCGCATATGGTATACCAGAGCCGGCAGTTGATGGAAATGTTATGCGTGTATTATCTCGTATTTTATCAGTATGGGATGATATTGCAAAACCAAAGACTCGAAAAGTTTTTGAAGAGATTGTGCGTGAAATTATTTCAGTAGAAAACCCATCTTATTTTAATCAAGGATTGATGGAATTAGGTGCATTGATTTGTATTCCTAAAAATCCATCGTGCTTACTTTGTCCTGTGCGTGAGCATTGCAGAGGATATGCTGAAGGTGTTCAAAAAGAATTACCAGTAAAAAGTAAAGCGAAAGCTCCTAAAATGGTACCTATTGTTGCAGGCGTACTTCAAACTGAAGACGGTCGTTACGTTATTAATAAACGTCCAAGTACAGGTTTGTTAGCTAACATGTGGGAGTTTCCTAATGCTGAACTTGGAGAAGGTATTCGAAATCAGAAGGAACAGCTTATAGATTATATGAAAGAAAAATTTGAGCTCGAGGTTTCTATTGATGAATACGCAATGAATGTACAACATACGTTTACACATCGTACTTGGGATATATTTGTATTTTACGGAAAAGTAACCGGTAATATTGTTGATACAGATACATTAAAATTTGTATCGAAAGAGGTATTTGAGCAATTACCTTTCTCAAAATCACACCGTACTATTTATGAAAATTGTGTGGAGAAAATTACAATGCAATAAATAAAAAAGTGTTCCCAATCTAGGGAACACTTTTTTAATCGTAAGAAATTTTTGTCCCATGAGTCCAACTAGCTTCACCTTCTTGTAAGCCGCCTCTTGATTCAATTTCTACTACAATTTCTTTGTAAATACTCTGCCCTTCTACATTTAAATAAGGCAGAACCTGTTGTAGTGAGTGATGAAAATAAGCTAATTCATCTTCTTTCCATTCATTTTTTGAAATCATCGTTAGTTCAGTCATATCGCGTCCTATATACATATTTCCACCTCCATTTCTTATAGTTTGAATAAGTAACAAAAGATATATGCGGAAATTATTCAAAAGAAAATTACGGATAGCTTCTAAGTGAATTGGTTACATTATTGATTGTGGAGGTGAGAAAGATGAGTAAAAAACAACAAGGTTATAACAAGGCAACTTCTGGTGCTAGCATTCAAAGTACAAATGCTAGTTATGGTACAGAATTTGCTACTGAAACAAATGTACAAGCAGTAAAACAAGCAAACGCACAATCAGAAGCAAAGAAAGCACAAGCTTCTGGTGCACAAAGTGCAAACGCTAGTTATGGTACAGAATTTGCTACTGAAACAGACGTGCATGCTGTGAAAAAACAAAATGCTAAGTCAGCTGCAAAACAATCACAATCTTCTAGCTCAAATCAGTAATGAAAGAAAAACACTTCTCTAATTCGGGAGAAGTGTTTTCTTTTTGCGTGGATCGTTGTAATGAAAAGAAAGCGAACGACATAACTTCTAATAAGTCAACAAATGTAGTCAAAGGAGAAGGAAGTTAACAATTAGAATTATGTAATTAGGAATAATAACTGATGAATAAGTCCAAAAGGGGGTAAGTAATGAACGATTTTGATAAGTTGGTAGGGGAGCAATTAGAAACGATGGATGAATTGTTAAAGTTACAAGCACATCTAGAGAAGTATCAACAAATTGAAATGAATGAAAAAGATACGTGCGATAAAAAAGAACTGCATTTTATCCGCCAGGAAATATATAGAACAGAAGTAGCGTTGAAGATGTTACATGAGAAATTTGAAGAGCAAACGAATAGTGTAATTCAATCTTTTGCAACTGAAAAAATGATTTCAAATTTAGGATAAGATATATTGTTATCTTTAGGTGAAAAGTCCTTCTTTGTATGGAAATAGAGAAGGGCTTTTTCTATTACATGTCCTCGCTTATAAATAATACAGTACAATCCTTTTATCTCCTAAGAAGCGGTGGGGCATAGTATTCAACGATAAACCTCCTACATATTCAGTTTGAAAAATAGAGTCTTATCCCTTTAGTTTTAAAATTTCGACAAAAAAGTTATAATAGAAAAAAAGTGAATGCCGTTCAAAGGGCATTTGCAGTTGAAAGAAGGGAGCATATATGGGATTTCCCAAAGAAGGAGAAAAAGTACAAATACATAGTTATAAACATAATGGCTCCATTCATAGAATGTGGGAAGAAACAACAATTTTAAAAGGGACACAGAGTCTTGTAATCGGAGCGAATGATCGTACAGTAGTTACAGAATCGGATGGCCGAACATGGATTACTCGTGAACCAGCAATTTGCTATTTTCATGCCAACTATTGGTTTAATGTGATTGGGATGCTTAGGGAAGATGGCGTATATTATTATTGTAATTTAAGCTCACCTT
Source organism: Bacillus cereus group sp. BfR-BA-01311 (assembly GCF_022664295.1). Classification (NCBI taxonomy): domain Bacteria; kingdom Bacillati; phylum Bacillota; class Bacilli; order Caryophanales; family Bacillaceae; genus Bacillus; species Bacillus cereus group sp. BfR-BA-01311. The sequence goes on from NZ_JAKUHC010000019.1 coordinate 55,503, forward strand.
TTGCGTATGATCCTGAAGCATTAAAGTATATTGATTATGATTTAGATATTAAAGTATATCCAGATATGACATATACGCTTCTAGATGAAGATGAGTATGAAAAACATAGTGAAATTATGCAGTATCCACCTGTTATTGATACAATTTTAAAACGAAATGTAGCACATTTAACACAGTGGATTCATCAAAGAAAAGGTCCATTTGCACCAGATTTCGTAGATATGTGGTATGAACGATATTTAATGTACAGAAATTAAAACAAACCTGCAGGGGGCTTCCCGGCAGGTTTGTCCTATTAGAGGGGGGATTATGTGCAAGGCATAAAAAGATATTTACAATTTGTTAAACCATATCGGTGGCTTATTGCTATTACAATTATTATTGGACTAGTTAAGTTCGGTATCCCACTTATTATGCCGTGGTTATTAAAGTATATTATCGATGATGTAATTCAAGGCGCTGGCTCACTTCAAGATAAAACATCTCAATTAATAACAGCGATTGGAATTGCTTTCTTTATTTTTGCGGTATTAAGACCACCGATTGAATATTATCGTCAATATTTCGCCCAACGTATCGCAAATACAATACTGTATGATTTGCGGAAGCATATTTTCGGTCACTTACAAAAGTTAAGTTTACGTTATTACTCCAATACAAAAACAGGGGAGATTATTTCGCGTGTCATCCATGATGTAGAACAAACGAAAGATTTTGTAATTACTGGTTTGATGAACGTCTGGTTAGATACTGCAACAATTGCTATTGCTATCATTGTTATGTTTTCTATGAATATAAAATTAACATTTGTTGCGTTATTGATTTTACCTATTTATGTAATTGCTGTGAAATATTTTTTCGGACGTCTTCGGAAATTGACGAAAGAGCGTTCACAAGCGTTAGCGACGATGCAAGGGTATTTGCATGAACGTATTCAAGGAATGCAAGTGACACGTAGCTTTGCGTTAGAAGAGTACGAGGGGAAGCAGTTTGAAAAAAGAAATAATGAATTTTTAACGAAAGCATTAACCCATACAAGTTGGACGGCAAGAACATTTTCGGCAGTAAATACGTTAACCGATTTAGGTCCGTTACTTGTGATTGGTTTTGCAGCATATGAAGTAATTCAAGGACAGTTAACGCTAGGAACGATGGTAGCTTTTGTTGGATATATGGATAGTTTATATAGTCCGCTTCGCCGCCTTGTTAATTCATCTACAACATTAACACAATCTTTTGCATCGATGGACCGTGTGTTTGAACTGTTAGATGAAAAATACGATATTGTTAATGTGCCAAATGCGGTACAAACGAAAAAATTAAATGGAGAAATTGTATTTGACAATGTTTCTTTTCGTTATAATGTAGATGAAAAAGAGATATTACACAACTTGTCATTAACTATGCAGCCTGGAGAGAAAGTAGCGCTTGTAGGAGCAAGTGGGGGAGGAAAGTCATCTCTTGCTAGTTTGATCCCGCGTTTCTATGATGTTTCTGAAGGCGCGGTTTATGTAGATGGCATAGATGTAAGAAAGTATAATATGAGAAATTTGCGTAGCCATATTGGAATTGTACTGCAAGATAATTTATTGTTTAGCGATACAATTGGAGCTAATATTTTATATGGAAATCCGAAAGCTACAGAGAAAGAAGTGATTGCAGCTGCCAAAGCTGCGCAAATTCATGATTTTATTATAGACTTACCAGATGGTTATAATACTGTCGTTGGAGAACGTGGTGTGAAGCTATCGGGCGGGCAAAGACAACGCGTGGCAATTGCACGAGTGTTTCTAAAGAATCCTTCGGTACTTATATTAGATGAAGCAACTTCAGCATTAGATTTAGAAAATGAAAGGTATATTCAAGAGGCGCTTCAGACGTTAGCTGCTGACCGGACAACGATTATAATTGCACATCGATTAGCGACGATTACGCATGTTGATACGATTATTTACATTGAAGACGGTGAGATTAAAGAGACTGGTTCTCATGAAGAGTTAATGCAAAAAAGAGGATTTTATTACAATTTATATCAACTTCAACATATAACAGAAACAGCTCCTTTAGCATAAAAGGAGCTGTTTTTTTATTCGTCTTCTTTTTTATCATCGATTTGGAGTTCTTTTTCTGGTTTATGGTATGTGTAGAAGCTATCTACAAGCAAATCTAAATGCTCTACTTCTTCACTATAGTTAATGATGGAAGAAATAAGAGGGAAGAGATGTAACCATGTTTTATATGCTTCTTCATCGTCTTTATTTTGATATTCCATAAAGATATCAATTAATTCTTGTTTACCTGTTTCAACTTCATCAAGCATTTCGACTGATTGTTGTTTTTTTGCTTTACCAATAAATTTTAATAAAACTTGTTCATGATAATGCGTTAATGAGTCAAGTTCGTTTTGGATAGATTCCTGAAATTCTTCCGGCATATAGCGCAGTTCATTTTCAGTACGGTGTAATGATTTTAACGTACTTAAAGCACGGCTTGTTGTCGCTAACATTTGTCTGAATAAAACGAGCTTACGAATTTTTGCGAACTTTACTTTTTTCGTGTAGCTTCTTTCTTCTTTATACAGCAAATAGTAATGGTTTAGTTTGATCATTTTTTCTTTCATACGATCAATATCAGTTTTTAGCGTTGTAAAATCAGAAGCCTGCCTGCTATTCATTCGAATCCATTTTACAATTTCTTCTGTATTATCAACGATACGATGATAAAGTTTTGTTTCATATTTTGGCGGCATAAATACTAAATTTACAAGTGAAGCCGCAATAATACCAATCATAATCGTCGCAAATCGAAGTAAGGCAAAACTAAAGAAATCTTCGCCTTGATACTCCATAATGGCGATAACTGTTACTAAAGCAATTGATATTGTGTTTTCTAATCGTAATTGTAATGTAAGAGCAATTACTAATATACATGTTAATCCAATAATAAAAGGATTATGTCCAAAAGCAGTAGCAAATGCGATAGCAAATATCGCACCAATTACATTTGCTTGAATTTGTTCAAGTGCTGTTAAATAAGAACGGTATACAGACGGTTGAACAGCAAAGATAGCTGAAATTCCCGCAAATACCGGACTCGGTAATTGAAGTAAAATACAAGCAAATAAAGCTAACGTGATGGCAATACCCGTTTTTAAAATGCGAGCACCAAGTTTCATACCCTTAATAAGATCCTTTCTCTTGTCATAATGAATGTACAACATGATACTATACATTCATTACAATATGTTAGCAAGTGATATTTTAGTGACGTTAAAAGAAATTAGTGTTCATTTTATCCCGCTAATTGTGAGTAGTAAGATTCACGCCTCAAAATTCAGAAGCTGGATGCCGGTAAACGTCCGATTGTTGTAGGCTAATTAAAGTTTCACTTTATAATTTTTCCTAATTCCTTTTAAACATCAGTTTTTAGTAAAAAAACCTGCTGAATTTCAGCAGGTCTCAAATTGTTACTATAGATTACTATGAGAAGCGTACTTCGTCAATTTTTTCTTAATAATGAAAATTACTCTTTTTACTCTGTTGAGATAGATGGATCTGCCTGTTCTTTTTTCGGGATAATCTCAAAAAACTTGTTCTGTATATCATCTAATAAGGGTGTTAACAAAGCAACTTCCTCATATTGCTCGTGCTCGTTTAGTACACGAATATAGTCTAGCAATAATTCAGTTACATCTTTCAAACCATTTTTACTAATTGGTTGTAATGTAACATTTGCGCCTTTTGCGATTCTTCTTTTTAAGGCCTGTTCTGTTAAGCCTAAGTTTGAATCACGACGCAAATAAACAACACCGCCAGTCATGCCAGCGCAAATCCATGGACCAGGGTCACCTAAAACAAGCGCTCGCCCGTTTGTCATATATTCAAAAGCAAAACCTTTAATATTGGAGTATGCACCTATATTTCCTTGCTCTTTTTCACGGAGTGGTTTTGTTATTCTACCTCCAATTATCATGTCTGCCCCAGAAAGGCGAATGCCAGCGCGAGCATCAGCGTTCCCTTGTACGTATAGTGCCCCTTTTTGTGCACCATATCCAAATCCTTTTCCGACAGAACCGTTATAATATACTCCGTCTTTTCCTTTTGATTTCGTTATATAAATCCCACCACCAAAGGAAGTTTTACCAATGCCATCTTGTGCGCCGCCATTTACGTGTATAAATAAATTTTCACTATTGTAAGCACCTAACCCATTTCCGGGAATAGAACCATTCGTATACTTTAATGTAAGTGGTTCAAGTTGAGTAGCTTCATATAGTTTACTGCGAACGCGATAACATGATTCTAGACCACCCATAACGCGTTGCTCTACACCAACGCCTACCAATTCTTTTGAGTCAGCGGAATGAACTGTCTTAAATTGTTTTTCCGGTACGCCTTCTGTTGTTGTAACAGATGGATGTTCTATTATTTGTAGTAAATTACGTAAGTTTAATAAATTTTCGCCTCGAACTTGCTCTAATAAATCAGAACGCCCAACAATTGCTTGTAAATTTGTATAACCAAGCTGTCCTGTTAATCGTTTTAGTTCTACACCGAAAGAGGTGAATAAATTTAGCAGGCCAGCAACTGCGCTTTCTAATTCGCGTGGGACGAAGCGGCGTAACCCATGTTCTTTTGCTTGTGCTTCAGACTCGATTTGTGTCGCAATTCCAACATGGCAAGTATCTAGATGGCACCCACGGCAAGTAGTACAGCCGATTGCAATCATTGATAGTGTGCCAAATCCAATACGGTTTGCTCCGAGGAGCATGATTTTCAAGGCATCATTTACACTTCGAATACCACCATCTGCCCAAATCTCTACTTTATGTCTCATGCTTGCTTCTAATAAAGCGTTGTGAGCGGCTTTAACACCAATTTCTACAGGGAGACCTACATGCTGCAATGCGTGAATACGTGCAGCACCTGTTCCGCCATCGAATCCGCTAATGTTAATAAAATCAGCGCCAGCTTTGGCGATACCGACAGCAATTGTTCCGATATTAGGAACAACAGGGACTTTCACGGCTACTTTGGCAAGTTGATTAGCTGTTTTAATTTCTGTAATCATTTGAGCTAAATCTTCAATTGAATAAATATCATGGTTATTAGAAGGCGAAATTAAATCTGAGCCGATTGTCGCATTACGTGCTTCAGCGATTTTGGCTGTCACTTTTGAACCAGGTAAATGCCCACCTTCCCCAGGCTTTGCGCCTTGACCGATTTTGATTTCAATTAAGTTTGATGAGTTTAGTAGTTCGGCATTTACTCCAAATCGCCCAGATGCTACTTGTTGTCCACGTGTATGTGGATATTTTCCAATCATATCTTTAATTTCGCCGCCTTCACCGTTCAAGCTAATCATATTTAGCTGATCGGCTGCTTCTGCATATGCGCGAAAGGCAATTTCGTTTTGAGAACCAAATGACATAGAACTAATAATAAATGGTAAATTATGATTTTTGATGCCGATAGATACTTCTTCAGTTGGAACGACATGTTTTGTTTGTTTCGTTTGAACAAGGTGTCTGATTGCGATTGGATTATTCTCTTCTAGTTCACTTAACTTGTCACGGTAATCATCATAAGAATTTCCTTTTGCAACATCGCCGATTGCTTTCCAAATTCGCGGGAATATATGAAATGATTTTCGCATTCTAATTTTAGGATTGTTATAATCCTCTGCTCGTATTTTTGCATCTTCAACAAGTGATTCAAGTGAAAAGGCTAAATCATTTGAACCGAAGAAATTTGTAATCTGTAATATATTTGCGATTTCTTCATGTAATCCAATAGATGAATAGAGACGTCCGTAACCACGTAACTCATGAATTCCAATTGTTGAAATGACTTTTTCTAATCCTTTATTAAGTGCAGTATATAGATTCGTAATTGGTGTTTTTGTTCCATCATTTACAGTCGCGAATAATAAATATGGATTAATACCATCTGCTCCTAATCCATATAGCGTGACAATGTCATGTAAGGAGCGAAGAGCACCAGAACGTATAACGAGAGAACAATTGCGGCGTAATTTATTTTCACTTAATGCTTGATGTACTTTAGCAGTAACTAAATGTGGATCAATCCACAATCGTTCATTTAGATGGGCTTTTGCGTCATCTAATACTAGTAGGGAAGCGCCATTGTTAACAGCAGCTATCGCTTCAGAACTAATGCGGCTTAATGCGCATTGCAGAGTTTCTGACGAGCTGAATGTAGCAGAGATTGTGGCGATAGAGTTATGAGTCTTAAATAGCTCTATGAGTTGTTCGTACGTAATTGTGTGTAATTCCTCTGCAATAGGTTGTGCCACGCTGCCTTCTAAAATAATTGGTGAAAGCATTTCAACTACAAATGGCCGTTTTGCGCCGCTTAATAAACTTGGACGCTCTCCAAGTACAGTACGTGTAGAGAAGTGTTCAATTTCACGGTCACGGTCAATTGCAGGGTTTGTAACAACAGCTACACTTTCTTTAATAAAGTCAGCGATATTTCGTCTATCAGTATCGAGTGCGGCAAGTGGTGAGTCATGCCCAAGTGAGCGTATTGGCTCAACGCCTTTTGTTGCCATCTGTTCAAGAAGTTGAATATGTTCTCGGTCCCATCCGAAAGCGACGTATTGTTTCGTTTCAACTTGAACAGAATCACATAGCCCTTGGATTTTTTTCGTTTCAGGGATAGATAAATTTAAATGGTAATTGGTAGTATCAATTCGCTTTTTAAAACGGTTATATACTTGGATTTGATATTTGTCATATTCATAAAGAACAAGTTCATCTTGTTCATTCCATTTTAATCCGACTTTTTCTCCAGGAGCGAGTGGTTTTGGTTCTGCTACATATTTAGTTGGTGATACAACTCCAGGTTCAGAAGAGAAAATATAAGAGCGCTCTGTCTCTACTTTCCATACTGGGCGTAATCCAAGGGAATCAACGCTGAAAACAGCTTCATCTTTAAAACGGGAAATGATGCCAGCTGGTCCTTGTGCAAAATGTCCCCATGCTTCACGTATATACGTATATAAATCTTGTAAAGGTGTTTTATAAAGTTTAATTTCATTAATAATTGGTGGGAATAGAATTTCCATTGCTTCAAATAAGCTGTAGCCGTATTGAACAAGTAGGGTTTCTAAGGTGCGGTTTAAATCTTGAGAGTCACTGCCTCCTGCAGTAAGTGGTACATCAATCATTTCAGCTTGATCGCGTAATTTCGCAATTGTGTTAATTTCACCATTATGTCCGAGAATGCTAAATGGTTGTACACGAAAAAAATTAGATAATGTATTAGTAGAGTAGCGATTATGTCCTAATGTCATAGTTGAAGCGATAAGCGGATGTTGTAAATCATTATAGTAGGCAACAAGCGTATCACCAGCACCTAGAACTTTATATACAACATGATCATGACTTAATGAAGCAACATGAATTGCTTCATTTTCCTCTATTTTTATTGTGACAGAAAATAATGTTTGCTCAATATTTATAATTTCGTTTTCTGCGATAAGGGCAACTTGCCAAAATAAAGGTTCTTCTTGTTTACCAAGTGGACCGAGCGCATCTGAGTTTGTTGCATCGTCACTTTCGAAAATAATAGTAAAGTTTTTGTTGTTTAATTGCGTACGAATATAATCTTTTAAGGCAGTAATGTTTTCTTTTTTATTTAGAAAAAAATGTCCAACGATAAAGTGGGGATGATCCACAATCGTTGGATTATATCCGCTACTTTTTAGTTTTTCATTCCAAAGTGTTTTTGGTATATCAATGTGAATGCCGATGCCATCGCCCTCGCCATTAATGAAACCAGCTCTATGATTCATTTTGACGAGTGATTGTATGCAAAGGTCAATGTTTTCTTTTGTAGCAATTTTTCGTTTCTCCATAACGGAAACGATTCCACACGCATCATGTTCTGCATTTCTATAATCTCGAAATAAAGACGGTGTCCATGTATTTTTTTTATTGAGCATCCGTCAATCCCCCCTTTTGTAAAAGTTAGAATAATCTTACTATTTAAGGCGCAAATCACCTTGTACACAGAGATAGTAATGCTGTAAAAGAATATAAAACAGATAATTATGAATAATTATACTATTAATACGTAATTTATGAAATAGAAAAAAGGAAAAAAGAAAGGTGAGCTTTCTTTTTTCCTTTTAATGACGGGATTATTTATTGTCTGCTAGGGCAGCAAATGCTCTGCCGACAGCTTCGATTGTATATTCAATATCTTCTTTTGTATGTTCTGTAGTTAAGAACCATGCCTCGTATTTAGAAGGTGCTAAGTTAACTCCTTCTTGAAGCATAAGCTTGAAGAATTTACCGAACATTTCACCGTCTGTATCTTGTGCGGCATCGTAATCTTCAATTGTATTAGTTGTGAAGTATACAGTTAAAGCCCCTTTTAGACGATTTAATGTAATGTCGATATTATGTTTCGCTGCTTGCTCTAAAATTCCTTTTTCAAGCATTGCACCAAGTTCATCTAATTTCTCATAAAGCCCTTCTTGTTGAAGTACTTCTAGACAAGCGATACCTGATGCCATAGAAGCAGGGTTTCCTGCCATTGTACCAGCTTGGTATGCAGGTCCAAGCGGAGCAACTTGTTCCATAATTTCTTTCTTACCACCGTAAGCACCGATTGGTAAGCCGCCGCCAATAACTTTACCAAGCGCTGTTAAGTCAGGTGTAACACCAAGTAAGTCTTGAGCACCGCCGTACATAAAGCGGAAAGCAGTAATAACTTCATCATAAATTACTAGTGCGCCAGCTTCGTGAACAAGTTCATTCACTTTTTCAAGGAATCCAGGTTTAGGCTCTACAATACCGAAGTTTCCAACGATCGGTTCTACAAGGATAGCTGCTACTTCATGACCCCATTTATCTAAAGCTTCTTTTAAAGTTTCTACATTGTTAAATGGAACGGTAATAACTTCTTGTGCGATACTTTGTGGTACGCCAGCTGAGTCAGGAGTTCCTAAAGTAGAAGGGCCAGATCCAGCTGCCACAAGTACTAAATCAGAATGACCGTGGTAACAACCAGCAAATTTCATGATTTTTGTGCGACCTGTATAAGCACGAGCAACACGAATCGTTGTCATCACTGCTTCTGTACCAGAGTTTACGAAACGGACTTTATCTAATGCAGGCATTGCTTCTTTTAACATTTTTGCGAATTTTACCTCTAGCGCTGTTGGTGTTCCATAAAGTACCCCATTTTCAGCAGCTGTTGTAATTGCTTTTGTTATATGCGGATGAGCATGTCCAGTAATAATAGGACCGTATGCTGCTAAATAATCGATATATTTATTTCCGTCTACATCCCAGAAATAAGCGCCTTTCCCACGTTCCATAGCAACAGGAGCGCCGCCGCCAACTGCTTTAAAAGAACGAGAAGGACTGTTAACACCGCCAACGATATGCTCTAAAGCTTCTTTATGTAATGCTTCTGACTTTGTGAAATTCACTACAATTCATCTCCTTACAAAAATCTATGTATTATTCTAACATGTTTTTCGAAAAGACGTATTGTTTGTGATAGCGAAGGCAGTTGGGTAAACTATTCGTTGTGACATTTAGGAGGGGGGTCCGATTATGAAATCGGTAATTGAGGTACAAGGGTTACGTAAAGAGTTTACAGCCTATTCAAGTCGTCCGGGCTTAAAGGGTGCATTTCGCGATTTATTAAATCGTAATTATAAAATAGTACCAGCAGTAAATGATGTATCTTTTACTGTAAAGCAAGGTGAAATGGTTGGTTATATCGGTGAGAACGGTGCTGGTAAATCAACAACAATTAAAATGCTTACGGGGATTTTAACTCCGACATCAGGGCAAATCACAGTAAATGGAATGAACCCACATAAACAAAGAGAAGAATTTGTAAGAACAATTGGTGTTGTTTTTGGACAGCGTTCGCAACTTTGGTGGGATATTGCAGTACAAGAATCGTTTCGTTTATTAAAGAAAGTGTATGGTGTATCAGACGCTCAGTATAAGGAGCATATGGAGCACGTAATTGAAACGTTAGATATAGGGCCCTTATTAGATAAACCAGTTCGAAAATTATCTCTTGGTCAAAGGATGCGTTGTGAATTAGCGGCAGCCTTAATTCATAATCCACCGTTATTATTTTTAGATGAGCCAACAATTGGGTTAGATGTACTTGTGAAATTGAAAATACGTGAATTTTTAAAAGAAATGAATGAACGTTATAAAACAACAATTTTATTAACAACACACGATATTACTGATATTGAAGCTTTATGTGAGCGCGTTATCATGCTGGATGAAGGAAATATTATGTATGACGGTTCTTTAAATAATCTTCGTACGCAGTGGGGAGCGGAGAAGGAAATTCACTTTCAGTTTGTTGCACCAGTTTCCTATCAGGCTTTATCAATGGTTATGCCAGATAATCATGTCGTTTGGTCGAAAGCAAACGAGGAAAATGCATGGGTTGCAAAAATTCCGAATGAAGAAGTTATTATTTCAATGCTTATTTCTAAAGTAGTACAAGCCTTTCAAATTAAAGATTTAAAAATTAACGAAGTGTCTACAGAGGAAATTATTCGTAACATTTATGAAGAGGGTATTACGCATGGGTAAGTATATTGAAATGATTCGAATTCGCTTTTTAATGATGCTTGCGTATCGTACAAATTACTATAGCGGGATTTTAATTTATACGATTAATATCGGTGCTTACTATTTTTTATGGCAAGCAATTTATAGCGGAAAAGAGAATATTGAAAGTTTATCTATTTCGCAAATGACCACGTATATCGCAATCGCGTGGATGGCACGTGCCTTCTATTTTAATAATATAGATAGGGAAATTGCGATGGAGATCCAAGAAGGACGTGTGGCTGTAGAATTAATTCGTCCGTATAACTATTTGGGAATGAAAGTTATGCAAGGTCTTGGCGAGGGAATATTCCGTTTTGCCTTCTTTTCCATTCCAGGCATGGTTATCGTTACGTTATTATTTTCGTTGCAAATTACAACAAATTTTCAAACTTGGTTATATTTCTTCTTATCTTTAATATTTAGTTTTATTATTAATACACAAATTAATTTAATGACGGGAATGCTTACGTTTTTCCTATTTAATAATAGTGGGATTATGTATGCAAAACGCGTTGTTATTGATTTATTTTCAGGTCTATTATTACCAATTAGTTTTTATCCGCTATGGGCCCAAAAAGCAATGATGTTTTTACCGTTTCAGGCTATTAGTTATATTCCAAGTATGATTTTTTCTGAAGGTATACAGGGGAGTAAGTTGTATGAGGCTTTAGTATTTCAAGTGATTTGGGCGATTGTACTTATTATTCCAATTGTACTCATGTGGAGAACGGCGAGAAAACGTCTAATTGTACAAGGGGGATGATGAGATGCTATATATAAACTTATTTTTACAATATGCAAGTCAATATATAAAAACAAAATTGGAGTATCGAGGCGATTTTATCGTTGGTTTACTTTCTGATTTATCGCTTCAAGCAGTTAATTTAATATTTATTCTCGTTGTATTTGGGCATACACAAGCATTGAAGGGATGGAGTCGAGAAGAAGTAATCTTTATTTATGGTTTCTTTTTAGTACCATTTGCCATCTTTTCAGCTTTCTTTAATATATGGGATTTTAATGATCGATACATTATTAAAGGGGAGATGGATCGTGTATTAACGCGGCCGATCCATAGCCTATTTCAAATTATATTAGAAAGAATGGAACTTGAATCTTTAATTGGAGCTATTACAGGGATTGTTGTAATGGGATATGCAGCTGTGGAGTTACAATTATCTTTTTACTGGTATGATTTCTTCTTATTTATATTGATGGTAGGAGGAGGAGCACTTGTATATGGAGGGATATTTGTTACGCTGGCGAGCCTTGGTTTTTGGTCGGATGCGAAAAGTTCAATTATGCCTCTTATGTATAACATAGGTAATTACGGGCGCTATCCTGTTAATATTTATAATCGTGTAATTCGTTTCATTTTAACGTTTGTTTTACCGTTTGCGTTTGTTGGAGTATATCCAGCGGCATACTTTTTAAGAAAAACAGAATGGAATAGTTATGCATTTGCGACGCCAATTGTTGGTGTTATCTGTTTTACGATTGCAATTACCCTCTGGAACCAAGGGGTAAAAAGGTATCGTGGCGCGGGTAATTAATTATAGAAGCTTGTTCGTTTCTAAGGGATAAATCAGTTCTCCACCTCATACATATAAAATGAGGTGGAGGACATGTTATGGGGATTTATTCTATTAATTGCAGCAATCGCTATTTTGAAAAGTGTCCAATTATTATGGAGTTCCTATTCAGATTCAACGCGTTTTTTTTCGCTCTATAATTTGGCCACATTATTTTTAATCTATACAACAGTACTAATTGCATTTGGATTAAGTTACGTTGTATTAGAGGAAATGGGTTTTGCAGTTTTGAAAGAGGACGGAGAAAGTTTGAACGCTCATTCTTTTCAACTCGTCGAAGTTTGTTTATATTTTAGCGCAGTTACTTTATTGTCTGTTGGATATGGTGACATATCTCCGATTGGAATTGGGCGATGGATTGCAATCGCAGAAGCGCTAATTGGATATACACTCCCTTTTGCTTTTGTGATGAGGTCTGTAATAGACAATGAAAAATAAGGAAGCATTTGTTATAGTAAAGGAAAAGAGTAGGAGTGATAACTATGATTACAGTAGGAGAAATGGCACCAGAATTCACATTAGAGGGAAGTAACGGAGAAGAAGTTCGCCTAGCTGATTTCCGCGGTAAAAATGTAGTTCTCTATTTTTATCCGAAAGATATGACGCCAGGATGTACAACTGAAGCATGTGATTTTCGTGATGCGTATGGAGTATTTCAAGAGAAGGATACGGTTATTCTTGGAGTAAGTCCTGATTCAGCGAATAGACATTTGAAATTCATTGAGAAACATGAATTGCCATTTACACTTTTAGTAGATGAAGATCATAAAGTAGCAGAGTTATACGATGTTTGGAAGTTAAAAAAGAACTTTGGGAAAGAGTATATGGGAATCGAGCGTTCTACATTCCTTATTAATAAAGACGGTGAACTTGTAAAAGAGTGGCGTAAAGTGAAAGTGAAAGGACATATTGAGGATGTTCTTTCTTATATAAAATAAATCTACATTGGAGATAAAATATGCAGAAACAAGGCAAGTGTCTATACATATTTTACTGCCTTACATAAAGTGGAAGTGTAGGGCATACCTCCTCAGATGATAGTATTCCAAGTGCGATTATGTCGCACTTTTTTCTATGGAATATATGAAGAAAAAAGGGAAAGATACATAAAAACAAGTCCTGAATATAAAAATAAACTACATACTTATAGTAGAAATATTGACGATTTATAAGAAAAGGAGTACACTCTTTATAAGAATTATAAAATAATAATCCGTATAGAATCGGGGTGCATGACGGTGGTCAAAGAAGAATTAAAAGAAGCGCTAGAAATGCTGAAAAATACGGGTGTACGCATTACTCCACAGCGTCATGCTATTTTAGAGTACCTTGTGGAATCAATGACGCACCCAACAGCGGATGATATTTATAAAGCATTAGAAGGTAAGTTTCCAAATATGAGTGTTGCAACTGTCTATAATAACTTACGTGTGTTTAAAGAGGTTGGACTTGTAAAGGAATTAACTTATGGAGACGCTTCAAGTAGATTTGATTATGTTACAAGTCAACATTATCATGTGATTTGCGAAAAATGTGGTAAGATTGTTGATTTTCCTTATGGAGGCTTGGAAAAGCTGGAAGAGGAAGCTGCGAAAACGACAGGCTTCGTTATCAATAGTCATCGCTTAGAAATTTATGGCGTTTGTCCAGAGTGTCATAAGGCGTAATATATAATAAAGAAAGAGGCTGACGGCTATACGTCAGCCTCTTTCTTTATTATATAAGGATTAGCGTGAGGTTAATCGGGATTTACAGTGCTAAGTTAGTAAGAAGGGTTAGATAAAAGTTTGTCGAATTTACTTTGTATTGGTGGAAATGAATTCTTGGAGGGGACATTTTGAAGAAATATGAGATTAAAAATAACATTCCAACATTGGAAGAATATAAATATTTATGTGATTCTGTGGGATGGACTAACTATATGAACTTTGAGGTGGCGGAAATATCACTTCAAAATTCGATTTACTGTATAACAGTCAAGGATAATAATCAAATCATCGGTATGGGGAGAATTGTTGGTGATGGGGCTATCTATTTCTATATTCAAGATATAGTGGTTCATCCAGAGTATCAAAAGAATGGTATTGGAAAGAAAATAATGAATACTTTAGTAGAATACTTAAATGGGAATGCTCCAGATAAAGCATTCATTGGTTTGTTTGCGTCGCAAGGTAAAACATCATTCTACGAAAAATATGATTTTAAAGATTATTCGCCTAATATGACAGGGATGTTTACTGTTATTTCGAAAAAATAGGTGTAATAAATTTAATAAAACAATTAAAAAGTTGATTTTTTAAGAAATCAACTTTTTAATGAGTTGAAACGTTTGTAGTTTTGCAAATTCGTATTTCCCTTGATACTTATGATTTATAACTCTTCTTATTATACTTTTCATCAAATTCTTTTCCTTCTAGATCTCGATCTAGTGTTAAAGGTTGATTGCAGTGCATACATGCATCGACACGGCCGAGCATTTTGGTTGGCTTATCACAGCTTGGACAAATAATTTGGATAGTCTTAGTAGATAACATACCAATCCAAAAGTAAACGACAGTGCTAGCGATAACAGCTAAAAAGCCAACCATCATAAACGTTGTCATAATAATAATGTTTTCGCGGAAAAAGACACCTAAGTATGCAATGAAGAGGCCGATAAATACTAAACTTAATGCAAAGGTCCGGATTTTATTGATTTTGTTTGAATACTTAATGCTCATTCTCACCACGCTCCTATACTAATAATATAACATAAAATTTAGAATTTTCACTCTCGTGTAAATTGATAAAGAGGTAAGATATGAAATGAATAGGAGGGGAGCCAAGAATGAATGGATGCTATAATGATTTTTACAGCGGTTTTTAAGTTTTTAACGGGATGTGAAATTTTTTTATAAAAAGTATTGACCCTGTATATACTGCATGATATATTAATAACCGTCGCTGATGCGGAAACGCAGAAAACGACAAAAAAGAAATTAAAAAACTTAGTTGACATTGAAAAATGAAGATGTTAACATAAGGAAGTCGCAAATGAGCGACTAAGTAGTTCTTTGAAAACTGAACGAAACAAACAACGTGAAACGTCAATTTTTATTTTAGATGCTAGACAAACTAACTTTATTGGAGAGTTTGATCCTGGCTCAGGATGAACGCT
>NZ_JAKUHC010000020.1:0-62849 GCF_022664295.1 Bacillus cereus group sp. BfR-BA-01311
TAAGCTCTCTAGCGCCGATGGTAGTTGGGACCTTGTCCCTGTGAGAGTAGGACGTCGCCAAGCAAGAACCTAAGTTATTTTGACTTAGGTTTTTTTGTGTTTATTTTTATTTACCGAATGCTATAATCCGTAAATTTAATAAAGCTACAGACGAAAAAAGAATGAAGTAGAGACTCTTTAAAATAATAGTAATGATTTTTTGTGTTCCTGATTTTCCTAATGTCGCTAAAGTAATACTTAAAATAGGACACATTATTTCTATCATAAGTATATATTTTAAATAATGAGATGCTATAAATAAATATTTAATAATTACAGAAATTACTGCAATAGAGAAAAATAAATAGGATAATAGCAAAGTTCTTTCTTTAACAGTTATCCTCCTTAGAAATTAAATCTTTATAATAATACAAGAGTGTATATATTTTGATTAAAAACATACTGAAGTGCTATTTAAACGATAAATACATAAAATAGATCTCTAGAAATATATATTCTAATTCCCTTTTCTTCTTGTATATAGTTGCAATTCTTCTTTTGAATATAACTAAAACACGAACGTTATTGACTGCTAATAAAAAAACATTCGATTATTTATTGACATTGTTTATGAAATATTGTTAATATAGCCATAGAAACAATAATATAAGACCTCATATAATCGCGGGGATATGGCCTGCAAGTCTCTACCTAACGACCGTTATTCGTTAGACTATGAGGGAAAGTCACTCGGTATTTTTCTATTCACAAGGGATACGTATGCCTGAGTAGAGCGCTTTCTCTCATAGTAAAAGAGAAACTGTTCTATTTCAGGCTTTTTTTATTTGAATCGGGGGGATTCTAATATGAAATCACTAGTTGGAGTCATAATGGGAAGTACGTCAGACTGGGAAACAATGAAATATGCTTGTGACATTTTAGATGAATTAAATATACCGTATGAGAAAAAAGTTGTATCCGCTCATCGGACTCCGGATTATATGTTTGAATATGCAGAGACGGCTCGTGAACGTGGATTGAAAGTTATTATTGCTGGAGCTGGTGGAGCAGCACATTTACCAGGAATGGTTGCAGCGAAGACAAATCTTCCTGTAATTGGAGTGCCAGTTCAATCAAAAGCATTAAACGGCTTAGATTCATTATTATCCATCGCCCAAATGCCAGGAGGTGTTCCAGTTGCAACTGTTGCAATTGGTAAAGCCGGTTCAACGAATGCTGGATTACTTGCCGCACAAATACTTGGATCATTTCATGATGATATACATGATGCATTAGAATTGAGACGAGAAGCGATTGAAAAAGATGTGCGTGAAGGTAGTGAGCTAGTATGACGAGAATCATTTTACCTGGAAAAACAATCGGTATTATTGGAGGCGGCCAGCTAGGAAGAATGATGGCATTGGCAGCTAAGGAGATGGGATATAAAATTGCTGTTTTAGATCCTACAAAGCATTCGCCATGTGCACAAGTTGCTGATATTGAAATTGTTGCACCATATGATGATTTAAAAGCAATTCAGCATTTAGCAGAGATAAGTGATGTTGTCACATATGAATTTGAGAATATTGATTATAGATGTTTACAATGGCTTGAAAAACATGCGTACTTACCACAAGGTAGTCAGTTGTTAAATACAACGCAAAATCGTTTTACAGAAAAGAATGCGATTGAGAAGGCTGGGTTACCAGTAGCAACGTATAGATTAGTTCAAAATCAAAATCAGCTTACAGAAGCAATTGCTGGGTTATCATTCCCTTCCGTCTTAAAAACGACGACAGGTGGATATGATGGGAAAGGGCAAGTTGTTTTAAGAAGTGAAGCTGATGTTGAGGCAGCAAGAAATCTTGTGGATAAAGCAGAATGTATTTTAGAGAAATGGGTGCCTTTTGAAAAAGAAGTATCAGTTATTGTGATTCGTAGTGTAAGTGGTGAAACAAAAGTGTTTCCAGTAGCAGAAAATATTCATGTAAATAACATTTTACATGAATCTATCGTTCCAGCTCGCATTACAGAAGAGCTTTCTCAAAAAGCAATTGCGTATGCAAAGGTACTTGCGGATGAATTAGAACTTGTGGGAACACTAGCTGTAGAGATGTTTGCTACAGATAATGGTGAGATTTATATTAATGAATTAGCGCCAAGACCTCACAATTCAGGACACTATACACAGGATGCATGTGAAACGAGTCAATTTGGTCAACATATTCGAGCAATCTGTAATTTACCTCTAGGAGAAACAAATTTGTTAAAACCAGTTGTCATGGTAAACATTTTAGGCGAACATATAGAAGGGGTCCTAAGACAAGTGAATAGATTAACCGGGTGCTATTTACACTTGTATGGAAAAGAAGAAGCAAAAGCACAGCGAAAAATGGGGCATGTTAATATTTTAAATGATAATATTGAAGTCGCTCTAGAAAAAGCGAAGAGTTTGCATATTTGGGACCATCAAGAACAACTGTTGGAGGGAAAAAGATGATTAGTCGTTATACACGCCCTGAAATGGGTGCGATTTGGACGGAAGAGAACAAATTTAAAGCGTGGTTAGAAGTTGAGATTTTAGCTTGTGAAGCATGGGCTGAGCTTGGCGATATTCCAAAAGAAGATGTTAAAAAAATTCGTGAACATGCATCATTTGATATTGATCGTATTTATGAAATTGAAAAAGAAACACGTCATGACGTAGTTGCATTCACTCGTGCTGTATCAGAAACGCCAGCATTAGGCGAAGAACGTAAATGGGTTCATTACGGTTTAACATCTACAGATGTAGTAGATACAGCATTATCTTACATCTTAAAACAAGCGAATGAAATTATATTAAAAGACTTAGAGAACTTTGTAAGCATTTTAGCTAACAAAGCGAAAGAGCATAAATACACAATCATGATGGGAAGAACACACGGTGTTCATGCAGAACCAACGACATTTGGTTTAAAACTTGGTCTTTGGTATGAAGAGATGAAGCGTAACGTAGAGCGTTTCAAACAAGCTGCTGATACAGTTCGTGTTGGTAAACTATCTGGTGCGGTTGGTACATATGCAAATATCGATCCATTCGTAGAAAAATATGTTTGTGAAAATTTAGGATTAGAAGCAGCACCAATTTCAACACAAACATTGCAACGTGATCGTCACGCACACTACATGTCAACACTTGCACTAATTGCAACATCTATCGAAAAGATGGCAGTTGAGATTCGTGGTTTACAAAAGAGTGAAACACGTGAAGTTGAAGAAGCTTTCGCAAAAGGGCAAAAGGGTTCTTCTGCAATGCCACATAAACGTAATCCAATTGGTTCTGAAAATATGACTGGTTTAGCTCGTGTTATCCGCGGTTATATGATGACAGCTTACGAAAATGTTCCATTATGGCATGAGCGTGACATTTCTCACTCTTCGGCAGAACGCGTAATTTTACCAGATGCTACAATCGCATTAAATTACATGTTAAATCGCTTTGGTAATATTGTTAAAAACTTAACTGTATACCCAGAGAATATGAAACGTAATATGACAAGAACATACGGCTTAATTTATTCTCAGCGCGTAATGCTTACACTAATCGACAAAGGTATGGTACGTGAAGAAGCTTATGATATCGTACAGCCTAAAGCGATGGAAGCTTGGGAAACACAAGTACAATTTAAAGAGCTTGTAGAAGCTGATGAGCGTATTACAAGCAAGTTAACACAAGAAGAAATTAATGAATGCTTCAACTATGAGCATCATATGCAACACGTTGATACAATCTTTGAACGCCTTGGATTAAACGAAGCGTAAAATTTCATATGGCACAGAATAGAGTCATTCTGTGCCATTCTTTATAAAAATATTATTCACATTTTTCAAACTACAGGGGGCTTGCGAAATGCAAAAGCTAGAATTGCTGTATGAAGGTAAGGCAAAAAGAATTTATCGTACAGAATCAGCAGATATGGTTTGGGTAGAGTACAAAGATAGTGCGACTGCTTTCAATGGGGAGAAAAAAGAGACGATTACAGGAAAAGGTCGTTTGAACAATGAAATTACAACTTTATTGTTCAGAAAGTTACAAGAAGTGGGAATTAAAACACATTTTGTTGAGAAGTTATCTGAGACAGAACAACTTGTTAAAAAAGTGAGTATTATTCCTTTAGAAGTTGTCACAAGAAATGTAATTGCAGGAAGTCTTTCAAAACGATTAGGAATGGAAGAGGGAACTGTACTTGCAGAACCAATCGTAGAATTTTACTTCAAAGATGATGATTTAGGAGATCCGCTTGTAACGGAAGATCATATTCGTGTATTAAACGTTGCATCGCCAGAGCAAGTAAGTGTATTACGAGATATGGCTCTACAAATCAATCAAGTGTTGATTGATCATTTCGCAAGCTGTCGTGTAAGATTAGTAGATTTCAAATTAGAGTTTGGTGTAACGGAAGAAGGAGAAATCATTTTAGCGGATGAAATTTCACCAGATACTTGCCGTTTATGGGATGAAACGAGCAATGAAAAGTTTGATAAAGACGTATTCCGTCGTGATCTTGGAAATTTAACAGATGCTTATGAAGAGATTTTAAAACGTTTAGGGGGAATTTCACATGTATAAAGTTAAGGTATATGTAACATTAAGAGAAAGCGTATTAGATCCACAAGGAACAGCAGTAAAAGGAGCACTTCATAGTCTTTCATTTACAGAAGTACAAGACGTTCGAATCGGAAAGTACATGGAACTAACAATTGATAAATCTGTATCTGATTTAGATAGCAAGGTAAAAGAAATGTGTGAAAAACTATTAGCGAACGTTGTAATGGAAGACTTCCGTTATGAAGTTGAGGAGGTTGTCGCACAGTGAAATTTGCCGTAATAGTATTTCCGGGTTCGAACTGTGATGTCGATATGTTCCATGCAATTAAAGATGAGCTTGGCGAAGAAGTAGATTACGTTTGGCACGATACAGAGAATTTAGATGAATATGATGCAATTCTACTACCAGGTGGATTTTCTTATGGTGACTACTTACGCTGCGGTGCTATCTCTCGCTTTGCTAATGCAATGAAAGCAGTGCAAAAAGCTGCTGAGCAAGGAAAGCCGATTTTAGGTGTATGTAATGGATTCCAGATTCTTGTTGAATCAGGATTACTACCAGGAGCGTTAATGAGAAACGAAAACTTAAAATTTATGTGTCGCACTGTTCAGTTACGTGTTGAAAATAATGAAACGATGTTTACATCACAATATGAAAAAGATGAAATAATTAATATTCCAATTGCGCATGGTGAGGGGAATTACTATTGTGATGAAGCGACTCTTAAACAATTAGAAGAGAACAATCAAATCGCATTCCGTTACGTAGAAAACCCTAACGGTAGCGTTTCAGATATTGCTGGTATTGTAAATGAAAAAGGAAATGTACTTGGTATGATGCCGCACCCAGAGCGTGCTGTAGATGAATTACTTGGCGGTGCTGAAGGGTTAAAAGTCTTTCAATCTATCTTAAAACAGTGGAGGGAAACATATGTCGTTAATGCTTGAACCAAATCCAACACAAATTAAAGAAGAGCGTATATATGCGGAAATGGGGTTAACAGACGAAGAGTTTGCCATGGTTGAAAAGATTTTAGGTCGTCTGCCAAATTATACAGAAACAGGGTTATTCTCTGTAATGTGGTCTGAACATTGTAGTTATAAAAATTCAAAACCAGTGCTTCGAAAATTCCCAACAACAGGTGAGCGTGTTCTACAAGGGCCTGGGGAAGGTGCTGGAATTGTAGATATCGGTGATAATCAAGCAGTTGTATTTAAAATGGAAAGTCATAACCATCCTTCAGCTATTGAACCATATCAAGGAGCTGCAACAGGTGTTGGTGGTATTATTCGTGACGTATTCTCTATGGGAGCACGTCCGGTAGCTCTATTAAACTCACTTCGTTTCGGTGAATTACAGTCACCACGTGTGAAATATTTATTCGAAGAAGTAGTAGCAGGAATTGCAGGATACGGTAACTGCATCGGTATTCCGACTGTTGGCGGCGAAGTACAATTTGATCCATGTTATGAAGGAAATCCACTTGTAAATGCAATGTGCGTAGGTTTGATTAACCACGAAGACATTAAAAAAGGGCAAGCACATGGTGCTGGTAACACAGTAATGTACGTAGGAGCATCAACTGGTCGTGACGGTATTCACGGTGCAACATTCGCGTCGGAAGAACTATCTGAAAGCTCAGAAGCGAAACGTCCAGCGGTTCAAGTAGGGGATCCATTTATGGAAAAACTTCTTATTGAAGCGTGTTTAGAATTAATTCAATCTGATGCACTTGTTGGAATTCAAGATATGGGTGCGGCTGGTTTAACATCATCATCTGCAGAAATGGCAAGTAAAGCAGGAATGGGTATTGAAATGTACTTAGATGATGTACCACAGCGTGAAACAGGAATGACACCATATGAAATGATGCTATCTGAATCACAAGAGCGTATGTTAATTGTCGTGAAAAAAGGTAGAGAACAAGAAATAGTAGATTTATTTGAGAAGTATGGTCTTGCAGCGGTTACGATGGGGAAAGTAACAGAAGATAAAATGCTTCGTTTATTCCATAAAGGTGAAAAGGTAGCTGAAGTTCCAGCAGATGCTTTAGCAGAAGAAGCACCAATTTATCATAAGCCATCAAAAGAAGCAGCATACTTTGCTGAATTCCAAGCAATGAAAATGGAAACGCCAAAAGTAGAAAATTATAAAGAAACGTTATTCGCTTTATTACAGCAACCAACAATTGCAAGTAAAGAGTGGGTATACGATCAATACGATTACCAAGTTCGCACAAGCACAGTTGTTACGCCAGGTTCAGATGCTGCAGTTGTACGTGTACGCGGTACAGAAAAAGGATTAGCAATGACGACAGATTGTAACTCTCGCTACATTTATCTAGACCCAGAGATGGGCGGTAAAATTGCAGTAGCAGAGGCAGCGCGTAATATCGTATGTTCTGGCGGAGAGCCACTTGCAATTACAGATTGCTTAAACTTCGGTAACCCAGAAAAACCAGAAATCTTCTGGCAAATTGAGAAATCAGTAGACGGTATGAGTGAAGCTTGTCGCACATTACAAACACCAGTTATCGGCGGAAACGTATCGATGTATAACGAGCGTAGTGGTGAAGCTGTATATCCAACACCAACTGTTGGGATGGTCGGACTTGTGCATGACTTAAAACATGTAACAACACAAGAGTTTAAGCAAGCTGGTGATTTAGTGTATGTAATTGGTGAGACGAAAGCTGAGTTTGGCGGAAGTGAATTACAGAAAATGATTCACGGCAAAATTTTCGGTCAATCACCAAGTATCGATTTAGATGTAGAATTAAAACGCCAAAAACAAGTATTAGGAGCAATTCAAGCTGGTCTTGTTCAATCTGCACATGATGTTGCTGAAGGTGGTTTAGCAGTTGCGATTTCAGAAAGTGCAATTGGTGCTAAAGGCTTAGGTGCTACTGTGAAATTAGATGGAGAAGCAACAGCAGCATTATTCGCTGAATCACAGTCTCGCTTCGTGATAACTGTAAAACGTGAAAATAAAGAGGCGTTTGAGAAAGTGGTAGAAGCAATCCAAGTTGGAGAAGTAACAAGTACAAATGAAGTAACAATTCATAATGAAGAAAATGAAGTATTACTTACAGCAAATGTAGATGAAATGAGAAAGGCTTGGAAAGGGGCAATCCCATGCTTGCTGAAATAAAGGGGTTAAACGAAGAATGTGGCGTTTTCGGAATTTGGGGGCATGAAAATGCAGCACAAGTTTCATACTACGGATTGCACAGTTTACAGCACCGTGGGCAAGAAGGCGCAGGCATTGTCGTAAATAATGGGGAAAAAATCGTCGGTCACAAGGGGTTAGGTTTAATATCAGAAGTGTTTTCAAGAGGTGAGCTAGAAGGGTTAAATGGAAAATCAGCGATCGGACATGTACGATATGCAACAGCTGGTGGAAGTGAAGTTGCTAACGTTCAACCATTGTTGTTCCGTTTTTCCGATCATAGTATGGCGTTAGCTCATAACGGAAATTTAATTAACGCAAAAATGCTTCGTCGTGAATTAGAAGCAGAGGGCAGTATTTTTCAAACTAGTTCAGATACAGAAGTACTTTTACATCTTATTAAACGTAGTACGAAAGATTCTTTAATTGAAAGTGTAAAAGAAGCTTTAAACAAAGTGAAAGGTGCGTTTGCGTATCTTTTACTAACTGGAAATGAAATGATCGTTGCATTAGATCCGAATGGGTTCCGTCCGCTTTCAATTGGAAAGATGGGGGATGCTTACGTTGTAGCATCTGAAACATGTGCTTTTGATGTAGTAGGTGCAACATACATTCGTGATGTAGAACCGGGTGAATTACTTATCATTAATGATGAAGGAATTCACGTAGATCGTTTCACAAACGATGTAGAACATGCAATTTGTAGTATGGAATACATTTACTTTGCACGACCAGATTCTAATATTGCAGGCGTTAACGTTCATGCAGCACGTAAGAATATGGGGAAACGTTTAGCGGCAGAAGCTCCTATTGAAGCAGATGTTGTTACTGGTGTACCAGACTCTAGTATTTCAGCTGCGATTGGCTATGCGGAGGCAACAGGTATTCCATATGAGTTAGGATTAATTAAAAATCGTTACGTTGGACGTACGTTTATTCAACCTTCTCAGGAACTGCGAGAGCAAGGGGTTAAGATGAAGCTTTCCGCAGTAAGAGGTGTAGTTGAAGGGAAACGAGTTGTTATGATTGATGACTCTATCGTAAGAGGAACGACAAGTAAACGAATTGTTCGTATGCTTCGTGAAGCTGGAGCGACAGAAGTTCACGTAAGAATTGCTTCACCACCTCTGAAATATCCATGTTTCTATGGCATTGATATTCAAACGAGAAAAGAATTAATTGCAGCAAATCATACAGTAGAAGAAATCCGTGAAATGATCGGAGCAGATTCTTTAACATTTTTAAGCGAAGATGGATTAGTAGATGCAATTGGACGTCCATATGAAGGGAAATATGGTGGCCTATGCATGGCTTACTTTAATGGGGACTATCCAACAGCTCTTTATGATTATGAGCAAGAGCTTTTAGAAAGTATGAAATAAGAAAAGTGAAACAAGCTTCTACTTCTTTTGATGTAGAAGCTAGCTCCTTTCTTAAAATAGCCCGCCCTGGATGGGGAGAAATTAAAAGACGAGGTGTAAATAACGATGGCGAATGCATATAAGCAAGCAGGAGTAGATATTGAAGCTGGATATGAAGCGGTATCTCGCATGAAAAAACACGTACAAACAACTATGAGAAAAGAAGTACTAGGCGGTTTAGGCGGTTTTGGAGGTATGTTTGATCTATCAAAATTTGCATTAGAAGAACCTGTATTAGTATCTGGAACAGATGGCGTGGGAACGAAATTGATGCTCGCTTTTATGGCAGATAAACATGACACAATTGGTATTGATGCAGTAGCAATGTGTGTAAATGATATTGTTGTCCAAGGAGCAGAGCCGCTTTTCTTCCTTGATTATATTGCTTGTGGTAAAGCTGAACCTAGTAAAATTGAAAACATCGTCAAAGGTATATCAGAGGGCTGTCGCCAAGCTGGTTGTGCATTAATCGGTGGAGAAACAGCTGAAATGCCAGGAATGTATTCTACGGAAGAATATGATTTAGCTGGTTTTACAGTTGGGATTGTTGATAAAAAGAAAATTGTAACAGGTGAAAAGATTGAAGCTGGTCACGTGCTAATTGGCTTAGCATCTAGCGGTATTCATAGCAATGGTTACTCTTTAGTACGAAAAGTGTTACTAGAAGATGGGGAACTATCTTTAGAGCGTATTTATGGCCGCTTAGAACTACCTCTTGGTGAAGAATTATTAAAACCAACGAAAATTTATGTCAAACCTATTTTAGAACTATTGAAGAAACATGAAGTATACGGTATGGCGCATATTACAGGTGGTGGATTTATTGAAAATATTCCACGCATGTTGCCAGAAGGAATCGGTGCCGAGATTGAACTAGGATCTTGGGAAATTCAGCCGATCTTTAGTTTGCTTCAAGAAGTTGGAAAACTGGAAGAAAAAGAAATGTTCAATATTTTTAACATGGGTATTGGTATGGTAGTAGCAGTGAAGGAAGAAGATGCAAAAGATGTTGTTCGTCTTCTTGAAGAGCAAGGAGAAATGGCTCGTATTATTGGACGTACTATACAAGGAGCTGGCGTTACTTTTAATGGGGGCACAGCACTATGAGTAGATTAGCAGTTTTTGCTTCTGGAAGCGGATCTAACTTTCAATCTCTCGTTAATGCGGTAGAAGAAAAAAGATTGGATGCAGAAATTAGTTTATTAGTATGTGATAAACCAGAAGCACGCGCTGTTGGACGGGCAAATTATCATCATATTCCGTGTTTTGCTTTTTCAGCGAAAGCATATGAGTCAAAAGAAGCATTTGAAAAAGAGATATTAAAGAAGCTAGAAGAATATGAAATTGATTATGTTATTTTAGCTGGATATATGCGGTTAATCGGGCCGACGTTACTAGAAGCATACGGCGGGAAGATTATTAATATTCATCCATCATTACTACCGAGCTTTCCGGGTAAAGATGCTGTCGGTCAAGCGTTAGAAGCAGGTGTGAAAGTAACTGGAGTAACAATTCATTATGTAGATGCAGGTATGGATACAGGGCCAATTATTGCGCAAGAAGCAGTGGTTGTTTCTGAAGGGGATACGAGAGAAAGTTTACAAAAGAAAATTCAACAAGTTGAACATAAATTATACGTAAATACAGTGAATCAAATTGTTCAGTCTGTGAAAGAATCAACTGTTAACTAACATACAACCAGGGGTGAAGGATAAATGAAAAAGCGTGCATTAGTAAGTGTTTCAGATAAAACAGGAGTAGTAGAATTTGTTAAAGGGTTACTAGAACAAGGGATTGAAGTTATTTCAACAGGTGGTACGAAAAAGTTATTAGAAGAAAACGGTTTACAAGTAATTGGTATTTCTGAAGTAACTGGTTTCCCTGAAATTATGGATGGCCGTGTGAAAACGTTACATCCAAATATTCATGGTGGTCTATTAGCAGTTCGTGATAATGAAACACATGTAACACAAATGAATGAATTAGGTATGGAGCCAATTGACTTTGTTGTTGTTAACTTATATCCATTTAAAGAAACAATCGCTAAGCCTGATGTAACATTTGCTGATGCAATTGAAAATATTGATATCGGTGGCCCGACAATGATTCGCTCTGCTGCGAAAAATCATAAATTCGTATCTGTAATTGTAGATCCAGTAGATTATGATATTGTGTTAGCAGAACTGAAAGAGAACGGTGAAGTAGCAGAGGAAACAAAACGTAAACTAGCAGCGAAAGTATTCCGTCATACAGCAGCGTATGATGCGTTAATTTCTAACTACTTAACAGAGCAAATGGGTGAAGAAAGTCCAGAAACATTAACTGTGACATTTGAGAAAAAGCAAGACTTACGTTATGGCGAGAACCCACATCAAAAGGCAACTTTCTATAAAGCGCCATTCGCAGCAACTTCTTCTGTTGCATACGCAGAACAATTACACGGTAAAGAATTATCGTATAACAATATTAATGATGCAGACGCAGCACTTAGCATAGTAAAAGAATTTACAGAACCAGCAGTAGTAGCAGTAAAACATATGAATCCATGTGGTGTTGGAGTAGGAACTGATATTCACGAAGCATATACTCGCGCTTATGAAGCAGATCCAGTATCAATTTTCGGCGGTATTATTGCAGCAAATCGTGAAATTGATAAAGCTACAGCAGAAAAGTTACATGAAATTTTCTTAGAAATTGTTATCGCACCTTCGTTCTCGCAAGAAGCTTTAGAAGTGTTGCAAAGTAAGAAGAACTTACGTTTATTAACTATAAATATTGAAAAAGCGACAAGTGCAAGCAAAAAACTAACTTCTGTACAAGGTGGACTTCTCGTTCAAGAAGAAGATACGTTATCATTAGATGAAAGTACAATTTCAATTCCAACGAAACGTGAACCTTCAGAGCAAGAATGGAAAGATTTAAAACTAGCTTGGAAAGTTGTAAAACATGTGAAATCAAACGCAATTGTTTTAGCGAAAGATGACATGACAATTGGCGTCGGTGCGGGACAGATGAACCGTGTAGGTTCTGCAAAAATCGCAATTACACAAGCTGGTGAAAAAGCACAAGGTAGCGCACTTGCATCTGATGCTTTCTTCCCAATGCCAGATACATTAGAAGAAGCAGCAAAAGCAGGAATTACAGCAATCATTCAACCAGGCGGATCAATCCGTGATGAAGATTCTATTAAAGTGGCAGATACGTATGGGATTGCTATGGTGTTCACTGGCGTACGTCATTTCAAACACTAATAGAGGATGTTTAAAAAGTCCGGTTAAGATAACCTTCGCATGTCGTCGTTGCATCGCCAGTGCGGTACTCATGTAGGAAAACTACACTCCGTGTCCTCCTGGCAAATGCGCCTAGACCTGCTCGGTTCTCTTAATCCTCCTTTTTAAACCTTTATTGAGATGGATGTTTAAAAAGTCCGGTCGAGATAACCTTTACATGTCGTCGTTGCATCGCCAGTGCGGTACTCATGTAGGAAAGCTACACTCCGTGTCCTCCTGGCAAATGCGCCTAGACCTGCTCGGTTCTCTTAATCCTCCTTTTTAAACTTTTATTGATATGGATGTTTAAAAAGTCCGGTCGAGATAACCTTTACATGTCGTCGTTGCATCGCCAGTGCGGTACTCATGTAGGAAAACTACACTCCGTGTCCTCCTGGCAAATGCGCCTAGACCTGCTCGGTTCTCTTAATCCTCCTTTTTAAACCTTTATTGATATGGATGTTTAAAAAGTCCGGTCAAGATAACCTTTTATTGATATGAAAAAGCAAACTAGGAGCATAGCTTCTAGTTTGTACTTATTTAATTATTGGGGGATGAAATATGAATGTTTTAGTAATTGGCCGCGGTGGGCGTGAGCATGCTTTAGCTTGGAAGTTTGCACAATCTGAAAAAGTAGAAAAGGTATATGTAGCACCAGGTAATGAAGGTATGAGAGATGTTGCAACACCAGTTGATATTGATGAAAATGATTTTGATGCATTAGTTTTATTTGCAAAAGAGAATAATGTTGAGTTAACTTTCGTTGGACCAGAAATTCCGCTTATGAATGGAATTGTTGATTGTTTTAAAGAAGAGGGACTTCGCGTATTTGGTCCGAATAAAGCGGCTGCTGTTATTGAAGGTAGTAAAGCTTTTACAAAAGAGCTTATGAAAAAGTATGATATTCCAACTGCGGCGTACGAAACTTTTACAGATTATGAAGAAGCAGTACAGTACATTCAAAAAGTTGGTGCACCAATCGTTATTAAAGCTGACGGCCTAGCTGCGGGTAAAGGGGTAACGGTAGCAATGACGCTTGAAGAGGCATTACAAGCTGTGAAAGAAATGCTACAAGATGTGAAATTCGGCGCGGCAAGTAAGAAGATCGTTATTGAAGAGTTTTTAGATGGACAAGAATTTTCATTAATGGCATTCGTGAATGGAACAACTGTACATCCAATGGTAATCGCCCAAGATCATAAAAGAGCTTTTGATGGTGATAAAGGTCCAAATACGGGCGGAATGGGTGCATATTCTCCAGTACCACAAATTCCAGAATCAGCAGTTCAAGAAGCGATTCAAACCGTATTACATCCAACTGCTAAGGCGATGATTGCAGAAAACCGTTCGTTTACAGGTATTTTATACGCAGGTCTTATTTTAACAAATGATGGTCCAAAGGTAATTGAATTTAATGCACGCTTCGGTGATCCTGAAACAGAAGTTGTATTACCTCGCTTAGAAAATGATTTAGTTGACGTATGTAACGCTGTATTAGATGAAAGTGAACTAACGTTACAATGGTCAGAAGAAGCTGTAATCGGTGTTGTACTTGCTTCTAAAGGATATCCAGAAGCATATAAAAAAGGTGATATTATTAGTGGACTAGATGCACTGCAAGATGTGATTGTTTTCCATGCAGGTACAGCAATGAAACATGGGGACTTTGTAACGAACGGTGGCCGTGTATTATTTGTTGCTTGTAAGGCAAATAGTTTACAAGAAGCAAAAGATAAAGTATATAAAGAAATCGGTAAAATTGAGAGTGATGGTCTATTTTATCGAAGTGATATAGGATATCGTGCAATTGGGCATGAGATGACGAAAAGTTAATATGTAAAAATCCCGCTGAGGAATCAGCGGGATTTTTTATGCATCTTTATCTTTTTTTAATTTCCCTTTTTGCTTTGCCATTTCTCGAAGTAAATACTCGATGTGTGCATTGACGCTACGAAATTCATCATTTGCCCATTTTTCGATGACTGCGTGTAATTCAGGATCAATACGTAATGGAAAGCTTTTCTTTTTAGCCATAATTACTTATAGCCCTTAGTATAGGCTTCCTGTATTAATAACTGGTTGCGCACCTTTATCTGAAACGATGGCAACTAATAAGTTGTTTACCATATTTGCTTTACGCTCGTCATCGAGTTCTAGTACGCCTTCTTCATCTAACATATGGATGGAATCTTTCGCCATCTTCACAGCACCTTCAACAATTTCTTTTCTAGCAGCTAATACTGCTTTTGCTTGCTGGCGTTGTAGCATTGCATGGGCAATTTCTGTTGCGTAAGCTAAGTGCGTTAAACGAGTTTCTAATACTTCTACACCAGCAATTTCAAGACGCGCCTCTAACTCACGTTTTAATTCTTCAGAGATTTCTTCAGTATTTCCGCGTAACGTAACACAGGTTTCATCTTGGAAATTGTCATAAGGATATTTTGTTGCAACATGGCGGATTGCCGTTTCGCTTTGAATTTCTACAAATCGATCATAATGTTCAACACCAAACATTGCTTTTGCAGAATCAACAACTTTATATACGATAACAGCTGCAATTTCAATTGGATTTCCATCAACGTCATTTACTTTTAATTTTTTACTGTTAAAGTTTTCAACACGTAAAGATACAGTTTGACGGAATGCGAACGGAATCGTTAAAAATAAACCGTTTTGACGAATTGTTCCTAAATAATTACCGAAGAACGTAATAACCTTCGCTTGATTCGGTTGAACAATACCGATACCTGTAGCGAGAACTGCGGCTAATATAATAGTTAGTGCCGCTCCTATGAAAATTTCTTGTGCAAGGAAAAATACACCGATAGCAGCTAAAATCAAAATTCCAATAATACCGAGAAAACCATTTACATAAAATACTTGTTTTTCTTTCATATGATCGCCTCCTGATATAAAAATGATATCACTTTTATATCATTTTAAGCAAGAGGTATGCACCTAATTTTCTGAATTTTATTGATTGATATCTTTTATATACATTTTAAGGCTGAAAAAGAGAATGTACGTTCTGTTTTATGGTAAAATAAAGAAGACTTAACCGCCCACTGCAGCAGCTAAGTCCCTTTGAGAGCATCTTGCATCGTGACAAATGATTCAAAGCGGTTTTGCCAGGATTATATTTTCAATCGCTGACTCAATCTCTTTGTCAGAAGCGTCATAACTTCCTTTTGACTTTGGCTTGTCATGAGTGGAAGTTTGATTCACTTCTTCTTTAGCATGTCCTTTTTCAGCAAAATTCATGCTAGGCATTTTAAATGCCCCCATATTCATGTATTTTCCGAATTTCCACATTTCAACAACAGGGCAGAAACGAACAATTCCTTCTGCAACTTTCATTGCACCAATCCATAGAAAAATGTTAGACCAAGTGCACCACGGCTTGCGTACAAGTTTAGTTGCACTACATCCGAAGAGGACAAGCCCAAGTGTAATTCGAATTAGAGCGTTTATTGTCCCGATATTTTGCTTCATTAGAAAAACACTCCTTTTTATGAAAGTTGAAATAGATAATACTATTTCTTTTATTAGTATCCCGTTTGATTTTTGGGATATGTAATCCAACATTTGACGTGGAAAAAGATGTTGGAATGTGCGTGTGTGTAAGTAACTTTTTTTGTTATAATGAAAGAATGCATAAAAGGAACTTCAAAATTAAATCCTCTAGTTTAAAAAATATGGAAGAGGTAATTCCAAACTTAATTCTCCGTTTTAAACAAATATTTAAGATGAAGTTAAAACAATAATGATGAAAATAAACTGTTATTTTGAACAGAAATATATATAACTAGAGAAAAGGAAGGGTGTTTTCATGTACGATATTTCCGGATGGAAACATGTATTTAAGCTTGATCCAAATAAGGAGTTAAGCGATGAACATTTAGAAATGATTTGTGAGTCTGGAACTGATGCGGTTATTGTAGGCGGAAGTGATGGAGTTACAATTGATAACGTATTACACATGCTAGTTAGCATTCGTAGATATGCAGTTCCTTGTGTATTAGAGGTTTCTGATGTAGAAGCAATTACACCAGGATTTGATTTTTATTACATCCCAAGTGTTTTAAATAGCCGAAAAGTAGAATGGGTAACAGGTGTTCATCATGAGGCATTGAAAGAATTTGGGGATATTATGGACTGGGACGAAATTTTTATGGAAGGGTATTGTGTTTTAAATCCAGAAGCGAAAGTAGCCCAGCTTACAGAAGCGAAATGTGATTTAACAGAAGATGATGTTATTGCATATGCTCGTTTAGCAGACAAGTTATTACATTTACCGATATTTTATTTAGAATATAGCGGTACGTATGGAGATGTTGAACTTGTTAAAAATGTAAAAGCAGAATTGAAACAAGCTAAGTTATACTATGGCGGTGGTATTTCTAATGCAGAACAGGCGAAAGAAATGGCACAATATGCTGATACAGTAGTTGTTGGAAATATTATTTATGATGATATAAAATCGGCGTTAAAAACAGTTAAAGCAGTAAAAGGAGAGTAGGTGCAGGCGTATATGAGTATGACAGATAGATTATTAAACGGTTTAAATCCACAGCAACAAAAAGCAGTCCAAACAACGAATGGACCACTTCTATTAATGGCAGGTGCAGGTAGTGGTAAGACACGTGTGTTAACACATCGTATTGCGTATTTACTTGGTGAAAAAGGTGTAGCACCATGGAATGTACTGGCTATTACCTTCACAAATAAAGCAGCTCGTGAAATGCGTGAGCGTATTGATACACTTGTGGGACCAGAAGCAGAAGATATTTGGATTTCGACGTTCCACTCTATGTGTGTACGTATTTTACGACGGGATATCGATCGTATTGGTATTAATCGTAACTTTACAATCTTAGATTCAGGCGATCAGCTAACTGTAGTCAAAAAAATTATGAAAGAGCGCAATATTGATCCGAAGAAATTTGAGCCGCGCTCTATTTTAGCGGGTATTAGTAATGCGAAAAATGAACTGTTATCTGCGGATAAATATGCAAAAAAAATTACAATGGCTGATCCATATGAAAAATTAACGAGCGATGTATACACAGAGTATCAAAAACGTCTTTTGAAAAATAATTCATTAGACTTTGATGATTTAATTATGACCACGATTCAGTTATTTGAACGTGTTCCAGAAGTATTAGAGTTTTATCAGCGTAAGTTCCAATATATTCACGTTGATGAGTATCAAGATACGAACAAAGCGCAATATCTTCTTGTTAAACATTTGGCAGCGCGTTTTAAAAATCTTTGCGTTGTAGGTGACTCTGACCAGTCTATTTATCGCTGGCGTGGTGCAGATATTTCTAACATTTTGTCGTTCGAAAAAGACTATGAGAATGCACAAGTAATTTTGTTAGAACAAAACTATCGTTCGTCACAAAATATTTTAAATGCAGCGAATGCTGTTATTGAAAAAAATACGAATCGTAAGCCGAAGAAATTATGGACAGACAATCAAGTTGGAAGTAAAATCTCGTATTATCGTGCTGCAACTGAAAAGGACGAAGCGTATTTTGTTGCGAAAAAAATTCGTGACGATATTCAAATGGGGAAACGAAAATATACTGATTTTGCAGTGTTATATCGTACGAATGCTCAGTCTCGTATGGTCGAGGAGATTTTCCTTAAATCTAACATTCCGTACAAAATTGTCGGGGGTACGAAGTTCTACGACCGTAAAGAGATTAAAGATATTTTGGCGTACTTACGTTTAATCGGTAATCCAGATGATGAAATTAGTTTTGCACGTATTATTAACATGCCAAAGCGTGGTATTGGTGCGACTTCTATCGATAAAATTATTAATTACGGTGTGCAAAACGGAATTTCATTAACTGCTGTATTTGATGAAATTGAGCATGTTGGAGTAAGTGCAAAAATTACAAAGGCAGTAAAAGAATTTGCGAATTTATTAAATAACTGGGTAAATATGCAAGAGTATTTATCTGTTACAGAATTAGTAGAAGAAGTTATTGAAAAAACAGGCTATCGCGATATGTTGAAAAATGAACGTTCTTTAGAAGCGGAAGGTCGTTTAGAAAACTTAGACGAGTTCTTATCTGTTACGCAAACATTTGAATCTCAAAGCGAAGATAAGAGCCTTGTTGCATTCTTAACAGATTTAGCACTTGTTGCTGATATTGATCGTGTAGATGAAGACCCAACTGCTGGTGAAGAAGTTATTTTAATGACGATGCACTCAGCGAAAGGATTAGAGTTCCCGGTTGTGTTTATTGTTGGCTTAGAGGAAGGGATATTCCCTCATACTCGTTCTCTTATGGAAGAGGATGAAATGCAAGAAGAACGTCGTCTTGCTTATGTAGGTATTACCCGTGCAGAAGAAGAGCTATATTTATCTAACGCGCAAATGCGTACTTTATTTGGTAGAACAAGTATGAACGCTGCGTCTCGATTCATTACAGAAATCCCGACAGAACTAGTGGAATCATTAAATGAAACAGCGCCAAAGCGTGAAACATCGTTTGGTGCAAAAGGCAGAACGGCAAGTAGCGGCAAAACGACAATCACAACGACAACACGCTCTCGTTCAGCTTTCGCGCGCCCTGCAGCTAAGACGACAGGCGGCGAACAAATTGGCTGGGCAGTAGGAGATAAAGCTTCCCACCAAAAATGGGGAGTCGGTACAGTTGTAAGTGTAAAAGGTGAAGGTGATGCAAAAGAATTAGATATTGCATTCCCAAGCCCAATTGGTGTTAAACGTTTGTTAGCAAAATTTGCACCTGTGACGAAACAATAGAAAGGAATGAGGATATGTCAAAAGAGATAGCAAAAAAACGTATAGAAGAACTGCGTGATTTATTAAATACATTTAACTATCAATATCACGTATTAGACAATCCTTCTGTTTCTGATGCGGAATATGACCGTAATATGCAGGAGCTTATAAAATTAGAAGCAGAGAACCCAGAGTTTATGAGTGAAGATTCTCCCTCCGTTCGCGTTGGGGGGACTGTTCTTGATATATTTGAAAAAGTAACACATAAGTCACCAATGTTAAGTTTAGGAAATGCATTTAACGAAGGAGATTTACGTGATTTCGACAGAAGAGTATGTCAAGGAATTGATGGTGCGAATGTAAGATATATATGTGAATTAAAAATTGACGGGCTTGCCGTTTCGCTTCATTATGAAAAAGGACGCTTCATTCAAGGGGCGACACGTGGTGATGGTGTAACGGGTGAAGATATTACTCAAAATTTAAAAACGATTAAAGCTATCCCACTTCGTTTAAATGAAGAAGTAACGTTAGAAGCACGAGGCGAAGCTTATATGCCGAAGCGTTCATTCGTTAAACTAAATGAAGAAAAAGAGCAAAATGGAGAAGATGTATTTGCGAATCCGCGTAATGCAGCAGCAGGTTCAATACGTCAACTTGATCCGAAAATTGCAGCGAAGCGTAACTTATCTATGTTTGTGTATGGTCTTGCGAATGTAGAAGAAAAAACAATTCCATCACATAGTGAATCGCTTGATTTCTTAGGTGAACTTGGATTTAAGACAAATCCAAATCGCCGTACATGTGAAACAATTGAAGAAGTTATAGCTTATGTAGAAGAATGGCAAGAAAAACGTCCGCATCTTGATTATGAGATTGATGGAATCGTTATAAAAGTAGATGATGTTGCCCTTCAAGAAAGTCTAGGAACTACAGCGAAGAGTCCAAGATGGGCGATTGCTTATAAATTCCCGGCTGAAGAAGTTGTAACGAGATTAACAGGCATTGAATTAAGTGTTGGCCGAACAGGAGTTGTAACACCGACTGCAGAACTAGAGCCAGTGAGAGTTGCTGGTACGATTGTTCGTCGTGCTTCTTTACATAACGAGGATTTAATTCGTGAAAAAGACATTCGAATTGGTGACTACGTTGTTGTGAAGAAGGCTGGAGATATTATTCCTGAAGTTGTGAACGTTATTTTTGATAAGCGTACTGGTGAGGAAGAAGAATACCGCATGCCAACTCATTGTCCAGCATGTGAGAGTGAACTTGTTCGTTTAGAAGAAGAAGTAGCACTTCGTTGTATAAATCCAACTTGTCCTGCTCAAATTCGAGAAGGGTTAATCCATTTCGTTTCAAGAAATGCAATGAATATTGATGGACTTGGAGAACGTGTCATTACACAACTCTTTGATGCTGATTACATTCGTACATTTGCTGATTTATATGCATTGACGAAAGAGCAATTATTACAGTTAGAACGTTTTGGTGAAAAATCAGCAACAAACTTAATACAAGCAATTGAAAATTCTAAAGAAAACTCGTTAGAGCGATTATTATTTGGTCTTGGAATTCGCCACGTTGGAGCGAAAGCAGCACGTACATTTGCAGAGCACTTTGAAACGATGGATGAGCTTGTAAAAGCAACGGAAGAAGAACTAAAAGCAATTAATGAAATTGGCGAAAAAATGGCTCAATCTGTTGTGACATATTTTGATAATGAAGATGTATTAGAGTTATTACAGCAGTTTAAAGAGTATGGCGTGAATATGACATACAAAGGTATAAA
The DNA here is from genome assembly GCF_022664295.1 of Bacillus cereus group sp. BfR-BA-01311. Classification (NCBI taxonomy): domain Bacteria; kingdom Bacillati; phylum Bacillota; class Bacilli; order Caryophanales; family Bacillaceae; genus Bacillus; species Bacillus cereus group sp. BfR-BA-01311. Next base: position 20,979 of record NZ_JAKUHC010000020.1, read on the forward strand.
AATTGCAGATTTACAAAATGTTGAATCTTACTTCGCAGGAAAAACGGTTGTTTTAACAGGTAAGCTAGAAGTTATGGGGCGAAGTGAAGCGAAGAAGAAGATTGAGGCATTAGGTGGAAAAGTAACGGGAAGTGTTAGTAAGAGTACGGATTTAGTTGTTGCAGGTGAAGCGGCTGGTTCGAAATTAGCACAAGCGGAGAAACATAATGTTGAGGTTTGGAATGAAGAGAGGTTCTTACAAGAGCTAAATAAGTAAGAGGTGCAAACTTACCATGAAAAAAATAGCATTAGCGGTATTAAGCCTTGGCCTACTTGTAAGTGGGTGTAGTGCAGGTGCCGACAAAGATGAAAAAGTGGCTGAGAAATCGGGGAAAGCAAAAGAACAATCAGTTGTTCCAAAATACGCTATTTCGGATGAATATTATAAGACGACTATTCCATTTGATGGTGGAAATGCACGTGGTTTAGTGGTGCAAGGGTTAAATAGTCGTCTTGATATAGATGAATTTGAAACAGGGTTAATGCGAATTGCAAAAGAATCATTTAGTACGAAAGATAATTTTTTAAAAGGCGGAAAAGCTCTAGATACTCAAACTATACAGATGCTTGTTAAAAGAAAACGTACAGATGCTGAACAAAAGGAACTAGAGGACAAATTAAAAAAAGATGCAGTTAAATTTCCTAATATAGGATTAAACCCTGCATTAGGAACAGGATCCGAATCACTAGAAGTGAAAAATAAAAAAAATCCAATATATATTTCAAATATTTTAGAGCATGATTATTATGTGAAAAAAGGCGATAACGGCGAGGAACGCGTTGGTATGGTAGTTGGATTAGCAATGAATTCTGTTCAATATTTTAACGAAGAGCATGGTTATCCACGTGAAGCTGCAATCCCGGATGAAAAGATGTTAGCTGAAGGGAAAAAAATGGCGCAAGAAATTTTGAAAGTCATACATCAAAAAGAACCTGAAACCAAAAATATTCCAATAACATTTGCGATTTATCGCCAAGCTCCAAAGTCTTCGCTCGTGCCAGGTAACTTTGTTTCTTATGCGAATGTTGAAAAAGGTAGTGAAACGGTTGAAGATTGGAAACAAATTAATGAAAAATATTATTTGTTCCCATCAGAGCAAGCGAAAACAGATAATAAACGTGAAGACCTTGCAAGAGTATCCAACTTTAAGGCAAAACTAAGCGATTATTTCCAAGGCGACTATACAGCTGTTATTGGTACTGGTATGTATAGAGATGATGAATTAAGAGAAATGAAGCTTGATATTCCTGTCCAGTTTAATGGAAAAGCTGAAATAGTTGGTTTTACACAATATGTGGCAGGGCTTGTTATGGAATACTTCCCGAATTATATGAAAGTACAAGTAACGATTAAATCTGTAGAACGCCCAGAAGCTATTATTATACGTGAAGCAAAACAAGATGAACCACTTGTGAAGATTTTAGATTAAATATGAAGGCTGTTCCTCTATGGAACAGCTTTTTTTCTTATGTAATTTTGTTATAATTTAAAATGTTGTAAAAAATAGGGGTAAGGGGTAAATCTCATGGAAGAATTAAGTTTTCAAGTCATTATTTTATTAATTGCATTCGGTTTTTTAGCAGCTTTTATTGATTCCGTTGTTGGAGGAGGAGGGTTAATTTCGCTTCCTGCGCTTATGTTTGTTGGCTTATCGCCAGCTTCGGCAATTGCAACGAATAAATTAGCGGCAACAATGGGGACGTTTACGAGTGCGATGTATTTTATTCGATCAGGAAAAGTTGATTTTAAAATTGTAGGAAAGTTAATCCCGTTAACTATTGTTGGAGCTGTTGCAGGTGCTTTAGTAGTAAAATTTATTCCACCGGATATTTTACGCCCATTAGTACTTGTAATGTTGGTATTTATTGCTATTTATATTATTGCAAAAAAGAATTGGGGAAGTGTGTCTACCTATAAGAAGATGACGCAAAGAAAAACATTAATATTTTTCTTTGCTATTTTAATGATAGGATTTTATGATGGATTTTTTGGACCAGGGACAGGGTCGTTTTTAATTTTTGCATTTTTATTAATTGGCTTGGATTTTATTCAAGCGGCAGCATCTGGAAAACTTTTGAACTTTGTTAGTAATATTGTATCTTTAATTACTTTTTTATTTTTAGATATAATTCATTTTGAATACGGTATTATCATGGGATTATCAATGATCTTAGGTGCTTATTTTGGATCGAAGTTTGCGGTTCAAAAAGGTGTTGGATATGTAAGGACTTTATTTTTATTAGTTACTATATTATTGATCGGGAAAAATGTTTTGGAATATACTCATATTTTGTAGATTCATACGCATGTATGAATCTCTTTTTTTTATTATATTTTAAAAATTTATTAATTTTTAAAATATAAGTCTAGGAATATTTGAATAAATCTAAATTATCGTGTAGAATAATGTTGTAAAATGTAAACGTTTTTCTAAGGGGAGGCTAAAAAAAATGGTAGTAGCATACAAACATGAGCCATTTACAGATTTTTCAGTGGAGGCTAACAAATTAGCGTTTGAAGAAGGTTTAAAGAAAGTAGAATCTTATCTTGGACAAGACTATCCATTAATTATTGGGGGAGAAAAAATCACTACAGAAGACAAAATTGTTTCTGTAAACCCTGCAAATAAAGAGGAACTTGTTGGTCGTGTTTCAAAAGCAAGCCGTGAGTTAGCTGAAAAAGCAATGCAAGTAGCGGATGAAACATTCCAAACTTGGAGAAAATCAAAGCCAGAAATGCGTGCAGACATTTTATTCCGTGCTGCAGCAATCGTTCGTCGCAGAAAACATGAATTCTCTGCTATTCTTGTAAAAGAAGCAGGTAAGCCATGGAATGAGGCAGATGCTGATACAGCAGAAGCAATCGACTTTATGGAATATTATGGTCGTCAAATGTTAAAATTAAAAGACGGTATTCCAGTAGAAAGCCGTCCAATTGAATATAATCGTTTCTCTTACATTCCATTAGGAGTAGGTGTTATCATTTCTCCTTGGAACTTCCCATTCGCAATTATGGCAGGTATGACAACAGCTGCTTTAGTTTCTGGTAACACAGTATTACTAAAACCAGCTAGTACAACTCCTGTAGTAGCAGCGAAATTTATGGAAGTATTAGAAGAAGCTGGCTTACCAGCTGGCGTAGTAAACTTCGTTCCAGGTAACGGTTCTGAAGTTGGTGACTACTTAGTAGATCATCCTCGTACACGTTTCGTAAGCTTCACGGGATCTCGTGATGTAGGTATCCGCATCTATGAGCGTGCAGCGAAAGTAAACCCAGGACAAATTTGGTTAAAACGCGTTATCGCTGAAATGGGCGGTAAAGATACAATCGTTGTTGATAAAGAAGCAGATCTTGAATTAGCAGCTAAGTCTATCGTTGCATCAGCATTCGGATTCTCAGGACAAAAATGTTCTGCATGTTCTCGTGCAGTAATCCATGAAGATGTATATGATCATGTATTAAATCGTGCTGTTGAATTAACAAAAGAATTAACAGTTGCTAACCCAGCAGTATTAGGTACAAACATGGGTCCTGTTAATGACCAAGCTGCATTCGATAAAGTAATGAGCTATGTTGCAATTGGTAAAGAAGAAGGTAGAATCTTAGCAGGTGGTGAAGGAGACGATTCTAAAGGCTGGTTCATCCAACCAACAATCGTTGCTGACGTTGCAGAAGATGCTCGCTTAATGAAAGAAGAAATCTTCGGACCAGTAGTAGCATTCTGTAAAGCGAAAGACTTCGATCATGCACTTGCAATTGCAAATAATACGGAATACGGTTTAACAGGTGCTGTTATTACTAACAACCGTGACCATATTGAAAAAGCACGCGAAGACTTCCACGTTGGTAACTTATACTTCAACCGTGGATGTACTGGTGCAATCGTAGGTTACCAACCATTCGGTGGCTTTAACATGTCTGGTACAGACTCTAAAGCTGGTGGACCTGATTACTTAGCACTTCACATGCAAGCAAAAACTACTTCTGAAACTTTATAAGAAATAGTAGAGGAGCTCTTCACAGAATGTGAAGAGCTCCTTTTAAAATTGAAATCCTATATATTACCATCGTTCGAAGGGAATGAGCTAAAACCTATTAATAGCGGGATAAACATGTGAACAGAAATAAAATGATGAGAAAAGTTGACTTATTAGTCATATTTTTTAGTATTCATTTTGAGAATTTCCTGTATAATACAATTTGAAAGAAAATCTATGGTTCGACAAGGAACACTCCTTTCGGTTTTGCTCACTGAAAGGAGTGTTTTTTTATGTAGCTAAAAATTCTTGCGTGCTTATTACATTTGCATATACGCCATTTAAACTAGCTAAAATTGTATTGTGAATGTAAACAGCTGGTATAGTAGCGTTCTTAAAAGACAGGTCTTTTGTAGCACAAGCATCATGTATAACGGTACATTGAAAACCAAAATCGAATGCAGCCCTTACTGTAGCATCGATACACATATGAGTCATCATCCCACATACAACGACATGTTCAATATTTAAACGTTTTAATTGCTCTAGAAGATTAGTTTCTCGGAAGCTATTTGGATAATGTTTGACTATAACTGTTTCTTCTCTAAGTGGACGTACGCTTTCGTGAATATGTACACCTTCTGTATTAGGTAGGAAAAAAGTAGCGTCATCTTTTATAGCTACGTGTTGGATATGAAGAATAGGTTCGCTGTTTGTTCTAAAGTGTTGTAATAACTGATTAGCATATTCGCTTGCTTCTACTGGATTACGCAATTCCATCTTTCCATTTGGAAAATAATCGTTTTGAATATCGACGAGTAAAAGAGCTGTTTTCATATATTTATCTTCCTCCGAGTTTCATATTCAAATAAATTTATTCAATTCGTAGAGAGGATTCTCCTGTTTAAAAATATGAGGAAGAAGAATTTTAAATAACCTTGAAAGTTACTATTTTCTCATGAATTTTCATCTGAAAATTTTAATAAAGGAATAATTAATATTTTTCTAAAAAATGTATTGACTCTTATTATTCTGAGTTCTATAATGAGAATTAATTAAACGACAATTAAATCGATACATTCTTATCCAGAGAGGTGGAGGGACTGGCCCTACGATACCTCAGCAACGGGTTTTTTTAATACCGTGCTAACTCCAGCAAGCCATATAAAGGCTTGGAAGATGAGAAGATGTGAATGAGTACATATAAGTGCTCTCCTTCTTATCTTTATGGTTGATAAGAAGGAGAGCACTTTTTATTTTACCTCGAAAGCTCTGCTTCAAGTTTTTACAGCATATAGGAGGGGAAAAAATGATTTCTTTTAACAATGTAAGTAAAGTGTATGAATCAGCTGGGCAATCTGTTCATGCGGTAGAGGATGTAACATTATCAGTTGAGAAAGGCGAAATTTTTGGCATTATCGGTTTTAGTGGCGCTGGAAAGAGTACGTTATTACGCCTAGTAAATATGTTAGAGAGACCGACGGCAGGAACGATTTCAATAGATGATAAAGATATTACATCATTATCGACGAAAGAATTACGTAAACTGAGACAAAGAATTGGAATGATTTTTCAAAGTTTTAATTTATTTAATTCAAGAACAGTATTTGGAAATATTGCTTATCCATTAAAGTTAGCGAAAGTGCCAAAGAATGAGATAAAAGAAAGAGTAAATGAACTGCTGAAGTTTGTAGGGTTAGAAGATAAAGCAAACTATTACCCAGAGCAGCTATCAGGTGGACAAAAGCAGCGTGTGGGCATTGCTAGAGCACTTGCGACATCGCCAGATATTCTTATATGTGATGAGGCAACATCAGCCTTAGATCCAGAAACAACGACAGAAATTCTAAACTTATTAAAGAAAGTAAATCGAGAATACAATTTAACAATTCTTCTTATTACACATGAAATGCATGTTGTGAAAGAAATTTGTCACCGTGTAGCTGTAATGGAGAAGGGAAAAGTTATTGAAGAAGGAAAACTGTTTGATGTTTTCACGCAACCAAAAACAAAGACGACTCAAAACTTTGTACGTTCTGTCATTAATGATCATTTACCGGAAAGTGTTCTAGCGAAAATTCAAAATGGTGGTCAAATTTATCGTCTAACATTTACTGGTGAGGAGACAGGACAGCCGGTACTATCATATATCGCAAAAAACTATAACGTCGATGTAAATGTACTGTACGGAAATATTATTGAACTTCAAAATGTGCTATTTGGAAATCTTCTTGTAGAGTTGCAAGGTGAGCAGAGGGAAATTCAAAAAGCATTACAACATCTAAGACTGCAAGTGCAGCTGAAGGAGGTAGAAGCTCATGCGAGTTGATTGGAGTATATTTTGGCCGCGCATACTAGATGCGACGGGGGATACCCTCTTAATGGTAATTGTAACCCTTATATTTGCTACAATTCTTGGTATACCGCTAGGTTTACTTTTATATGTAACGAGAAAAGGAAACTTTTTAGAAAATAAATGGGTCTTTTCTATTCTTAACATCATAATTAATACAATTCGTCCGGTACCATTCATTATCTTTTTAGTAGCGTTAAGTCCACTAACGAGAAGTGTTATCGGAACGACGATTGGAACAGCAGCAGCAATTTTCCCGATGACGTTAGTCGCATCAATTGGTATTGCTAGAATGGTTGAAACAAACCTTGTTTCCGTTCCGAAAGGAGTAATTGAAGCAGCGCAAGCAATGGGCGCCTCGCCAATTAGAATTGTTTTTGAAATCCTTGTACCAGAAGCGTTAGCACCATTAATCTTAGGTGTCACATTTATGACAGTTGGTTTAATTGAATTTTCTGCAGTTGCTGGGCTTGTCGGTGGTGGCGGTCTTGGTGATTTAGCAATGACATATGGTTATCAACGTTTTGATACATCAGTTATGTTCGTAACGGTCGTGTTACTTATTATTCTCGTACAGATAGCTCAAAATTTAGGGAATTACTTTGCGAAAGTCTTGTTACGCAGATCATAAAAAGGAAGAGAGGAAAAGAAAATGAAGAAAATTTTAGCATTTGCATTATCAGCGATTGTAGGAGTCTCAGCATTAAGCGGCTGCTCAAGTGGAGACACGGGTGCAGGAGCGAAAGAAAAAGTAGTTCGCGTCGGTGTAACTGGAACGGATGGAGACGCTTGGGAAATTTTGAAGAAAAAAGCTGAAAAAGAAGGGATTAAGATTAAACTGGTGGAGTTCTCTGATTATACAACTCCAAATAAAGCTTTAGCTGATGGAGATATTGAATTAAACTCATTTCAGCATATTGCTTTCTTAGAGCAATTTAAAAAGGAACATAAGTTAGATATTACAGCTGTTGGTACAACACAAATTGCACCAATGGGTTTATACTCTGAAAAATATAAGAAATCAAATGAAATCCCAGATGGTTCAGAAATTGCAATTCCAAACGATCCAACGAACCAAGCACGTGCATTAAAACTTCTTGATGCAGCTGGATTATTAAAGCTGAAAAAGGATTTTGGTCTATTTGGAGATCCAAGTGGTATTGCTGAAAATCCGAAGAAATTAAAAATTACACCGGTTATCGCACAGCAAACACCTCGTGTGTTAAAAGATGTAGCGGCATCAGTTATTAATAACGGTGTTGCTGGTCAAGCTGGATTAGATCCAGCGAAGGATCCTATTTTCTTAGAAGATCCAAAGAATGAAAATGCGAAGCCTTATATTAATATTTTCGCAGCTCGTACGAAAGATAAAGATGATCCAACATTGAAAAAAGTAATTGAATTATACCATTCAAAAGAAGTAACAGATGCAATTAAGAAAGAAACAAATGATGGTTCAATTTCAGTAGATCTTTCACTTGAGGAGCTTGAAAAAATCGTAAAATAATGATTGGGTTTAATGGACTAACAGAAGGAACCCCTCCGCTGTTAGTTCGTTCAACATATAATCTACTTAACAAACGAACCCTAATTCTGTACCTTCCAATTTTGTATAACGTAGAATCCAATGTTTGTTAAGTAGAGTAATGGACCAGGAGTTTTCCTGGTCTTTTTTTATGAATGAAAATAGCTAGCGAACAGTAAGGTGATCCAAATTATAATGGGATAAGAAAATAAGCTGAAAAGGAGTGTAATTACGAATTGCTTTGGATGAATTAAGTGTTTTTTTGATAAAAAAAAGAAAATAGAAAAGAGAGTAATGAAAAATGCTGATATTACGCCGGGGTTATAAGAGCGATAAATGAAAAAAAAAATAATATGTTGAACAGAGTTGAAGAAGATGGCCCCTTGTATAAAAATAATCCAGCATATAGAAGACAAGAAGTTAAGTTGATATAGAAAGACGATAAGTAATACAAAGATTGTTAATACGGAAATGGCGATGAAAAATTGTTGGCTAGTTATAAGACGGATTGAAAATTGATTAGCAAGGTATTGTGGCATTTGGAAAGCTTCTTCAAGGTTATGAATGAAAAATAATAAGGGAATGATCCAGAATATAGTAGTGGAATGTTTTTTCATCAATTTACATCACTCCAATAAAGTATAGAAAGCCTAAAAAAAGGCCCTCTATACAGAGATGGTTATTCAATTATGATATTTTTTAAATTAACTTCATGATGCTCTCGTTCTTTCAGATAAGCAGCTAGTTCCTCTTGTAAAATATTTAATATTTGCTTAGCTGATTGTTGGATTGGATTAGGTAGCTCTTCTAATATATGCATCCCGACTTTTACTTTTGTACGAATTACCCTTCGTAGTAATTCCTCATGCATGTACTACACCTCCAAACCGAATATTTAGTACATCTTCTTCAAATTTTGCTCCTTGAATAGAAAGGTGTGTTAATGTTTTTGGTAACGTGATGTTCCGTTTAACAGAACCCGCTCGAATAATAAGTTCATCACCTTTTTGATTTAAGGAAAGTTCACTTTTGTTTGAGAAGGGAATGGACAGAACGAAAATATACTCATCGCCATCCTTTTTTACATATTGAGTGCGCCCGTTAAATTTTACTTCTGTAGGGGAATGATCAGTTTTAAATAAAGAATCTCCTACACGTTCTAACATAGACAAACCAACAACTTCTTGTTCAAACATTGGAGCTTCGTAAATAGGAAGGGGTTGAAAACTATCTTTAATTAATGTTTTATATTTCTTCTGTGTATCTTTCCATGCCTGAAAATAAGGATCGGTGACAGTGTTAGGGATGACGCGGTTAATCATAATGGCATCTACGTTATAATCGTATAAATTCAAATAAGTAAAGCTGCGCTGGGCTTCTTTAATGACCATTTTTTCAGGATTTACAACGATGCGGATACTTGTTACTTCTCGATTTGATAAAATATCTCTCATTTCTCCGAGCTGTTCAAGTGTACTTGTTAATTCGTCCATAATATCGTCGGTTGGAAGAGGGACACCAAGGAGTGGTTGAGCTACAGGACGAACGACTTTTAAAACTTTTCTTTTAATAGGAAATAATTTTTCCATCCACCAGCCGAGCATGTCTGGAAAGCTTAGCATTGCTAATGTTTCTCCTGTAGGGGCACAATCAATAATGATAACATCATATGTGTCTTGCTTATAATAATCGAGTACGCGAAGTAGGCTAATTAAATCTTCCATACCGGGAAACATCGTTAATTCTTCTGTTGTAATATCATCAGCTGCTTTAGAAGTGAAGAGTAGTGTAATATATTTCTGTAATTTTCCCCATCCTTTTTCCATTTCATAAATCGTATTAATTTCTTGTGCCCACAAATTTTCACGAATTTCTAGTGGTTCAGAAGATAGCTTTATACCAAATGAATCTCCTAAACTATGAGCAGGATCTGTGCTCATTACTAATGTTTTTAATCCTTGTTTCGCACTTTGAATTGCTGTTGCTGCTGAAATGCTAGTTTTTCCTACGCCGCCTTTACCTGTATACAAGATAATTCTCATCATTCATATCTCCTTTGTTTCGAATGTCGAATATTACGAGTGTCGAAGTAAATGGTTGAATAAAAACCCAGATAGGGTTTTATTCAATCGGAATGTTTTTCATTTTAGGTGTAGAAATCTTTTCTTCTGTTTTTTGCTGTGACGTAGCGATGTGATTCATGATTTTTTGGAAGATTTGTAGTAAGAATGCTTTTTCTTCTTCTGATAATGCTTCTGTTACTAAGCTAAAGTAATGGGCCGCATTTTGTTTTACTTCTTGAACGAGCATTACGCCGTTTTCTGTTAACCGAATTAATACAATACGTCGGTCATTTTCATCACGGTAGCGTTCAATATATCCCTTTTTTACAAGGCGATTTACAACGCCCGTTGTTGTACTCATTGGTATATCAAGAAGATCAGCAATTTTCGTCATTGTAATATCTGTATTTCGTTCCATCCAAAGTAAACAAAATACTTCTGTTTTAGAAAGTGTTAAATCTAGGCTTACCCATTCTTCAGGATAGAAAAGTTTCTTGGCGTTATCTAGCAGTAAGTCTAAAAAATGTTCATATTGCAACAATTAATTCCACTCCCGTATATTTCGAGGTTCGTAATATTTATTTTTATTTTATGTAGAATAGAAATAATTGTCAATGATTTTAATTGTTTTTTCAGATTAGGCAGAAAACTTTCTTTAAAATAGTATTCTTTTATGATAGATTTATAAATATAAAACGAGAATTTACATAAAAATCCATCATGGTAAATATACTTATCTATAATGGGTATGCAGCTAACGAGGGGGAGAACGATGAGAAGACGTAATACGCAAGCGTTCACATTTTTAGCATGGACTTCATTTGTTTGTGCGCTTTCAGGTATGCTAATTGGGATTTATACGTTAGATGAAACGCTTAGTGTAAAAGGATACTATTTAATTGGAACATTATTTTTAACGATGTCTTGTTTTGTATTACAAAAAACAATTCGTGATAATGAAGAAGATAACGAGAGATTTCCAAAAAATAAACCGTTAGATAAAGAGTAAATTGTAAAGAAAGGCATTTGCCTTTCTTTTTTTATGTAAAAATGGCGTAAGTACTCTGTGTTGACTTGCTTGAAGTACTGAAAATTTGGTATCATCAATAGTATTGTAGATTGAACGATATATTATGGAGGTGGCCTAGCCGTGTCAAGAATTTCCGTTGAGAATGTAAAGCACGTAGCACATTTAGCACGTCTTGCAATTACTGATCAAGAAGCAGAAAAATTTCAAAAACAACTAGATGCAATTGTTACATTTGCAGAACAGTTAAATGAATTAGATACAACAGATGTAAAACCAACAACTCATGTATTAACTATGAAAAATGTTATGCGTGAAGATGTACCAGAAAAAGGTTTACCAGTTGAAGAAGTATTAAAAAATGCACCGGATCACAAAGATAATCAAATCCGTGTTCCAGCAGTATTAGAATAGAGGAGGGGAATTTCGATGTCATTATTTGATCATTCAGTATCAGAGTTACATAAGAAGTTAAACAACAAAGAAATTTCCGTTACGGATTTAGTAGAAGAATCTTACAAACGTATTGCGGATGTTGAAGATAACGTAAAAGCCTTTCTTACATTAGATGAAGAAAATGCACGCGCAAAAGCGAAAGAATTAGATGCAAAAATCGGCGCTGAAGATAATGGTTTATTATTCGGTATGCCAATTGGTGTAAAAGATAACATTGTAACTAACGGTCTTCGTACAACTTGTGCAAGCAAAATATTAGCAAACTTCGATCCAATTTATGATGCGACAGTTGTGCAAAAGCTAAAAGCTGCTGACACAATTACAATCGGTAAATTAAACATGGACGAGTTCGCAATGGGTTCTTCAAATGAAAACTCAGGATTCTACGCTACGAAAAACCCATGGAACTTAGATTACGTTCCAGGCGGATCTAGTGGTGGTTCTGCAGCAGCTGTAGCAGCAGGAGAAGTACTATTCTCTCTAGGTTCTGATACGGGTGGTTCTATCCGTCAGCCAGCTGCATATTGCGGTGTTGTAGGTTTAAAACCAACTTACGGACGCGTATCTCGTTACGGATTAGTAGCATTCGCATCTTCACTTGACCAAATCGGACCGATTACACGTACAGTAGAAGACAATGCATACTTATTACAAGCTATTTCAGGTATTGACCGCATGGATGCAACTTCTGCAAACGTTGAAGTTGGAAACTATTTAGCTGGTTTAACAGGCGATGTTAAAGGTTTACGCATTGCTGTACCGAAAGAATACTTAGGCGAAGGTGTTGGCGAAGAAGCTCGTGAGTCAGTACTAGCTGCTTTAAAAGTATTAGAAGGTATGGGCGCAACTTGGGAGGAAGTATCTCTTCCACACTCTAAATACGCTCTAGCAACGTATTACTTACTATCTTCTTCTGAAGCATCTGCTAACCTTTCACGCTTTGATGGCGTGCGTTACGGTGTTCGTTCTGATAATGTAAATAACTTATTAGATCTTTACAAAAACACACGTAGTGAAGGTTTCGGTGATGAAGTTAAACGTCGTATTATGCTTGGTACATTTGCTCTTAGCTCTGGTTACTATGATGCATATTACAAAAAAGCACAACAAGTACGTACATTAATTAAGAACGACTTTGAAAATGTATTTGCTAACTATGATGTTATTATTGGACCAACAACACCAACTCCGGCATTTAAAGTGGGAGAAAAAGTTGACGATCCAATGACAATGTATGCAAATGACATTTTAACAATCCCAGTAAACTTAGCGGGTGTTCCAGCGATTTCAGTTCCATGTGGATTCGGTGCTAACAACATGCCACTTGGTCTACAAATCATTGGTAAACACTTCGATGAAGCGACAATTTACCGCGTTGCACATGCGTTTGAGCAAGCAACAGACTATCATACAAAAAAAGCAAGTCTGTAAGGAGGCGAGCATAGATGAATTTAGAAACAATTATTGGTTTAGAGGTTCACGTTGAGTTAAAAACAAATTCGAAAATTTTCTCTGCGAGTCCAACAGAATTCGGAGCGGAGCCAAATACACAAACAAGTGTAATTGACTTAGGATACCCAGGGGTACTTCCTACTTTAAATAAAGAAGCAGTTAACTTTGCGATGAAAGCTGCAATGGCATTAAACTGTGAAATCGCAACGGAAACGAAGTTTGACCGTAAAAACTATTTCTATCCAGATAACCCGAAAGCTTACCAAATCTCTCAATTTGATAAGCCAATTGGTGAAAATGGTTGGATTGAAATCGAAGTAGACGGTAAAAAGAAACGTATCGGTATTACACGTCTTCATTTAGAAGAAGATGCTGGTAAATCAACGCATACAGCTGATGGTTCATTAGTAGACTACAACCGTCAAGGTATGCCTTTAATCGAGATCGTATCTGAGCCAGATATGCGTACGCCAGAAGAAGCATATGCATACTTAGAGAAGTTAAAATCAATCATTCAATACACTGGTGTATCTGATTGTAAGATGGAAGAAGGTTCCTTACGTTGTGATGCGAACATTTCTCTTCGTCCAGTTGGACAAGAGAAGTTCGGTACAAAAGCGGAACTGAAAAACTTAAACTCATTCACTTACGTACAAAAAGGTCTTGAGCACGAGCAAGTGCGCCAAGAAAAAGAACTGTTATCTGGTGGTATCATCCAACAAGAAACACGTCGTTATGATGAAGCAACGAAGAAAACAATCTTAATGCGTGTGAAAGAAGGATCTGACGATTACCGTTACTTCCCGGAGCCAGACTTAGTTGAACTTTACATTGATGATGAGTGGAAAGAAGCAGTTCGAGCTTCTATTCCAGAACTTCCAGATGCACGTAAAGCTCGCTACGTTGCAGAACTAGGCTTACCAGCTTATGATGCACACGTGTTAACATTAACGAAAGAGATGTCTGATTTCTTTGAAGCAACTGTTGCAGACGGTGCTGATGCGAAATTAACATCGAACTGGTTAATGGGTGAAGTACTTGCATACTTAAACAAACAACAAAAAGAATTAAAAGACGTTGCATTAACGCCTGCTGGTTTATCTAAAATGGTTCAATTAATTGAAAAAGGTACAATTTCTTCTAAAATCGCGAAGAAAGTATTTAATGAATTAATTGAAAAAGGTGGAGACCCAGAAGAAATCGTTAAAGCGAAAGGTCTTGTTCAAATTTCTGACGAGGGTACACTTCGTAAAGTTGTAACAGAAATTCTTGATAATAATGAGCAATCTATCGAAGACTTTAAAAACGGTAAAGACCGTGCAATTGGCTTCTTAGTTGGTCAAATTATGAAAGCTACAAAAGGACAAGCAAATCCACCGCTTGTTAACAAAATCTTACTTGAAGAGATTAATAAGCGATAATAGTAGTAACTTTTAAAGATTAAGCAGAAAAACACCCGTACATGGGTGTTTTTCTAGGTTAATCAAACGTTTGTTTAAATGAGACAAAATCGTTTAAACAAACGTTTGATTAACTGTCAAAAGTGGAAAAATGTTTGTATAGCAACTATGGTATGATAGTTGCAAAAAGGTGGGAATAATGATAAATCTAAACATAGAGGTTTTTTTCATCTCATGAAATAATAGATAGTTATTATTCGTTATATGTAAATTTTTATGGAAGAATGGATAGAAATAAAGTGAAACTTTAATCAGTGGGAGGTTCATCCAACACTGATTATTAGCCCTCACCAATCGGGCATTTACTGCCCGCAAATAGCGGGATAAATTTTGGGGTCAAATAAAAAACCATTGAAATGAATATTTACTTTTGATGGACTACACGAATCGGGTTCTTACTGCCTGTTTGAGCGGGATAAAAGAAGGATAGCAAGATGAGAGGAGGTAGGCATGGGAATACTGAATAGAAGTTCAGTATGTTCTTTTTCGATACATAAAGAAATTTCCTGTGCTAATAAATGATGAAGCGAGCAAGAATTATTTATAATCCTACTTCTGGGCGTGAGCTATTTAAGAAGAGCTTACCAGAAGTATTACAAAAATTAGAACAAGCTGGCTATGAGACATCTTGTCATGCGACAACGGGTCCTGGAGACGCTACTGTGGCGGCGAGGCAAGCTGCGGATCGTAAGTTTGATGTTGTTATTGCGGCTGGTGGCGACGGTACGTTAAATGAAGTAGTAAACGGTTTAGTTGGGCATGAATTCCGTCCGAAATTTGGAATTATTCCAGTTGGAACGACAAATGACTTTGCACGTGCAATTGGTGTACCTCGTTCTATTGAAGAGGCAGCAGATATTATTTGCGAAGGAAAAACAGTGCCATTAGACCTTGGTAGAGCGAACGATACATATTTTATTAACATCGCTGGTGGCGGTCGTATTACAGAATTAACATACGAAGTACCGAGTAAGTTAAAGACAGTATTAGGGCAGCTTGCTTATTACCTAAAAGGTATCGAGATGTTACCATCATTGCATCCGACATATGTTGAAATTGAGTATGATGGAAAGTTACTACAAGAAGAAATTACGATGTTTTTAATTACGAATACTCGTTCAGTAGGTGGATTTGAAAAGGTAGCACCGTATGCATCTATTAACGATGGGTTATTTGACCTATTAGTACTGAAAAAAGGTTCTATCGCTGATTTAATTAAAGCAGCAACACAAGCACAACGTGGTGAACATATTAATAATCCAAAAGTGTTATATACACAAGCGAATCGAATTAAAGTACATTCACCAGATAAACTAATGATTAATTTAGATGGTGAGTATGGTGGAGATGCACCGATGGAATTCGAAAATATATATCATTGTTTAGAACTATTTGTTCCTGAACATCAAGAGGATGCCCTGTAAAGGCATCCTTTTTTACTTTGTTAAAATGAATTGTAAATTGGGAGTTAGTTTGATTTTTATGGTATTTTTACAATTCTTTTATTTTACATCCATATTTTATTGATACACTGGAGGAGATAAGAAACGAGAGGTAGGATGCTATGGAGAAGGTAAAAGCAATACTATTTGATAAAGATGGGACATTAATGGATTTTCATTCAATTTGGATAAAAGTAGCTGAAGAACTTGTAGCTGAATGTATAAGTTTATATCATTTACCAAGTACAATGCGGCAGACCTTATTAGAAGAGATTGGTGTAGAGGGAGCATTTGTTAATCCAAGGAGTGCAATAGCTGCTGGAACAAGCCTTGATGTAGCGAAGGGGCTTTGTAATTATATTGAGTCTGCTAGAGAAGAAGAGATGCATCAGTGGGTAAGTGAGAAGTTATTTTCCCTTATGTATGAGCATCGTTCGCATATGAAAATGACAGCAGACTTACCGAAAGTGTTACAGGCATTAAAAGATAAAGGATTTATATTAGGGGTTGTCACGGCGGATGATTTCGCACCAACAGAATTATTTTTAAAACAATATAAGTTGGAGAACTTTTTTGATTATATTATAGCCTCGGATACATTCCCTGCGCAAAAACCAGATAAAAAGATTATAGAAGTGTTTTGTGAGAAATTTAATTTAGAATCATGTGAGGTTGCGGTTGTTGGAGATACGCCAACTGATTTACATTTAGCTAAAAATGGCGATTGCTATGCAATTGGGGTGCTATCTGGTACAGGAGACCGTCCAACATTAGAACCACTTGCTGATTTAGTGTTAGATTCTGTTGGAGAGTTTATTTCTCAATCGGGTGAGTTTTTCTGGGAGAAAGAAAAGTCTAATGTGTAAGGAAAATAAGTCTATAAAGACTCTTGATGAGTCTTTATAGACTTATTTTTTATGCCTGGATACAAAGAATATAGGATAAATGCTAGAAAAGAAAGTTGGCATATATTTTGCAATAAAAAGAGAAAACAATGTAAAGAAAAGGATGGGGTACGCAATGAACACAAAAAAATTTGCTAAAGTAAATGAACAAATTCCAGGACCGAAAGCGGCATCTTTATTAGAACGCCGTCAAAATATAGTACCAAAAGGAGTAAGTAACGGCATCCCAACGTTTGTACAATCTGCCAATGGTGCTCTTGTAACAGATGTTGATGGCAATCAGTACATTGATTTTGCAGGAGCAATCGGGACAATTAACGTAGGGCATTGTCATCCAACGGTTAAAGAAGCGCTCCATAAACAAGTCGATCAATACATTCATACTGGATTTAACGTCATGATGTATGAGCCATATATTGAATTAGCAGAAAAGCTTGCGGCATTGGCACCAGGAAGTTTCGATAAGCAAGTCCTATTTTTAAATAGTGGTGCAGAAGCAGTTGAGAACGCGGTGAAAATCGCTCGTAAATATACGAAGAGACCTGGTATTATCGCATTTTCTAAAGGTTTCCACGGGCGTACATTAATGACAATGACGATGACAAGTAAAGTGAAGCCATATAAATTTGGGTTTGGTCCCTTTGCTCCAGAAGTATATAAAGTGCCATTTCCATACGAATACCGTCGCCCAGAGGGATTAACGGAAGAGCAGTATGATGATTTTATTATTGAAGAGTTTAAGAACTTCTTCATATCGGAAGTAGCACCAGAAACAATTGCAGCTGTTGTAATGGAACCTGTTCAAGGGGAAGGTGGATTTATCGTCCCAAGTAAGAAATTTGTTCAAGAAGTACGCCGCATTTGTTCAGAGAACGGCATCTTATTTGTAGCGGATGAAATACAAACAGGCTTTAGTCGTACAGGAAAATATTTTGCAATTGATCACTATGATGTCGTTCCAGATTTAATTACAGTGTCTAAATCATTAGGTGCTGGTGTACCGATAAGTGGTGTCATTGGACGTAAAGAAATTATGAATGAGTCTGCACCAGGTGAACTTGGTGGAACGTATGCAGGAAGTCCACTAGGATGTGCGGCTGCATTAGCTGTTCTCGATGTAATAGAAAATGAGAAATTAAATGATAGAGCGATAGAATTAGGAAAAGTCGTAATGAACCGATTCGAAGAGATGAAAAATAAATATCATTGCATCGGTGATGTGCGTGGGTTAGGCGCAATGTGTGCATTTGAGTTCGTTCAAGATCGTAAGACGAAAGCACCTGACAAAACGTTAACGGCTAATCTATGTGCAGAAGCAAATAAGCGTGGGTTACTGTTATTATCAGCAGGGACATATGGAAATGTTATCCGTGTGTTAATGCCTTTAGTTATTACAGATGAGCAACTTGAAGAAGGTTTAACAATAATTGAAGAATCGTTGCAAGCTTGTTATGAGCAAACAAACATCGCTCGCGTGTAAAAACTGAAGTATAAATAGCAAACATTCTAGCTGACTCTATATTAAATGCAGAAAATTCACTTTATAATAAAGGTAGTGAAGTGGATCGATGGATTTGAAGTTAGGGGTGGCTAGGATGGTTGCAGAAAAGGAACGAGTGTTAATGGATTTAAAAGATGTATTTGAATATGCGTTTGACGAAATTTTTGTTACAGATGAGCAAGGGATCGTTGTACGTGTAAATAGTACATGTGAAAGGCACTACCAACTAGCTGCAGAAGAGTTAGTTGGTAAGCATGTAAAAGAACTACAAAAGGATGGAATCTTTTATCCATCAGCGACATTAGAAGTGATTGAAAAAAAGAGGCCAATTGAACTCGTTCAAACTACAAAATCAGGAGAGTATTTACACGTTCGTACAAGGCCTGTTTTTGATGATGAGGGAAATTTAAGAAGAGTGATTAGTTATTCTCGCGACCTTACTGAACTCTATCAATTACGTCAAAAGGTAGAGGAAATGGATAATCAGCTAAAAACATATAAAAAAGAATTAAGAGAAACATATGAGCATGAAGGACTTATTTTTAAAAGTCTAGCTATGCAAAAAATAGTCGATACAATCAAAAAAGTATCTGTAGTGGATAGTACTGTTCTCGTTTTAGGCGAGACTGGAGTAGGAAAAAGTCGATTAGTACGCCATTTACATGAAGTGAGTCACCGTAAGCATGAAAGTTTCTATGAAATTAATTGTGCGGCATTACCAACTAATTTAATTGAATCGGAGCTTTTTGGATATTCAGGTGGATCTTTTACAGGTGCGAATCGTGAAGGGAAAAAGGGGCTATTAGAATCCGCGCATAAAGGAACTCTTTTTTTAGATGAAATCGGTGAAATGCCGCTTGAAATTCAAGCGAAGCTTTTGCAAGTATTGCAAGAAAAAACATTTCGTCCTATAGGCGGAAGAGAATTAAAAAAAGTAGATGTTCGAATTGTGGCGGCAACAAATAGAGATTTAAGCGAGATGGTGAAACAAGGAACATTTCGGAAAGATTTATACTATCGTTTGAATGTCATTCCAATTGCAATTCCCCCGCTTAGGGAAAGAACAGAAGATATTTTGCCGCTTATTTATCATTACTTGCAGCACTTTAATAAAAAGTACGGACGTGATGTGAAACTAGCGCCGAGTACGTTACAAATGTTTGTTGGATATCCGTGGGAAGGGAACAATAGAGAAATAGAGAATGTAATTGAGAGAATTGTTATTACTGTTGATGATGTTGTAACGGTAGAGGATTTGCCACTCTCTATGCAAGAGGCTGCAGTTGAACAATCGGGGCAAAGCCTTTATAAAATGCTGGAAGAGGTAGAGAGAAATATAATTCTTAAAGCGTATAAAACGTATGGATCAAGTTATAAAGTGGCTGAGTTTTTGCAAATTAGTCAATCTGCTGCTACTAGAAAAATTAAGAAGTTCATAGAGGAGGAAGAAAACATTGGATAAAAAGGCGACTTTCGTAAGTATAGATAAAAAGGCGATGTATATAAATGGTGAGTGGATTACACTACAAGAACAAATTGAAGTAAATAATCCTGCGACGAAGGAAATATTTGCAACTGTACCAAAAGGCGGAGTAACAGAGGCAAAGCAAGCTGTTGATGCTGCACATGAAGCTTTTAAAACGTGGTCTAAGTTAACGGCAGCAGATCGTGCCACGAAGTTAAAAAAGTGGTTCATGCTTATTGATAAAAATAAAGAAGAGATCGCAGCGATTATGACGAAGGAACAAGGAAAGCCGTTTGCAGAAGCGCTTGGTGAAGTAAATTATGCAAATAGTTTTGTTGAATGGTATGCAGAAGAGGGGAAACGTGTATATGGTGAAATGATTCCTGCTTCTCATCCGAATAAGCGCATTTTAGTTATGAAGCAACCAGTTGGCGTTATGGCAGCTATTACCCCTTGGAACTTCCCGGCAGCGATGATTACGAGAAAGGTAGCCCCAGCGCTTGCAGCAGGCTGTACAGCCGTTGTGAAACCGGCGAGTCAAACGCCATTAACTGCATTGAAATTAGCTGAATTAGCCCATGAAGCAGATATTCCAAAGGGCGTAATCAATATCGTAACAGGTAGTGCAAAAGCAATTGCTGATACATGGATGGAAGATAGTCGCGTTCGAAAAGTGTCCTTTACAGGGTCAACGGAAATCGGGAAAGAGTTAATGGCTAGTGCGGCGCAAACGATGAAAAAAGTTTCGCTTGAGTTAGGGGGTCACGCTCCGTTTATCGTAATGAATGATGCAGATTTAGATAAAGCAGTAGAAGCGGTGATTGGTTCGAAATTCCGTAATGCAGGACAAACGTGTATATGTACAAACCGAGTATTCGTTCAAGAAGAAGTATACGAAGTATTTGTAGAGAAGTTCCAAAAGGCAGTAGGGCAGTTGAAAGTAGGAGACGGTTTCGGTGACGGAACGACTGTCGGGCCACTTATTGATGAGAATGCAGTTTCAAAAGTACAAGAACATATTGAAGATGCTATTCAAAAAGGTGGAACAGTTTTATATGGTGGTCAAAAGGTCGCAGAGTTAGAGGGACATTTCATTCAACCGACTGTAATTGGGTTGGCAAATGATACGATGCTTTGTATGAATGAAGAAACATTTGGGCCAGTGGCACCAGTTGCGAAGTTTAAAACAGTTGATGAAGTAATCGAACGTGCAAACAATACACCATACGGTTTAGCTGCGTATATTTTCACGAAAGACATTAGCCAAGCATTCCAAATTAGTGAAGCGTTAGAGTACGGTATTATCGGTCTAAACGATGGTCTTCCATCAGTTGCACAAGCACCATTTGGGGGATTTAAAGAAAGTGGTATCGGTCGTGAAGGAGGCCATTTCGGCATCGAGGAATATTTAGAAATTAAATATATTTCATTGGGATTATAAGTAGTATACTAGAATCTCTATAAGGTAACAGAGAAGGAGATTCTAGTATGGTATATTGGCTATTATTACTTGTTACAATTATTTTTGAAGTAGCTGGAACAATTGCGATGAAACTATCAAATGGTTTAACAAAGCTCGTTCCAAGTGTATTGATTTTCGTGTTTTATGGGATTTGTTTCAGCGTGTTTGCCATCGTTGTGAAAAAGATTCATTTAAGTATTGCTTATGCTATTTGGTCTGGCGTTGGAACATTACTTATTACAATCATTAGTGTGTACTTTTTTAAAGAGCATATTAGTTTATTTCAAGCATTTTGTATTCTTTTTATTGTTTTGGGTGTCATTGGGCTTAAGGTTTCATCGGCATCATGAAAGCTATCTTTTGTAGAAGATAGCTTTTTTCTATTTGTGCAGTTAACAATTAATACGACAAAATATGACAAGAAAGAGTAAAGCGTTTTGTTATGATACATATGAAATATTGTCTTATGTGGAGGAAAGCGTATGTTAAAAAAGGTAAGTCAAATTGTTTTAATTTTTGGCATAGCTTTTAGTTTAAGTGCTTGCACTGAGACTAAAGATAGTAATGAAAGTAAACAAGAAGATGTTCAAGATAAAGTGTATAAAATAGGGGAGACAGTAGACGTAGATGGTTTGCAAGTAACTATCGATTCAGTTAAATTAGGATATCCGGATTATGATGAGAATAAAAAGAAAGAGGAGATTTTGGGGATTATTTTCAAAGTAGAAAATAATAGTAAAAAGGAAATACCTTTTGCATTTTATGAATTTGAGATTACCGATAAGAAAGGTACAAGATTTAAAGAATATAATAACCCTGATAGCTTTATTAGTAAAAAGTTAGCACCAGATGAAAAAATTCAAGATATCATGCTATTTGACGTAGCGAAAGAAAATACGTATATCGCTACGTATAGACCGGAGTTTACGCATGAAAATAGAACGATAAAATTTGAATTGAGACCAAATAAATAAAGAAACACATTGGATTATCCAATGTGTTTCTTTATGGTAATAAATTTAAAACGCCCAGTTACCTTTACGGAAGATAGGCTCATGTCTGCCATCAGCAGTAATACCGTCAATATCAAGCTCAGCTGATCCAATCATGAAGTCGTTGTGTGTGATACTAGCGTTTGCGCCGTTTTCAGCAAGTTCTTCTTTAGACATTGTTTTTCCGCCAACTAAGTTAAATGCATAAGCATTTCCGATTGCAAGGTGGCAAGATGCATTTTCGTCAAATAGTGTATTGTAGAATAAAACATTTGTGTTTGAAATTGGTGAGTCATGAGGTACTAAAGCTACTTCTCCTAAGAAGTGAGAACCTTCATCTGTTTCTACTAAATGTTTTAAAGCTTCTTCACCAGCTTCAGCTTTATAGTCTACGATACGCCCGTTTTCAAATGTTAACGTGAAATTCTCGATAATATTACCTGCAAATACTAACGGTTTTGTACTAGAAACTTGGCCGTTTACACCTGTTTTAAGTGGCATTGTAAATACTTCTTCAGTTGGAATATTAGCCATAAATGGTACGTTCTTTTCATTTAAGCTACCAGCACCAGCCCATACATGTTTTTCTGGAAGTTCGATTGTTAAATCTGTTCCAGGACCTGTATAGTGAAGAGCTTTATAATGCTTTTCGTTTAAGTAATCCACTTTTGTATGTAATGTTTCATCATGTTCTTTCCATGCTTCTACAGGATTTTCTAAATCAGCACGAGTAGCTTTGAAAATAGCATCCCATAACTTTGCTTCTTGTTCTTCTGGCGCTACGTCAGGGAATACTTTCGCAGCCCATTCTTTCGTAGGAACAGAAATGACACACCAACTTACTTTATCTGCTTGTACGTAATCACGGTATACTTTCATTGCTTCTCCAGCTACTTTATGAGCTGTTGCAATACGCGATGCTTCTACACCTTTTAATAAATCAGGGTTTTCTGCATAGATAGACATAAATGCAGCGCCTTCTTTTGCTAATTCTTCACGAGCATGTGCTTTCCAAGATGGAAATTCAGCGAAAGCTTCTTCAGGAGCTAGATCGAACTTTAAGCGTGTTAACGTCTCATCATTCCAATCTACATATACGTGTTTTGCACCAGATTTATATGCTTTTTCTGTAACGAGGCGTACAAATTGTACAGCTTCAAGAGGTGCACTAATTGATAAAGTTTGTCCAGGTTGAATATTAACACCAACATTAACTGCAAGAGCAGCATATTTCTCTAACGTTTGTTCAAATGACATATGTATAATCTCCTTTAATTTGAAAGATTTCTTACTATATATAATACAAGAAAATTCTAAAAATATATATAAATATAAAGTAAAAAGAGAGCTCAAAATGTATTGAGCCCTTATATTTACTTAATTGAAGAAGCAAACTGCTCTACAGTCGTTGTATGGTGTATACGAACGCGCTTCATCTTTAACAATTCATCAGGTTCACCCTTCGTAATGAATTGCCCAGGCTTTGTCGTCGTCGCAAATTGATAATACTTCTTCGTTTCTGTAACAACCTTATCATCTACATGACCGAATGGATAAGCAATCGCGATAACAGGCTTACCTGTTATTTTTTCTAGTTTTTCTTTTGAACCTTTTAACTCTTCCTCATAGTTTGTAATTTTCGGTAAGTCTGCATGTGTTGCAGTATGAGATTGCACCGAGAAAATGCCGGAATCAACCATTTCTTTTATTTCAGAAGTAGACAATGCTCCTTCTACATCAACGTTATCAACAATCATATATTCTGTTGCTGCCGGTTTAAAAGTATCATCTTTTAGCTTTTGTAAAACGCGAAATGCATTCATATTATTTTTCATACCATCATCAAATGTAACGAAAATCGGCTTATTTACTTTATTTATATCACCCCAGCGTTCAAACGTTAAAAGCGTATAACCATTGTCTTTTAAATGTTTCATTTGTGCTTCAAAGTTAGCTGGTGATACGAATAAGTCTTTAATACCTTGACCATGATAATCATCGATTGCGTGATACATAAGAACAGGAATCTTTTGTTCGAAAGTAATAGTAGATTTCGTAAGCGGGATTGTTTTCCCATCTTCTTTCATTCCTGTTGCTTCAATTTGGAACTCACCGCGTTTTCCTTCAAATTCTTTTATGTCAAAAGGAATTGTAAATTGTTTCTCCTTTTCTTTAGAAGAAAAAGATTTAGCACGTTCCTTTCCATCAGCTGTGCGCCAAATTTTATATTGTACTTCATTTAAAGAATCTTTTAAGTCTGTAATATGAATACTTGTGTTTGTAGATTCGTGTGTGATGGGAGTATAAGAAATTTTACCTTGTTCTTGTAGAGCCTCTTTTTGTATAGCTACTTCTTGAACCTTTTTCTCTTTTTTAGGTTCTTGGCTTACATTGCTAGTATTGCAGCCTGCTAGAATGGCAGACGTACATAAAGCAATTGCTGCGTATTTTCTCATAAAAATCACCTTCTATTGTGTAGTATGTTGCATATTGACATTAAAATCCCCACCGCTATAAGAGTGGTGGGGATATACCCTTGTTCATCATATCATTTGAAGAAAATGAGGGGAATATGATTTTTAGGAGGCTATTAAGGTAATAGATTAGTGACTTTGAATAGATGTGTTTTTTTGTTTCTTATTAGAATTAATAATAATATAACCGACTACAAAGATAAGAGGAATAATGAAGACATAGATAGGCATTCCCCATACATAATAGCTTTTCAGCGTTAAGACTAGTAAATGTAAGAAATCGAAAATTGCGTGGGCTTTCATAATATCCTCCAATGGTTTTTTGAAAATTATAACATTTTTAACTTGTTATTTGTATAATTTGGAAAGTGATTTAAGCTAATTTTAAAGTAAGAAGAATACATATTAATATGCAATTTTGCATAAGGGTATGCATTTTATTAAAATATAAAGATTTTATACTATAATGAAAACCGCTATAAAACTAAGTAAGAATAATGTATGGAGTGGAGAATAGAAATGAAATATAAAAAAATAATATATATCTTTTTCATATCGCTATTTATAGTTGGTTGTCAAAGTGAAGTGAGTAAAGCGAATAGCGTGGAAGAGTATATTCCATCGCATCTTATGAATGCGGAAGTGACGGCGGATATTATGACACTAGAGATGGATCGTGATACACGTAAAAAAGTAGAGGTTATTACTAAAAAGATGAGTGATTATGTGAAGAATGATAAGGAGTGGTACGTAAATTACATATCAGGGCATATAGATAAACAGGTGAAGCCGTATCATCCTAACTTTGGTATTACAGAAGAAGAATATAACTTTTTTAGAAACGCCGTTGAGAATAGTAGTTTATCTAATACAAGTGATGGAAAACTTCAATTTAAGCAAAAAAGTAACCATGAAATTGAAATTGTTTCGAGTAGAAACCTAGACCTATTCCAGCATCTAGTAATTGATACAGAGAAGAATATAATAAAAACTTCTTTTGGAGAATGTCAGTATGTGGGAGAAATAAAGCCATCTTCAGAAAAAAGAATATTAGGTCGAGTGAATGGAAAACAATGGATGTTGCAAAAAGAAAATTTAATCTATTTATTCTCCTTAGGAAAGCTTGAAGGAGAAGATAAATCTGTTATGGTTATTTCAGTAAAAGGCATACACGAAGGAAAACTTATTAGTAACGAGGAAGTAGTCGAATTCCGTTCGATTTCATAAAGCATCAAAAAAACACCTTACTCGTTAAAGTAAGGTGTTTTTTTATTAAATAAACAATCCAGCGATTGTCGCAGATAAAATAGAAGCAAGTGTTGATGCAAATAGCATTTTCCAACCAAATTTAGAAACAACGCTTCCTTGCTTTTCAGAAAGGGCACGGATTGTACCAACGATTGCACCAATTTGGCTAATACTTGCGAAGCTAATTAAGAATACTGTAACGATTCCAACTGTACGTGGAGCTAATGTTGTAGCTGTGTCTTTTAAATCAAGGATTGCTACAAACTCATTTAAAACAATCTTCGTACCCATAATACCACCAGCTGGGATAATATCTTGAGTTGGAATACCCATTAAGAATGCGAATGGAGAAAGTACGTAACCGAAGATTTGTTGTAAAGTAACAGCATGTCCCATTGCGCCTGAAGCTGCACTAATTACGTAGTTTACAACTTCCATCACACCGATAAAGGCGATCATTAATGCGGCAACGATACCAGCTACTTTTAAACCATCAAGCGCACCGTTAATCATTGCGCCGATAAAGCTGTCTCCGAATAGAGTTCTATCAAATTTCTGAATCACTTCATCTTCTTTCTTCGTATCAACTGGTGTTAATAACGAACAAACGATTAAGCTTGAGAATAAGTTTAGCGGAAGAGCTGCCAGTACGTATTTTGCATCTAACATCATTACGTATGATGCTGTAACAGAAGCAGAAACGGAGCTCATCGCAGAACAACAAATGATAAACATACGGTTTTTATTGAAATGCTGTAAATCGTTTTTAATAACGATTAACGCTTCACTTGAACCGAAGAATACAGAGTTTACTGCGTGGAATGACTCAACACGTGGTAAACCAGTAATTTTTGAAATAGCACCGCCGACAACGCGAACGATGAATGGTAAAACACCTAAATAACTAAAGATTGAAAGTAGTGCTGAGAAAAATACGATAATTAATAATACGTTTAAGAAAAAGACAAAATCTCTGTGAATTCCATTAAAGAGAAAATCGACACCTGTCGTACCAAGTTTAATTAGTTTGTTGAAAACTTTACTAATGAAAATAATGATTTGTTGACCAATCTTTGTAGCAAACATAAACCAACCGATTAAAATTTGGAAACCAATCATAATTGCAATTGCACGGAAGTTGATTTTACTTTTGTTGTTTGACAAAGCAAAACATAAACCTAACACGGCAATAATACCGATAATGCTCATTACATATTGCATGTAGTTGCCCCTTTCAGAAGTTCGTATAAAGTTTGTACATAAAACGCTCGTTATATTACTAAAAATAAAGGAATGAGGTTTTATGTCATACGTAAGATGTCTGACCTTTTAGAAAAATAAAAATAAAAAAAGACCCATATGGATTCACTTTCATCTATGAGAGAAAGCTAATCAATATGAGTCCTTTTTTGCGCATAGGCTAATATTCATTAGTTTTCCCCATAGTCCAGCAATTTAAGGTTGCCGGGTAGAAACTCTCGATCCATATTATCAAGTATATATGAGGTAACATCGTCCGTATTAAATTAGTAGTAGCGTAACATTAACAGAGAAGTATCGTCAATAGCTTTTTTTCTTCCAATAGAAAAAGACCATATAAGTATGATAAAATGTAACGCAGTGTTATGAAAAAGAGAGGTCGGAAAATGAGTACTAAAATGACGCCACCAGTTGAGAAAAACGAGTTTATAGATGTAGTATTTGAAGATTTAACACATGATGGTGCCGGTGTTGCGAAAGTAAAGGGCTATCCTATTTTCGTTAAAAACGGATTACCAGGTGAAGAAGCGCAAATTAAAATTATTAAAGTGAAGAAAAACTTCGCATTTGGTCGTTTAATGAAGCTTCATACAGAAAGCCCATATCGTAAAGATGCTGAATGCCCAGTATATAATCAGTGCGGCGGTTGTCAGCTTCAGCACTTAACTTATGAAGGACAATTACAAGCGAAAGAAAAACAAGTACGTGACGTTATGCAGCGTATCGGAGGACTAGCTGATGTTCCTGTTCATCCTGTACTTGGCATGAAGAATCCGTGGGTATACCGTAATAAAGCACAAGTACCAATCGGAGAACGTGAAGGCGGACTTGTAGCTGGTTTTTATCGCCAAGGAACGCATGACATCATTAATATGGAATCATGCTTAATTCAGGCAGAAGAAAACGATACATTAATCCAAGAAGTAAAACGTATTTGTGAAAAGCACGGTATCACTGCGTACAACGAAGAGCGTAACAAAGGAACACTTCGTCACGTAATGGCTCGTTACGGACAAGTAACAGGAGAAATTATGCTTGTCTTCATTACGCGTACAGCAGAATTGCCGAACAAAAAAGCAATTATTGAAGAAATTGCAGCGAAATTCCCAGAAGTAAAATCAATTGTTCAAAACGTAAATACGAAGCGTACGAATGTAATTTTCGGAGACAAAACGACAGTACTGTACGGATCAGAATACATTTATGACTTTATCGGTGACATTAAATTTGCGATTTCAGCACGTTCATTCTATCAAGTAAACCCAGAGCAAACGAAAGTGCTTTACGATAAAACGTTAGAATACGCAAAATTAAATGGTAACGAAACAGTAATCGATGCCTATTGCGGAATCGGATCAATCTCGTTATTCCTAGCGCAAAAAGCGAAAAAAGTGTACGGCGTTGAAATCGTCCCAGAAGCAATCGAAGACGCAAACCGAAACGCAGCACTAAACAACATGACAAACGCTGAATTTGGCGTAGGAGAAGCAGAAGTAGTCATTCCAAAATGGTACAAAGAAGGCGTAATCGCCGACACAATGGTCGTAGACCCACCGCGTAAAGGCTGTGACGAAGCATTACTAAATACAATCATCGACATGAAGCCAAACCGCGTCGTATACGTATCGTGTAACCCAGCAACATTAGCACGTGATTTAAAAGTACTAGAAGAAGGCGGATATAAAACGCAGGAAGTACAACCTGTTGATATGTTCCCGCATACGACGCATGTGGAGTGTGTGGCTTGGCTTAAGTTGGTATAATAGGAAAGCAGTTGATATAGGGGAAATCTATACCACCTGCTTTTTGGTTTACAAAAATACCATTCATAAGCGATTTTAGTTAAAATAAATATTGCTGATTTTCACAAATTATAAATTGAGATTTTGAAATTGTATTCATAGTGAGAGGATTTGAATTTGAAATGATAGATAATTTTTGGCGTGAATTACCACGACCATTTTTCGTACTTGCACCAATGGAAGATGTGACAGACGTTGTTTTCCGTCACGTAGTAAGTGAAGCAGGTCGTCCGGACGTATTCTTCACAGAGTTTACAAACTCGGATAGCTATTGTCATCCAGAAGGTATGAAAAGTGTACGTGGCCGTTTAATTTTTACAGAAGACGAACAGCCGATGGTGGCACATATTTGGGGAGACAATCCCGAATACTTCCGTCAAATGAGTATTGGTATGGCAGAACTAGGATTTAAAGGCATCGATATTAACATGGGTTGCCCAGTACCGAACGTTGCATCAAGAGGAAAAGGTAGTGGCCTTATTCTACGTCCAGACGTTGCGGCAGAACTTATCCAAGCAGCAAAAGCGGGCGGACTACCTGTCAGCGTAAAAACACGACTTGGCTTTAAAGAGTTAAGCGAGTGGGAAGATTGGTTAACGCACATTTTCAAACAAGATATTGCAAACCTTTCTATTCACTTACGCACAAGAGAAGAAATGAGCCAAGTAGATGCGCATTGGGAACTAATTCCGGAAATTAAAAAATTACGTGACCGTATCGCACCAAATACGCTACTAACAATCAATGGAGACATCCTTGATCGTAAAATGGGGCTGGAACTTGCTGAAAAATACGGCATTGATGGCGTAATGATCGGACGAGGCATCTTCAAAAATCCATTTGCGTTTGAAAAAGAGCCAAGGGAACATAGCAGTAAAGAACATCTAGATCTTTTAAGACTACAACTTGATTTACAAGATCAATATGCAGAAGTACTGCCACGCTCAATCACAGGGCTTCACCGCTTCTTCAAAATTTATGTAAAAGGCTTCCCAGGAGCTGCTGAATTGAGAAATCAATTGATGAGTACGAAATCGACTGATGAGGTGCGTGCTTTGTTGGATAAGTTTGAGGATAGTGTTGGTGTGGCTCAGGATAGTGAGACGGTGTAATACTTTGAAGATAGAGGGAAATGGATTGTATTAATTTGTGGGTAGTTATTTTATTTAGTTTTGAGTTTTTTGTGAATGTAACTTTTTTTGTTGATACAGTCTGCTTGCTGAAAAAAGAAGTCTTTGAGAATATAATGAACTAACGAATACTCGTAAGGAGAAAAATGACAAGAGCTGGAGTAGAGTACATTAGGCTCTATCGAGGTATGAAATGTAATCTGAATAATAGACAGAAATAAAAAATCTCTTTATTTGAGCATGGCCATCAAGTTAAGAAAATGTATGATTTTTATCTAAATAGGACCTCCTTACATGCAGAGTGCATGTAAGGAGGTCCTATTTTATGTTCAAATTAATTAATTTAACAGCGGAAAAATTAAATCTAAATTTCCGATTATAAAAATATTGTTTTTCGACTTCTTTCGACATAATTTATAAAGTTAATTATTTAGTATTGGTATGAAGATCTTTTGAATAATAGTTATTTTTAAATATTCGATAATAATTTTAGAGTACTGTGGAATTTTCTTCTGATTTGAAGATTTTTTCTTATAGGAGCTACCAGAATTTTTTTATTTTAATTGGAGGGAAATTATGAAGAAAGTATTAATAGCTTTACTTACAGCAGGATTAATTACATCGGGTTGTCAAAAATCAACAGAATCAGTACCAACAAAAGAAGTAAGCCAAAATGTTAAGCAAGATGAGAAGAAAATTATGACGAATGAGAGCAATGATATTTCGACTTCAAATTTAAGTGGAATAGCAATGTACCTAAAAAAAACTTATCGACTTGAAGATTTAGAGAGAACGCTTTCATCCCCAAGAACAAAAGAGGAAACTAGATGGTTATATGTAGATAATTATGCTAAATATACATTTGAAAGTGATGGGAAAATTATTAATCATATTAAGATTGAATTATTAGAGCCAAAAGATTTGAAGTATAAGGATGCCTTCAAATTATTAGGTCTTGATATTATGTTAGGTACTAAAATTGAATCAGAAGGCACTGAGGCGGAAGGGTATGCAAAATATGATGTTCGAGGAAATGATGCGGAAAGTGTGCAGATTGAGAAGTTTTCAGGAACTGGGGGCGGTAGCATATCTGTAAGTGTGGATGGGGCTTTCAAAAATAAAGAAGGTACTGTTTGGTTGGATTGTGACCGGGATGGTAATGTGAAATTTATTGAAATGAATTATAAGGGTAAGGCGGTAGGAAATGAAACAAGTGTTGCTAACGAGAAATTAGAACCCTTTGATGCAGAGGCAGGATCGGAAGTAGGAAAGAATATTGCAAATATAAAAGTTTATGATACGAAGGATTTACTTATTGAACAAACCGGATTAGCCCCATTTTTATTTCAAGCAACGCTGTATGATAATCCAAATATGTATTATACAGCGGATTTTCCGATAAAAGTTCGAGTTGATAATAAGTCTACGGTAGAAGAAGCTGTGAAAATCGGAAATGAAATTAACAATTTAGTGGTAAGTGCTGTAAATAAAAAGTTTCCACATAAAAATTTTAGAGTCAAAACGTACATTTATCATACAGAATTGGATTCATCAGGTAATTTTAATGCTACTACATCAAAAAAATTGAAAATAATAGAAAATTAATATGTGAAACTTTGGGGATTTGATTTTAATAATAGGGCAGGGAGAAATAAAATAATGAATTGTACAGCATGTAATAAGAAATTATTGAAAACAAATAAGTACTGTACTAGTTGTGGTACAGAGAGAATAAATTTGGATGAATCAGAAGAACTATTTGATAATGGAGAATTCCATAACGATATTACGCCCCAAAATAGAAATGATAAAAACATAAAATTAATAAGAATTGCAAAAAAATCTCCTTGGTACGTGTGGATAATTGGGATTGTGTTTATAGTTATATTAGTTAACGTTCTAATTCAAAATAATAGTCCACAAGAAACAGTAAAAGGCTTTTTTAAAGCTCTTGAATCAAGAGATTTAAACAAAGCAGGTGAGTATATACATCCGAGTCTCCCTTGGGATGTAGAAGCTGGAAAACGTATTGGAATTCCAAAAAATGCGTCAATAGATATATTGAATATAGAAGAAAGAAAAGTTGGAGATAGAGCAAAATTAAAAGTTACGATAGATATCTCTCCAAAACCTTTATACGGCCCTAATCCTGACAATATTACTATTGATTTGAAGAAAGTTGACGGAAAGTGGCTAATTTATGATATGCAATAGTCTCCTATATGGATAAAATTCATCGAAACCCATAAACTCTAGTTTGTATAGAAGAAATATAACAATGTAAGAGACGAGCAGTGTATTTGAGGAATCAATGCACTGCTTTTATAGTTAACAAATATAAAATAGAATGTAGATCTAATGAACTAAGAAAAAATGAACCGAAAAGTTACTGTAACCCTTCTATAGAATCAAATTATTGCTTGGATTGTAGTATAGCCTCTATAATCATAAATTTGGTTAAGACTACAAAACCTCCGCCTAAAATGTTAAAGTAGTAACTTAACGACATTAATTTACACATGCTAAAAGCATTACTATAATCAACATTTCAGGAGGAAACCCAATGGCAATGAGCAACAACGATATATTAAAAAGAGTAAGATACGCTTTAGATATAAAAGATATAGATATGGTAGAAATCTTTAAACTTGGCGGGATGGAAGTAACGAAAGAAGACGTAGTTGATATGCTTACAAAAATAAAGAGAGCTCCTCAGCATGAAGCTGAAAATGATGAGGTAGTTGAAGATGAGTACGTAAAAACATGCGATATGATGATGTTAGAGGCATTTTTAAATGGATTTATTACTTTAAAAAGAGGAAAGCAAGATCCGAAACCAGGGCAGCCTGCACCTGTACAGAGCAAGGAGAGTGCCAATAACCTTCTTCTAAAGAAAATGAAAATCGCACTATCTTTAACGAGTGAGGATGTACTTGATATATTAGATAGCGTAGGCGTTACGGTAACAAAAGGAGAGTTAGGCGCTCTATTAAGAAAGAAAGGCCATAAAAATTACAAAGAGTGCGGCGATAGATACGCAAGGAATTTCATTAAGGGATTAGGTGTAAAGTATAGAGGGTAATAAGCTTGCTAAAGCAGTAAATGATATAATAGATAGAGTAGGACGTTTGTATCCTACTCTTTTTTATTTGTAAAAATACTATGCTAGGTGATGAAATGGTACATACATATTTAGGTGAGACAATTAATTTTCATATAACTTATAAGAAGAAAAAGTCCGTGCGTCTTTTTGTAGATTCATACGGAAATGTGGAAGTGCAAGCTCCGAAAGGAACACCTGTTGAATACTTAGTCCAGTTGCTAGAGGAGAAGTGGGATTGGATTCAGACAACACGTAAGGAAATGGCGGAGCGAGCGCATGGACCACAGGAAAAGGATTATGATCAAGGAGAGGGCTTTTTGTATTTAGGGAATACGTATCCGATACAGATTTCCCAAGATGCAAGCATTGAGCAAGACAATGCGATTTTTGAAGGGGATAAGTTACATATTTATGTGAAAGAGCTTAAGGATGAGAAAATACAACAAGCTTTAAAACGATTTTACTATAAGCAGTGTAAATCTTTAGTAGAGAAGAGTATTAAAGCGCATCAAAGTAATTTCAAAACAAAACCACATTCTATTCGTATTACAGATAGTAGTCGTACTTGGGGTACTTGCGATTCGAATTTACAACTAACATTCAATTGGAAGCTAGCAATGGCACCACAGCGAGTAATTGACTATGTAGTTGTTCATGAAATGTGTCATATGGTTCATTTAAATCATGATCGATCTTTCTGGCGTCTTGTCGGGAAGATAATGCCTGATTATAAAGAAATGGAGAATTGGTTAGCGTTATCTAGTTGGAAGATGACGGTTTAGGAAGGGATATCGATTTTTGTCTGTAAATCGATATTTCTTGTCGAATCGTTGATATATTGTGAGTTTTGATAGATATATTTTAAAAATCGTTGATATATTGTAAGTTATGATAGATATATTCGAAAAATCGTTGATATAATTTCATTTACCACAGGATTGTTCAACAAATCGAAAAGAGAAGAGGTCACAGCAGACATCTCCTCTTTTCGAGTATATAGATTATCGCCCAAACTTCACAATGAAAGTATCTGCTGTTTTCTCCATCTCATACCCAAGATACCCCTCCGAAAGCAAAGCCTGCTGTCCACTAGCATCACTCATTAGAATACTTTGAACATCTGTCCAATCGTTTTCCTTATCTCTGCGCAATTCCTTCACAAAAACATACCGCAGATTACCACCATACTTCTCCTTCAGCGCAGCAATCGCCATCCCTTGCGCAAACTTATCCTTCAAACTCGGGATGTTAAAAGGAGCAACGGTGCAGCATACGTAATCATATTTGCTGTCTTCTTTTTGCAATTCGTCCATGATGACGTTTGCTAATATTTTTTGCATACCATTTCCTCGGCAGTTCGGATGAACGT
The DNA here is from genome assembly GCF_022664295.1 of Bacillus cereus group sp. BfR-BA-01311. NCBI lineage: Bacteria > Bacillati > Bacillota > Bacilli > Caryophanales > Bacillaceae > Bacillus > Bacillus cereus group sp. BfR-BA-01311. The sequence goes on from NZ_JAKUHC010000020.1 coordinate 55,485, forward strand.
TTGAGATTTCTTGATAGATGACGCGGTGCAGTTCACTTTCTGATAGACCAATATCAAGCCCTAAATGTTCATCGTCGATAGGAGGGACGAGTAGAGCGCGAAATGCGATGAGTTCGTTTTCGATAAAAGCACCGATCATCATGCCGTTTCCTTCTAGAATGTATTGAAATTCTTCTTGTGAGAGTGGTTGTAAACGACTTTTATCTTCTAGTGCTTCAACTACGATGTTTTGTAGTGATAAAATTTGTTCGATGTGCTCTAGTGATAGTAATGTAACGTGAAATGATTCGTTATTTTGTTTTAATGTTCCTTCGTATAGAACCGTCATATGATAGTCCTCCTTTAGCGTACAACGTCTTGAAAGACGGTTAGTTCTTGTAGTGTATCTTCGTTTATTTCAATGCCGAGTCCAGGCTTTTCGTTTAAGCGAATGAATGGTACGTCGTAATGTAAGTTTCCGATGTCTTTTGTGAATTTTAATGGCCCTGTTAGCTCTACGCTCGTAATGATTTTTTTTGAGAAAGCGACATGGAATCCTGCGGAAGAGGCAACAGATGATTCGACCATTGATCCCACTTGGCATTCAATGCCTGCCATTTCTGCTTGATGAGCGAGCTTTACAGCTGGATATATGCCGCCGCATTTCATTAGTTTTATATTTACTTTATCAGCAGCTTCTAATTTAATAATTTGACGCATTTCACGAGAACTTTTTAATCCTTCATCAATCATAAGCGGGAGGTCTGTCTTAGAACGGATATGAGCCATGGCATCAATATCGTCCGCGATAACAGGTTGTTCAATCCAGTCAATGTTTAAATGTCCTAATGAACGAAGTGCTGTTAATGTGTTTGCGCTATTTTTCCAGCCTTGGTTTACATCAACGCGAATAGCGATGTCATTTCCTACACGTTCTCGTACAGCTTCAATACGTTTCACATCTTCTTTTACATTCGTACCAACTTTCATTTTGAAAGATTGGTAACCTTTTTGAATCATAGAAGCAGCTTCTTCAGCCATGTTTTCTGGATCGGCAATACTTAAAACGTGAGTGACAGGGAATTCTTCATGGTAGCGCCCGCCAATTAATTGATATACAGGTTGATTTAGTTTTTTGCCCATTATATCAAAACAAGCAATATCAATTGTGGCTTTCGCTGTTGGAACACCGTAAATTGTATTGTCCATCATGTCGTGTATTTTTTCGATATTCATTGGATTTTGCCCGATTAGAGCAGGGGTTAGCGTATGTTTTAAAGTATGGAAAGTACTTTCCCACGATTCACCTGTGACGTGATCATCAGCAACGCCTTCACCGTAACCAATAATACCTTCATCTGTTTCCATTTTGACGATAATAGAGGGCATATCAGAATAAGAGCCATAACTAATAACAAACGGATTGCGAAGCGGTAAACGAATTGCGTAAAGATGAATAGCTGTAATTTTCATTAAATAGAAACCCCTTCCTGTTTACAATAGTTTTATACATTTGATATAGTTGACGTTAAATAGTCGTTAATTAATGATAAGGAGTTAGAGAAAATGATGATAAAAATTGCAGTTGTCGGTTCAAAGGAATTTATGGACAACCTTTTTCCTATTGCTCAAAAATTAGAAGGAATAGAAATTGATCCATATATTTACCTTTATCCGGCGGAATCTTCTGAACTATTAAAGTGTTTAAAGCCTTGTGATGTCATCTTTTTCTCAGGTGCTTTACCTTATTATATGGCAAAAGAAATAAGAGAACAATTACGAATTCCAAGTACATACTTACAGCAAGACGAGACAACTGTCGCATCTTCAATTCTTTCTATCATGTATCATCAAAGTATTCAACCACATAACATTTCCATCGATTTAGTAGACCGCTCTTTTATTACAAATGTGTTCCATGATATCGGTATAAAAGAAAGTCCGCAAGTGTTGGATTATGAAAATATGCTGTGGAGTAAAGATGAAATAAATAGAGTTATCGATTTTCATGTAGTTAAATATCAATCTGGAGAGGCTCATTTAGCTTTAACTAGTATTCACGCTGTTTACGACGAGCTTCAAAAAATAGGTATTCCTTCAGAGCGTATGATTGATCCAACACAGTCCATTATACATGGGCTAAAAGATGCAAAAATAAAAGCTGAGTTAGCAAAAAGCTATTCAGCTACTGTTGGTGCTTGTATAATTTCTTCCTTAGAATTACGAGCGAGTTTGCTTGAAAAACTAGATATCATTTCAAAAGAACTACGTGGTTCATTTAAACAAGTGGATGAAGTGACATGCATTTTGTATACAACTCGTGGTGATATCGAATCAATTATTAAAACAAATGCGATAGATAACTTGTTTGCGAGCGTAGAAGGAACGATAGCTATTGGATTTGGTTATGGGAAAACCGTGAAAGAAGCGGAGCAAAATGCAAAAATCGCTCAAAGTTTTGCAAAGAACAATCCAATAGATCGTTGTTTTTATATACTAACAAGTGATAAAGATTTGTTTGGTCCGTTCCCGAAAGAACAGAGAGTACAAAGTTTGAAAAATGATAATCCGGAACTAATGAAAATAGCGAAGGAAACAAAGCTTAGTCCGGCCAACTTGTCAAAAATCATTCAATTTAGTCAATCGCACCCGTCATTGAAGTTTACAGCAGCTGACCTTTCTGAGTATTTACAAGTGACTCGAAGATCGACAGAAAGGTTGTTAAAGAAATTAGTTGATTACGGGTATGCTCATATTTGCGGCGAGGAAATGCCCTATCAACAAGGGCGACCTCGCGCACTATATGAACTGAATTTACCGCTATTTTTAAGCTTCTAGTTGAGCTTTTTGTTTCTTTAGTAGTTCTGCTTTTTCAATGTCTGATAGTTTTACAATTGTGAAGCCTGTTATACCATAAATGATTGAGATAATAGGTACGATGAAATTCAAAATAGCATAAGGAGCATATTCAAATGCACCTACGCCAAGTGTTGCGAGAATAAATACACCGCACGTATTCCAAGGAACGAAGACAGAAGTTAATGTTCCACCATCTTCTAATGCTCTGGATAAGTTTTTTGAATGTAGTCCTTTTTCCGTGTAGGCATTTGCGTACATTCTTGAAGGGACAACAATTGAAATATATTGTTCAGAGCAAGTAAGGTTTGTTGCAAAACAAGATGCGATAGTAGAAGCGATAAGCCCTTTTGCTGATTTCGCTAACTTTAAAATTTGATTTACAATTGAGCGAAGAATACCTGTATGTTCTAATACTCCTCCGAAAGTCATAGCGACAATTGTCATCGAGACTGTATTCATCATCGAATCTAAGCCACCGCGGTTAAATAGTTCGTCTACTAGCTTGTTTCCAGTGTCTATAACAAATCCAGCTTGGAGTGCACCGACAGATGCTGAGACAGAACCACCTTGAATAAAGACTTGTGATAAAAATCCTAAAATAATACCGACGAGAATCGCTGGTATAGCAGGGACTTTTTTAGCGACCAATACCATAACGACTACGGGTATAATGAGTAGGAAAGGTGAGATAACAAAGTTTTGTTGCAATACTTGTAACGTTTGATCGATGCTCTTCGCATCAATATTGTTAGCGCCGAAGCTTCTTCCTAAGAGAGCATAGACGATAAGAGTAATAATTAAACCTGGAACTGTAGTAAATAACATGTGACGAATGTGTGCGAATAAATCTGTATTTGTTAATCCTGCGGCTAAGTTAGTTGTATCTGAAAGCGGTGACATTTTATCGCCAAAATAAGAGCCTGAAATAATGGCACCAGCAACCATTGGAGCTGGAATTCCCATACTTAGGCCAATTCCCATTCCAGCAACACCAATTGTGCCCATTGTAGACCAAGAGCTACCAATTGCTAATGCAACGATAGAACAAATGACGGTAATGGAAACTAAAAATAGTGATGGAGTTAAAAGTTTTAAACCGTAATAAATCATCGTTGCGACGATTCCACCGCCAATCCAAGCACCAATTGTTAAGCCGACAAGAATAATAATGACGATAGCGGGTAATGCAAGACGAATCCCTTTATACATTGCTTCTTCAAGATCATTCCATTTATAACCGTAACGCCAAGCGACAATAGAAGCAACGGTTGTACCGATAATAAGTGGAACGTGAGGGCTTTGTTTTAATACAACAATTGTAACCATCATAACTGCAACGGTAATGATAATAGGGATAATCGCTATTCCAAAAGGTATTTCTTTTTTCATAAAGTTCCTCCTTGTTAAGTATGTTTGTTTGTATTTTTAGAATTGTCGTAAAATAGACGTTTATTAGGTTATGATAACTAAAAGTTTATGTAAGCGTCAACATAAAAAACAGAAAATAAGGAATGTTCTAGTTGTTTGTTTAGTTTGTAATATAAGTGCAGAGTAAGCTTTTTAAGTATTTAAAAATAAATAATTGACTTTTTTCTTAAAATTCAATATGTTCATAAAAACATCTGTTTTTCATAAGTATAATTAACCCGAATCGTTTGTAATGTGGGAAGGAGACTGGAACGTTGAAAACATTAGAACTACAAGAGCGCTTAACGGAGATTTTTCAGCATTTACACGAAAACCCTGAAGTAAGTTGGAAAGAATATGAAACGACAGCGTATATTACTGACTTTTTAAAAGAAGAAGGAATTTCATATAGAACATTTGATGATTGTCCAGGTGTAATTGCTGAGATTGGAGGCGGGAATCCAGTTATTGCGATTCGTGCTGATATGGATGCACTTTGGCAAGAAGTAAATGGAGAATTTAAAGCGAACCATTCATGTGGCCATGATGCTCATATGACCATTGTAATGGGACTTATTTTACAATTGAAAAAGATGAGATGGAAAAGTGGTACGGTTAGATTTATTTTTCAGCCAGCAGAAGAGAAGGGGAATGGTGCTTTGAAGATGGTGGAGAAAGGTGCTGTAGATGATGCTGATTTCTTATTTGGCGTCCATCTAAGACCAATTGAAGAACTATCTTTGAAACAAGCAGCCCCATCTATTCGTCATGGAGCAGCAGGATTTTTAGAGGGTATGATTCATGGGGAGGATGCACACGGGGCAAGACCACATCAAGGTGTGAATGCAATTGATGTCATTTCCATGATTAATATCGGTTTGAAAAATATTTGGCTGCCACCGCAAAGTTCTTATTCAGTAAAAATGACGAGATGCCAAGCTGGTGGTGATAATTTAAATATTATTCCGGGAAATGGTCATTTCAGTTTAGATGTAAGAGCAGAGAGTAATATACTATTAGAAGAATTAAAGAAAAAGATTGAGCATGTAATAGAATCAGCTGCATCGATGGGATCAAAAACTTCATACGAATGGATGGATCTTGCACCAGGAGCAGAGGTTTCCGAAGAAGCAGAGCGCTTTATGCGTAAAGGTATTCTCGAAGTGTATGGGGAAGAGAGATGCACAGGGCCTCTCTATACGACAGGAAGCGATGATTTCCATTACTATACAGTGAAAAGACCACATTTAAAAGCTGTCATGCTTGGACTAGGAGCAGACCTACAACCTGGATTACACCATCCGTATATGAGGTTTGATCATAGTTGTATTATGGATGGGGTAGAAATATTGAAACAAACTGTATTGAAAGTGTTAGAAGACAGGGGCTAGAGAGCTCCTGTTTTTTTGTCGTGAATTGTCGGTAAATCGATATATTTGAAAAATCGTTGATATATTTGAAGTTATGATAGATATATTGAGAAAATCGTTGATATATTTGAAGTTACGATAGATATATTGAGAAAATCGTTAATATAATTTCACGTACCTATTAATTTGATGAAAAATGAGCCTCCAGTACATGGTGTATAATAATAAGTACCATTTTTTAATAGGAGAAAACGAATGAACGAACAATATTACGATGCAGTTTTACATATAAAAACAGTCGGTGAGCAAAAAGGGTTTAACAAGTCTATGCATTATCATCGCTATGAACCGACACCGTATAGCGGGTTAGATGAGTTATTGAATCAATATGAAATACGAAGTAGCGACCGAATTGTAGACTTTGGGTGCGGAAAAGGGCGATTAAACTTTTATATGCATCATAAATGTGGTGCTTCAGCAGTTGGAATTGAAATGAATGAAGAATTTTATAAAGAAGCGATGGATAATCGAGATCGTTATGCACGAAAGGTACGAAACAGTAAGGGGAAAATTCAATTCCAATGTTGTTTAGCGCAGGAATATGAGATTGATCCACATGATAATAGGTTTTATTTCTTTAATCCATTTTCTGTACAAGTGTTTATGAATGTAGTAAATAACATTTTGCTTTCAGTAGAAGAAACGGGGAGAGAAGTGGATATTATTTTATATTATCCTTCTGAGGACTATATTTTCTTCTTAGAAAATCAGACTGCGTTTGAGCTGAAGAAAGAAGTAAGGTTGCCTGGGGCTTATGAGAAGAATGGGAATGAGAGGTTTTTAGTGTATAGATTGGAGTGTTAATGTATGGGGGCTTGGGGAGTAGCAATATTATCAGACGATATTGCTGAAGATATTAAGTTACTGTATAAGGATTTGTTAGCAAATGAATATTCAAATGAGGACGCAAGTAGGATTGTAATTGAGGAATACAAGAATGAATTAGATAATGAAGAGACTATTGTTTTTTGGTTAGTATTTGCTTCCATACAATGGAGGTTAGGGAGACTTCAAGAGAATGTTAAGCAGGAGGCATTGCAAATAATAGAAAGTGGTGCAGATTTAGCCCGTTGGGAAGAAGAACCTAAATTACAGAAGAAACGTGAAGTAGTTTTAAATAAACTAAGAGAGCAGTTACATTCTCGGCAGCCAGAAGCTAAAAAGTGCCGAAAAGATTTATAGCTAATACTTCTTTAAAAGCAGGTGATGCTGTTAGTTATGAATTAGTATCAGGGAGTTGTATTATTCTTAAAGTAATTGAGATTATTGAGGAATGGCACGGAGATAGGTATCCTCTATTTGAAATATGTGACTGGGAAGGCAAAGAAGTTCCTTCAAAGGAAAAAATTAACCAATTTGGTTTAAAGAAAAGGATTTATGAAGATGGAAAGCAAGAAATGATGAAACTTGCTATTTATCCTTCAGGAAAAAGAGATAATCCAACTAAGAGAATGCAAATAGTAGCAGAAAATGTAAAAGTAGTATTGAATGTAGGTACACCTTATACAGTAATGAGTTGGAAGGAACTTGATAACTATTTACATGAAATATAATAAAAAAGACGCGCTACCAATAGGTAGTGGTATTATCCCCTATAGGTAGACAGTAAAAAAAGAGTCCATCTGATATGATGGACTCAATACTGTTTTATCTGGAGGGGATTTTTTTATGGCAAGAAAAGGACAATCAT
>NZ_JAKUHC010000021.1:0-60505 GCF_022664295.1 Bacillus cereus group sp. BfR-BA-01311
TACAGAAAGGTTCCAAGAAAAACTTCACGGCCTTTCCCCGATAGAATATCGGGAAAAGGCCGTGGCATAATACTCTTTTTATTACTGTCTACTTGACAGGGAGATGACCACATCGGCTCTTTTTTTATTTCCCTTCATTTTTCTCTAACACGTATAAATCTTCTTCCATATTCGTTAATTTCTCACTTACAAGCTTTCTTGCATCTCCAATTGCTTGATTGTATGCAAATGGTCCAACTAATTTAATCATTTCTTCTATTAAACGCTCTGCTTGGAAACGCCCAATTTCATCTAGATCTTCTTCCATGAAAAATTGCTGAATTTGCGCTACAAGCTCTTCTTTTTTATCATTTGGTATTTTTATATTCATCATCGTTGTTACTCCTCTATATTTAAGATAATATCTTCCTTAACTCTACCATAGAAAAACGATTACCAGGACAGCTTTTTGTAACTCCTTCTAACTCCCTATGACCTAGTATATTTTCTTTCTTTATAGCAAATTGCTTCATAAACATTTTGCATAAAGAATATAATGCATTCACTTGCGGGGGAGTGGGATCGTATTTATCGAAATTTCCCGTCATACATATTCCAATTGTATGACGGTTATGGTCTTTCGCGTGCGCTCCAATATGTAAACCTCGCCCTTCCACTACAGTTCCATCCTTTTCGATAAAATAGTTGTAACCAATTCCGCTCCACCCCCTTACAGTTTGATGAAATTCATGCGTTTTATACACGTCCCATCCATCTTCAGCTGTATGGTGAATAATCAGTTTGTTTACTTTTTCTAAAGGAACTAATTCATCTTGAAATGTTAGATTGACACGTTTAATTTCCATTTGAACTGCCTCCTCTTAAAAATCAATCATTATAATCGTTTTATCATCTGGCCTTATTCTCTTTTCCGCTTCTAGCTCTTCAATAATTGCTATATATTCGTTTATACTATTCTTTCTTATATATGCAACAGTTTGTTCTAATGACCAATCTGGGTGAAATAACCCGTCTGAACAAATAAAAATCCCACTCACTTCATCTGTATGTACTTCACCATGTTGTAAATAATGTATCGCTTCTTTCATTCCATTTGCAACTGAATAACCATTTGGCATATTTGCAAGATAACGATTGTATTTTAACTGTTCTCGAACATCTTGAAAAACATATTCTTCTGGTACAGATAACCCTTTTTTACGATCTTCTTCCCTCTTCTTTTTTGCTCTTTTACTAATTCCTTCAACTGTGTCTTTCGTTAATACTTGCATCGTTCCATTTTGAAAAGTTGCGACAATCATACAGTCCCCAAGCTGCGCATATTCAATTTTCTCACCAACTATTTGGACTGCCGCGATACATGTGCACCACAAATGCTCTTTTTTTCTCGTGTCTACTTCATATTCTAACATTTTGCTTTGCAATACTTCATTTGCTTTGGCAACTGCAAATTGTAAACTATGATTCTCTCGTAATGCAGTAAAATAACTTGCAAATAAATGCGAAGCGATGTATGCTCCATTATGTCCCTTTTCATCACGAAACGGGACAAGTGGTGTTGCACCGTCACATACACCATAAATCTTTTTTTCTTTATTACAAAAATAAGAATCCTCACATTCTTGCTTCAACGGGCTTTTCTGTTGATATGTTTTTATCTTCACAACTGTATCCCCTTTCAAATGATAAAATACTCAAATTCTTTTGATTAATCTAATTTACCTAAATAAACTGTTTTTACCCAAAACTTTCAATATCATATATAATCTTGAAATAATATGAATTTTTCAGTGAAGGACGGGAAAGAAATGGTCAGATTCCTTGGTGTTATTATCGGTTCTATTATTATTGCGGTTGCCTTTAATCTTTTCCTTATCCCCCACAAAATTTTAAGTAGTGGAATTGGCGGAATTGCTATTATTTTAGGGATTGTAACCCCTGTAAACACAGGCATTATTAACTTTGTATTAAACTTACCTATCCTTATTTTAGGGTACATAGGTCTTGGAAAAAAAGTAATTTTTAACACAGTTGTCTCTGTAGTTGTATTATCTGTTGCATTATACTACGTTCCAGTAAAAGTCGTAGCAACAGATCCATTGTTATCTTCTATCTTCGGAGGTGTAATCGCCGGAGCTGGTATTGGTCTTGTTTTTAACTGTAATGGATCCACTGGTGGATTTGATATTATCGGTATGCTTTTATCCCGCAAGCGAGACATTAAACTTGGCGGATTCCTTATTATTTTAAATGCAGTCGTTGTAATAATCGCAGGATTCTTCTTCACCTGGGATGTTGCACTTACAAGCTTACTTTCAATTTATGTAACTGGTAAAGTAATTGATGCTGTTCATACAAAACATCGTAAAGTTACACTTATGATTGTAACAAATGAAGCAGAAAAAATGAAAAAACAACTTCTTTCAACTGTTGTACGTGGAATAACGTTACTTGATGGCGAAGGTGCTTATTCAAGCGAGAAAAAGCGTGTACTTATGACCGTCGTTTCTCGTGAAGAATTAGCAAGTATGAAACTAACAATTTCTGAAATCGACCCGAATGCATTCGTTAATATTACAGAAACTGTAGAAGTGTTAGGACTTTTCAGAAGAAGTTAAAGACTAGGTGGGAATCCACCTAGTCTTTATTTTGCATAAATTCAATTCGGTTTCCAAATGGATCTGACACGTAAAATCGAATTACATCTGGTCGTGCATAATCATCAATCACTTTAACACCTTGCTCTATAAGTGTTTGCTTAAATTCATTAATTTCATTCACATAAAAAGCTGGATGAGCCTTTTTAGCTGGTGTAAAGTTCCGCTCGACACCAATATGGATTTCTTGATTTCCACATTTAAACCAACATCCACCTCGTTTTTTCAACTCTTCTGGCTTTGGAATTTCTTCCATACCAATCGTATTCCCATAAAAATCACGCGCCTCTTCTTCACACCCTACAGGTGCAGCTACTTGCACGTGATCAATCCCTTGAATATAATTTTTCATTTTCTCTCCCCCTCCTCTACCCTAATGTTATACGGAAAACAACCGTCTGTAACTTACAAAAGGTTTATAAAACAATATAAGCTCCCCTTATTACCATCCTGCATTCACTTTGCAAAAAATAAAAAAACAAAATTTATTCTATAACTTCCATTTTTTATAGAAATACACATCACATCTATATTATAGTTATGAATAGACAAATCTTTTTAGATGCTATTTGTACGGAGGAACTATTATGAGTCGTAAAAAATATTCACCAACTCAAAAAAAACGTCATCCGAACATTTCTAGACGTTTGCGAAACCATATACAAGATCGTTCATTAACAGAAATGTACGCATCTCTGTTCGAACACAATCCGGATAGTATTATTTCATTGAATTTAGAAGGAGTTATTCTACATATAAATCCTTCTGCCGAAAGAATATTAGGTTACACTTCTTTAGAATTAGAACAGAAAAATATTACCTCTATTTTAGAAGCCCATATTTCTGAGCAAGTATTACAAAATATAAAGAATACTGAAGCGGATAATCAACAAGAGTATATCTTATCTATTTATCATAAAAATGGATTCTTATTAGATGTTGTGACAAAACTAGTTCCTATTTTTGTTCAAAATCGTCTTACTGGCGTATACGCTATTATGAAGCCGCTTGAAAAATCAGAAAGAATTGAGAATATGCTAAAAGAAAGTGAGAAGAGATTACGTACATTAGTAAACTCCATGCCTGCCTTTGTTATATTTAAAGATCATGAAGGGCGCTGGCTTGAGGCAAATGACTACGCACTTTCTTGCTTCAATTTCCATCATGTACCTTACCACGGGAAAAAAGATAGCGAACTCATTCAATATAATGAAGCATACCGAGAAGCTTTTTTACATTGTGAAGAAATAGATGAACTAGCATGGCAACAAAGACAAATTCTTCATGGCGAGGAATTTATTATACATAGAGATGATTTCGATCTAATCTTAAGTATATCAAAAGTTCCGCTTTATCATCCTGATGGTTCTCGCAAAGGTCTTATCGTGATGGGGAGAGATGTTACTGAGCTAAAAGAAACTGAAAAGTTATTACGAAAATCAGAGAAGCTCGCAGTAGTCGGACAACTGACAGCTGGAATTGCCCATGAAATTCGAAATCCACTCACTTCTCTAAAAGGTTTTCTAACGTTGCTCCTCCCTGAAATAAGTGAGGAGCAGAAATGGTATATCGATGTTATGTTAAGTGAGATTTCACAAATGGAATCCATCACGAGTCAATTTATGGCGATGTCTAAGCCACAAGTATTATCTATCCAAACTTGTAACATACAAACTTTAATTGAAGAGGTAGTTACATTTATTTTACCGACTGCAATTATGCATAGCGTTCATATCATCATGGATCATTTTGATTACGTATATGATATTCAATGTGACGGTAACCAATTAAAACAAGTGTTTATAAACATATTAAAAAATGCGATAGAAGCAATGCCAAATGGCGGAAATATTTTCATCCAAACAAAACCATTAGAGGATAATTTCATCTTAATACGAATTATCGATGAAGGTTGCGGCATTCCTGAAGATCGTATCTCCCGTCTAGGCGAACCTTTTTATAGTTTAAAAGAAAAAGGCACAGGACTAGGATTAATGATGTGTTACAAAATAATTGAAGAACATCATGGTAGATTACACATTTCAAGCGAATTAAATAAAGGTACGATTGTTGATATTGAGCTACCACTTTCTTCATCTCATCTTGCAATCCAGTCTTAAATAAAAAAGAAGCATCTGCTAATCGTTAGCAGATGCTTCTTTTTTTAAAATGCTTTGTCATACCACTCTTTTGCTTTTTCTACTTCACCCATCGTTAATTGATGCCCTCGATTTTCCCAATGCATTGTTACATTCGCATTTGCATTTTCTAATAGTCCCTTCAATTCCTCTGACTCTGCTGATGAACAAATTGGGTCATTTGTCCCAGCAGCAATAAACACAGATTTCCCTGCTAAATTTGCTAATTGCATTCCTCTTCTTGGTACCATTGGGTGATGAAGCACAGCACCTTTCAATGCATTTTCGTAATGGAATAATAAGCTTGCTGCGATATTTGCCCCATTCGAATAACCGATAGCTACAATGTTATTTCTATCGAATTTATATTCTTTAGCCGCTTCATCTAAAAATTCATTTAATTCCTTCGTACGGAAAATTAAATCCTCTTCATCAAAAATGCCCTCTGCTAATCGGCGGAAAAAACGCGGCATCCCATTCTCTAACACATTTCCCCTAACGCTTAATACCGACGCTTCCGGATCAACTATTTCTGCAAGTGGTAGTAAATCTAATTCATTACCACCTGTGCCATGAAGTAATAACAGCACTGGTTTTGACGTATCTTTTCCTTTTTGAAAAACATGTTTCATCATAATCCTTTTCCCCCTTCAATCACTTTAATCTAAATTTCTCACTTCAAATGGTAAAAGCGTTTGTTCAATCTGTTTTCTATGTTGTTCATATTGTTCCGGTAACTTTAATTCCTCCCCCATCGTCTCTAACGATTCATCATGAGCGAAACCAGGAGGATCTGTTGCAATTTCAAATAAGATTTCACCATGTTCTCTAAAATAAATCGCGTTAAAATAATTTCGATCTTGTACAGGAGTTACGTGATATCCAAAACGCGACACATACTCTTTCCAGTCTAGCTGATCAGCATCATCACTCGCTCTCCAGGCTATATGATGAACTGTACCAACGCCCATTTGGCCACGACCGATTGTTGATAATTTCAAATCAATAATATTTCCAATGTCAGCAGAAGAACGGAATCGAACAAATTCGCCCTCTTCTCCAATTTTTTCAAGACCCATAATATGTTCTAACAATTCAGCTGTTTTTTGAGGCTGTGCAGATAAAAGAACAGCACCTCCAAACCCTTTAATTGCTACTTCTGGTGTAACTTCTCCAAAACTCCAATTGTTTAATTCGCCTGCTTCTCTTTCAACTAATTCTATATGCAAACCATGCGGATCATCAAATTCTAAATACTGCTCTCCAAAACGAGTCATTTTTGTATACGAAACATCGAATTTTTCTAATCTATTTTCCCAAAACTCCATTGTACCTTTTGGTACAACGTAAGACGTAATTCCTACTTGACCGTCCCCAATAATACCTTGACGAGCACCTGCCCATGGGAAAAACGTAATAATTGTTCCAGGCTTTCCTCCTTCATTTCCAAAATAAAGATGGTACGTACCTGGATCATCAAAATTCACTGTTTGTTTCACTAAACGTAACCCTAATACACCAGCATAAAAGTCTACATTTTCTTGTGGATGCCCTACAATCGCTGTAATGTGATGGATTCCCATTGTTTTCTTTTCCATTTCTTCCACTCCTTTTTTATTTCATTATAAAAATTCTTTTACATTTAAATTCATTATTCATTTTGTCCATGCTGCAAAGTAAAATCCGTTATAATAATTTTATCTCGAATTCGAGATATTAATTACAAAAATACCTATTGGTGTCTAACCTATCAAATTATCTTGAACTCAAGATAATTTACAAAAAATATTCGTTCGATTTATAACCATAATATTTCTTCATTATGCATGTTATTTATCTCGAACTCGAGATTTATTATAAGTTACTTATTTTTTATTGTCAATAAGTCCTTACTTTCATTTTACATGTAAAAAGAGTAAACGCTATTCATCGTTTACTCTTTTTGCAAATCATTTCTTTTCTTCTTCCAGTACTGCTTCCATCTCATTAAATTCACGATGAACTGCCTTAACGGGTTCTTTCGTTAATAAACTTACAACGATAACAGTTAATAAACTACAGAAGAATCCAGGTACCATTTCATACATAGTCGCTTTTAAACTTGGAATTTGTACCCAAGTGATAACAACTAATGCACCGACAATCATCCCAGCAAGAACGCCCCATTTGTTCGTTCTCTTCCAATATAAACTTAATAAAATTGCTGGTCCAAATGCTGATCCAAATCCTGCCCAAGCATATCCAACAAGCGTTAAAATTGTATCACTCGGATGATACGCTAAAACAACTGCAATCATCGCTACAACTAATACTGACAGCCTACCGATAAATACAAGTTCTTTATCACTTGCATTACGACGGAAAAATGTTTTATAGAAATCTTCCGTTACTGCACTTGAAATAACAAGTAATTGTGAGGAAATACTACTCATAATCGAAGCCAAAATAGCTGATAATAAAAATCCTGTAATATACGGATGGAATAAAATATTTGAGAATGTTACAAAGACCATTTCTGGGTCTTGTAATGTCGCATTATTTTTAGCATAATAGGCGATACCAATTAGACCAGTAAGCATTGCACCTATAATTGAAATCGTCATCCAACCGATACCGATTCTACGAGAAGTTTTTAAATCTTTAATAGAGGTAATTGCCATAAAGCGGACAATAATATGTGGTTGACCAAAATATCCAAGGCCCCATGCTAAAAATGAAATAATACCAAGTATTGTGGTCCCTTTAAACATATCTAAATGCGATGCATCGACTTGCTTAATCGTATTAAATGTTTCTGTTACACCACCGACATCCGTAAAAGCAACAATTGGCACTAGTACAAGCGCAATAAACATAATACAACCTTGCACAAAGTCCGTCCAACTTACGGCTAGAAAGCCACCAAATAGTGTATACGCAACAACGACACCTACTGTTACAAATAAACCAATTTTATAATCAAGGTTAAAAGAATTTTCAAACAAACGTCCACCTGAAACTAAACCAGCCGACGCATAAAATGTGAAAAATACTAAAATGACGATAGCGGAGACAAAACGAAGTATTTTCGTACGATCTTTAAACCGATTCTCTAAAAAGTCTGGAATCGTAATTGAATCATTTGCTACTTCTGTATACGTTCGTAAACGCGGGGCAATGATTAAATAGTTTGCATACGCACCTATTAATAAACCTATCGCAATCCATACACTTGATAATCCTGTTGCATACATCGCACCAGGTAATCCCATTAGCATCCAGCCACTCATGTCAGAAGCACCAGCTGATAAAGCTGTAACTGCTGGACCAAGTCCCCTCCCGCCTAACATATAATCTGATAAATCGGATGTCTTCTTATAAGACCAATATCCGATATACAACATACCTGCCATATAAATAGCAAGCGAAACCATAATTTCAATCTTCACCAAATCTCTCCCTTAGTCCATAAGCCATTCAAAATTTCGAAAAATGACTTTTTCTATTTTCTTGTTTTCGCTTATGGTTCCCTACCTTAACAAACATTTTTTGTTCTTTCAAGTGAACGAGCACTTTTCATTACATGTGAAAACCTTTATAAACGCCTTTATCCCAGTGGATTACCCTGTTTTCAAAAGAAATTGAAGTAAAAATATTCTGATAATTAAACACCTTATTTTTTAATAAAAATAAGCCATACAAATGTATGACTTTTAATCTATTAAACATAGCTTACTATTTACTAGTAGGAAACAATTCTGAGAGAGGAACTACCCGCCCCATCTCGTCTTTAAATACAATATGATCTCTCTTTAAATGGCGCGGGCTCTTCACTCCCGCCGCTGCCGCTAATGAAAATAAACTATATCTCATACTAATAATATAATTCATGACTCGCCACTTC
Organism: Bacillus cereus group sp. BfR-BA-01311; assembly: GCF_022664295.1. NCBI lineage: Bacteria > Bacillati > Bacillota > Bacilli > Caryophanales > Bacillaceae > Bacillus > Bacillus cereus group sp. BfR-BA-01311. The sequence goes on from NZ_JAKUHC010000021.1 coordinate 8,679, forward strand.
TTCTCATACGGATCTAACGCTTTTTGATAATGCGGATTCGTCGTGGCTACACCAGATGGACATTGACCAGAATTACATTGAAGGGCCATAATACAGCCACTTGCCATCATAAACCCACGGGCTGAACTTACAGCATCCGCCCCAATCGCTAAAGCAATCGCCACTTTATCTGGTGTGATTAATTTACCCGATGCAAATACTTTAAACTTATTACGGACACCATAATGGTTTGCTGTATCAATAAATGTAAGTAATGCTGGAATAAGCGGCAGTCCCATATAATCTGCCATCGATTTATACGTTGCCCCTGACCCGCCTTCTGAACCGTCGATTGTAATAAAATCTGGGTAAATGTTTAGTTCTTTCATTGTTTTTATTAAATCTTCCAAAGGCTCCTGCTGACCAATTACAATTTTCATTCCAACTGGTTTACCGCTGTTTTCTTGCAACTGTTGAATAAAACAAAGTGTATCCGCTGCATTCTTTAAAAATGAAAATCGATTCGGTGAATTAATCGTCTCTCCCTTTCGGACGTTGCGAACAGAAGCAATTTTCTCATTTACTTTTTGCCCCTCTAAATGACCACCACGTATTTTAGCACCTTGCCCAAATTTCAATTCGAATGCTCTAATATTACTTTCTTTCGCTTTCTCCATGAATTTTCCCATTGAAAAATTACCGTCTTCATCACGGTATCCAAATAACCCTGGACCAATTTGCGCAACGATATTCGCTCCTGTATGTAAATGTTCTGGAATAACGCCACCTTCACCCGTATTAATCCACGATCCGCCTGCCATTTTTGCTCCAAAACCACTCGCTAAAATATAATTTTCTCCAATCGCACCGTAAGAAGTCGCAGATGCACCAAACATGCCATGTAGCTTCCACGGATATTTACGGTTCTCACCGACTATAATTGCATCATCTTCTTCGTACAGCCAAAGATTCGTTGTATCCGCTGTCAATTTTTCTCTTCTTGAAAATAACCCTTCTTTATGAATCACGTACTTTTTACCTTCCCGCTCTTGCGTGAGATTCACACTTAATTCCTCAGTTAATATCGGAAATAATGTATTAGCAATATAATATCCAGAAGCTTCAAAATCTCGTTTTGATCCAAAACCAAGTATTTCAGAGCGATATTTCGCTAAAAACATAACACTTTGAAAATCGTAACGTGAGAAAGGCTTTCCATCCGTATCATGATCAAACCAATATTGTCGAAATTCAGGCCCTATCTTTTCCAGTAAGTAGCGCATTCTTCCTAAGTACGGATGTAATTTTAAAATAGAATGGTGTGTTCGTTTTTTTATAAAAAATGTAATGATAAAAAAGACGATTAAAAGCAACATTAAAAATAGTAATATACTAATAATAACGAGTAGCGTTTCACTCATCCCGCTTCCCCCTATGAAATTCCATAATAAAAGGAGAACACTAGATGTGCTCTCCTTTTATCTTTATTCATACTAACGTAGCAAGATGCTCTTTCGCGTCATATTCAACTAAACTTTCAGCGTGTTTAATTCGATGAACAAAGTCTGGATTAGCAATTAACGGTCTTCCGAATGCCGCTACATCAATCGTTCCTTCTTGCAACGCTTCTTCGGCCTCTTTCGGATTTAAATTACCAACCCCAACAATCGTACCATCCCAATATTTTCTTACTAGTTGATGAAAATTCTTTCCGTCAGCAATCTCTTGGGTATAATTCATCGTTGAAGGATGGATCATCGTTAACCCAACCTCTTTAAACATATTTATGAACGTTTCAATTGCAAACTCAGGGTTTTCCCACATATAAGTAGGATTATCACCTTTGAAAGCAGAGAAACGAAGAAGTGTTTTATTAGCTCCAACAGCTTCTATTACAGCCGCCGTTACTTCTTTCATAAACGTTAACCTTTGTTTTAAATCACCGCCATATTTATCTGTTCGCTTATTCGCAAACTCATACGTAAATTGATCGATTAAATATCCGTGTGCACCGTGAATTTCTACTCCATCAAATCCAGCTTCGATCGCATTTTTCGCAGCTTGTGCGTATTGCCCGATCACTTCTTGTATTTCTTCTAACGTCATTGCTTCTGGCGTATCAAACGGTTTACGAAAGCGTGGAACATTTCCCTCTGCAGCGATAGCCGACGGTGCTTGTGGCATTTGACCACCAATTATTTCATGATGACTCATACGCCCAACATGCCATATTTGAGCAATAATCGTCCCGCCTTCTTTATGTACCGCCTCTGTAACAGGTTTCCAAGAATCGATTTGCTCTTGTGTATAAATACCTGGTACTCCTGGGTTTCCTTTTGCTCTCGGACTAATGACAATTCCTTCTGTAATAATTAGTCCAATTCCATCCGCAGCACGTTTTCTGTAGTACTCCACTACATCCGCACCAACTACTCCAGTCTCATTATCTGCAAAGCATCTTGTCATCGGTGCCATCGCTATACGATTACGAAGAGACCAAGCTCCAACTTGAATTGGATCAAACAACTTTGTTTCTTCAACGTTTTCAAAAAATCCCCCAGCATTTACATTTGTTCCTTCATAAATACTCGCTGCTTTATTACTTGAACTTGTCATTTTTCTTCCCCCTAAAAAATCTTACTATAATCGCATCATACTTACTTTTAGATAGTAACGTCAATTTTTACGACTTTACAATAAAAAATTCGAATATCAAAAAATAAAATGCTATAAATAATATTAAAAAGGTTTCCTTAGGAGGAAACCTTTTTTGTTGACCATATATGGCTGTCAATTCGTTTATCTCTTTAATAAAAAAACACCTTATCAATAGAAGTGAAAATGGTTCAGTATTCTTCTAAAAATAATAACTTATATACCTAAAACAATGAAAGCCCTACCTCTCTTTCATCCTTACGGCTCCTCGTCCGTGCCAGTGTGAATCAGGATTGCAAAAATCAAGTAACTATTTTATCGAAGTATTCAATTAAACTTCGAACATTCATAAATGAAATTAAAAAATAAAAATGGATTTGATTGTAGTAATAACAATAGAGGTAATGCTCTAAAAGTGGTTTGAAAGAGTTGAATGTCTTTGAAATGATAAATTTTCTATAATTATGTTCCCAAAAAATTCAAGATCTTTTTTGGGATATAATACATTATTTGTAATGAACCTTAACAAAAGCTTTTTATCTGATTTTCTGTGATACCTTTAATTAATCCCAGTTCACTAATCAAAAATTCATATGCGTTATCTAACATCTTCTTTTCGCTTGCATTAAGTGCTTTTTCTTTCTGTATACGCATTAAATCACGCACAACTTCAGCACCTTCTTGCATTTTACCCGTCTTTATTTTATCAGTGTTCAATTTATACCTTTGTTTCCATGTAAGTAATCTATCTGATTCCCCATGTTGAAAAATATCCATTATGTGTGCTAATGCGGTTATATCCGTAACTGGACGTATATTCGAATTCAATATTCTCCCTGCTGGAATCATTAGTTCCATATTACTAGCCGACATTTTTATAACATAATACTGTTGTTTTTCTCCTGAGATTTCCTTCTCTTCTATGGCTTTAATTATACCTGCTCCCTGCATTGGATAAACAATGTTATCGCCAATTTGAAACAAATAATCCACCTCCATATATGGTAACCTTCTCAAGCTTAACACACTTTTAGTTTTTTAGCAAAATTTTTATTTTATCATAAAATTATTTTACACGTCAACACTTCAGAAGCAAGAAATTAAATTTACACAATACACTATAAAAATCGCAATTCCATTAACGGTTCCACACACACATTCATTCTCTTTTAATACAAAAACACATCACTACATTTAAGTAGTGATGTGTTTTTGATAAGACATAAATAAAAATCTACTTTTCCGTCTATATGCTAACCTGCTTACTAACCGTTTCCCTCGCTAAAAGAAAACTCATAATCACTTGCGCTGCTACTCTACTCGTCATATCTCTGAAATCAAGAGTTGGATCAATCTCTACTATATCCATCCCTTGAACGAGCGGTTCTTTACCAAGGAATTCAATCGCATCTAGTAAAGTCGTACTATCCATTCCACCAGGCCCAATTGCTGGACAACCTGGTGCAAACGCTTGGTCTAGCACATCCATATCAAGAGAAATATAAATAGAAGTCACACCTTGATTTCTTAATAATTCAATACTTTCCGTGATAATATCTTTTATTTCTCGCTCTCGTACGTCTTTCATTGTATACACTGTTACACCATGCTCTATTGCATATTCATGGTACGCACGTGCATTAGAAAAATTACGAATTCCAATTTGAACAAGTTGTTTCCCTGTAATGACATCATTTTCTAGTAAACTACGGAATGGTGTACCATTTGATGGGCCTCCATCATCTAAATTACGTAAATCATGATGAGCATCAAATTGAATAATCCCGACCTTTCCTTTACTGTTTGCAAAACCTGTTATACTCGGAAAACTAATCGAGTGGTCACCACCAAGAACGATTGGTATCATGTTCGGGTTTACTTTCGTTACATGACCAACTGTTTTCGCAATTCGTTTGTGACTTTCTTTTATATCCGTCACATGCATCGTAATATCGCCGCAATCATATAAGACACTTTCTTTCATATCGTGTTTTTCTGTAATTGCATATGTACTATATGCATCTAACATCGCACGAATTGTCTTTGGAGCAAAACTCGCTCCTGAATGACTAATAGATGGTTTAGAAAGGGGTGCTCCAATTAAGGCAGCACCGAATATTTCTACACCTTCCTCCCAATCTTTAATCATCTCACTCCATTTTGTCACTTCACGATCAATAAACTTTGCGTTTTTCTTTAAATAGTGGCCGTGCTCCACGATTGTTCACCTCTTGTATATGCAATATTACCATTCTTCCATACTGTATTCACATGACTTACGCCGTAATGATACGGTACGTAAGCATAATTGTAAGCATCCCATAAAACTAAATCTGCCTTACGACCAACTCTAATTTTCCCAGCTACATCACCACGGTTAATGGCATATGATGAGTTAACCGTTACGGCATTCCAAACTTCTTCTGGTGTCATTTTCAGTTTTAGCATCGCAATGCTCATAATAAGCTGAATATTTTCAGTTGGACAGCTACCTGGGTTAAAGTCTGTAGCTAACGCAACTGCAACACCTTCATCAATCATTTTACGACCACGAGCAAAGCTTTCTTTATTTAAATAGAAAGTTGTTCCTGGTAATAATGTTGCTACTGTATTCGAGTTTGCAAGCATTTCAATCCCTTTATCAGAAGCGCCAACTAGATGGTCTGCTGATGCTGCACCGATTTCTGCCGCTGCTTCCGCACCACCAAGAGGGTCGATTTCATCTGCATGAATTTTCACATCAAAGCCAAGCTCTTTCGCTTTTAATAAAAATTCTTTTGATTCTTCTACTGAGAACACACCTGTTTCACAGAAAATATCAACGAATTCCGCCAATTGTTTCTCTTTCATTTCTGGTAATAAGTCTAACATCCATTGTAAAAATTCTTTCGATCTACCTTTATATTCTTTCGGAACTGCATGAGCACCTAAAAATGTGGAAACTAAATCGATCGGATGCTCTTTTTGTAATTGTGCAGTTGCCTCTAATTGTTTCCATTCCGTCTCATCATCTAATCCGTAACCACTCTTCGCTTCTACAGTTGTAACGCCGAAAGATAACATACGGTCTAAATGGAATTTCGCTTTTTGAACAAGTTCTTCTTTCGACGCCTTTTTCGTTGCATTTACAGTTGAAAGAATACCTCCGCCTTGTTCTAAAATTTCTAAGTACGGAACTCCTTGTAATTTTAGCGCAATTTCGTTTTCACGCGATCCACCAAATACAAGATGGGTATGCGGGTCAACAAGACCAGGAGAAACCATTTTCCCCCCGCAATCAATAACTTCTTTCGCTTGTAATCCTTTCGCTTCTTCCGCTGTTCCAACGAAAGTGATTACACCATTTTCAATTCCAACCGCACCGTTTTCGATAACAGGAAGCGTGTTCATCGCTTCCCGTCTTAACAAGCCATCTTCTTGATCCATTGTTAGTAATTGACCGATATTGATTAGTAAAGTGTCCAGCATGCTTTCTCCTCCTTATTTCATCATTGGAATGTTAACGCCTTTTTCTTTCGCAGTTTCCACAGCTAAGTCATACCCTGCATCCACGTGACGAACAACACCCATACCAGGGTCAGAAGTTAATACGCGCTCAATACGTTTTGCTGCTGCTTCTGTTCCATCTGCAACGATAACCATTCCCGCATGAAGTGAATAACCCATACCAACGCCACCACCGTGGTGAACAGATACCCAGCTTGCACCGTTTACACTATTAATTAATGCATTTAAAATTGGCCAGTCAGCTACTGCATCACTACCATCTTTCATCGCTTCTGTTTCACGGTTTGGAGATGCTACTGATCCACAATCTAAATGGTCACGACCGATAACGATTGGTGCTGATAATTCACCATTTGCAACCATTTCATTAATGATGCGACCAAATTTCGCACGCTCACCGTAACCTAACCAACAAATACGTGATGGAAGTCCTTGGAACTCAACTTGTTGACGTGCCATACGAATCCAGTTACATAAATGTTCATTATCAGCGAACTCACGTAAAATTACTTCGTCTGTTTTATAAATATCTTCTGGATCACCAGAAAGCGCTACCCAGCGGAATGGCCCTTTTCCTTCACAGAATAATGGACGAATAAATGCTGGAACGAATCCTGGGAAATCGAAAGCATTTTTCAAACCTTCATCGAAAGCAACTTGGCGAATGTTATTTCCATAATCAAATGTAATTGCGCCTTTTTCTTGCATCGCAAGCATCGCTTCCACATGTTTTGTCATACTTTCTTTTGATAATTGTACGTAACGTTCTGGATCTTCTTCACGAAGTTTCGCTGCTTCTTCTAACGTGTAACCTACTGGAATATAACCGTTTAATGGATCATGAGCAGATGTTTGATCTGTAACTAAATCTGGCGTAATATTACGCTTCACTAGTTCTGGTAAGATCTCTGCCGCATTTCCTAACAAGCCAATTGAAATTGGTTCTTTCTTCTCTTTATACTCGTTCGCAACAGTTAATGCTTCTTCTAATGATTCTGTATACATGTCACAATATCTCTTTTCAATACGACGATCGATGCTGCGCTTATCAACATCAATAGCAATAACAACACCGCCGTTCATCGTTACAGCAAGAGGTTGTGCACCACCCATACCACCTAAACCAGCAGTAAGTGTTAATGTACCTTTTAATGAACCATCGAAATGTTGACGAGCTGCTTCACCAAATGTTTCATATGTTCCTTGTAGAATCCCTTGCGTTCCAATGTAAATCCAGCTACCAGCTGTCATTTGTCCGTACATCATAAGACCTTTTTTCTCTAGTTCTCGGAAGTGATCCCAGTTTGCCCATTTTGGTACTAAGTTTGAGTTCGCTAACAGAACGCGAGGTGCATCTTCATGTGATTTAAAAATGGCAACTGGTTTTCCTGATTGAACAAGTAACGTTTCATCGCTTTCTAACGTTTTTAATGAATCTACAATCGCCTGATAGCTTTCCCAGTTACGAGCTGCACGGCCAATTCCGCCATACACAACTAATTCTTCTGGTTTTTCAGCAACTTCAGGATCTAAATTGTTCATTAACATTCGAAGTGCAGCCTCTTGAACCCACCCTTTCGTTTGTAACTCAGTACCTCTTGGCGCACGAATTGTTTGTTTTACTTTTTCCATTTCAATCTCTCCCTTTTCTCGTTTTATAGTGCTGCGTTTACATCCAATCTTTCTTTTATCGAATAATTCGTTTTTAACCAATGTGCAATATTTTCAATATCCGTTGAGAAGATGCGATCATTTGTAATAGATGGTACTTGCTGACGCCCTTGATGGTAGAAGCTCTTCGTCACTGTACTCATGTTTTCAATTCCGCGATATTCTGCCGCTTGCATCGCACAAATCATTTCAATTGAAAGAACACGTCTTACATTTTGAATAATTTGATGTGCATGACGTGAAGCGATTGTTCCCATACTTACGTGATCTTCTTGGTTAGCTGATGACGGGATTGAATCAACACTCGCCGGATGTGCTAACGTTTTATTTTCAGAAACTAGTGACGCTGCAGCATATTGCATAATCATTGCACCAGACTGAAGTCCTGGTTCTGGACTTAAAAATGGCGGTAAATCGTTTAACTGCGGATTTACTAAACGCTCAATACGACGCTCTGAAATGTTTGCAAGTTCCGCCATTCCTACTTTTAAGAAGTCCATCGCAAATGCAATCGGTTGACCATGGAAATTACCACCTGAAATTACTTTTTCCCCGCCATCAAAGATTAGCGGATTATCTGTTGCGGCATTCATTTCAATTTCTAATTTTTCTTTCACATAATTCAAAACTTGCCAAGAAGCACCGTGTACTTGCGGGATACAACGAAGTGAATAGGCATCCTGTACACGTAGTTCTCCTTGTTTTGTTGTTAACTTACTATCATGAAGAATGTCACGAATTCTGCTTGCTACATCCACTTGCTCTTTATAGCCACGTGCTTTATGAACATTTTCATCAAATGCATCAATAATGCCTTGTAACCCTTCAATTGTCATCGAAGCAATTAGTTCAGCTTGATACGCCGTTGCTTCTGCTTCTATATAAGAAAGAACTCCTTGTGCTGTCATCGCCTGCGTACCATTAATTAACGCAAGACCTTCTTTCGCTTCAAGTTCAATTGGCTCAAGCCCTTCTTCTGTAAGAGCAACCATTGCATGAACGCGTTTCCCCTTATAGAACACTTCACCTTCGCCTAATAATACGAGCGCAAGATGAGATAAAGGTGCTAAATCTCCACTTGCACCAAGTGAACCTTGTTGCGGAACGACTGGATGAATTTTACGATTTACAAACTCAAGAAGCATATTTACAACAAGCGGCCTTACGCCTGATACTCCTTTAAGCATCGTGTTCGCTCGTAAAATTAACATTCCGCGCGATACTTCTTCCGGGAATGGATCACCTATCCCACATGCATGTGACTGAATTAAATTATGTTGAAGTGCCTTTACATCATCTTTTTGGATAAGCACATCACTAAACTTTCCAAATCCAGTTGTAATACCGTAAACGACTTTTCCGTCCTCTACAATTTTCTCAACTACTTCGCGGCACTCCGCTACCTTTTGCATACTAGTTGGACAAGCTGTTACACCTTCTCCTTCCAGTAATAACCTCTTCATTTCTTCAACTGTCAATGTATGTCCTGTTAACGTAATCATCATTTTTCCTCCTTAAAAAGGCAAAAGGGGACCTTATCTTTTTAAGACAGACTTCTGTCCTAAAAAAGTAAGGCCCCCTTCTAACTAATAGACTATGGGCAAATCATATGTGATTAATTCCTAAACCAATCGCCTCATGCTCAGATCCTTTTACAGGTGCACCAATCGTTCCATATAATGCAACAGCAACCCATTCGCCTTCTTTTTTCCCGTCGTATGGTGTACCGCGCACAATCGCAAAACGAAGTCCTACTGTACGAAGAACGTCTGCTAACTGAATTTGACCTCTCGTCACTCCGTACAAAGCTTCCATAATTGCATGATAAAGTGCATGTGTTTCTCTGTAAACGTCTGTTTCAATAACTTGGTTGCTTTTAGCCGCTGTTTCCATTGCTGCGACAACCTTTTGCGAATTCATCGAACCCACTTTCCCCGTACAATACTTCCAACCTTTTGGAATGGATAATACAGGACTTTCATTCTCATCCGCAAGTGCCAACAGCATGGCCATACGACCAATTCGATGTGTTCCTTGAAGAAGCATGTGACTCTCTCATTTCTTTTGAATTATTTGAATATTACTTAATTTAAGAATATATGAAAACGGTTAAATCGTCAATAGTTTAAAATCATATTCAAACATTTTTTTCATCCCCCTAATTTTGTGTACACAAATGATTTACACAAAATTTCCAGACGTGCTATAGTCTCACTAACAGATGCAAAGGGGCGAAATTTCAGTGACAAAACGAAAAGATATTCATTTTCGAATTGAAGAGAAATTACTTGAAAGGTTTGAATCAGCACTCCATTACGAAGGTTTAAAGAAAACAGATGTATTAACACATGCAATCCAACAATTTTGCACAAAGGTGGAATGTGACAAAATGAATGATGTAAAACGTCAATATAACGTTAGCAACCATTTACAAACACGCATCGACACACATACACATTACGAAGAAAAACACGTAGATTTAGATAAGATCGTCATTGAACATTTACACCTTCAAGGGGATGAAAACATATTAGAGGTTGGGTGCGCTAGTGGAAAATTCCTTTCCCTTTTACAAACAAATGGTCATAAAGGCCCATTAACCGGGTTTGATCAATCCGAAGCTATGCTTGCTGAAGCTGCTAAAATAAATAACTTAATAGAATGGAAACGAGGGGACGCTAGTAAACTTCCTTTCGAAACAAATTGTTATGACCTAATAATTGCAAGACATATGTTATACCATGTGAAAGATGTTGAAAAAACAATTCAAGGCTTTTATAAAGTCATTCGTTCTGGCGGAACACTTTTAGCTACAACAAATTCTAAAGTTTCATTACCTCGTATAGTTGAAATGTGTAACAACATGCTTGACGCATTTGATCTACCGAAAACATCACCAGCAGTCTCTCCATTTTGTTTAGAAAATGGTAAAGAGATAGTAGCATCTGCTTTTCAAACGGTTGAAGAAACAGTTATTCATAATGCGCTCGTTTTTGATCATGCTACCCCAATAGTAAACTATATTTCCAGCATGTTTCCATCGTTAAATATACCCGATAATATGTATCTTCAAGCCGAGATGAAAGAATGGCTAACAGAAGAAATCAACAAGGAATTATCTCTCCATAACGGTATATGGCGCGATCCAAAAACGTTAGTAATTTATCGGTGTAAAAAAGAAAAAAGCTAGCATTTGCTAGCTTTTACACGTTTTCTCGTAAAAGTTTCTCCATTACTACATTACCTTTACCACAATAAAAATCTGTATTATGTTTGTCTGCCACTCCAAAATAAGAGGCAATTGCTATTCCAAATGGTACAAATGCATGCCCTTGTGCTGTAATGATATTTGAGTGTTGCACAACTTCTTCATACACGAAATTTTCTACTGGAAAACAATCGAATTTTTGATAATCTATAGTCGCAGTATAAGAAATCCCTTTAAATAACCCTGCTTTTGCTAGCGCATACGGTCCAGCACAAATTGCCGCCACTAATTTTTCTTGTTCGTGAAATTGACGAATGACTGAAAAAAGAGATTTCGCATCTTTCAACTGTACTTCTTCTCCACCTGGAATAAGTACCCCCTCATACTCATCTACACGTACTTCACTTACTTCTATATGTGGTTGCACTTGCAAACCTGTTTCACTTATAATCAATTCTTTTGTTAAGCCCGCTGTAATGATTTCAAATTTATTTTTCAGCAATGCCGTCGCTACTGTTATTTCAAACTCCGCAAATGTTGGGTATACAAATAAAAGTATTTTTTTCATAGCCCTCTCTCCTTTAACCAGTCCATAAAATATACCTCTAAATCGTCAACTGTTAATCTATTCGTGTCCACATAAGTTACAGGAAATTGTTTATACCAGTCTTTTTCAGTTTCTGCTAATTTAAATTGCTCCTCAAATGTACTTCTGTTTCTTGTTCTATCATTATTTTTTCTATCATATAAATTACTTTCCGATACATCCAAATAAAAAATAGCATCCGAACGGCATTCTCTTAATTTATATAATTCATCTTTCAATTCATTTTCTATATCCCACTCTTTCCCTATAACCATTGGGTAAAAAAGTGTATAAAATTCGATGTCTTCTGGCCCACGATCAAAAATCACGACTGAACCTTTTGCATTTTGAAAATCTTTTATTTTAGCTTCTATAAACATTTTTTGATTTGCTATAAACCCTTCTTTTGAATTCATATCCAACTTTAATCGCTTTCGCTTTTCTACAATTGGATAAGGATTTTCATATATAACTGAAAACCCACATCGCTCTAACCTTTTAGCCAATGTCGTTTTTCCGCTTGCCATCGGTCCTTGGAGTGAAATTACATATGCCATTCCTCTCATTCCCTTGCGCTTTAGTAAAACTATAATATACAGAATCTTGAAAACTATCAACATTATATATATCATCTTGTTTCTTATTCTTATCTAACTTATAATGAAAAATAGAGATTATGACGGACGCATCAATAATGTAAGCTTGGAAATCCAAGCTTACATTATTTTTTGCTTTCCCTTTTCTAATAAAAAGAGTATACTAGATTGGAACGTATGTTCTTAATAATTACATACAGTAAGGAGATAGAACAATGGTATACGACACAAAAGCAATTTCTTGGAATGAATCTTTAAAACAACTTCAACGCCGCTATACAAACAAACAAGTTGACCGAAAAGAATTTGAGGATATTGAACTGATGGAATTCTTCCGCGATAACGACTACATTTCTTTACCTACACACATAAGCGGCCTATCAAAAACACGTTTTACTTCTTACTCTATTTTCACAACTGAAGATAAAGATCGTAAAGTTGGCACATTAATCATTGAATATGTAGAAGATGATAATAATAATTTACATGTGGAACAACTATACTTTGTTTAAATGATAACGCTTGGTCAAAATGACCAAGCGTTCTTGCTTTCTATGAATCTCACTGTATATAATATGAATAAAAGAAAACCGCTATCATTAAGGGGGGATATGCTTGCTCGAAGGATGGTTCAGTTGGTTCATTGTATTATGGACGGTTATTTTATTAGGGCTTATGTCTATCGGTGGATACTTTATGTTCAGAAAATTTTTAAAACGTTTACCAAAAGAAGACGGCATGTCCATTTTGGATTGGGAAGAACACTACATAAATAAAACGAGACATTTATGGGCTGACGAACAAAAACAATTGTTAGAAGAGCTTGTAAGTCCTGTTCCAGAACTATTTCGCGATGTTGCAAAATCAAAGATTGCTGGAAAAATCGGGGAACTTGCATTACAAGAAAATGCCTCTCAAATTACACAAGACTTAATTATTAAAGGATATATCATTGCCACACCAAAGCGTGATCATAAATTTTTAATTAAAAAACTACAAGAAAAAAAGATTGATTATTCTAACTATCGATCTTTACTCGCAAAGTAACTTCATATTATTTTCGATAAAAAAGACAGCGCCTTTGACGCTGTCTTTTTTATTTGGTACATATACAGTTTTTAAGTTAGTTTCATATCTTTTTCATTATAAAAACCATCTTCTTTTTCCATTTCCTTCTGTAATTTCGTAAAGGAACGATACATTGCAATTCTCCATGACACAATCATCGCGAACGCAAGTAAAAAGAACATGCCACTAAGTTGTCCTAAATCAAGAGATTGGCTTAAGTATGTTTTAAATACAATCCGCACTACAAGTAATCCAATTAATATAAAAACAAAGGCTTTGGAACGCTTCAAATAAATCTCTTGTCCTCTAATTTCAAATTTAGATGTTTTAATAAGAAAAATAGAGAAAAACAAACCGACGCCAATTGCTTCTAACATTTCCGCTGGAGTTAATCGAAATTCAGGAAAAACATACATCAATGCTCCCGTGCTCATAAAAAATGGCGGAAGTATAATTTTTTTCAATGTTGCAGGTTTCTTAGCTGCTTTTAAACGAATAAACATCGCACCGACAGCCATACAAACAGCAACGATACTTGATAAAAGAACTATGTTCATATTTTCTCATCCTTTTTTGTGGCTATATGCAAAATATACTTTCATTATATGCTTTTCCGTTAGTATTTCCAACATTTTCGCAGAATAATACTAAAAACCGGTAAAACCACCAAATAAACTTGAGAAATATACGATAATTTTCGTCATCCAGTTAAAGTATAGGAAGACCCCCATAACAATCATAATATATCCTCCGACTTTCATGAAGGCCATACTATTTCTTTTAATCCAAGACATTTTCGTAATAAAGAATGACAGTACGAAAAACGGGATAGCAAATCCAAGTATGTAAGCAATCATGTAAATCATTGCTGATTCTGGGTTTGTTGCTGCTAATCCAATTACGGACACTAGAATTGGTCCGGTACATGGCGTCCACCCTGCTGCAAAGGCTAATCCAATTAGTACTGATCCAAAATAGCCACTTGGACGATTTTTAAATGTAAATTTACGGTCTTGCATTAAAAATTTCGGCTTAAACACCCCGACAATAATTAAGCCGAACACGATGATAAATATACCACCTAACTGTCTGATTAAATCTTTATAGTCAGTAAAGATTCCTCCAATAAAACTTGTACCAAATCCAATTGCAATAAATATAATTGAAAATCCAAGTAAGAAAAACGCTGTATGTATCATACTTCTTTTGCTAAGCATTGCATTTTCTTCTTTCAATTCAGAAACCGACATACCTGTTATGTACGATAAAAATGCCGGATAAAGCGGTAAGCAACATGGGGAAATAAATGATAAGAACCCGGCGCCAAACGCTAAAAAAATACTAATATCTTGCATCATTCCACTCCTCTCCCTAAATATTGTAACAAAAACACATAAAAATACTATGAACAATTCGTGAAATCACTTTTACAACGTGGCAATAAGAAAAACCGTACTTCCTCACAGTTTCTAATAAAACGTTTTTATTTCCTTCTATTATATAGAAAAAACTCAAATGGATTATGAAAACTCCTTTAATTGTCATTACCATAACAAAGGTAACATAGTTTCTCAAATAATTAGCACGTTACTAGTACGTCTATATACATATTGGTTTAAAAAATATTTTTTTCAAATGCTGGCTCTATACAATGCAAAGTTGATTTTATAATACTTCTACTATTAATAATTTCAAGATTATGCATAAATATCATACTTTTATTATTATTCTATAAAATGTCATACTTTTCTTTCATTTGACCCTTTATTTCTAATTTTGTATACTTCCCTCTAGTTATATATTTTCGATACGGAACAACTTCATATAGATGGGAGGAATTTTTCATGCTTCGTTATTCTCTTTTAGTTTTATTAGGAGCGTGTAGTTATGGAATTTTAGCTATTTTTGTTAAGCTTGCATATGCAGAAGGATTTTCACTTGGAGAGGTAATTGGCAGCCAATATTTGTTCGGTTGGATTATTTTGCTTGCTATTACACTTCTATTTTCTAGACATCGCGTTCCTTTAAAGCAAGCATTACTTTTATTCGTTGCAGGAACATCTGCAAGTTTTACCGGAATTTTTTATTATGCTTCATTAAAAACTGTACCAGCTTCTATTGCAATTATTCTTTTATTCCAATTTGTTTGGGTCGGAATTATCATTGAAGCAGTCGCAACAAAAACATTACCTTCAAGAGAAAAAGTTATTTCTGTTATTTTCTTACTTGTAGGGACATTTTTATCAAGTGGTTTACTTGAACAATCAGCAGGTGCTTTCAATACGACTGGGATCATTTTAGGTTTATTATCTGCTGTTACATTCGCAACATACATTTTCGTGAGCGGAAAAGTTGCTGTTGAAGTACCTTCATTACCGCGCGGTGTTCTCTTAATGACTGGTGCTTTAACTTTAGTCATGATTGTATTCCCACCAACATTTATTTTTAATGGTGCCATTTCTCAAGGTCTTTGGAAATACGGTTTAGGATTAGGAACATTTAGTATCGTAATTCCATCTATTGCCTTTACAATCGGTATTCCAAAAATCGGTTCTGGCTTAGCAACTATTCTTGGTGCAGCGGAACTACCAGTTACAACAATTATGTCCGTATTCGTTTTAAAAGAGGCTGTACTATCTTCACAATGGTTCGGTGTATCACTTATTTTAATCGGGATTGCAATCCCGCAAATTGCATACGCAATGCGTGGACGTTATCGTAAACATCATACGCATAAAAAAGTCGCAGCATAAAGCGAAACTTTAATTAGTTGAACCAATCGGACTGCCCATTAATACGGGATAAACGAGAGAGGATTTTCATTTGAGAATCCTCTCTTTTATTGTTGTATACTTATGATAAATATTTTGCTGAAGAAAGAAGGCATACTACATGGTATCTATTTCAAATCAACTAAAAGAAAAACTTATTTCCATCCGTCGACATTTACATGAGTATCCAGAACTATCGTATGAAGAGTTCGAAACAACAAAAGCAATAAAAAATTGGTTAGAAGAAAAAAACATTACTATCATTGACTCCAATTTAGAAACAGGAATTATCGCTGAAGTGTCTGGTAATAAAAACGGGCCAATTGTAGCAGTTCGTGCTGATATTGATGCCCTTCCTATTCAAGAAGAAACACATTTGTCCTATGCATCTAAAGTACGAGGAAAAATGCATGCTTGTGGACACGATTTTCATACAGCTGCCATTTTAGGTACTGCTTTCTTATTAAAAGAAAGAGAATCTTCCCTAAATGGAACGGTTCGCTTCATATTCCAACCAGCTGAAGAAAGTAGTAATGGCGCTTGCAAAGTTATTGATGCTGGACATTTACGTAATGTGCAAGCGATTTTCGGCATGCATAATAAACCTGATTTACCAGTAGGTACAATTGGCATTAAAGATGGTCCACTGATGGCTGGAGTTGATCGATTTGAAATTGAAATTCACGGAGTTGGTACACACGCGGCTGTACCAGATGCTGGCGTAGATCCTATTGTCGCATCCTCTCAAATTGTGATGGCACTGCAAACAATTGTAAGCCGAAATATAAGTTCATCTCATAATGCGGTTGTTAGTGTTACAAATATTCACGCAGGAAATACGTGGAACGTAATTCCTGAAAAAGCTACGTTAGAAGGAACGATTCGCACGTTCCAAGCTGAAACACGTGAAAAGATTCCAGCACTCATGGAGCGTATTATTAAAGGTGTATCTGATGCATTAGGTGTAAAAACGAAATTCCGTTTTTATTCAGGTCCTCCTGCTGTTCACAACGATAAAGCTCTTACAGACTTATCTACTCAAGTTGCCACAAAGATGAATCTTAATATCATCTCGCCTAGTCTATCAATGGCTGGAGAAGATTTCTCATTTTACCAACAGGAAATACCAGGTTCATTCGTCTTTATGGGAACGAGCGGTACACATGAATGGCATCATCCTGCTTTTACAATTAATGAAGAGGCACTGCCTATAAGTGCAGAATACTTTGCTTTACTAGCCGAAAGAGCACTTAAACAATTCTCATAAAAAAAGCCGTTCAAAGTGCATCTCAGCACCCTGAACGGCTTTTCTTATTAAGTTAAATCACGTTTTAAAAACACAGTATATGAAATACATAAAAATACGAACAAATAAAGTAGCAACATACATGATGCAAACGGGAATGTTACTCCATCAATAAAACTTCCGTTCTTTGAAATACTATATAAATCTGTGTTTGCTGGCAATAAATATTTCGCCCAGTTATATCTAGTGGCTGCTAATAACGCAATATTGCCTGATAAAGCAAGGAATAGTGAAATACCAATTGCACCTCCACTAGATCTCGTTAACACAGAAATCATAAATGCAAACGATGCGTACACAACCGTTGGTAACCACGATAAAACATAATATTTACTTGCTTCTACAAAAATGTTTTGTTTTATTATATTTCCATCTTGGAAAATAAACTCACTCCATGCAGGCTGTTGGAATTTATAAATAACAAGTCCACATAAAGCGGAGAAGATCATATTAAATATAAATAATAAAGCTGCAAATATAACGATTGCTAAAAATTTTGCTGTTAAAATTTTAAAGCGACTCGCTGGTCGTATCGTTAAAAATTTATATGTTCCCCAGCTATATTCATTCGCAAAAATTGTACTTGCATACACGAGGATAAATGGGAGCAAAATTGGAAATACGATAAAACCTGTATCTCTCATGAAAGAAAGTGGAGAACTGCTTGCCGGTGCTGTATCCGTATCTAAATGCTTCATCTTAAGCTGGTATTCTTTTACAAGCTCATCCCCTGATTTTTCTGCTAAAATAGCTTCTTTTTTCATGCCAAGCTTTTTCTCAATTTCTACAGTTCGTTCTGTATAATCTACTTTCCATCCTTTTGTTTCCGGTTCAAAATACTTTACCGTAACCCATCCTAATCCGATTATTAATACTGCAATAACTGCAAATGGAATAATCGTTCGCTTCCGCTTAAATATTTTATACAGTTCGTTATATACTAAATTAAACAATATCTTTTCCCCCTGTTAATTCTAAAAATTGCTCTTCTAACGTTTTTCTTTCTTCATATACACGATACACTTGAATATTTTTCTCAAGCAATGTACGAATAACATTTGGGATTTCTTCATCTTTTACATTAATAAGTAATTCATTATCTTTTACTAAAACATCATGCCCTAATATTTCTGCTGCTTTATTCGCATCATCTACACGTATACGGATCGTCTCCATCTCTTCGCTTTGGCTATGCTGAATATTTTGCGTAGCCACATATTCCCCGTGCTGAATAATGATAACTCTGTCACACATTAATTCAACTTCTGAAAGTAAGTGACTTGATACAAGTACAGCTTTTCCTTGTTCATGTGCAATTTTTTTTATGTACATTCTCATTTCATGTATTCCACTAGGGTCTAATCCATTTGTCGGTTCATCTAATATCAACACGTCTGGATCGTGAATAAGTGCCTGAGCGATTCCTAAACGTTGTCTCATGCCGAGTGAATACGCTTTTACTTTGCGATCAATTACTTGTCCCATCCCTAACAATTTCACTACTTCATCGATACGTTCTTCGGTCACATTACCATTCATTCGTCCGAAATATGTTAAATTTTCATAGCCGCTCAAAAAAGGATAAAATTCAGGTGTCTCAATTACCGCTCCAATTTTCGCAGCTGTTTTTTCGAATTGCTGTTTCACAGATTGACCATCAATCCATACTTCACCTTCTGTCATACGGATCATACCAACCATCATTCTCATTAAAGTCGTTTTTCCAGCACCGTTTGGTCCGAGTAAACCGACAACCTCGCCTTTTTTCACTTCAAAACTAATATTTTGTACAAGTGTCTTTGATCCGATTCGCTTCGTTAACCGATCGACTTTTACAATTGATTGTTCATTTGTCATTCTATACAACCTTTCCTTCCCATTCTTTGTCAGGTCTTTTCACTGTAACATGATTATTTTTATGTGTAAAATGGAAAAAGGCATGATTTCTCATGCCTTTTTCTTGAAATGCAACGAATTTTTATCTTGTAAACTTTGAACAAATCGAAAACATTGCACCATCGATAATAGAAGGATAACAATCATAATTATACTCACTACTACTATTGCATATATTGTAATCGGTGCACTATTTATCCCTTGTATTCCTGCTATTCTTATAAAGATAATCGTAAATAATTTTAAAAATAACATCCCATTAACTAATCCAAAAACAAACGCTGCTCCATAAATGAATAATTGCTCCTGACATAATAAACATAGTACTTCTTTTCTTTTTATATTTTCTGCTACATAAGATGTAAACTCCTCTCTCCTCACTAGCAAAAGGGAGTACATCATTTTATATGTAGTAAAAATACATATGAAAATTAGTACAATAAACAGTGTGTAAAAATACATTTGAAATACAAATGCATCCCCTACTTTCAAAATAGCTCCTTCATTAAATTGTAACGATATCATAAAAAACAAAATCATAATACTCATAGCAATCCACATAAATTGCTTCATCCTTTTGGTAGCAAATGTTCTAATATTTTTTCTCGCTAACCGACATAAAGACATAAAATTCTTCCCCTACCTTATTACATACGCATTCTATACTACTAGTGTATAAAAATATGACATTTTAAACATCGCACTACAATCGGAATTTCTTCTAAGTCTTTAGTCCTAGAAAACGAAATGATAAAAAATCACATTTAGAATATAATTGTAAAAAGGAGGAGATTGCATGCGTATAAAATTACTATCAATCTTGTTTTTATTATTACTCACAAGTTGTAGCCAAATAAAAAACAATGAAGTTGCCATTGTTGAGCCATACAAATTAACAAAAGAGCAAGCTTCTATTTTACAAATGACTCCTTTTCAAGAAGGAAATAGCATGTTTTATAACGTTACGCTTAAAAATGATAAAGATGAAATAAATGCTACAATTGATTATTATAACAATGGTAAAAAAACAAAAGAAATTGCTAATATAGCTACCTCACATTTTTCAAAAAAGAAAGTAAAGCTTTCTTTTTTACCACCACATTTCCAATTCGATAAAGATATACAAGAAAAAAGGCAGTGGTATATGAATATTGAAGGTGCTTCAACGCTTGTTCATGAAGAAGCACCACCAAGCGTAAATAGCTCCGCAACTACTACAATCCAATCTATAAAAAATTTAAAATACAATCAAAAAACAATTTTAGCTGCTGTAATCCAAACAAGTAAAGAAACTGTAAGCGTCCCTACAATTGACGAAGACAAAGGTATTGATTTACTCTTAAAAGAGAATGAACACGTTTATCTATTTAGTATCGAGCTAAAAAAAGAACAATAAAGCGGAAATGCAACTTAAGTTGCATTTCCGCTTTATTGTTTAACAAGGTGTACTTTTATAAATCTGAATTAACTTCATTTTCTGTTACTACTATTACTCATCTTCTACTTCTATTCTTTTCTTCTCTCTTGCAATTTTTAAAAACTCTAGCAACTCTGGATTACTATTCATTTTTTTGTAAGCCACTGACATTTCTGCCACAAAATTAGAATCATATAATTCTTTATATACAACTTCTGTTTTATATAACTTATTTGCCGATACGGGTATTACTGTAATTCCAATCCCTGCCGCTACAAGCCCCATAACTGTTTGATACTCTGTTGCTTCTTGTACAATACGTGGACTAAATCCAACTTCTCTGCAAAGAGATAAAATTGTATCATACAAAGCTGGCCATACTGGTCTCGTAATAAATACAAACGGCTCATCTCGTAAATCTTCTATATGTATTTCATCTTTCTCTGCAAGTGGATGTGCCTTTGGTAAACATAAGGTACAAGATAACCTTTGAATTGGCTCTAATTCTAATAATTGTGTTGGAATTGGTGGACGTAAAAAGCCAATATCAATACGGTTATCATGAAGTGCATGAACTTGATCTGGTGTTGACAATTCATGTAATGCAACAGACACTCTCGGAAATTTCTTTCTATATTCCCTAACAATTGATGGTAAAATATCATATATCGCCGCACCTACAAAACCAATTGAAAGTGATCCTACTTCTCCCCTTTGCGCACTTTGTGCAACTTCTACTGCTTTTTCAATTTGTTCAAACGCTTTTTTTACTTCTTTTAAAAACATTTCTCCTGCTTCTGTTAGTTCAACCTTTCTTTTCGTTCTTGAAAATAATGTAACTCCCATTTCTTTTTCTAATTGCTGTATTTGTTGACTAAGTGGTGGTTGTGTCATTTGTAAACGAGCAGCTGCCCGTCCAAAGTGTAACTCTTCTGCCACAACAACAAAATATTGCAAATGCCGTAATTCCATTTTTGGACACCCTTTTCACTTTCGATTAATATGTCTAATATATTAATAACATATAATTTATATATTAGACAAATATTTTGAATGAACGTATAGTAGAAATTGTTAATTCTTTTTTACAATTTTTATGTAAAAAAAGAAAGAGGTGGTTACTGTATGAAATGGTGGAAGTTAAGCGGACAAATTTTGTTACTATTTTGTTTCGCTTGGACAGGTGAATGGATTGCAAAACAGACACACCTCCCAGTTCCAGGAAGTATAATCGGTATTTTTTTATTATTAATTTCGTTAAAATTTAACCTAGTTAAAAAAGAATGGATACAGGACGGAGCAGATTTTTTATTAAAAGAACTTATTTTATTTTTCATCCCTTCTGCAGTCGCTGTCATACGTTACAGAGATACATTAACACAATATGGAATCGATCTCATTTTAATTATTATGATTAGCACTCTTTGCGTTACCTTAGTTACAGGACTTTTAACAGAATTGCTACTAAAGCGGAAAGGATCAACGCAATGATCGGATTTCTTTGTTTATTATTAACACTATTCACATATTGGATATCAAAAAAAATGTATCAACGTTGGAATTGGAGTCTACTTTCTCCTCTTCTCGTCTGTCCCATTATTTTAATTGCTTTATTGCTCGGATTAGATACACCTTATGAAACATATGAATCTGGTGGTCACTGGTTAACTGAATTATTAAAGCCCGCAACAGTTGCTTTTGCATGGCCAATCTATAAATATTTTGATTTATTAAAGAAACATGGAATGGCTATCTTACTTAATGTCATTGTCGGTTCGTTTTTATCAGTTATTACTTCAGCACTACTAGCAAATTATTTTCAAATTGATTCATCACTAGAACATAGTTTAGCGCCACATATCGTAACAACACCAATCGCAATGGCTATTTCAGAAATGATTGGTGGTATGTCACAATTAACTGCTGTATTTGTCGTTTTAACTGCCTTAACAGGAGCATTGCTCGGTCCTTCTCTCATACGTATTTGCCGTATTAAAACAGCAATCGCAAAAGGTATTATGTTAGGAACAAGCGCAAATGGAACCGGTACATCAAAAGCATTCGAAATCGGTCCTGTGGAAGGAACAATTGCAAGTTTATCCATGCTTTTAACAGCAGGCGCTAGTTTAGTTATCGTTCCGCTTTTCTTGTCTTGGATACATTAAAGAAGCAAGTATTTACATACTTGCTTCTTTATCTATATATTGGCACAGCAATTCATAATCCTCTGGAAAAGCTAAACACAATTGTTCAACTTCATGTATCCCTTTCCAAGCAATTTCATGTATTAACTCATCAGGATCTTGGATTTTCATATTACCGCCTATTTGTTTAACAAAATAATAATGGACATACACTGGAACACCGTATGTAATACCCTCTTTTTCATATATTTTATTTACCACTTCCACATTGTAACCTGTTTCTTCCCAAACTTCCCTGATACAACATTCTTCTAGTGTCTCTCCCTTTTCAAGTCCTCCACTTGGGACAGACCATCTTTTTTCTTCTCCCTCTTTGCCCTGCAGTACCATTAAAACTTCATTTCTTTCATTTACACATACCGCTGCACTACCTATCCATCTCTCCATAAACATCCCTCCCCTACTAAAATTCGCCCTCTTTATTATTTTCCCCTTGAAAAAAGAGGAAAATAATAAAACAATGACGAAAAATTACATCAACTTCATAGACAATCCTTGTTTAGAAATTAAAACTGGAAGGATGAAAATATGATTTCTAATTATGTTGTGGAATGTGTCTTTTGTGAAGAAAATCGAAAGGCTCGCCAAGCTATTGTCACAGTTCCCGCGACTACTCAGCTACTAGCCATTGAAAAAGTGCGTGCGGAATGCAAACGTCGCTTCGGAAAAACTGTATTATTACAAACAGAAATTAAAGAAAAAATTGTTTTTGAACAAAAAGAAAGCCGACCATAAATTGGTCAGCTTTCTTATCCGATCATATTTTCACATGAAGATTAGGGGCATCCTCTTTAAGGATCGGGATTTTCCCATTATGTACGTTCCATAATGGTCATCGAACAATATATTTCTATGCAATTAACTATTGAATAGAATAGGGCAAAACTTGTTCGCATTTTTAGAAAAGGGATAGGGATATAATTCAAGTAGTACTTCGAATACTCGAACTTTACACTCATAATATTAAAACAAATCCTTTTATATGGGAAATATGAATTACCTACATAATTCATTCGTAAAATATATTAATAGTTTGCTATATTAATTTTATCCCGCTATTTGTAAGCAGTAACCCCCTACTTATTATAATTTCACCTTACTCTATCAATAGCATACATCCAGCTAAAACCGGTGTCATAATCATCGAAAACCTCAAAAGCATTCGCGGTGCATAATTTGTAAACTTCGCGCCAATATATGCCCCTAACATGGTCCCAATTAATACTTGCAATAACAATATATAATCTAAATATCCTTCCGAACTATATCCTAGACCGCCTCCAATTGCAATCGGTAATATAACAAGCATTGTTGTCCCTACAGATTGCTGAATCGTTAATCCCAATAGAACCATTAATCCAAGCTGAATAAACGGTGCAGAACCAATCCCAAATGAACCAGCCATCATTCCAGTAACTAATCCAAGGCATATACATTTCAACAAGTAGTTCATGGAAAACTCTTTATGCTTATATAAAGATGACTGTTCTTTGTTTTGGAACATAATTAATTTAATAAACATAAAAATTGCCGATAAAAATAACATCCCAGCTGTAAACCAATGAAGAAGATGTGCTGGTATAAGTGAACCAAATTTAGAACCAATATAAGAGCCAATTGCGCCAAATCCCCCAACAATCCCGCCTATAATAAGTGCTACATTACCTTCACGGTAATGACTGACAACACCTGATAATGTCGTAAACGCCATTGCAGTTAAAGATGTTGCAAGAGCAACATGAATAGGAATATGAAATACTAAAGTGAGTATCGCGATAATAAACCCAGCTCCTCCAGCTCCAACAAATCCTAATAAAATACCCATTACTAACATTGTTATAATAATTGCCACAGACTTTCCCTCCAGTAACACAATTATCCATCATATTTATCCTTACATACAAATAAAAAGCACCCTAGATGGATGCTTTTTATTTCAATGATATGTACTTAATCTTGATTAATCAAAATGACCGCTGGACCAGCTACTACTACTCCAGCTACTTCTATTTTTTCAAATTCCTTTACTGTAATAGATATAACTCCTTCTCTTTCCATCAATTCTTTACTCAGGACATCAGTCGGGATTGCTTTCACCGTCTTACCTCCTTTTCATTTATACAATATGATAAAGTGAAACTTTCATCAGTGGGGTTTTTGTCCGTACTTATTGATTATTAACCCTCACCAATCGGGCGAATAATCGCCCAATGCATCTATATATATGCATCACCTCCGCTTTCATTCCTTATTCCACTCAAAAACCTTCTCCCCCTTCCTTGACATATTGAAAAATAAAAAAGAAGCTATAACATATAGCTTCCTTCCACGTTTCTTTAATCTTTATGCACCGTATATTCCATGACTTTACCATCTCTATCAAATTGTAAAATAAGCTGTTCGCTATCTATTGGGATAAAGCCACGTTCAGTCCCAAGATAATACAAAGTGATAACTCCTTCTCCCCCACTTCTCGTTTCCGTTGGGGCTCCTAACAATTGTGTAATTTCTTCATTTGATTTCCCTTTTAATTTATATTTTTGTAATAGATCATCTACCATATGTACCCGCTTATCTGCATGATTTAACCATCTATTTTGATTAAACTTTGATGTATATTCATTTACACTTAGTTGTACAGTGCACACTATTAATGGTATGAGTGCTACTATTAACCCCCCCAACATTTGCTTCTTTTCTTCATTACGATTTTTAGAAACATATAAAATAGCCCTTTGAATCATGACTAATAAAACAAATGGTATGAATACTACAAAAATGCTCCTTACACTTAAGGGTATATGGACCATATCAATGACGAATATAAATACAATGTACATTACTATATATAAACAAAAAGAGACATACAAAATGCCACGTAGCATAGCGTTCAGAAAGATCTCCCCTTTTAACTCACTATATAATTCATCCGGCTAATCATTTCTTGAATCTGTTCTAATTCTTGCACTGTATATACTACTTCCCCTGCTAATATTTCATTTCTAAAGAACGTTACAATTTGCTCCCGATCTTTTAATCTAGGTGTTTCCTCACTAGAAAGGTCTACTATTTCTTTTCCATTTTTATTATAAAAATATACAACTGGTTTTACTTTTTCTTTTATACTATTAGCCTGCATTTCTTTCAAACCACTGTATAAAATTTGAGATAGTTTCTTCGCCCTATATACTGGATTCCCTTCATTTTTCACTTGTATAGTTGACGAATCTTTACCTACTATATATTCAAATGTCTCTTCTTTTTCAACTTCTTGTTGATACTTACCCATTTCATCAATCATAAATGAATATATACCAGCATTTTCTTTCGTTAAACCATGAATTAATTTCTCTTCCCATTCTTTCGTCTCAAGTAGATAAATACCAGTTTTGCACAAGATGAGATGATGGATTCGATTATCGTTTATTTCACTATTATTTTTAATAAAAACATTCGGCATGATTTGAATTTCAGCATCTAATATGGTGCCTTGCTCTATGAATCCTCGTTTCATATAATGTAATGTTTCGTACGTATTCATTTCAGCGCCGTTTTTAGTATATTCTCGTAGATTTGCAATTAGTTTTTGAAACATATGTATTTCGTTATTATGTTTATTTTGCATTTCACTACGTTCTTTACTATGCTGCACAGCTAATTGATTTTTCATCATACGCATATTTTCAATTTCTCTATTTGCACTTACTTGTAAATCATTGTATTTTTTCTGTTCCATATTTTTTAAATTATTTTGTTGTTCTTTATGCTCTATCACCGTAGCTGCAATTTCATTTTTATACGTTTCAATCGCTTGTTTCTTTTCAAATTCTACTTGCTGACTCTCTGATTCTAACTGTTTATTTTTATAAAACAGCACAAATACTACAGCTAATAATATTAAAACCGTACCTATTAGCACATAATTCATATTTTTACCCCTTTATTTCATTATCGATTATTTTTTATAAATATATCTATTATAGTATACTATGGTTTCGATATAGACTTTGTAAAAGTTGTATATTTTTAATAAAAGGCACCTCTGACGGGGCACCTTTTATTTTCACTCTATTGTACACCATACTGAATATAACTTGGATCGTAGTATATCCATTGATTTGTCCCTAAGCAAAGCCATCCATCTTGCTTACTCCATACTCGATACGATTCACCATGATGTAACTGTCTTATAACATTTCCATTTAATGATGGAGCATCACGCAAATTTACATTATCACCAGTAATAGTCGCCACATAATGTTTATACTGAATATAACTCGGATCATTATATACCCACTGATTTGTCCCTAAACAAAGCCATCCATCTTGTTCTCCCCAAACTTCATATGTTTCGCCACGATTCAATTGGCGAATTACACTAGACTGCAAAGATGGTCCACTTCTCAAATTCACATTATCTCCATTAATTATAGCAACCCCGTACACTGGAGTTGCATTATTAGGCGGGGAAACATTACCTCCACCACTTGCTCCATTCCCTTTTAAAGCTTCTAATGAAACTGCAGCTGATACATCACAATTTCCTACGCCTGAAATTTGTCCAGAATCTGTGTACTGCCACGCTGTCCACGTTGTCCATCCACCAGCATCAGCAGGCGGTGTACTCGAGTATTTAGCAATCCAAAGCGGTATATCACTTAATCCGCTAATTCCGAACTCATTAATATACCAAACTCCTGTATATAACATTACATCTTTTCCAGTAGCCTGTTTCACATAATTTATGAAGCTTCTTGCCCAATTCGATATAGCGTTACCAGTTAAATTACTGTTACTCGGATCTGTTGGTGATTCTAAATCCAGAACTGGCATTAAGTCTGTCTGGTTATTTTGTAATATACTCACAAAATATTTTGCCTCTGAAATTGCATCATTTTGTTCTGGGCGCGCAAAATGGTATGCACCAATTAATACATTCGCATTTCGTGCTGCTTGTACATTCTTAGTAAAAGTAGGATCAATGTAGTTTACACCTTCTGTCGCTTTTGCATACGCTGCTGGAATTCCAGATGCCTTCACTGCATTCCAATCAATATTCCCTTCCCAATGAGACACATCAATAAACGTAACATTTGAACTTGATCTGTTTTGCATATAAAATCTCCTATCATTTTTTTACTTCGTATACATACAATATGTACAAGTTTCATAAGAGGACACGACATTTATGCTATAGAAACAAAGAGTAAACATATTTTGTATACAAAATAAAAAAGACCTTGTATTACAAGGCCTTTTGCAAACTCACTTTATTTTGTAGCAAATACATATTATAATACAAACCTTGCTCACTTAATAATTCTTGATGTGTCCCTCTCTCTACTATCTCTCCATCATGCATCACAAAAATTTGATCCGCATCTTGAATTGTAGATAACCTATGCGCAATGGCTATCGTCGTTCTACCTTTTCGCATTTGTTGCAACGCTGTTTGAATAGCCTCTTCTGTTTCTGTATCGATATTAGCTGTTGCTTCATCTAATACTAATACTTTCGGATTCGTTGCTATCGTTCTAGCGAAAGCAATTAATTGTCGTTGACCGCTTGAAAATGCTGCACCTCTTTCTACTACTTCTGTTTCATACTGTTTTGGTAACTTTTCAATAAACGTATTCGCTTGCACAAATCGAGCAGCTTCTTTTACTTCTTCATCCGTAATTTCTTCATTATACATACGAATATTTTGCTTTACATTTCCAGCAAATAAAAATGCATCTTGCAATACGAGTCCTATTTTCTTTCTAATCTCTCGTTCTTCAAATTTTTCTAAATCTACACCGTCTATTACAATATTTCCTGACTTAATATTATAAAATCGCATTAACAAATTCATAATCGTACTTTTTCCGCTACCAGTATGCCCAACAAAAGCAACCGTTTGCCCTTGTTTCACGTGAAATGATACATTTTTTAAAACGTCACGCTTTCCATCATATGAAAAAGTAACATTTTTAAATTCAATATCTCCATCCACGATTTGAGGATTCTCATTACCTTTTTGAACCGGTGCTAAATCTTTCTCGTCCATTAAATGAAATACACGTGATGACGAAACAAGTGCCTGTTGGAAGAAGGACAATTTCATCATCATCTCATTTACAGGTTGGAAGAAACGATGTATATAGTTAACAAAAGCATATAAAACTCCTACTTCAACAGGGCTCTTTAAAGCATCAATCCCAAATAAACCTAGTACTAACGCAATAGCTACAATATGTACTAAATCCGTAGCTGGTCGTAAAAGTAATGCGTCTAACTTCAAAGTACGTCGCCCTGCACTATAATGTTTATTATTCACTTCTTCAAACTCTTTTCTCATACGTTTTTCTTGTCTGAACACTTGAACAATATTCATTCCTTGTATAGACTCGTTCAACTTTGCATTTAACACGCTTAGTTGATTACGTACTTCTAAATAAAAAGCTGCACTTTTCCGGCGATATAATACCATAATCGCAAACATTATCGGAATTAATACGAGAGAAAATAGCGCTAATTTTACATCTAATAAAAACATCGCTACTAAAATACCTACTAAAAAGACTACATTTTTTACAAATGTTGATAATACACTGACATAAAAATCTTTAATCGCTTCCGTATCATTTGTTATACGCGATACAAGTGTACCAATCGGCGTACGATCAAAGAAACTTAATGACAGCTTTTGAACATGTTCATATACTTCAACTCGCATATCTTGAACAATCTTAAAAGCAATGTTCTGAAAGTACAATAGATTTAAATACGTAAATAGTACTTTTAATAAATGAGCAACTATGTAAATTACAAATAAAGTAACGAGCGCTGATCGTTCAAAATCCCGCGGTACTAGGTGTTCATCGAGGAATTGTTTAATTAAAAAAGGACCCATCATTTCCGTTACTGTCGCACCAACTAAAAAGATAAATGCTAAAGATAGTAACCCTTTATATGGCTTCATATAGGAAAGCAATCTACTTAAATCACTTCGCTTCTTCTCTACCATCATACGCCTCCTTTCTCGACTAAAGCTTCTAATTGCTGGCTTTCATACATTTCCTTATACCAGCCGTTTTCCTTCATTAATTCCTCATGTGTACCTCTTTGTACAATTCTACCTTCATCAACAACAAGAATAAGATTGGCATGCTGAATTGCACTTAATCGGTGTGCAGTAATAATCGTCGTTTTCCCTGCTCTCTCCCTCTTTAAGGCACTTAAAATCGTCTCTTCTGTTTTTGCATCTACCGCTGATAAACAATCATCCAAAATTAAAATTTCAGCATTTGTTAATAAAGCACGAGCAATAGAGATTCGCTGTTTTTGACCACCAGATAACGAAACACCTCTTTCCCCTACTACTGTTTCATATCCTTCTGAAAATTGGAGGATGTCATTATGAATACAAGCAGTCTCTGCTGCTTGGGTAATTTCATTATATGTAGCATCCGCCTTTCCAAAGGCAATATTCTCGCCAATACTTGCTGAAAATAAAAAATGATCTTGCGGCACGTATGAAATGGCAGAACGGACACCATGAAGTGTTATATCTCGAATATCTCGCTCCCCAATTTTTAATTCACCATTAAAATGATCATACTCACGGATTAAACATTTTAATAAAGTCGTTTTCCCTGCGCCTGTACGTCCTACAACTCCTAGCGTTTCGCCCTTCTTCAAATCAAAGTGAATATCGTTTAAATGTAACAATTCATTTTTCTTATACGAAAATGAATCAACGGCAAACAAAACATTACCGCTCGCTATTGTATGTACAGCATTTTCGCTATTTACTACATCTGATTTTTGTGAAAGAATTTTTTCTACACGGTCATATGAAGCACGCCCACGCTCCATAATATTGAATAACCATCCAAACGCTAACATTGGCCAAACGAGGGTACCTAAATATGTCGTAAATGTAACGAGATCACCTACTGTTAATTCACCTCTTACAACTAATACCGATCCGTAACATACTGCGATTAAAAAAGAAAATCCAACGATAAGAGAGATTGTCGGATCAAATAACGAATCAATACGTGCAACTAACACATTTTTATGTACAACATCTTCTGATTTTCTTCGAAACGCCTGTAAATCTTCTTTCTCTTGTCCAAGCGAGCGAATCACTTTCATTCCACTCATACTCTCTTGCACTTTATCATTGATTTCCGAAAACGATTGCTGTGCTTTATGAAACCTTTTATGTAATAAAGTTCCATAATAATTTGTCGAAATAGCTACAATCGGCATTGGAATTAAACTTAATAATGTTAACTTCCAACTAATTGTAAAACCCATCGCTACGAGTACACATCCTCCGACAGCTAATGAGTCAACAAGCGTCAAAACACCTGCTCCAGCAGTTTGCTGGATCGCTTGAATATCATTGGTCGCATGTGCCATTAAATCACCTGTCCGATTTGACTGATAGAAAGATGGACTCATCTTTGTAAAATGTTCATACAAATTTTTTCGTAATTGGCGAGCTAATTTTAATGAAGACCCGAAAATCATAATACGCCATATGTAACGTAATATGTACATCGTAATACCTACAATTACTAATAGTACAACCCATTTTAGTAACTTATCGGTCGTCAATGTTCCATCATTAATTTCATCTACAACGATTCCAATTACTTTTGGTGCTACAAGTTCTAAAAGTGCAACGCCAAACAATAAAATAATTCCAGTTATGTACGCTCGTTTTTCTTGTTTAAAAAACCACGCTAAATTCATAAACACTTTCATTTTTTTCCTCCTCCCTTAAAATGAGCGATGTTTTCAGTTTACCAAAAATACAGAATTTTTAAAAGTTTTAAAAACTATAACTAACAAAAAGAAAGACACTCTTAGCGAGTGTCTTTTAGCGCTTATTTCATTTGTTGCTTGTTCATTGCGCTCATCATTTGATTGATTTTCTTTTGGGAAGGTTTTTGTCCCATTTGCATCATCATCATTTTTAACATTTGTTCGTTAATTGGTGGATTTTTTTGTAAGTAATTCATCATGTATTTGCGGGCAATGAAAAATCCTAACGCCACGCCTGCTACTAGTGCTACTACGCCCACTAGAATACCTAACCAAATTGGCATATATTTTCCTCCTTCATGTTGTCTACCTTACAGTGTACTAAAACCTTTTCAATAAGACAAGATACAATTCGACATTTTTTACACATATGTTCGTACTTGTTTTAGAGGATTCAGCCATCCGTACTTTGTATTTTCATAATCCATAGCTAAAAATGTTAATTCACACTTTCTTAACACCTCAAAGAACGTCGTTTCCATAGAGACATTTCCAGAGGTATTCATACGAATATAGTGCGGTTTCACCATTATTTCGCCGTACTCTGCTCCCGTATAAAGTGTATGTGTATGATGTGTTCTATCATATTTACCAAGAACGCGCAAAGCTTGTTCTAATTTATGATGAATTTTCATTACTTGCAATGGCATCGTTATATACATCATTTGCTTATATAACACTTTTTTCTCCGAAAGGGACCCAGATTCTGAAAATCGAGCAAATAAATCAAAAAACAAATATTCACGACCAAAATAAGCTTTCGCAATATCCTCTTGAATTAAATACAATTCATACGTTTTCATTTTTCCACTCCCAATCTGGACAACCTTTTCTCTTCATTATATATAAGAAAATTTGCAATGATTGTCTGACTGCGGAGAGATAAAAAACTTTTTCTGTCGAAAAAACTCATTTACATAGAAAAACCTCTCCATGCCGGAGAGATTTTTCTGAAATCATTAAAGCATTTCTTTTACTTTACGAACAACGTTCTCTACAGTAAATCCATACTCTTCCATAATCTTCTCACCAGGAGCAGAAGCACCGAATGTATCGATACCTAACACATCTCCTTCAAGACCTACGTAACGGTGCCATCCGAATGTAGCACCCATTTCGATTGCGAAACGTTTTGTTACTGCTTTTGGTAATACAGATTCTTTGTACTCTGCAGTTTGAGCTTCGAAGCGATCCATAGATGGCATGCTGACAACAGCTGCGTCAACGCCGTCTACCGCTAATGCTTTTTGAGCTTCAACAGCTAGGCTTACTTCAGATCCAGTTGCAAGTAAGATTACGTCAGCCGTTTCTTTCTTGCTTGCAGAAACTACATATGCACCTTTTGCTACTTTTTCATACGTATCATCTTTTGCACCTTCTAATGTTGGAAGGTCTTGACGAGTTAATACTAAAGCAGTTGGTTTGTTTGTAGATTCTAAAGCTAGTCTCCAAGCTGCAACAGATTCGTTACCATCAGCAGGACGGATAACAGAAACGTTTGGCATTGCACGAAGCGCTGCTAATTGCTCGATTGGTTCATGTGTTGGACCATCTTCACCAACAGCGATACTGTCATGTGTGAATACATACGTTACTGGCAATTGCATTAATGCTGCAAGGCGAATTGCTGGACGTAAGTAATCAGAGAATACGAAGAACGTACCACCGTAAGTTTTTAAACCACCATGTAGTGCAATACCGTTCATTGCTGCACCCATTGCGAACTCACGTACACCGTACCAAATGTTTTTACCGCTGTAATCATCTCTTGTAAAGTCTTTTTCGTTATTCATGTATGTTTTGTTAGAACCAGCAAGGTCAGCAGATCCACCGAAGAATGATGGTACAGACTCTGCAATTGCATTAATTACAGCACCAGAAGAATTACGAGTTGCTGCTTTTGATCCTAATTCATAAGTTGGTAAGTTTTGCTCCCAACCTTCTGGAAGTTGACCGTTCATTGCTGCTTGGAATTCGTTTGCTAATTCTGGGTATGCTTGTGCATATTCACCTAGCATCGTGTTCCACTCAGCTTGCGCAGTTTCACCAACATCTTGTACTGTTTTACGGAAGTTGTCATATACTTCTTCTGCTACGTGGAAGTCTTGCTCAGCAGTCCAAGCATATGCTTCTTTCGTTAATTTTGTTTCTTCTACACCAAGTGGAGAACCATGTGAAGCTGATTTTCCTGATTTGTTTGGAGAACCGAAACCAATTGTCGTTCTTACTTCAATTAGCGTTGGGCGTTTTTCGTCAGCTTTCGCTTCTTCAATTGCTTTCGCGATTGCTTCAATATCGTTTCCATCCTCAACACGGATTACTTGCCATCCGTATGCTTTGTAACGATCTTCTACACTTTCAGAGAATGAACGATTTAAATCGCCATCTAATGAAATATCGTTTGAATCGTAAAGCACAACAAGACGACCTAATTGTAAATGAGCAGCTAATGAAGATGCTTCAGCAGAAACGCCCTCCATTAAATCTCCATCACCACAAATAGCGTATGTATAATGATCTACTACATTATACGCATCACGGTTATATTTAGCAGCTAAATGTCTTTCAGCCATTGCCATACCTACAGCAGTTGCAATACCTTGTCCAAGTGGACCAGTCGTTGCATCTACACCAGCTGTATGACCGTACTCAGGATGTCCTGGAGTTTTGCTTCCCCATTGACGGAAGTTCTTTAAGTCATCCATTGTTACATCATAACCAGATAGGTGAAGTAGGCTGTATAATAACATTGAACCATGACCTGCAGATAATACGAAACGATCACGGTTAAACCACGTTGGGTTATTTGGATTGTGTTTCATAAATTGAGTCCATAATGTATAAGCCATTGGTGCTGCACCCATTGGCATTCCTGGGTGACCAGAGTTTGCTTTTTCAATCGCATCGATGGATAATGTGCGAATCGTGTTGATAGAAAGTTGTTCGATTGAATGTGACATGCTATTCTTCCCTTCGCTTATATTAGTAAACGTTTTATACATTTATATGATAGCTTCCCACGCAAGATTATACAACATGTATCGACAAATATGTTGATATTTTTTTGATTTTTTATAAAAAAATCAATGTTTCCGGGAATGTATGGGCATTCAATATGACATACTTTTTCATTATTTTTATTTTAAAAAGAAAGGGAATTATCTGTATATTTATACAAATTTCTTCTATACTTACTTTTTTAAATAAGTTTTTAAAAACATAAAAAAAGCATCTAACTTCGATGCTTTTCAAATAAGTTAAACAATCCGTTTCCGAATCGAGCTTGAAATCAAATCAATTATAATTACCATTAAAATAATACCTAATAAAATAATACCAACACGAGACCAATTCCGTGAACTCAGCGCAAAAATTAAAGGTGTACCAATCCCTCCTGCTCCGATAACTCCTAAAATCGCAGCGGATCGTACATTAATTTCAAATCTGTATAACGTATACGATAGAAAATCTGGTAACACTTGCGGTAACACCGCATACCAAAGTATTTGAAAACGATTTGCTCCTGTTGCTAGTAACGCTTCCGTCGGTCCTTTATCTATGTTTTCAATTCCTTCTGAATATAGTTTTCCTAACATTCCAATAGAATGCAATCCTAAGGCTAATACTCCTGCAAAAGAACCTGGACCAACAGCTTTTATAAATAAAAGAGCCATAACTAATTCAGGAAACGTACGAACAAAACTAAGTACAAATTTCCCAAATCCTGAAGTTAATTTTCCACTACTCATATTCGTTGCCGCCCAAAAAGCAAACGGAACAGATAAAAATGCAGAAATAAATGTACCTAATATCGCAATTGCCAACGTATCAATTAATCCATGTAATAAATCTTCACCATCTGGCAAAGATACATACGACCAGTCTGGAGTCAATATCCCTGTCATAATTGCTTTTGTAATTTCTCCCGCCGTTTCCTTTATTCCCTCTAGCGGTACTCCTGAAAAAGCCCATATATAAACAAATGTAAGTGCTATAAAAATAAACGAGCGATACACACTCGGTTTCTTCGGTTTTGGTACGATTATCGTCGTTTTACTCATTATAATTTCTCCCGCAACAATGTACTTACATAATCAATTACCAATACAACAACAAGAGTATAGATGATAATAGATGCAGTTTGTTGATATTGTAAAAATCCAAGTGTACGATCATAATATAGTCCAATACCACCTGCTCCTACTAAACCTAGGACAGCCGCTGCCCGTACATTCACCTCAAATGTATATAGTACATAGGAAACAAAGTGTGCTTTTACTTGTGGAATGACTCCATAAACAATCCATTGCACCTTATTAGCCCCTACAGCTGTCATCGCTTCTAGTGGGCCAGGGTCAATTGATTCAATTGATTCATACAACAATTTCGCCACGAGCCCAATTGAGAAAAAAGTAAGAGCTAAAATACCCGGAAGTGGTCCTATTCCAAAAATAGCTACGAAAATTGCCGCTAATAATAAATCTGGTATCGTTCGAATAAAATTTAAAATCAATCGAGCTGGACTGTATAAAAATGTACTAGTAAACACATTACTTGCCGCAAACAGTGCAAGTGGAATAGCTAAAATCGCTCCTAAAGTCGTCCCAATAATCGCCATACGTATTGTATCTAACATTGCTGTTGTAATAACTTGAAAATAACTCCAATCTGGCGGCACCATTTCTTTTAACAAATCCATTATATTAGGAAAACCAACTACTAGCTTTGAAAATGATGCGTCGACCTGTATACTACTTCCCCACAACAGTACAATGAATAGAATAAACGTTAACATATGTTTTAACTTACTCGGCGGCTTCGGTATCGACTTCGAATATATCGTCACATCATTCATTTAGCTGCCACCTCTAACAATTCACTTTTCTGTGCTACGTCACCATAAATTTCAGCAAACTTTTCATCCGTTGCTGCTTCTACTAAACCATCAAAAACAATTTCGCCTGCATGTAATCCAATAATACGCGTCGCATATTGCCTAGCTAAAGCAATAGAATGTAAGTTTACAATTGTTGTAATTCCAAAATCTTCATTAATTTTCTTTAAATCATCTAATACTTGCTTTGTTGTTAGCGGATCTAACGACGCAACAGGTTCATCTGCCAATATGATTTTTGCTTCTTGCGCCAATGCTCTAGCTATCGATACACGTTGTTGTTGTCCTCCTGATAATTCATCAGCACGTGCATATGCTTTTTCTAAAATATTCACTCTTTTTAACGCTTGAAATGCGAGCTCCACATCCTCTTTCGGAAACAAACCTAACGTTGTACGCAATGTCGAATGATATCCAACACGGCCAGCTAATACATTCTTCAATACTGTTGATCGCTTTACAAGGTTAAAACTTTGAAAGATCATACCAATATCCCGGCGCATACGTCGTAAATCTTTTCCTTTTGCAGCTGTAATAGACTCACATTCAATCATGATTTCGCCTTCTGTAATCTCATGAAGACGATTTACCGATTTTAGAAGTGTAGACTTTCCAGCTCCGGACAGCCCTACCATTACAACAAACTCACCTTTTTGAATTTTCAAGTTTATATTATTCAATCCTTTTGTACCATTTGGATACACTTTGGAGACATTTCGAAATTCTATCACACATCTTACCTACCTTCTATGTATTCAAAACGGCAAACTAACTGAAAACATTCCCTTTCAGCTAGCTGCCATTTCCATATGTATTATTGCGTTTTTACTTTCTTCCCATATTCACGAACGATGTCAAATTTACTATCATCAGATTTAACATATCCTTCATGTGAATATACTTCTTTAATGATTTTGTGACCTTCCTCATTTTTTCCAATTTCAATGAAAGCATCCTGTAATTTCTTGCTCCACTCTTCATCTAAATCAGAACGTACCGAAATCGTATCGTTTGGAATTTTCTCCGTAAATTTCACTATTTTCGTTTGCTCGAATATATTCGGATAATCTTTTTTTACAATATTACGAGCATCTTGGAATACAACAGCTGCATCTACGTCACCATTTAAAAGAGCAATAAGCGACTGATCGTGACCTTTTAATGTAACAGGTTTCACATCTTTTAACGGATCAATTCCCTCTTTTAATAGAACAGCTGCAGGCCATACATACCCTGCTGATGATGTTACATCTTGATAACCAATCTTTTTACCTTTTAAATCTTTTACACTATTTATATTAGAGTCTTTTTTAACAACAAACTCAGATTTATAATAATCTACTAAATCTTTTGTAGGAGCTCCTGTTTCATCCTCTACTCCAAAACGTTGTGCTTGTAAAATTACATTTGCAGCCTTCTTTTCATGTGCTAATACGTACGCTGTTGGCGGTAAAAATCCTACATCTACTTGTTTAGATGCCATCGCTTCTACAATTGTATTGTAGTTCGTTGAAATACTAACTTTTACAGGAATATTTAATTTATCACTTAATAGCTTTTCCAATGGTTTTGCCTTCGCCTCTAACGTATCTGCATTTTGAGAAGGAACAAATTGAACATTTAAAGTCTTCGGTACATACCCTTTTTTCGTATCTTCATTTTTACTTGCACTTGATTCCTTCGTTCCACAGCCACTTAATAATCCCGCTGCTAGTACAACTGTTGTGCTCATTGCAAAAACTTTTTTCAACATATTAATGCCTCCATTTTTCATTGTTATAAAATAACCTTTCATAAACATGAAGAAATATATCACATATTTTTACAAATAATTGATTATTTACAGAATCTTTACATATTCTATACACTCACATTAAAATTCTCTTCACATATTTGATATGATGAATTGGAAGATAACAATAGAAAAGGTGAGTCATATTGGAACAAAATCAAACTGTAACTTTAAACATCTTATTAACAAGCGATATACATGGCACTGTTTATCCTATTCACTACCAAGATAACTCCCCAGCAGAACTTGGTTTAGCTAAAATTTCTACTCTTATAAAAAAAGAACGTTCCCAAAATACAAACGTTCTTTTAATTGATAATGGCGACTTTATTCAAGGAACACCATTTACTTATCATTATGTTACATACGAAAAAAACAAAAAAAACCCAATGTCCTTATTAGCGAATTACTTACAGTATGACGCTGCAATTATCGGCAATCATGAGTTTAATTACGGGATGGATATATTAAATAATACTGTGACTACTGCGAACTTCCCGTACCTATCAGCAAACATTTTAGATAAAAACATAAAGAAGCCTTATTTCGGAAAACCTTATATAATCAAACAGATTGAATCCAATATAAAAATTGCTATTTTAGGGGTGACAACGCACTACATTACCAATTGGGAACAACCCCATCACATTACAGACTTACAATTTGAAGATGCATTAGAAACAACGAAAAAGTGGGTTTCTTACATTCGCAAACATGAGAAACCAGATTTACTAGTCGTAGCGTATCACGGGGGAGTTGAACGAGATTTACAAACCGGGGTACCGACTGAAGTTTTAACAGGAGAAAACCAAGGATATGCAATGTGCCATGAAATTGAAGACATAGATATTTTATTAACAGGCCACCAGCACCGGGAAATTGCTCACACAATGGCTAACGGTGTAACAATTTTACAGACCGGATGTAATGGACATTCAGTTGGAAAAGTAAAAATAACATTCGAAAAAACAAAACATAAATGGGTTAAAAAAGAGAGTTCTTCTGAATTATTATCTGTACAAGGAGTTGAGGCTGACCAAGATGTACTTTCATTGGTAGCCGATTACGAAGAGAAAACACAAAAGTGGCTTGATCAACCTATTGGAATCATTCAGGGGGATATGCAAATTTCAGATGCTATGCAAACTCGTTTGCATGATCATCCTTTTATCGAATTCATAAATAAAATACAGATGGATATAGCTAATGTATCAATTTCTTGTACAAGTTTGTTCCATAATACATCTCCAGGTTTCCCGGAACATGTAACAATGCGTGACATCGTTTCTAATTATATTTATCCAAACACATTAAAAGTAATTAGAATAACTGGAGCGGAGATAAAAAATGCTCTTGAACTCTCTGCTTCTTATTTCACATTAAAAACAGATGGATCCATCACCGTAAGTCCTACCTACATAGAACCAAAGCCACAACATTATAATTATGATATGTGGGAAGGGATTTCATACGTATTAAACATTTCAAAACCAATTGGTGAAAGAGTAGAATCTTTACAGCATAACAGTGCTCCTCTTAATATGAATGAAGAATATGACGTTGTAATGAATAATTATCGTGCAAGTGGCGGGGGAAATTTCTTTATGTTTCAAAACAAACCGGTAGTAAAAGATATACCCACAGATATGTCTGAACTTATCGCTAATTATATATTGGAACATAAAACGATAGAAGCAACAGTTAATAACAACTGGAAAGTTATTAAATAACGATTTTTACATATAAAAAAGATGGGCTTCGCCCATCTTTTAATTTAATTTTGCATTATCTTGCTTTTTTAAAGCTTTTAATTTCGTCGGTGTAACATCTGTACCTTCTTCGTTAACAACTTTAATACCTTTAAGTTCGTTTAACATATTTTGACGAAATCCTTTTAAATATTGTTCACGTAGCGATTGACGCTCACGTTGCTCTTCTTCAGTTAAACCTTCAGCTTTTGCTTTTTTCGCTAAGAAGTTAATGCGTTCAACGAGTTCGTGATTAATCATCTCGAATCCCCCTTCTAATCAAAACTGATTATTATCATACAATAGTTACTCTTCTTTATCAAGCAATTGCTTCGTATACTCTACATATCTACGATGTACAGTCGCCTTTGAAACATTATGACCAAATCCACGTAATGTTGCTGCAATTTCTTCAAACGTGAGTTCACTTTTTCGCAAACGTACAATTTCCTCAATTGGCACTTCTTTTTTCTCTCTTCCTACACTTAAATGACGATTTTTTAAATTTTTTTCTGGACGATAACCTTTTTCTACTGCACGTTGCATACCTCGTTTAATTTTCAAATTATGAATCTTTCTTTGATATTCTTCAACAATACCAATAATATCTAATACCATTGAATCAGAATCCGACAATTGTAATTCACCATTATGTGTATGCGTATATACTTTTATGCCTTCTTTATGTAAACAATGCATTAACGCGATCTTCGCATTTCCTCTACCAAGACGCGTTTCATCTTGTATAAGTAACACATCAATTTGTTCGTCTCGAATTGTATCCAGCACCTCTAATATACCGTCACGTTCAATTGTATATCCACTAGCCTTCTCTTCAATCACCTTAGTAACATTCATTTGATAGCGCTCAGCTAAATGCAATAATTCATCTTTTTGACGTAATAATGATGTTTCTTGCGCTTCTTTCGTTGTACTCACACGTGCATAAATAATTGCATTCATTTTGAACCCCTCTTTCTCCCTATTATTTCCCTATAGTGTAACATAAATCCGCCATTTGTTCGAACTTATGTTTGTAGAATGTTTTTTCACATGTTATACTTATTAATAAGAAAAATGAAAGAAAACGAGGTGTTAGAAAACATGGAAAAGTTAACGAAACGCCAGCAAGACATTCTCGACTTTATTAAGCTAAAAGTACAAGAAAAAGGATATCCACCTTCCGTACGTGAAATTGGTCAAGCAGTCGGCCTCGCTTCTAGTTCTACAGTGCACGGACATTTATCACGATTAGAAGAAAAAGGATACATTCGACGCGATCCAACAAAACCACGTGCCATTGAAATTTTAGGTGAAGACCGAATGGATACGGAAACACAATCTGTTATTCAAGTTCCAATTGTCGGAAAAGTCACTGCTGGTTTACCAATTACAGCGGTCGAAAGCGTAGAAGAACATTTCCCACTTCCAGCTAGTATTGTTGCTGGAGCAGACAAAGTGTTCATGTTACGTATTTCTGGAGATAGTATGATTGAAGCTGGTATTTTCGATGGAGATTTAGTTGTTGTTCGCCAACAGCAGTCTGCATATAATGGTGAAATTGTAGTCGCTTTAACAGAGGATAACGAAGCAACAGTTAAACGTTTCTATAAAGAAAAAGACCATTTCCGTCTACAACCAGAAAACTCTTCATTAGAACCTATCATTTTAAAACAAGTGTCAGTTATCGGGAAAGTAATTGGCGTATATCGTGATTTACATTAAAAATAACAAAAAGAAGATAATTACCTTATTTATATACGGTAATTATCTTCTTTTTGTATTTTGATAGATTTCCATGCATTCTATTTCTTATTAACGAGTTTCAATCGTCACATCTCCCGCAGCCGTTTTACCGCTAATCTTTTTACTACCATTTCCAATTGTTACATTTTTATTTTCTTCATTAAAAATTGTTACATCTCCAGCAGCACTTTGCCCAGTAATTACCGCATCTTGTGGTTTTTCCGATAAAGTAATATCTATATCTCCCGCAGTTGAACTTGCTTCTAGATTATACTTAGAATCATGATCTTGAATATTTATTTCCCCACTTGTTGTTTTTGCGGTCACTTTCCCTAATACCTTCTTAAAGTTCACCTCACCAGCTTTTGTCGATCCCTCCACATTCTTAGCCGTTACTTGTTTCAACTCTACTTCTCCAGCAAGTGTTCTAACACTTACGCTATCACTTTTCACATCACTCATTTCGATTTGTCCAGCAGATGAATTTACTTTTATATCTTGGTAAGAGCGTTCGGGCACAAGGAGAGTCAATTTAGACGTTTGAAACCTAAAATTGTAAAAAGAAAAATCAAATGAAGCACCTTTTTCTCTTTCCCCAATAATTTTTAATGTGTCACCATCTTCTGCGATACGAATCTCTTGTTTACGTACATCTCCCGATTGCTTTACATAAAAAGAAGAGTCAGGAGATTTTTGGACAATAATATCCCCGGCATCTAACTTAACTTCTATATTTTTTAATGTTTCGTTTTTAATTACATTTTCTTTATCGCCTTTTTCAGCAGTTTGTACTGCTTTTTCATATGTTTGGGAAATTCCTATTATTCCAATAATGATACAAGCGATAGCGATTAAAAATAGTTTTTTCATCATTTACTCTCCTTTTATCATTTTGAAGTTCCATATTACATATCGTACACACAATCTCTTAAACCACTTTGTACTATAAAAAGCGATAATACATAACAATAAACCTACCCCAACAAACGTTATACTAACGAAAAGATCCAACCATATAAAAGTACCCATAAATACTTTTCCAATAACGAAAAATGGTGTTACTACACTAGCAATACCACCGATCCAAAAAGAAAATATAAAAGCAATAATTGCGACTAACGGGCCTAACACAATAATAAAATTAAACAAACTAAGTCCAATCGCTGCCATAACAGCTCTTGTCACATTTGAAGTCGATGGATTTTTTTTCATTTCATCGAAGCGATACATCGCAAGTAATTCTTTCGTGATTACTTTCGGAGAACCAAGGCCCTGTATTATTTCCGATTCAGTTTTCCCCTCCTCTAGTCCAAACTGAAAGTGCTCTTCATAATCCAATAAAATATCTTGCCTCTCTTCCTCTGGTAACTTTCTAAGATAACTTGATAATTCTTTAAGAAACCCTTCTTTACTCATCCCATTCCACCCCTTCAATAATTTCTTGTACCCCTTTCGCAAAATCACGCCATTCTGTTACTAACAAATGAAATTGCGTCTCCCCTTGCTCTGTTAATTGATAATATTTACGAGGTGGCCCTTCCGTAGATTCCTTTAAATACGTTTGAAAATACCCTTCTTTCGTCAAACGACGTAATAAAGGGTATACTGACCCTTCCGATATTAAAAATTTATTAGAAATTTGCTGAACAAGTTCATAACCGTAACTATCTTTACGTTTTACAAGTGCTAATACACAAAGTTCAAGCACACCTTTTTTAAACTGAACGTTCAAGTGCCATCCTCCTTTCCTATCTTAGTACTGTTCAATACACGGTACCTGTTTTATCCATAATATACCACTTAGTATTATTTATTGCAAGGTACTAAACTATATTTATTCCCTAAATTTAGAAAATTAACTAACGAAATCCTGAATAAGACTATGTTATAACTAAGCAGCATTCAAAGTTTCATTTCATTTACATTAATATTAGACTTCATTCACTCTTTCCTCTTGAAAAATCCACCACAACCTTATTCACTATAGCTAATGAGAAAAAGCCCCAATACTTATCGGTATTAGGGCTTTTTCTCATTAGCTATATATGAATCGAATTCCTATTTGAGAACCTGCATATGCGACAAATACTTTAATACCATATTTTATTTCTCATCATCGTTCCCCAAGATTTTTCGCTTAACATCTGATAAATCCTTCGACAACGAACTAAATGCTTTTGCTTGTTCTTCAATGACCTGTTGATTTTTTTCAATAACTTTTTGATATTGTTCTTCGCGCTGTTCATTCTTTTTTTGCGTAGTAAACAGCATCCATACAAATAAAGCTGCGAATGCTCCTTGTTGAATCATTGAATTGAAGATTTGTTCTTCCATCGTTCTCATCTCCTTTTCAAAAATTAAAGAGAATCATACGAGTGATCCTACTCTCATATCCTTATCTCACATTAAAATGTTCTTCTTTTACCCATGTGTTTTGCCCAATATCGATATAACCATCTTTTCTTGCAAAAATCCCATATGGATAAGATCCATCCACATTTCCTTTATAATTACCATTTGGACCATCATATGTGTTAATGCCATAACCTGCGGGATATTTTGAGTAAGCATGGAACCACTCTACTTCAAAGTGTTCTTCTTTCGCCCACGCTTCCCAACCTAGACATAACATATTTTCATTCCCACCATACCAAGCAGCATCTATAATTAAATATGGCATTTTTGTATTAATGACATGACCTGTGAACCAAGCACCTTTTCCAGGACCACTATATAAATTGATGCCCCATCCTTCTGGGTATTTAGACGTTGCAATTCCCAGTCCTTTTGGTTGTAGTGGTTTATTATTATCTTCATTAAATGCTTTGTTTATCTTCTCAATGAATTGATCCACTCTTCCTTCATCGAGCATTCGATGTGGGCAATGCTTTCCACTCCACGATTTATGTGTACGTACATTACTAATCGG
Source organism: Bacillus cereus group sp. BfR-BA-01311 (assembly GCF_022664295.1). Lineage (NCBI taxonomy): Bacteria > Bacillati > Bacillota > Bacilli > Caryophanales > Bacillaceae > Bacillus > Bacillus cereus group sp. BfR-BA-01311. Next base: position 53,472 of record NZ_JAKUHC010000021.1, read on the forward strand.
TATATTGAATTGTTTCATTAACTGAGCAATAACAATTGCTGCATTATCCTCCGCCTTGTAATATCTATCCCCACCGCTTAGAGAATAGCAAATTTCCACTCCGATAGATTTACGATTACCATTTCCGTTACCATCACCTGCATGCCAAGCATTACGATCAAACGGAATACCTTGTACTGCTTCTTTGTCATCTACTGCAACATGAAACGACACTGAATTATTATTCCCAATCATATACGATATCTCATTTTCTGCTGATGCATCATTGTACGTATTATGTACTGTGATGAATTCTGGTGTCATTGTATTGGGACACTTTATACCATATTTACTTGGATCCACTAATTTTTTTCTAATTTCCATTACTGATTATCTCCTTTTTTATTTTTTATCATTTAAAATTCCACTGAATTATTAAGTACATCTAGAAACTAAATCCTCAGACAGGCCATATTCTATATAATGGGTTATGGTCCTCACATTCAAAAAAAAGAAAAAGAGCAACTTTTCACATCAGTTGCTCTTTCAAAAATCGCACTCTATATTCCGCCCAGCATTTTACAGATATTACTCTAATCTCAAGAGGTATGATAACAAGTTTTTTCATCCTACTTAATACATGCTGATTTAAAGATATTATCTTACATTAAAATGCTCTTCTTTTACCCATGTGTTTTGTCCAATATCAATGTAACCATCTTTTCTCGCAAAAACACCATATGGATAAGATCCATCCACATTTCCTTTATAATTTCCATTTGGACCATCATATGTGTTAATACCATAACCTGCTGGATATTTTGAGTAAGCGTGGAACCACTGCACTTCAAAGTGTTCTTCTTTTGCCCAGGCTTCCCAACCTAAGCAAAGCATATTTTCATTCCCGCCATACCAAGCAGCATCTATAATTAAATATGGCATTTTTGTATTAATGACATGACCTGTAAACCAAGCATCTTTTCCAGGACCACTATATAAATTAATGCCCCATCCTTCTGGGTATTTAGACGTTGCAATTCCCAGCCCTTTTGGTTGTAGCGGTTTATCAGAAGGGTCAGTTGTACCACCACCGTCTCCTTTTCCTAAGTAGTCTAATGGATTCACAGCATTACTCTTATTGATGTTCCAAGACCCTTTATGCAATTCAAAATGCAAGTGTTGACCACTAGAATCCCCTGTGTTCCCCATAACCCCAATAGTTTGTCCTTGTGTAACATAATCACCTTCTTTTACTGTTCGAGAACCGCTACGCATATGGGCATATACTGTTTCCCATGTAACCCCATCAATAGTGTGCACAATCATAATACATTCACCATAACTGGATGAAATATAAGAACGACTAACTCGTCCGCTAGCTGCTGCATAAATTGGATGATAGCCCGATTCAGCAAGATCTATCCCATGATGATCTGGTCTGCTCCCCCGAAATCCACTTGTTACTCTCGTTGTATCTGTTGGATAAATAAATTTTGCCATAATAATCTTCCTTTCTATTCATACGTAATATAAAAAGGCACTTAAAAAAGCACCCTTTTATATTTTTTCTATATATTAAAATTTATAATTTTAAATCAAATAATAAAAAACTTTGTTATTACCTTACATTAAAATGCTCTTCTTTTACCCATGTGTTTTGTCCAATATCAATGTAACCATCTTTTCTCGCAAAAACACCATATGGATAAGATCCATCCACATTTCCTTTATAATTTCCATTTGGACCATCATATGTGTTAATACCATAACCTGCTGGATATTTTGAGTAAGCGTGGAACCACTGCACTTCAAAGTGTTCTTCTTTTGCCCAGGCTTCCCAACCTAAGCAAAGCATATTTTCATTCCCGCCATACCAAGCAGCATCTATAATTAAATATGGCATTTTTGTATTAATGACATGACCTGTAAACCAAGCATCTTTTCCAGGACCACTATATAAATTAATGCCCCATCCTTCTGGGTATTTAGACGTTGCAATTCCCAGCCCTTTTGGTTGTAACGGCTTATTGTCACCGCCACCAGTTCCTCCATCAAAATCTACATATTGTTTAACAATTTCAGAGTAGAAGAAATTCCCCCCGTTTTTATATCGATAACCACCATTGTAGGCAACAGCGATAGGGTTACTATATTTCACCATAGCACCGGTCGTATTTCCAAGTGATGGCGCAACAACCGTTTTAGAATACAGATCTGCCACCGGTAATGAATGCTGTTTATTGTTAGATGCTAACCAGCGAAGGTAAGCTCGTCCAAAATTATATGATTGAACAATGGCACTTAAATCTGTAATGCCATTTTTCTTCGCATCATCAAAAGCACCCTTTAAATGCTTCACTCCGTAATAAATTGAATCTTTCGGGTTTTTAATTGTATTCATTGCCCACCCTTGTGATTCACTGGATTGCATAATATCAGGTGTCGTTTCAGAATTCCCTCCACTTTCCACCATAATAATTCCAAGCACGTAAGGAACTAACTCAGGTACACCTTGTGCAGAACATTCGCTTTCTACCATTGATTGCCAACGTAACACCTGTTGTGGCAAATTCTTTGTTTTGACTGAAGCAGCTAATAAACTCATCATTAAACATCTCCTTATTTTTCTATTATTTTCGCCTGTAAAACTACTACTTTACTAAATATAACTAGAAGCTAAAGACCTATTAATCCATCAAATCACTTCATATTACTCACCTTCTTTCACACCAAAAAGAGCAACCATAAAAATAGTTGCCCTTTCGTCGAAATCTTATATTACTACTATAAATCACTTTTTCAATACTTTCTGTACACTGCATGTATCCTACAAAAAGGTAACACTAAAATCCATCTAAAAACTTGACAATCTTCCTTATTTCAGCATGTTTTCGGCGTATATAGCCTGTACTATAATGTAATTCAAACGCAATTTGCTCTAAAGTCATTCCATCAACATATTTCATTTTAAGTATTTGATGATCCAGTCCTGTAAACTTATTAATCAAAAGCTTTAAATCATACTCTTCATTCATTTTATGAGCTAATTCATATTCAATTGCTTCAATCCGCCCTTCTACCTTAGCCCCTTCCGATTCAGCGGTTAATCGTACATTTTGCAAATCACCGCTAATCCAACGCTTCAATTCGGCTTTTGATTTATCTAAGTTGTATTCTAAATAAGCAATTTCTTCTTCTAACTTCTTATAATCTTTGAGCCATTCGAACACTTACTGATTCACCCACTTCCGTTCTTTTTACAAAGTCTCTTAATACTAATTTAATAGCATGAATATGCTTATTAGCCTTTTCAATCTTTATTGCTTGTAAATCATCTAGCATTTTTTCTTATGACCTATATTTATTTAACACTTCTTGTAATCTCTCACGCTCTTCATCAGTAGACTGCACGGTTTTTCTTTCCTCTTCCAGATTTGTTGATTCATCATCTTTATATAACCAATCGGGTACAATCTCTTTTCTATTTGAATACTTCCTACCTGTCCCGTTATATTTCTTTTTCTTGCTCATTTCGAAACGTCTATCTAGTATAGCCACATCAACTAATGTTTTAACTTCTTGCTCCTTCCAATTCCTCAATATAGCCTTAATGTAGTTCCATCTTGGCGCATTCTCATCAACAGCTTTATTAATTGCATGCTGAATTAACTCCCCACTAAACAAATTACAAAAGCTCCCCAACTCTGCAATTGCAATTTCACTTAACGGAATGCCCATCCCCTTAATAAAGTTACAACTTACTTTAACCCTCTCATTGATGAATACACGAGATTCTAATTTATCCATATCATCATAATCATTATTATTTCGTTTATTAGTATTTAGTCTATTAGTATTTAGTAGTTTCTGATTTTCCTCATATGGCTTTACCACATCTTGGTTTTCCATTTGTGGCATGTCCCTTTGTGGCGTTTCGTAAATTTCCGTATCCCACCTTGTAATTTTTTTCGTATTCCCATCACGAACAGGATAACGTTTTACATAACCTAATTCTTTTAATTCCTTAAAACCTGTACGGAGCGAATCTTCTCCATCCTTAGCATGTCGAGCTAATTCACTAATATGAAAAGTCCAATCGTCTGGTAATGTAAGCGCATAGGCTAAGATTCCTTTCGCTTTCCATGACAACCTTTCATCTTTTAAACCAGTATTATTTATAACGGAATAATTACTATCTTTTTTCACTCGAATAATCCCCATACTAGCCACCTCATAAATTCTCAAAAACGGTATTCAATGTTATACTTATCTAGAGATATTTTTTCTTATAGAATCCGCTGCAACGGATTCTTTTCTTATGCATTCATTCAAAACAATCATGCTATCCATATCTATTTTCTTCTAAACCTCTCTTATTCCTCAAGTTCAACATCCACTTGAATTTCGATATTCATTGGAATTTCTTGTGTTATACGAATCACATTTTGACTCATTCCTTTTTGAATAAGCTTTCTAACCTGCTCTTTTGCATCTTCTTTTGTTTTAAATTCACTGACAGTTGGTAACCCTGCTAAACTGCTAGTAATTACTAAAATCTTTCTTTGCATGTTCTTTCCTCCTACTGAATGTCTGCCATATTTATTTGTGAGTTTTTAACTGTAATTTCTTCATTTAAAACAGTTGGAATTGAATATTCTTCATTAATCATTTGTATTGCTCTATCCAAATGATAACGTTTAATAGCTTTATAACTATTCACACCAAATTCCCGATGTAACTGACTATAAATATCTCTATATAACTTCCTTCTAAGGCCGATATCCTGATAAGAATTTGAATTTTTACCTCCCAATAACATAACACCTAAGCTTTTTACAGCCCTTGTTATCTCTTCACACTCGATAGCATAAAGCGGCGTATTTTCTCGCAAACCCTTCACCTCAGACTTTATCTCTTGTATCTGCTGAGTATGTCCTTCTAACGCAGCAAATGTTAACTTTAAAACCCCCATTGGGTCCTTTGGCACATTTTTTTGATTTTGTATATATTGCTTCATTCGTTTGAACTCTTTCATAAATTTAATTTTCATTCCAACCGCTTCTCTACTGGTATATCCCATAACAAGTAACGTGAATGCTTCTTCTGTTAAATCATATTTAGGGATTCGCCTATTCTTTGAATTAAAATAAGTGGACTCATGAAAATTTTCTCCTCCAAACTCTTCACCTACATATACAATTTGTTTTCGAACTTCCTTCAAAACGTCGAAGTGATTTTTTTTGAATATCTTCGCAATTACCAAACTATCCGTTACTACTTTGCCATTAACTTCAAATACTAATGAACTATGTACTGATGAGTCAATTAATTGCCCCATCCTCATCTCCTCCTCACTACTAATTTTGGACTATCTTTATTGCATTGAGATAATTTCGCACTACGCATAATTCTTTACTTTCTTTTTACAAATTAACTAGTTATCAGAATTTAAATTAAATACTTTGATATGAACCCTCTTATTAAATCATCATTCAATAATTCGATTATAGGGTTACATTTTAAGTAAATTTCCTCCGATTTCAATTCGCTTCATTTTCTTCAAATTCAAAAAGATATTCCAAACTATGTTCTGGAAAAAAAGTTTTCTTAATTTCAAAAGCTTCATCATAATAAAAACGAAATTTACCATTTATTTTGTCGCTCACTGTTGCGTGGCGAAGTTTCAGATGCGAAGAAATTTGTGTAATCATAATTCTTTTTCTCGCCATCTCTGCACGCAAATTCGGATACATTTACTCACCACCTGTTTTTTGTACGATATTGCGTTCATTTCCATTTAAATATAAACTCAATTTCGTATTTAGTCAACAAAAAAACGTATTTAAATACTCAATTTCGTATACTTTTCTATTTACTAACAATTTTAGTTAGGTTATGATATATACAGAAATACGCAATATCGTATACATTTTAATAAGAAAGATGGTGAAAGTAATGAAAAAAGCAGAGGTTGTAACACGCTTAATAAAAGAAGCTGGCTATAGTAAAAGAGCCTTCGCCGAAAAAATAGGTCTCCCCCCCACAACACTGCAATCCATGTTATCAAGAGGGATTGGTAAAGCATCTGTTGATAATGTCATAAAAGTTTGTAAGGGATTAGGAATCACTACTGATGATTTAGAAAGACTCGCAACTCAAGAGGACAATACTGTTAAAGAAGAAGTTTCTATTTATGAAACCATCCAAAACGATCAATCAAACATTATTTACATTCCTATCATTGGTTCTGTAGCAGCCGGTACACCCATACTCGCTGAAGAAAATATCGAAGGCTATTTACCCATGCTAAGTACATTTTTAAACAAGCGTAAAAAGTATTTTTATCTTACTGTAAAAGGCACTAGCATGAATCTCGAATTCCCTGATGGTTCTTATGTTTTAGTAGAGGAAACTCCTTATGTTGAAAACGGACAAATTGCTGTTGTAAAAGTCAATGGTTATGATGCTACCGTGAAAAAGATTTCAAAATCCGGAAGCATCATTACTTTAATACCATTGAGTAATGACCCTATCCACGAACCAAAAACTTACGACCTTTCAGCTGAAGATGTAAAAATAATTGGTCGCGTTGTACAGGCAGTAAAGAATTATTAAGTTTTAGCACAAGTGATTAAAAAAGATAAGATCAATTCTTTTGAAAAGATTTTCTTAGTAACATGATTCAAAATAACCAAAAACAATCCATTATCTAGTAGTTAACATATCCAATAACTTCACTAAAAAAGCCCTGATACCGTAGTATCAAGGCTTTTTCATTTCACAAATTATATAAAACTTACGTTTATCTGATAATGTTTTTCTATGATATCACTACTTGTTATTAATTATTGGCTTTTATGTGGTTGTTTTTCATTTTGCAACCACATAAAATTGTAATAATAGGGAATTAAAAAACCCTTGATACTAGTTGTATCAAGGGTTCAAGCCTCTTAGTATAGAGACATATATTGATCGCGTTCCCATTGGTGAACTTGTGTTCTAAATATATCCTCTGGATTCATCAAGTTTTAAATCGCGCCAAAAACGTTGATTTA
>NZ_JAKUHC010000022.1:0-58569 GCF_022664295.1 Bacillus cereus group sp. BfR-BA-01311
GGCAGAGAGGTCACACCCGTTCCCATACCGAACACGGAAGTTAAGCTCTCTAGCGCCGATGGTAGTTGGGACCTTGTCCCTGTGAGAGTAGGACGTCGCCAAGCAACTAAACACGAGTCAAATGACTCGTGTTTTTTCGTGTTTTCTTTTATAATCCATAGTAATTAAAAAAATATGCTTAAATAATTACTATTTTGATTAAATGCAGGGGAATGTGGCTAGGATAGTGAATAAGCAAAAGAGTTGCAAATTTTATTAATACGTATATAATTAAAGTCAAAGATAGTCAAAGTCAATAAAGGTGGCGGATAAATGAGAAATATATCTGATATCATTGAGCAATATCTAAAGCAAGTTATTGACTTAAGTAATAATAATGTGATTGAAATCAAAAGAAATGAGATTGCGGATCGATTCGAGTGCGTACCATCTCAAATCAATTATGTAATCAATACCCGTTTTACATTAGAAAGAGGATTTGTAGTAGAAAGTAAACGTGGTGGAGGAGGTTACATTCGCATTATAAAAGTCAAACTGCATGATGATATAGACATTATTGATCAAATGCTTCATATGATTGATCATAGCGTTGCACAAGGGAATGCAGAGAGTATGATTATACGTTTATTAGAAGAGGGAATCATAACAGGCCGTGAAGCAAAATTAATGTTAAGTGTACTAGATCGTTCTGTATTATCAATGGATATTCCTTCTCGAGATGAACTTAGGGCTCGAATATTATGCGCAATGTTAAGAACACTGAAATATAAATAAATACAGCTTTTGTAAAAGAATGATAATTAAGATAGGGCAGTTAAATATTGTAGAAGTTTTGAAAAAGAGCATGTACTTTTATCTGAGTGGATTAAGGAAAGAGGACAATCTAGTAATGTATGAAAAGTATCATGAGGTAGATCGTTCCTGTTGTAAAGGTGGGGATATTGATGACTTGTCAAAACTGTAATATAAGACCAGCAACTTTACATTATACAAAAGTAATCAACGAGAAGAAGGCGGAAGTTCATCTTTGTGAGCAATGTGCGGAGCAAAGTGGCTATACGTCTTTCTTTCAATCATCACAGTCTAACTTTTCATTTCATGATGTATTTGCTGGTTTATTACACGGTGAATCAACAATGTTTGGAGAAGGAAAAAACGGGTTTTCAAATACAAATACAGTAAGATGTCCAGATTGTAAGATGACATATGAACATTTTACAAAAGTGGGACGCTTTGGTTGTGCTTCTTGTTACGATACATTTAAAGGACACTTAAACCCATTGTTAAAGCGACTTCATGGTGGACATACAGAACATTGTGGAAAAATTCCGGAACGAATGGAAGGAAATATCCACTTAAAGAAAGAATTAGATGAACTAAAACTTATTCTGAAACAATATGTACAGAATGAGGAGTTTGAGAAAGCTGCTGAGGTAAGAGATGAGATTCGAGGGCTTGAAACTCAGCTTAGTGAGCATAGAGAGGGGGAGTAGTTCTATGTCACTGGACAAAATTATGAATGAAGCGATTAGTCCATGGATGAAGGGGGATGGCCCTGATTCTGATATTGTTTTAAGTAGTCGAATTCGTTTGGCTCGTAATTTTAAGCAATATCAATTTTCTACTATGCAAAACGAAGAGGAAGCTCAAAAGGTTCAAGAATTATTTAAAAAGAAATTTATAAATAAAGCGGTAGAGCCCTTTGGGAAGTTTGGACTATTAAAAATGAATGAACTAACTCCTCTTCAAAGGCGAGTTTTAGTCGAAAAGCATTTAATTAGTCCAAATCTAGCAGGGACCGAATATGGAGCATGTCTGTTATCAGAAAGCGAACACATTAGTGTGATGCTTAATGAGGAAGACCACATTAGGATTCAGTGCCTATTTCCAGGACTACAGTTATCAAAGGCGCTTCAAAGCGCCAATCAAATAGATAATTGGATTGAGAAAGAGGTTGAATATGCTTTTGATGAATCACTTGGATATATTACGAGTTGTCCTACTAACGTTGGTACAGGATTAAGAGCTTCTGTAATGATTCATTTACCAGGGCTGGTTTTAACAAAAAGAATTAGCCGTATTATACAAGTAATTCAAAAATTAGGTTTAGTAGTAAGAGGAATATACGGTGAAGGTAGCGAAGCGTTAGGTAATATATTTCAAGTATCAAATCAAATGACGTTAGGGAAATCCGAAGAAGATATTATTGCAGATTTAAAGAGTGTCATGCAGCAAATTATACAACAAGAACAATTGGCCAGAGAATTAATTGTACAAAATTCGAGCATTGAGCTTGAAGATAAGGTTTATCGTTCTTACGGTATACTAGCAAACAGTCGTTTAATTCAATCTGCAGAAGCGGCAACTTGCTTATCGGATGTACGACTCGGTATTGATCTAGGATATATAAAAGGTATATCGAGAAATATTTTGACTGAGCTAATGGTTCTTACGCAACCTGGTATTTTACAACAATATGCAGGAGGACCTTTAGGACCAGAAGAAAGAGATTATCGAAGAGCAACCTTAATCCGTGAGCGATTACGTATTGAAAAAAACTAAGCGCAAGTAGGAGGCGATTTCTATGATGTTTGGAAGATTTACAGAAAGAGCACAGAAAGTATTAGCTTTATCTCAAGAGGAAGCAATTCGCATTGGGCATAATAACATTGGAACAGAACATATTTTACTTGGGCTTGTACGCGAAGGTGAAGGAATTGCAGCAAAAGCGTTAATTGCTCTTGGATTGAGCCCGGAGAAAGTGCAAAAAGAGGTAGAAGCGTTAATTGGACGTGGAACAGAAGCTTCTCAAACTGTACATTATACACCTCGTGCTAAAAAAGTTATTGAATTGTCTATGGATGAAGCGCGTAAGCTAGGACATTCTTATGTTGGAACAGAACATATTTTACTTGGCTTAATCCGTGAAGGTGAAGGTGTAGCGGCACGTGTATTAAATAATTTAGGTGTAAGCCTCAACAAAGCAAGACAACAAGTGTTACAACTTCTTGGAAGTAACGAAGCAAGTTCAGGTCACCAAGGTGGTTCATCGACAAATGCAAATACACCGACACTAGACAGTTTAGCGCGCGACTTAACAGTTGTTGCACGTGAGAATCGTTTGGATCCTGTTATTGGACGTAGTAAAGAAATTCAACGTGTAATTGAAGTGTTAAGCCGTAGAACAAAAAACAATCCAGTGTTAATTGGAGAGCCTGGTGTAGGTAAAACAGCAATTGCTGAAGGGTTAGCACAGCAAATCGTAAATAATGAAGTTCCTGAAACGTTAAGAGATAAGCGTGTTATGACACTAGATATGGGAACAGTGGTAGCTGGGACGAAATATCGTGGTGAGTTTGAAGATCGTTTAAAGAAAGTAATGGATGAAATACGTCAAGCAGGGAATATTATTCTATTTATTGATGAACTTCATACATTAATCGGTGCAGGTGGAGCAGAAGGTGCAATCGATGCATCGAATATTTTAAAACCATCTTTAGCACGCGGAGAATTACAATGTATTGGTGCGACAACTTTAGATGAGTATCGTAAATATATTGAAAAGGATGCAGCTTTAGAGAGACGTTTCCAGCCAATTCATGTTGATGAGCCGAGTCTAGAAGAATCAACTCAAATCTTGAAAGGGTTACGCGATCGTTATGAGGCGCATCACCGTGTGTCTATTACAGATGATGCAATTGATGCAGCTGTAAAACTTTCAGATCGTTATATTACGGATCGTTTCTTACCAGATAAAGCAATTGATTTAATTGATGAAGCTGCTTCAAAAGTTCGCTTGCGTTCTTATACAACACCACCAAACTTAAAAGAGCTTGAAGTGAAGCTTGAGGAAATTCGAAAAGAAAAAGATGCGGCTGTACAAAGTCAAGAGTTTGAAAAGGCTGCTTCCTTACGTGATATGGAACAACGCTTACGTGAGAAATTGGAAGATACAAAGCGTCAGTGGAAAGAACAACAAGGAAAAGAAAATTCAGAGGTTACGGTAGAAGATATTGCAAATGTCGTTTCTACATGGACACGTATCCCTGTTTCTAAACTTGCACAAACAGAGACTGATAAATTATTAAACTTAGAATCCATTCTTCATGATCGTGTCATCGGTCAGGATGAAGCTGTAGTGGCTGTAGCGAAAGCTGTTCGTCGTGCAAGAGCAGGACTGAAAGATCCGAAACGTCCAATTGGTTCATTTATTTTCTTAGGGCCAACAGGTGTAGGTAAAACAGAATTAGCAAGAGCATTGGCAGAATCTATGTTCGGTGATGAGGATGCAATGATTCGCATTGATATGTCTGAGTATATGGAGAAACATTCAACTTCTCGCTTAGTTGGTTCTCCTCCAGGATATGTTGGGTATGAAGAAGGCGGACAATTAACAGAGAAGGTTCGTCGTAAGCCTTATTCAGTTGTCCTATTAGATGAAGTAGAGAAGGCACATCCTGATGTATTTAATATTCTACTACAGGTATTGGAAGATGGTCGTTTAACTGATTCTAAAGGACGTACAGTTGATTTCCGTAATACGATTGTTATTATGACGTCTAACGTTGGTGCTGAGGCGTTAAAACGTAACAAACATCTTGGATTTAACGTACAAGATGAAAGCCGTGATTATTCGGATATGAAAGGTAAAGTAATGGATGAGCTGAAAAAGGCATTTCGTCCAGAATTCTTAAACCGTATTGATGAAATTATCGTATTCCATATGCTTGAGAAAAAACATATTCAAGAAATTGTGACTCTTATGGTAAATCAGTTAGTGAATCGCTTAAAAGAACAAGAAATTGAATTGCACTTAACAGAAGGAGCGATTGCAGCTATTGCTGATAAAGGGTTTGATCGTGAATATGGTGCTCGTCCACTACGTAGAGCAATTCAGAAGCATGTAGAAGATAGACTATCGGAAGAACTTTTAAAAGGTGCTATTGAGAAAGGTCAAAAAGTTATCTTTGATGTAGAAGGGGAAACATTTGTCATTCATAGTGCTGAAAAGGTAAAATAAGTATAGACAAACTAAGAGGGCTACGAGATAGCCCTCTTTCTTGTACGAGAAGGTCAAATGTTTATAGATGAAAGCGAAGTGAAATATAAAAAGATATGGCTAAAAAGAAAACAAAATTCACATGTCAAGAGTGTGGTTATCAATCACCAAAATATATGGGTAAATGTCCAGGGTGTGGTCAATGGAATTCGCTTGTTGAAGAGATGGAACCCGTTGTATCATCCAGACGCCTAAATTATGCAAATGCAATTCAAACAGAAGTAACAAAACCAAGACGTCTTACAGAAGTAGAAACAAAGTCTGAGGCACGTATTGAAACAAAATTTCAAGAGTTTAACCGTGTACTAGGTGGCGGAATTGTAGATGGATCTTTAGTACTTATTGGTGGGGACCCTGGGATTGGAAAATCAACGTTATTATTACAGATTTCCTCGCAATTAGCAGATGCTTCATATGATGTATTGTATATATCAGGTGAGGAGTCAGCAAAGCAGATTAAACTTCGTGCAGATCGTTTACATGTAAATGGTAGTAATCTATTTGTTGTATCAGAGACAGATTTACAGCGTATTGCAGCACATATTGAAGAGATGAATCCTGCTTTTGTTGTTATTGATTCTATTCAAACGATACATTTACCTGAGGTAACATCAGCTCCTGGTAGTGTGGCGCAAGTACGTGAATGTACAGCAGAATTAATGAAACTTGCAAAAACAAAGGGAATCCCAATTTTCATCGTAGGACATGTGACAAAAGAAGGTGCAATTGCGGGACCGCGTATGCTAGAACATATGGTCGATGCAGTTCTTTACTTTGAAGGAGATCGACACCATACATATCGTATTTTACGAGCTGTAAAGAATCGTTTTGGTTCTACGAATGAAATGGGTATCTTTGAAATGAAAGAACTTGGCCTTGCAGAAGTCTTAAATCCTTCTGAAATTTTCCTTGAGGAAAGACCAGTTGGAGTTGCAGGTTCAACAGTAGTTGCCTCAATGGAAGGAACAAGACCAGTTTTAGTAGAAATACAGGCATTAATTTCCCCTACTAGTTTTGGAAATCCTCGAAGAATGGCGACAGGAATTGATCATAATCGTGTCTCGCTTATTATGGCGGTACTAGAGAAAAGAACAGGTTTACTATTACAAAATCAAGATGCGTATTTAAAAGTAGCTGGTGGTTTGAAATTAGACGAACCGGCAATTGATTTAGCTGTCGCCTTAAGTATAGCTTCAAGTTTTAGAGATAAATCTACGGCACCAACTGATGCGGTAATAGGAGAAGTTGGATTAACTGGAGAAATAAGAAGAGTATCAAGAATTGAACAACGTGTACAAGAAGCAGCTAAATTAGGATTTCAACGTGCTATCATTCCTAGAAAAAATTTAGGGGGATGGACAATTCCAGAGGGGATTGAGGTTGTAGGTGTTTCTAATTTGGGAGAAGCGCTTCGTTTGACATTAGGAGGCTAGGCTATGGAAGAAAATAAGCAACGTGTCAAAAGTATGATTAACATTTTACAGCTCGTGGCCCCAGGAACACCACTGCGCGAAGGGATAGATAATGTACTTCGCGCACAAACGGGGGGACTAATTGTTCTTGGGTATAATGAGCAGATTAAAAGCATTGTTGATGGTGGTTTTCATATTAATTGCGCATTCTCTCCTGCTAGTTTATATGAATTAGCAAAAATGGATGGAGCACTTATTTTAAATGAAACTGGAAGTAAAATTTTAATTGCAAACGCACAGTTAGTTCCAGATTCATCTATTGATTCTATTGAAACAGGTATGCGTCACCGAACAGCAGAGCGTGTAGCAAAGCAGACGGGCAGCCTTGTTGTGGCCATTTCACAAAGACGTAATGTAATTACGCTATATCAAGGGAACTTACGTTATACATTAAAAGATATAGGTGTCATTTTAACGAAGGCAAATCAAGCAATTCAAACGCTAGAAAAATATAAGGCTGTATGGAATGACGGCATTACGAATTTGGGTATTCTAGAATTTGAAGAGGTCGTTACAATGTCCGAGGTGGTTCACGTTTTACATAGTGTTGAAATGGTGCTGCGTATTAAAAATGAAATATTGAGCTATATTCATGAGTTAGGAACAGAAGGTAGGTTAATTCGTTTACAGCTTACAGAATTACTAGCTGATTTAGAGGCAGAGGCAGCATTGTTAATTAAAGATTATCACCAGGAGAAAACACAAGACCATCATCAAATCTTGAAAAAGTTACAAGATCTTGCAAATACACAACTTTTAGAGGATAGTGATTTAGTTAAATTGCTTGGCTATCCAGGACAAACAAGTTTAGAAGAAAGTGTGACACCTAGAGGGTACCGAATCACAAGCAAGATTTCTCGTGTTCCGCCACTTATTATCGAGAATTTAATTAATCGATTTAAAACATTGCAAGGTGTTTGCCGAGCAACTATTAATGAATTGGATGATGTGGAAGGAATTGGAGAAGTGAGAGCGAAGAAAATACGAGAAGGTCTAAAAAGAATTCAAGAGCATCTCTATATGAGTAGACACAATTAAGAATATTACATTGATTCTATAATATAACGACACTAGAACATTTTTGGTATATGATATGATATATTGGTAAATAAAACTATTTACAAAAAAACACGTCCGCTTTTGCATTCGGCGTTTTGATTAGCGAAACAATGGTTAATAATGAGTAGGAGGTGGTTGGATGTTAAAACGGATTGTACAGCTCTTCTTTTTAGTGATCGGGGGAGCGTTAGGGATTTACTTAATCCCAAAAATTATTAATGTATTAGATATCGGTGCGGTTCCTTTGTTGGAAGGATCGTATGTTCGTGCAATTATTGGTGCAATTATTTTATTTTTAACAACATTTTGGCTTGTAGATTATATTGTTCAACTTATTAAGCATATTGAAGAGGCTCTTGTAAAGGCGCCTGTAGCAGATGTTTTATTTGGTACATTAGGATTAATCTCTGGTCTTATTGTTGCATATTTAATTTTGATACCAATTCGTGAATTTACAATTCCAGTTATTAGTACGGTGTTGCAAGTGTTCTTCACCCTTTTACTTGGATATTTAGGATTCCAAGTAGGATTTAAAAAGAGGAATGAATTGCTAGGATTATTTACATTACCCCAACGCGGAGGTAAGAAGAAAAACAATAGTGAGAATGAAGAGGTAGAGGTCGAAGCAGAAAAATCTACGACTCATTGGAAAATTCTCGATACGAGTGTAATTATTGACGGACGTATTGCAGATATTTGCCAAACAAAGTTTTTAGAAGGAACAATTGTCATTCCGCAATTCGTATTAGAAGAGCTTCAGCATATTGCCGATTCTTCAGATGCTTTAAAGCGTAATCGTGGCCGCAGAGGGCTAGACATTTTAAATCGTATTCAAAAGGAGATGCCAATTCCGGTAGAAATTTATGAAGGCGATTTCGATGATATCCAAGAAGTAGATAGCAAGCTTGTAAAGTTGGCAAAAATCACTGGTGGAACTGTAGTAACAAACGATTTCAATTTAAACAAAGTTTCTGAATTACAAGGGGTTACGGTGTTAAACATTAATGATTTAGCTAATGCGATTAAACCAGTCGTACTCCCTGGTGAAGAATTAAGTGTTTATGTTGTGAAAGATGGTAAAGAACAAAATCAAGGTGTTGCATACTTAGATGATGGTACGATGATTGTAGTAGAAGATGGTAGAGAGTATGTGGGTTCACAACTTGACGTACTTGTTACTAGCGTATTACAAACATCGGCTGGTCGTATGATTTTCGCAAAACGTAAATTGCTAGAAAAAGCATTATAAGTAGAGGATTATTAATATGTATACATTAATTATTCCGGCAGCGGGCCAAGGAAAACGAATGGGTGTTGGTAAAAATAAGTTATTTTTACTTATAGATGAAGTACCAATTATTGTGCACACATTGCGTGCTTTTGAAAAAGATAAAGCGTGCAAAAGTATTATTATGGCAATTAACGAAGAAGAACGCCCGTATTTTGAAGAGTTAATGCAGAAGTACCAGATTGAAAAGCACGTACAATTCATTCAGGGTGGAGCCGAAAGACAAGATAGCGTCTATAACGCACTTCAGTATGCGAGTGGTGTCGAATATGTTCTTGTGCATGACGGGGCGCGCCCGTTCGTAACGAATAAAGTGATTCGCGATGTATTAACTGCAGCAGAAAAATATGGAGCTTCCATTTGTGCAGTGCCAGTAAAAGATACTGTTAAGAAAGTAGAGCAGGGTGTTGTTGTAGAAACGGTAGAGCGATCTCAACTTAACGCTGTACAAACACCACAAGGATTCTCTGTTTCTCTTTTGCTAGAAGCTCATAGAAGCGCAAAGCAAAGTTGTTTTCTTGGCACAGATGATGCAAGTCTCGTAGAACGTGTTGGGAAGCAAGTAGGTGTAGTAGAGGGGAGTTACTATAATATTAAAGTGACGACTCCGGAAGATCTATTAATTGCTGAAAGTTTCCTACGTGTTCAAAAGAAATAACATTGATGACGTGTTAATAAAGAAAAGCTCGGCAACAGCCGGGCTTTTCTTTATAAGGATAGCGATATAATATAGAGTCATAAAGCTCAGTAGTTTAGCTTAAGGAGGAAGTAAGGATGTTTCGAATTGGACAAGGTTTTGATGTACATGAATTTGCGGAAGGGCGCCCGTTGATTATCGGTGGAATTACAATTCCACACGAGAAAGGATTAATCGGCCATTCAGATGCAGATGTATTGTTACATACGATTGCTGATGCATGTTTAGGTGCGATTGCAGCAGGAGATATCGGAAAGCATTTTCCTGATACAGACCCAGCTTTTAAAGATGCAGATTCAGCTGTATTGTTACAAAAAGTTTGGGAATTTGTGCGTGAACAAGGTTACGAGTTAGGAAATTTAGATTGTACAATTATTGCTCAAAAACCAAAAATGGCACCACATATTGAGAGTATGCGTAAGCGCATTAGTGAACTGTTAGAAACGTCTATCGATAACATTAATGTAAAGGCAACAACAACAGAAAAATTAGGATTTACAGGTAGAGAAGAAGGGATTGCTTCTCAAGCGGTTGTTTTATTACAGAAAAAATAATGGTTTTTAATTCGTAAGATGGATAATCACATTTTTTTGGTGTACAATTATAGAATGTGTTGACATTAAGAATGGAAGGTGTACCAATTATGGAAAAGCAAGTGAGAGTGCGCTACGCGCCAAGTCCAACAGGACACTTACATATCGGAAATGCGCGTACGGCATTATTTAATTATTTATTTGCTCGTCATTTAGATGGCAAATTTATTATTCGTATTGAAGATACTGATGTAAAACGTAACGTGGCTGGTGGAGAAGAAAGCCAATTAAAATACTTGAAATGGCTCGGTATGGACTGGGATGAAGGTGTTGATGTTGGTGGTGAATTTGGACCATATCGCCAAACAGAGCGTTTAGATATTTATAAAAAATTATATGAAGATTTATTAGAGCGTGGTCTAGCTTATAAATGTTATATGACAGAAGAAGAGCTAGAAGCAGAGCGTGAAGGACAAATCGCTCGCGGTGAAACACCTCGTTACGCAGGTAACCACCGTGAATTAACTGAAGAACAAGTGAAAGAATTTGAAGCTGAGGGACGTATTCCAAGTATTCGTTTCCGTGTACCAGCTGATCGTGACTACACATTCAAAGATATTGTAAAAGATGAAGTTGCGTTCCATTCAAATGATTTCGGTGATTTTGTTATTGTGAAAAAGGATGGAATTCCAACTTATAACTTTGCAGTAGCAGTAGATGATCATCTAATGGAAATTACACATGTACTTCGTGGTGATGATCATATTTCAAATACACCGAAACAAATGATGATTTATGAAGCTTTCGGCTGGGATATTCCACAATTCGGTCATATGACTCTAATTGTTAATGAAAGTCGTAAAAAGTTAAGTAAGCGTGATGAATCTATTATTCAATTTATTGAGCAATATAAAGAGCTTGGGTATCTTCCAGAAGCAATCTTTAACTTTATTGCACTACTAGGTTGGTCTCCGGTAGGAGAAGAAGAAATCTTCTCTAAAGATGAGTTTATCAAAATGTTCGATGCAGCTCGTTTATCAAAATCACCTGCATTATTTGATTCTCAAAAACTAAAATGGATGAACAACCAGTATATGAAAAAGCAAGATTTAGATACGGTTGTAGAGTTAAGCTTACCGCATTTAGTGAAAGCTGGACGTGTGGGAGAAACTTTAAGCGAACAAGACCAAGCTTGGATTCGTGATGTAATTGCTTTATACCATGAACAAATGAGTTTTGGAGCTGAAATTGTAGAGCTTTCTGAAATGTTCTTTAAAGATCATGTTGATTATGAAGAAGAAGGACAAGAAGTATTAAATGGTGAACAAGTACCTGAAGTACTTCGTGCATTTGCTGGTCAAATAGAAGCTCTAGAAGCAATGGAGCCAGCAGCAATTAAGGCAGCGATTAAAGCAGTTCAAAAGGAAACAGGACATAAAGGTAAAAATTTATTTATGCCAATCCGTGTTGCAACTACAGGACAAACGCATGGTCCAGAGCTTCCGAATGCTATTGCACTTCTTGGAAAAGAAAAAGTTTTAAATCGTCTTCAAAAAGTAATTGGTTAACATTTTCTAGGTTTAGAAATATAATAAGTATACCTAAAACCTAATAAGGAAAAGCGACGAGAAGGAGAAGTAGAAAATCAGGCTTTTTACAGAGAGAACCACCTTTAGGCTGGGAGTGGTTTATAAGCGGATTTTTGAAATGCCCCTTCGAGTCTTCTGCTGAACAGCGAATTGCTTCGTGGGATGTCTTAGGCCGCAAAGTAAGCAGAAGCGGTTTACACCGTTATCATGGATGAGTTTGAGGCTTTTTTAAGCCTAAACAGAGTGGAACCGCGCTTAAAAGGCGTCTCTGTCAATATGACAGAGACGCCTTTTTTTTATACCGTGTAAATAGGTATGAATATAGAATTTATCTCCTTATATAAAGAATTAGGGGAGAAGTGATGAGTTAGGGGAGTTAGTTCGCTCGACAAAAAAGCAGCCCATAAAGGGGAGGGAACACCGATGTTTAAGAGGCTTCGGGAAGATATTGAAGTCGTTTTTGAACAGGATCCAGCGGCAAGAGGTTATTTCGAAGTCATTTTAACTTACTCTGGATTACATGCAGTTTGGGCCCATCGAATTGCACATGCTTTTTATAAAAGAAATTTTTTCTTTCTTGCACGTTTTGTTTCACAAGTGAGCCGCTTTTTTACTGGCATTGAGATCCATCCAGGAGCAACAATTGGTCGACGTTTTTTCATAGATCATGGAATGGGAGTTGTAATCGGAGAAACTTGTGAAATTGGTGATAATGTAACGATTTATCAAGGGGTTACATTAGGTGGTACAGGAAAAGAAAAAGGAAAGAGGCATCCAACAATTCAGGATAATGTATTAATTGCGACGGGTGCTAAAGTTCTTGGTTCTATTACTGTGGGAGAGAATTCTAAAATCGGAGCAGGGTCTGTCGTATTAAAAGAAGTTCCTGCACATTCTACAGTTGTAGGTATACCTGGCCGTGTCGTTATTCAAAATGGAGTAAAGATTGGTCAAGAATTAAATCACTCTGACCTTCCGGATCCGATTTTTGATAAATTAAAGGCTATGGAAGTAGAACTTGATAAATTGAAGAAACAATTGGAATTAAAGGTAGAAAGGAAGGATAAAAATGACTATTCACATTTATAATACGTTAACACGTCAAAAAGAAGAGTTTGTTCCATTAGAAGAAAATAAGGTAAAGATGTATGTATGCGGACCTACAGTTTATAACTACATTCATATTGGGAATGCAAGGCCTCCTATGGTATTCGATACAGTGCGTCGTTATTTAGAATACAAAGGATACGATGTGCAATATGTATCTAACTTTACGGATGTAGATGATAAATTAATTAAAGCGGCAAATGAATTAGGTGAAGATGTACCGACAATTGCTGATCGTTTTGTTGAAGCGTACTTTGAAGATGTAACAGCACTAGGTTGCAAACACGCAACAGTCCATCCTCGTGTAACAGAAAATATGGATATCATTATTGAATTTATTCAAGAACTTGTGAATAAAGGGTATGCATATGAATCAGAGGGTGATGTGTACTTTAAGACGAAGGAATTCGAAGGTTACGGTAAATTATCACATCAACCAATCGCAGATTTACGTCACGGTGCTCGTATTGAGGTAGGGGAAAAGAAACAAGACCCTCTTGATTTTGCTTTATGGAAAGCTGCGAAAGAAGGAGAAATCTTCTGGGAAAGCCCTTGGGGGCAAGGACGTCCAGGATGGCATATTGAATGCTCAGCAATGGCGCGTAAGTACTTAGGGGATACAATTGACATTCATGCTGGTGGTCAAGACTTGGCTTTCCCACATCATGAAAATGAAATTGCGCAGTCAGAGGCATTGACTGGAAAAACGTTTGCACGTTACTGGATGCATAATGGATATATTAATATTAACAATGAGAAGATGTCTAAATCGCTTGGTAACTTTATTTTAGTTCACGATATTATTAAGCAATACGACCCGCAGTTAATTAGATTCTTTATGTTATCAGTACACTATCGTCACCCGATTAACTTTAGTGAAGAGTTATTACAAAGTACGAATAATGGACTGGAAAGAATTAAAACAGCTTATGGAAACTTAAAGCATCGTATGGAGAGTAGTACGGATTTAACGGATCATAATGAGAAATGGTTAGCTGAAATAGAGAAATTCCAGACTGCATTTGAAGAGGCAATGAATGATGACTTTAACACTGCAAATGCAATTACCGAATTATACAACGTAGCAAATCATGCAAATCAATATTTACTTGAAGAGCATACATCTAAAGTTGTGATTGAAGCATACGTAAAACAACTGGAAACGTTATTTGATATTTTAGGATTAGAATTATCAAAAGAAGAATTACTGGATGAAGAAATCGAAGAGCTTATCCAAAAGCGCATTGAAGCTCGTAAAAATCGTGATTTTGCATTGTCTGATCAAATTCGTGACGATTTAAAAGAACGTAATATTATTTTAGAAGATACCGCTCAAGGTACAAGATGGAAAAGAGGATAAGGATGATCGATGCAAAGCAATTAAACAGCTTGGCGTTAGCGTATATGGGTGATGCGGTATATGAACAATATATCCGCTATCACCTCCTTCAAAAAGGAAAAGTTCGCCCTAATCAATTACACCGCTTAGGGACGAGCTTTGTTTCAGCAAAAGCACAGGCGAAAGTTGTTTATCATTTATTAGAGACGGCATTTTTGACAGAGGAAGAAGAGGCGGTATTAAGAAGAGGGCGTAATGCAAATTCAGGTACAGTTCCGAAAAATACGGATGTACAAACATATCGACATAGTACAGCCTTTGAAGCGCTAATTGGTTATCATCATTTATTAAATAATCGTGAAAGATTAGACGAAATTGTATATAAGGCAATTGCAGTTTTAGAAGAAAAGGAAGGGGGCACATCATCATGACTAGTGAATATATTATCGGACGTAACCCTGTAATTGAAGCGTTAAGATCAGGGAGAGATATTAATAAAATTTGGATCGCAGAAGGTGCTGCCAAAGGACAAGTACAAATTGTACTAGCGTTAGCGAAAGAAAATAAGATTATTTTACAACATGCACCAAAGAAAAAGTTAGATCAATTAGTTGAGGGTAATCATCAAGGTGTAATTGCTCAAGTAGCTGCATATCAGTATGCAGAGTTAGAAGATTTATTCAAAGTGGCAGAAAAACGTAATGAAGATCCATTCTTCTTGATTTTAGATGAGATTGAAGATCCGCATAACCTAGGTTCTATTATGCGTACTGCTGATGCAACAGGAGCTCATGGAATTATTATTCCGAAGAGAAGAGCTGTGGGACTTACAGCATCAGTTGCGAAAGCATCAACAGGAGCGATTGAATACATTCCTGTTGCGCGCGTAACAAACTTATCTCGTACAATTGATGAATTAAAAGAGCGTGGACTTTGGATTGCTGGTACAGATGCCAAAGGGAAAACGGATTACCGTAATTTAGATGGTACAATGCCGATTGGGTTAGTAATTGGTAGTGAAGGAAAAGGTATGAGTCGTATTATTGGTGAAAAGTGTGATTTCTTAATCACTTTACCGATGGTTGGTAAAGTTACATCCTTAAATGCTTCAGTAGCCGCAAGTTTGTTAATGTATGAGGTATATCGTAAACGTCACGAAATTGGTAAATAAAAAATGAACGATATTTTAATCGTTGACGGTTACAACATTATCGGAGCTTGGGGAGATTTGAAGAAACTGCGGGATGTAGATTTACAATCATCAAGAGATGCGCTTATTGATAAGATGGCGGATTATCAAGGTTATACAGGTATAAAAGTGATGATAGTCTTTGATGCCTATACAGTCCATGGTATTGAAAAAAAGATGAAACAATCTCGTGTAGAAGTAATATTCACACGAAAGAATCAAACTGCAGACGAAAAGATAGAGCAACTTGCGATAGAGCTTAGAAATATAAATACACAAATATATGTTGCGACTTCTGATTATACAGAACAATGGGTTATATTTGGGCAAGGTGCCCTTCGAAAATCTGCGCGTGAATTAGAGTTGGAAGTACAAGCGATGGAACAACAAGTAAGAAGGCGCACAAAAGACACGAAAGAACAGCAGCCCGCCATGCGAAAGATATTTAGTAAAGATATTACAGAAAAATTAGAAAAATTAAGAAGAGGAGAGCGTTGAAGCATTGACGCTCTTTATCTTTTTACTGTATAATATTGCTAAATAAATAGCGGTCGGAGGGATCAAGGTGGAAGCAGGCTTCGTAAGTATAGGCGACGTTACATTTCGTGATTTAGAGGATGAGGCAATCGTTGAGTTAGTTCGAAAAGGTAATATTGACGCTCTAGAATATTTAATTCACAAGTATAAGAACTTTGTTCGTGCGAAATCAAGATCTTACTTTTTAGTGGGTGCCGATCGAGAAGACATTGTTCAAGAAGGTATGATAGGGTTGTTTAAAGCAATTCGTGATTATAAAGAGGACAAGCTGTCTTCATTCAAAGCATTTGCTGAACTATGTATCACTCGACAAATTATTACCGCTATTAAAACGGCAACAAGACAAAAACATATTCCTTTAAATTCGTATGTGTCTTTAGATAAGCCGATTTACGATGAGGAATCTGATCGAACGTTATTGGATGTTATTTCTGAAGCGAAGGTGACTGATCCTGAAGAGATGATCATTAGCCAGGAAGAATATACAGACATAGAATCAAAAATATCTGAATTATTAAGCGATTTAGAAAGGAAAGTGCTTTCTTTATATTTAGATGGTCGTTCTTATCAAGAGATTTCAGAACAGTTAAACAGGCATGTGAAATCTATTGATAACGCTTTACAAAGAGTAAAGAGAAAATTGGAACGATATATGGAAATGAGAGAAAGTACAACTTTAAATTCATAAGAAGTAACAAGTGCTACAGGTGTAAAATAAATCACCTGTTTTCTTTTGTAGAGAGTACAAAATGCATGTCATTGACATTGTCTTTTATTGTATGATACATTTTTAGGGACATAATG
The DNA here is from genome assembly GCF_022664295.1 of Bacillus cereus group sp. BfR-BA-01311. Taxonomy (NCBI): domain Bacteria; kingdom Bacillati; phylum Bacillota; class Bacilli; order Caryophanales; family Bacillaceae; genus Bacillus; species Bacillus cereus group sp. BfR-BA-01311. The sequence continues at coordinate 16,674 of NZ_JAKUHC010000022.1, forward strand.
TTACAAGGTTGGTGTAACTAATGAGGAAAAAAGTTGTACTCTCATGTGAAGAGTGTAAAAATCGAAACTACTCTACTATGAAAGATACGAGCTCAATAGAGCGACTTGAAATAAAAAAGTTTTGTAAAACATGCAATCAGCATACAGTTCACAAGGAAACAAAATAAATAATTGAAATAATACACTGGAGGTCCCGCAGATGCGTTTAACGAACTTTTTCGGCGATGTAGGTCGCGAAATGAAAAAAGTAAGTTGGCCTAAAAAAGATGAATTACTCCGCTCAACAGCGACTGTTGTTGCTACAGTTGTGTTCTTTGCGATTTTCTTCGCAGTAGTTGATATGGGCATTTCTTCTTTAATTCGGTTAATTCTTGGTTAATTCTTGAATAAGAAGCACTTATCCATGATATAATGTTATTTATAAGAACTGTGTAAAAGCCCGGTGAACGGGTTTTTTCATTTGCGCAAAAAAATGTACGTCAGGGAGGGAAGGACGCTCGTCCTAAATGAATGGAAAAAAGTTGGTATGTTGTCCATACTTATTCTGGATATGAAAATAAAGTAAAAGCAAACCTAGAGAAACGTGTAGAATCAATGGGTATGCAAGATAAAATTTTCCGTGTTGTTGTCCCGGAAGAAGTAGAAGTAGAAATGAAAAACGGAAAAGAAAAATTAATGAAAAGAAAAGTGTTCCCAGGTTATGTATTAGTAGAATTAATCATGACTGATGACTCTTGGTATGTTGTACGTAACACGCCGGGTGTAACTGGGTTCGTTGGTTCTTCTGGTTCTGGATCTAAACCATCACCTCTATTAGAAGAGGAAGTTGTTACCATTATGAAACATATGGGAATGGATAACGAAGTGGTTGATTTCGACTTTGAACTTCATGAGACAGTACGTGTAAATGAGGGGCCATTCGCAGATTATACAGGTGCTATTGAAGAAATTGATGTGGAGAAGAAAAAGGTTAGCGTGCTTGTGGACATGTTTGGTCGCGAGACTCCAGTTGAACTTGACTTCCATCAAATTGAAAAATTATAAAATGAAACTTGAAATGAATTGTAAAAAGTGATAATATCTTTTAAGTCAGTACGTCTTCGTTATCGGAGACGTTTTTTGAAAGATTTTATCCTTACAGATAAAATATGACGTGGGAGGGCAAATCACTGTCCAATTGACCACATCACGGACTTAAGGAGGTGTGTCTCGTGGCTAAAAAGGTAATTAAAATGGTAAAGCTTCAAATTCCTGCAGGTAAAGCTAACCCAGCTCCACCAGTTGGTCCAGCATTAGGACAAGCAGGTGTTAACATCATGGGCTTCTGTAAAGAGTTTAACGCTCGTACAGCAGATCAAGCTGGTCTTATCATCCCTGTTGAAATTACGGTATTTGAGGACCGTTCATTCACTTTCATTACTAAAACTCCTCCTGCTGCTGTTCTTCTTAAGAAAGTAGCTGGTATTGAGTCTGGTTCTGGTGAACCAAACCGTAATAAAGTGGCAACTGTTAAGCGTGATAAAGTACGCGAAATCGCTGAAACTAAAATGCCTGACCTAAACGCTGCTAGCGTAGAAGCTGCAATGCGTATGGTTGAAGGTACTGCACGCAGTATGGGCATCGTTATCGAAGACTAATTCGATTTGTTTTTAAAAAAGGTTGCGGGTCTGGAATTCCAATTCGCAACCTTTATTATCGTAAATGATTATCGTTTTTAAATAAATGGATGGCGCTCATCCTCAGGTTATACCTGAAAACAGGCGTAAACGTGGGAGGTTATTCCGCTAAAACCACATTCGAGGAGGAAATAAAAATGGCTAAAAGAGGTAAAAAGTACGTAGAAGCTGCAAAGCTTGTTGATCGTGCAGCTGCTTACTCTGCGACAGAAGCAGTAGAATTAGTAAAGAAAACAAACACAGCTAAATTTGATGCAACTGTAGAAGCTGCATTCCGTTTAGGTGTTGACCCTAAGAAAGCTGACCAACAAATCCGTGGTGCAGTTGTTCTTCCACACGGTACTGGTAAAGTACAACGTGTATTAGTATTTGCTAAAGGTGAAAAAGCTAAAGAAGCTGAAGCTGCTGGAGCTGACTTCGTAGGCGATACTGATTACATCGGTAAAATCCAACAAGGTTGGTTCGATTTCGATGTAGTAGTAGCAACTCCTGACATGATGGGTGAAGTTGGTAAACTTGGTCGCGTATTAGGACCTAAAGGTTTAATGCCAAACCCTAAAACTGGAACAGTTACTTTCGATGTAACTAAAGCTGTTAACGAAATCAAAGCTGGTAAAGTTGAATACCGCGTTGATAAAGCTGGTAACATCCACGTTCCAATCGGTAAAGTATCTTTCGAAGATGCTAAATTAGTAGAAAACTTCAAAACAATTGCTGACACTTTACAAAAAGTTAAGCCAGCTGCTGCAAAAGGTACTTACATGAAGAACGTAACAGTTGCTTCTACAATGGGACCTGGCGTACGTGTAGACGTTTCTACATTAGCGTAAATTTTGGAAGTTGACTTCATAAAGAAGTTTTAATATAATCATTTATGTTGTGAATTTAATTAGTGTACCGTAGACAGTAGGTGTCAATAGACTTAATTTCCTACCTAGGTGTTAATATACGAAGCGGAATCTTTTTTCTGTGACTATATGCCTCCATGTCTACAAGTTGGGCATGGAGGTTTTTAGTGCACTTTCGGTACATCTTCTATATAATCTACAGGAGGTGTAATAACATGAGCAAAGTAATCGAAACTAAACAACAAGTTGTAACTGAAATCGCGGACAAACTTCGCGCTAGTAAATCTACAATCGTTGTTGACTACCGTGGTTTAACAGTTTCTGAAGCAACAGAATTACGTAAGCAATTACGTGAAGCTGGCGTTGAGTTCAAAGTTTACAAAAACTCTCTAACTCGTCGTGCTGCAGAATCTGCTGAAATGGCTGAGTTAAATGAATTCTTAACAGGACCAAACGCAATCGCGTTCAGTAACGAGGATGTAGTTGCTCCTGCGAAAGTATTAAACGACTTCGCTAAAGATCATGAAGCTTTAGAAATTAAAGCGGGCGTAATCGAAGGTAAACTTGTAACACTTGATGAGGTTAAAGCAATCGCTACTCTTCCATCACGTGAAGGCTTACTTTCTATGCTTCTTAGCGTTCTTCAAGCTCCAATCCGTAACCTTGCACTTGCTACTAAAGCAGTTGCAGATCAAAAGGAAGAGCAAGGCGCTTAATTTTTTAAAAGATAATTACGTATTATCGATAAAACAATACAAACCTATTTAAGGGAGGATATTTACAATGACTAAAGAACAAATCATTGAAGCAGTTAAATCTATGACTGTATTAGAACTTAACGACTTAGTAAAAGCTATCGAGGAAGAATTCGGCGTAACTGCTGCTGCTCCTGTAGCTGTTGCTGGTGGCGCTGGAGAAGCTGCTGCTGAGAAAACTGAATTTGATGTGGAACTAACTAGCGCTGGTGCACAAAAAATCAAAGTTATCAAAGTTGTTCGTGAAATCACTGGTCTTGGCTTAAAAGAAGCTAAAGAATTAGTTGACAACACTCCAAAAGTAATCAAAGAAGCTGCTGCTAAAGAAGAAGCTGAAGAAATCAAAGCTAAACTTGAAGAAGTTGGCGCTGCTGTAGAAGTTAAGTAATTAACTTTTGATGCTTTAAAAAAAGCTCGCTCTCATGCGAGCTTTTTTTTTAACTGTAAAGAAAAGAGGTGGCCATATGGCAGACCATTATTTTTCTAACGACCCTTCTAGTAAAAGTGATCGTAAGCGATGGGAGTTTGTCCTTCGTGGATCTCGATTTACTTTCTTATCTGACCATGGGGTGTTCTCGAAAAACGAAGTGGACTTTGGTTCCCGTCTTTTAATTGAAGCGTTTCAAATGCCAGATATTAAAGGTAATATATTAGACGTAGGTTGCGGATACGGTCCTATTGGTTTGTCGTTAGCGAAAGAGTTTCAAGGTCGTGAAGTTCACATGGTGGATGTGAATGAGAGGGCACTTGGGCTTGCGAAAGAAAACGCCGCTAATAACAAAATCGAGAATATACGTATTTTTCAAAGTAGCGTCTATGAAAATGTAGATGGTAAGTATGCTGCTATTCTATCTAACCCTCCAATTCGTGCGGGTAAAGATATCGTACATGAGATTTTAGAAAAAGCTGTGGAGTATTTAGTTCCAGGTGGAGAACTTTGGATTGTTATTCAAAAGAAACAAGGTGCACCGTCTGCGCTAAAAAAACTAGAAGAAGTATTTTCTGAAGTTGAGGTTGTAGAAAAGAAAAAAGGATATTATATCATAAAATCAAAAAAACGTTGACGGTTATTTTTGGCTATGTTAACATTATACAATGCCAATATATGATTTTCTGCGTTGAGAAAGATGTATATTTTTGTTTCTCTTGGAAAAGATAGTAAAATCAGCAGATTATGAAACAGAATGATGGTTTTCTTATAGAAGCCATTTTTCTTTTTTGAGCAGGTAGAAAGACTCAACGTATTTATCTTTAAGAGAAAGAGACTACGCTAATAGCAGTAGTTGTATTTATTTGTGATTTTGCACAAATTTTTTTGTGCATTTATAATACTCATGATTTGAGGGGTGAAGCAGTTGACAGGTCAACTAGTTCAATACGGACGCCACCGCCAACGAAGAAGTTATGCCCGTATTAGTGAAGTATTAGAGTTACCAAATCTTATCGAAATTCAAACCTCTTCTTATCAGTGGTTTCTTGATGAGGGTTTGCGAGAAATGTTCCAAGACATTTCTCCGATTGAAGACTTTACGGGAAATCTATCGCTTGAATTTATCGACTACAGCTTAGGTGAACCTAAATACTCTGTAGACGAATGCAAAGAGCGTGATGTGACGTATGCAGCACCACTTCGTGTAAAAGTGCGTCTAATCAACAAGGAAACTGGTGAAGTAAAAGAACAAGATGTGTTCATGGGAGATTTCCCACTCATGACAGAGACTGGAACATTCGTAATTAACGGTGCAGAACGTGTTATCGTTTCCCAGTTAGTTCGCTCTCCAAGCGTATACTATAGTGGCAAAGTGGATAAAAACGGAAAACGTGGTTTTACTGCTACTGTAATTCCAAACCGCGGAGCTTGGTTAGAGTATGAGACAGATGCTAAGGATGTTGTATATGTGCGTATTGACCGTACGCGTAAACTTCCTGTAACTGTTTTGTTACGCGCATTAGGGTTTGGCTCTGATCAAGAAATCACCGAGCTTTTAGGTGATAACGAATACTTAAGCAACACATTAGAAAAAGACAACACAGATAGCACAGAAAAAGCATTGCTTGAAATTTATGAGCGTCTACGTCCTGGTGAACCACCAACAGTAGAAAACGCTAAGAGCTTACTTGTGTCTCGTTTCTTTGATCCAAAGCGCTACGATTTAGCAAATGTAGGTCGCTATAAGATCAACAAGAAGTTACACATTAAAAACAGATTGTTTAATCAACGTTTAGCTGAAACATTAGTGGATCCAGAAACTGGTGAAATTTTAGCGGCAGAAGGAACAATCTTAGATCGTCGTACACTTGATCGCATTTTACCTTACTTAGAGAAAAACATTGGATTCAAAACAGCGAAACCAATGGGTGGAGTGGTAGAAGGCGATGTTGAGCTGCAATCTATTAAGATTTATGCTCCTGAGTCGGAAGGCGAACGCGTAATTAATGTAATTGGTAATGCAAACATTACTCGTGATGTGAAACACATCACACCAGGTGATATCCTTGCTTCTATCAGTTACTTCTTCAACCTACTATACAAAGTAGGGGATACAGATGATATTGACCATTTAGGAAACCGTCGTCTGCGTTCTGTTGGAGAACTGTTACAAAATCAATTCCGTATCGGTCTTTCTCGTATGGAACGTGTTGTTCGTGAGAGAATGTCGATCCAAGATACAAATGCAATTACACCGCAGGCACTAATTAATATTCGTCCTGTTATTGCATCTATTAAAGAGTTCTTCGGAAGTTCTCAGTTATCTCAGTTTATGGACCAAACAAACCCATTAGCAGAGTTAACTCACAAACGAAGACTATCTGCATTAGGACCTGGTGGTTTAACGCGTGAGCGCGCAGGCTTTGAAGTGCGTGACGTTCATTACTCTCACTACGGTCGTATGTGTCCGATTGAAACACCAGAGGGACCAAACATCGGTTTGATTAACTCATTATCTTCGTTCGCGAAAGTAAATGAGTTTGGTTTCATTGAAACACCATACCGTCGTGTTGACCCAGAAACTGGTCTTGTAACAGGGCATGTTGATTACTTAACGGCAGATGAAGAAGATAACTATGTTGTAGCCCAAGCGAATATGAAATTATCTGACGAAGGTGAATTCCTAAGTGAAGATATCGTAGCTCGTTTCCGTGGTGAAAACATTGTCACAAATAGAGAACGCATCGACTACATGGATGTATCTCCAAAACAAGTAGTGTCGGCAGCGACAGCTTGTATTCCGTTCTTAGAAAACGATGACTCTAACCGCGCACTTATGGGAGCGAACATGCAACGTCAGGCGGTTCCGTTAATGAATCCGGAATCTCCGATTGTAGGTACAGGTATGGAGTACGTATCAGCAAAAGACTCAGGTGCTGCAGTAATCTGTAAACATCCTGGTATTGTTGAGCGCGTAGAAGCACGTGAAGTTTGGGTACGTCGCTATGTAGAAGTTGACGGTCAAACAGTAAAAGGCGACTTAGATCGCTACAAAATGCAAAAATTCATTCGTTCTAACCAAGGAACTTGTTACAACCAACGTCCAATCGTAAGTGTTGGAAATGAAGTTGTAAAAGGTGAAATCCTTGCGGATGGTCCTTCTATGGAATTAGGTGAACTAGCACTTGGACGTAACGTGCTTGTTGGCTTCATGACTTGGGACGGTTATAACTACGAGGATGCGATCATCATGAGTGAGCGCCTTGTAAAAGATGATGTGTACACTTCTATTCATATTGAAGAATATGAATCAGAAGCTCGTGATACGAAGCTTGGACCAGAAGAAATTACACGTGACATTCCAAACGTTGGGGAAGACGCATTACGTAACCTTGACGAGCGCGGTATCATTCGCGTTGGTGCTGAAGTAAAAGATGGAGATTTACTTGTTGGTAAAGTAACACCTAAAGGTGTAACAGAATTAACAGCTGAAGAACGTCTATTACATGCTATCTTTGGAGAAAAAGCGCGTGAAGTACGTGATACATCACTACGTGTACCACACGGTGGTGGCGGTATTATCTTAGACGTAAAAGTATTCAACCGTGAAGATGGCGATGAATTGCCACCAGGCGTGAATCAACTTGTACGTGCATATATCGTTCAAAAACGTAAAATTTCTGAAGGTGACAAGATGGCCGGACGTCACGGTAACAAAGGTGTTATTTCTCGTATTTTACCAGAAGAAGATATGCCTTACCTACCAGACGGTACGCCAATCGATATCATGTTAAACCCATTAGGGGTACCATCTCGTATGAATATCGGTCAGGTATTAGAGCTTCATCTTGGTATGGCAGCAAGATACCTTGGCATTCACATTGCAACACCAGTATTCGATGGTGCTCGTGAGGAAGATGTTTGGGGCACAATTGAAGAAGCTGGTATGGCAAATGACGCGAAAACAATCCTGTATGACGGACGTACTGGTGAACCATTCGATAACCGCGTATCTGTTGGTGTCATGTATATGATCAAACTTGCGCACATGGTTGACGATAAACTTCATGCTCGTTCTACTGGACCATACTCACTTGTAACGCAGCAACCTCTTGGAGGTAAAGCTCAGTTCGGTGGACAGCGTTTCGGTGAGATGGAGGTTTGGGCACTTGAAGCTTACGGTGCTGCTTATACTCTTCAAGAAATCTTAACAGTGAAGTCTGATGATGTTGTTGGACGTGTTAAGACTTATGAAGCAATTGTTAAAGGCGAAAATGTTCCAGAACCAGGCGTTCCTGAATCATTCAAAGTATTGATTAAAGAGCTGCAAAGTTTAGGTATGGACGTTAAAATGATGTCTAGCGACGATACAGAAATTGAAATGCGTGATACAGAAGATGACGATGATCATCAATCAGCAGATAAATTGAATGTCGAAGTTGAGACAACTAAGGAATAATTGGGATAACCTGTAGACTAAAAGGGAGGTAGGCCCCTTGATAGATGTAAATAACTTTGAATATATGAAGATTGGACTTGCTTCACCTGACAAGATTCGTTCTTGGTCATACGGTGAAGTTAAGAAACCAGAAACTATTAACTATCGTACGTTAAAGCCTGAAAAAGATGGCTTGTTCTGTGAGCGTATTTTCGGACCACAAAAGGACTGGGAATGTCATTGCGGAAAATACAAACGTGTACGTTATAAAGGTGTAGTTTGTGATCGATGTGGCGTTGAAGTAACGCGTGCAAAAGTACGTCGTGAACGTATGGGTCATATCGAATTAGCTGCTCCTGTATCTCATATTTGGTATTTCAAAGGTATCCCGAGCCGCATGGGACTTGTCTTAGACATGTCCCCTCGCGCGCTTGAAGAAGTAATTTATTTCGCTTCTTATGTTGTAACAGAAAGTGGAGATACACCACTTGATAAGAAGCAATTACTTTCTGAAAAAGAATACCGTGCATATCGTGATCGATATGGTAGCACATTCCAAGCTGCTATGGGTGCAGAAGCAATTAAAAAGCTACTACAAGACATCGATTTAGATAAAGAAGTAGACTTCTTAAAAGAAGAATTAAAAACAGCACAAGGACAACGCCGTACTCGTGCTATTAAACGTCTAGAAGTATTAGAAGCATTCCGTAACTCTGGAAATGAACCGTCTTGGATGATCTTAGATGTTCTACCAGTAATCCCACCAGAACTACGCCCAATGGTACAGTTAGACGGTGGACGTTTTGCTACTTCTGACTTAAACGACTTATACCGTCGTGTAATTAACCGTAACAACCGTTTAAAACGTCTATTGGACTTAGGTGCACCAAGCATCATCGTTCAAAACGAAAAACGTATGTTACAAGAAGCTGTAGACGCATTAATCGATAATGGTCGTCGTGGCCGTCCAGTTACTGGGCCAGGTAACCGTCCATTAAAATCACTATCTCACATGCTTAAAGGTAAACAAGGACGTTTCCGTCAAAACTTATTAGGTAAACGTGTTGACTACTCTGGTCGTTCTGTAATCGTTGTAGGACCGAACTTAAAGATGTATCAATGTGGATTACCAAAAGAAATGGCGCTTGAACTGTTCAAACCTTTCGTAATGAAAGAGTTAGTTGAAAAAGGATTAGCACATAACATTAAGAGTGCGAAACGTAAAATCGAGCGTGTACAACCTGAAGTTTGGGACGTTTTAGAATCTGTGATTAAAGAACATCCAGTACTTCTAAACCGCGCACCAACACTTCACCGTCTTGGTATCCAGGCGTTTGAACCTACATTAGTAGAAGGTCGCGCAATCCGTCTTCACCCACTTGTATGTACTGCATACAACGCGGACTTTGACGGTGACCAAATGGCCGTTCACGTACCTTTATCATCAGAAGCTCAAGCTGAAGCTCGTCTTCTTATGTTAGCGGCACAAAACATCTTGAACCCGAAAGACGGTAAACCAGTTGTTACTCCATCTCAGGATATGGTATTAGGTAACTATTACTTAACACTTGAGCGTGAAGGTGCAATCGGTGAAGGTATGGTCTTCAAAGATGCAAATGAAGCATTGCTTGCATATCAAAATGGATATGTTCATCTTCATACACGTGTTGCAGTAGCTGCAAGTGCAGTAAACAACGCAACATTTACTGAAGAGCAAAAGAGTATGCTTCTATTAACAACAGTTGGTAAATTAATATTTAACGAAATCTTACCAGAGTCGTTCCCTTATATTAATGAACCAACAAATTCAAACCTTGAAAAAGAAACACCAGCGAAATATTTCGTTGAAAAAGGTGCGAACATTAAAGAAATTATTGCTAGTCGCGAAGAAGTGGCGCCATTTAGCAAGAAGATCCTTGGTAACATCATTGCGGAAGTGTTCAAACGTTTCCAAATTACAGAAACGTCTCGCATGCTTGACCGTATGAAAAACTTAGGATTCAAGTACTCTACAAAAGCTGGTATTACAGTTGGGGTATCTGACATTCTTGTATTAGGCGAAAAAGATGAAATTCTCCACGAAGCACAAGCAAAAGTAGATAATGTAATTAAACAATTCCGTCGCGGTTTAATCACGGAAGAAGAACGTTACGATCGCGTTATCTCTATTTGGAGTAATGCAAAAGATGTTATCCAAGGAAAACTGATGAAATCCTTGAATAAACGCAACCCAATCTTCATGATGAGTGACTCAGGTGCCCGTGGTAACGCATCTAACTTTACTCAGCTTGCTGGTATGCGTGGTCTTATGGCCAATCCATCTGGTCGTATCATCGAACTTCCAATCAAATCGAGTTTCCGTGAAGGTTTAACAGTACTTGAGTACTTCATCTCTACGCATGGTGCGCGTAAAGGTCTTGCCGATACAGCACTTAAAACTGCCGATTCTGGTTACTTAACACGTCGTCTTGTTGACGTTGCACAAGATGTAATCGTTCGTGAAGATGATTGTGGAACAGATCGCGGTTTATTAATTGGTGCGATTAAAGAGGGTAATGAAGTTATCGAGTCATTATATGATCGTCTTGTTGGACGTTTTGCAAGAAAAACTGTAAAACATCCTGAAACAGGTGAAGTATTAGTTGCTGAAAATCAATTAATTACTGAAGATATCGCTCATATCGTTGAAAATTCGGGTGTTGAAACTGTAAACATTCGTTCAGCGTTTACGTGTAACACTCGCCACGGTGTATGTAAGAAGTGTTACGGTCGTAACTTAGCAACTGGAACAGACGTAGAAGTAGGAGAAGCGGTAGGTATTATCGCAGCTCAATCTATCGGTGAGCCAGGTACACAGTTAACGATGCGTACATTCCATACAGGTGGGGTTGCCGGAGATGATATTACTCAAGGTTTACCTCGTATCCAAGAGATCTTCGAAGCTCGTAATCCGAAAGGTCAGGCAGTTATCAGTGAAATCGACGGTGTTATCGCAGCGATCAACGACGTTAAAGATCGCCAAGAAGTAGTTGTACAGGGTGAAGTTGAAGCTCGTACGTATGCTATTCCTTACGGTGCTCGTCTGAAAGTAACTCCAGGACAGCCAATTAGCCACGGTAAAGAGTTAACAGAAGGTTCTATTGATCCGAAAGAATTACTAAAAGTAACGGACATTACGGCGGTTCAAGAATACTTATTACGTGAAGTTCAAAAAGTATACCGTATGCAAGGGGTAGAAATTGGTGACAAACACGTAGAAGTAATGGTACGTCAAATGTTACGTAAAGTTCGTGTAAGTGATGCAGGTGAAACAGATGTATTACCAGGAACATTACTAGATATCCATCAGTTCACTGATGCGAATGCTAAGGTCTTACTGCAAGGTAAGCAACCAGCAACAGCTAGACCTGTTCTACTTGGTATTACAAAAGCTTCACTTGAAACAGATTCATTCTTATCTGCAGCATCGTTCCAAGAAACAACTCGTGTCTTAACTGATGCAGCAATTAAGGGTAAACGCGATGAACTTCTAGGATTAAAAGAAAATGTTATTATCGGTAAACTTGTTCCTGCTGGAACAGGTATGAATCGTTATCGCAAAGTGGATCTTGTAAAAACAACACAAGATGACATGAATGTAGAAAACGATGAGGTTTATGTGGAACAGTAAAATTTTCCGGCATAAATTTTGTATAAAAACAATTAATCTTAGTTGACATTGTATGAGTCAAAATGTTACTATAATCAAGGTTGCTCCTGAACGATGCTTTGGAGGATATTTATATGTCTTATCAAAAAGTATCAACTGCTGAAAATGTAGTCGTTGGTCATAAACGCACATTGGAGGCAATCAAAAATGGTACAGTTAAAGAAGTTGTCATCGCAGAGGATGCTGACATGCGGTTAACCCATGCTATCATTCGTGTTGCAATGCAATATAACGTGCCCATAACAAAAGTTGAATCAGTTCGTAAGCTTGGTAAAGCTTCGGGGATTCAAGTGGGAGCTTCAGCAATAGGAATAATAAGTTAAAACTGTTTTTGTGAGGAGAGAGCATTTGCTCTTCCTTGCAAAAACTTTGTTTTCAACTAATAATGAACCACCTGGATATGTGGTCATACAAACATGCGAAGGGAGGATAATCAAATGCCTACTATTAACCAATTAGTGAGAAATGGTCGTACTGATAAAGTATGGAAATCTAAATCACCTGCGTTAAACAAAGGTTTTAACTCTTTAAAGAAAAAATCAACTGATATCTCTGCACCTCAAAAACGTGGTGTATGTACTCGTGTTGGTACAATGACTCCAAAGAAACCTAACTCAGCGTTACGTAAATACGCTCGTGTACGTTTAACAAACGGTATCGAGGTTACAGCTTACATCCCAGGTATCGGTCATAACCTACAAGAGCATAGCGTAGTATTAATTCGCGGTGGTCGTGTAAAGGATTTACCGGGGGTACGTTACCACATCGTTCGTGGTGCGCTTGACACAGCTGGTGTTGACAAACGTATGCAAGGACGTTCTAAATATGGTACTAAGAGACCAAAACCTGCTAAAAAATAATAACTTTAAAATGAAAGGAGGAACTCAATATGCCTCGTAAAGGACCTGTTGCGAAACGTGACGTGTTACCAGATCCAATGTACAATTCGAAGCTAGTAACACGCCTTATCAACAAAATGATGGTTGACGGTAAAAAAGGTAAATCTCAAACAATTCTTTATAATGCGTTCGATATCGTAAACGAACGTACTGGTAAAGAGCCAATGGAAGTATTCGAGCAAGCTCTTAAGAACATCATGCCTGTTCTTGAAGTACGCGCTCGTCGTGTTGGTGGTGCTAACTACCAAGTTCCAGTTGAGGTTCGTCCAGAACGCCGTACAACTTTAGGTCTTCGTTGGTTAGTAAACTACGCTCGTCTTCGTGGTGAAAAAACTATGGAAGAGCGTCTTGCTAACGAAATCTTAGATGCAGCTAACAACGCTGGTGCATCTGTTAAGAAACGTGAAGACACTCATAAAATGGCAGAAGCTAACAAAGCATTTGCTCATTACCGTTGGTAGGATTCAACGTAAAATAAATGTAAGCATAAACCGCTTTATTTGTCGCTTATGGAAGTGTGGAGAGGGAGAATGCCTCTCCCTTTCATCGGGCGCTCGTTTTACATAATGAGAGTACTGGACATACTGACATGTGTAACAATATAAAGTGGCTTTTTTGCTACTTAAAATAAAAAAATCCAATCCATATATGGAAGGAGCAAGACACCAAATGGCAAGAGAGTTCTCTTTAGAAAACACTCGTAATATTGGTATCATGGCTCACATCGATGCTGGTAAAACAACAGCAACTGAGCGTATTCTGTACTACACAGGACGTATTCATAAAATCGGTGAAACTCACGAAGGTGCATCTCAGATGGACTGGATGGAGCAAGAGCAAGAGCGTGGTATCACAATTACTTCTGCTGCAACTACAGCACAATGGAAAGGTCATCGTGTAAACATCATTGATACTCCAGGACACGTAGATTTCACAGTAGAAGTAGAACGTTCTTTACGCGTACTTGATGGCGCTGTAGCAGTACTTGATGCGCAATCTGGTGTAGAACCACAAACAGAAACTGTTTGGCGTCAGGCTACTACTTACGGCGTACCTCGTATCGTATTCGTTAACAAAATGGATAAGATCGGTGCAGATTTCTTATACTCTGTAGGAACAATCCACGATCGTTTACAAGCAAACGCACATCCAATTCAGTTACCAATCGGTGCTGAAGATGAGTTCAATGGTATCATTGACCTTGTTGAAGAGTGTGCTTACATGTACGGTAACGATTTAGGAACAGACATTCAACGTGTTGAAATTCCTGAAGAGCACAAAGAATTAGCTGAAGAATACCGTGGAAAACTTATTGAAGCGGTAGCTGAGCTTGATGAAGAAATGATGATGAAGTACCTAGAAGGTGAAGAAATCACTGTAGAAGAGCTTAAAGCTGGTATCCGTAAGGCTACAACTTCTGTAGAATTCTTCCCAGTAATCTGTGGTTCTGCATTCAAAAACAAAGGTGTTCAAATTCTGTTAGACGCAGTTATCGACTACCTTCCATCTCCACTAGATGTACCTGCTATTAAAGGTACTCTACCGGATACAGATGAAGAAGTAGAACGTAAGTCTAGCGATGAAGAACCATTCGCAGCTTTAGCATTCAAAATCATGACTGACCCTTATGTTGGTAAGTTAACGTTCTTCCGTGTGTACTCTGGTGTGTTAAACTCTGGATCATACGTGAAAAACTCAACTAAAGGTAAGCGTGAGCGTGTAGGTCGTATCCTACAAATGCACGCTAACAGCCGTGAAGAGATTTCAACAGTTTACGCTGGTGATATCGCTGCTGCTGTAGGTTTAAAAGATACTACTACTGGTGATACTCTTTGTGACGAGAAGAGCCTTGTTATCCTTGAGTCTATGGAATTCCCAGAGCCAGTTATCTCTGTAGCTATCGAACCAAAATCTAAAGCTGACCAAGATAAAATGGGTACAGCATTATCTAAGCTTTCTGAAGAAGATCCAACATTCCGTGCTCACACTGACCAAGAAACTGGCCAAACTATCATCGCTGGTATGGGTGAACTTCACCTTGATATCATCGTTGACCGTATGCGCCGTGAATTCAAAGTGGAAGCAAACGTTGGTGCTCCTCAGGTAGCATACCGTGAGACTTTCCGCGCTGCTGCGAAAGTTGAAGGTAAGTTCGCTCGTCAATCTGGTGGTCGTGGACAATTCGGTCACGTTTGGATTGAGTTTGAACCTAACGAAGAAGGTAAAGGATTCGAATTCGAAAACAAGATCGTCGGTGGTGTAGTTCCTCGTGAATACATCCCAGCTGTTGGAGCAGGTCTTGAAGATGCACTTAAAAATGGTGTACTAGCTGGTTATCCACTAGTTGACATTAAAGCTGCATTAGTTGACGGATCTTACCATGATGTCGATTCATCTGAGATGGCGTTCAAAATCGCTGCATCTATGGCACTTAAAGCTGCGGTTTCTAAATGTAACCCAGTAATTCTTGAGCCAATGATGAAAGTTGAAGTTGTAATTCCTGAAGAGTACATGGGTGACATTATGGGTGACGTAACATCTCGTCGTGGACGTGTAGAAGGTATGGAAGCTCGCGGTAACGCACAAGTTGTTCGCGCTATGGTTCCACTTTCTGAAATGTTCGGTTATGCAACGTCATTACGTTCTAACACTCAAGGACGCGGAACATTCTCTATGGTGTTTGACCACTATGAAGAAGTACCAAAGTCTGTTTCTGAAGAAATTATCAAAAAAAATAAAGGTGAATAATTGATTTTTATCGATTGTTCAAGTATAACTACTTATGTAAGCTTAGAAAGTGGGACGTAAGTTTCACTTTCTAGTCTAAATATAAAATAACCTATATAAACTAAGGAGGAATTTAGAATGGCTAAAGCTAAATTCGAACGTTCTAAACCCCATGTTAACATCGGTACAATCGGCCACGTTGACCATGGTAAAACTACATTAACTGCTGCGATCACTACAGTTCTTGCAAAAGCTGGTGGTGCTGAAGCACGCGGATACGATCAAATCGATGCTGCTCCAGAAGAAAGAGAGCGCGGTATCACAATCTCAACTGCACACGTTGAGTACGAAACTGAAACTCGTCACTATGCACACGTTGACTGCCCAGGTCACGCTGACTATGTTAAAAACATGATCACTGGTGCTGCTCAAATGGACGGCGGTATCTTAGTAGTATCTGCTGCTGATGGCCCAATGCCTCAAACACGTGAGCACATCCTTCTTTCTCGTCAAGTAGGTGTTCCTTACATCGTTGTATTCTTAAACAAATGCGACATGGTAGATGACGAAGAATTATTAGAATTAGTAGAAATGGAAGTTCGCGACCTATTATCTGAATACGGATTCCCAGGCGACGACATTCCTGTAATCAAAGGTTCTGCTCTTAAAGCTCTTCAAGGAGAAGCTGATTGGGAAGCAAAAATCATTGAATTAATGGCTGAAGTTGATGCTTACATCCCAACTCCAGAACGTGAAACTGACAAACCATTCTTAATGCCTGTAGAGGACGTATTCTCTATCACAGGTCGTGGTACAGTTGCTACTGGTCGTGTTGAGCGCGGTATCGTTAAAGTTGGTGACGTAGTAGAAATCATCGGTCTTGCTGAAGAAAATGCTTCTACAACTGTAACTGGTGTAGAGATGTTCCGTAAACTTCTTGACCAAGCTCAAGCTGGAGACAACATCGGTGCTTTACTTCGTGGGGTTGCTCGTGAAGACATCCAACGTGGACAAGTACTTGCAAAAAGCGGTTCTGTAAAAGCTCACGCTAAATTCAAAGCTGAAGTTTTCGTATTATCTAAAGAAGAAGGTGGACGTCACACTCCATTCTTCGCTAACTACCGTCCTCAGTTCTACTTCCGTACAACTGACGTAACTGGTATCATCCAATTACCAGAAGGTACTGAAATGGTAATGCCTGGTGACAACATCGAAATGACTATCGAACTTATCGCTCCAATCGCTATCGAAGAGGGAACTAAATTCTCTATTCGTGAAGGTGGACGTACAGTAGGTTACGGTGTAGTTGCTACTATCGTTGAGTAATCTTAACTGATATAAAAAAACCTAAGGGATTTTCCCTTAGGTTTTTTGTTTGCGTTTATATAAGGAAGCAGAGGGTGTTTTTTGTTTTGACGAGTTTCTTCTATAGTATTATAAAAACGACAAAAGATAATCCAGAAACTGTAAAATGAATTCTGTTAGATGAAAACTTGAAATTCTTTAAAGTGCCATGTATAATAGCAAAAGTAGAGAAAAGCAGATGCAAACAAAAAGATGCTTGCATCTAGACGAATAACATTGTATAATAGACAATGTTGGTCTTTGACTGCGATGAAGTGGAAGGTTGCTGACACACCCGGCCGCTTTGCCATGGCATGGTGTGGGGAAATTTCCATGGAGAAGGTCTATTTTAGAAATAGGCGAACGAAGGAGGGAAAATAATGGCAAAAGAAAAAATTCGTATCCGTTTAAAAGCTTACGATCACCGTATTCTTGATCAGTCAGCTGAGAAAATTGTAGAAACAGCTAAGCGTTCTGGGGCAACAGTTTCTGGTCCGATCCCATTACCAACTGAAAAAACTGTTTACACAATTCTTCGTGCTGTTCATAAGTACAAAGATTCTCGTGAGCAATTCGAAATGCGCACGCACAAACGTCTAATCGACATCGTGAGTCCTACTCCACAAACAGTAGATTCATTAATGCGTTTAGACTTACCATCTGGTGTAGATATCGAAATCAAACTATAATTTATATAACTTAAAAATGTAGGAGGTGTAACTCATGACCAAAGGAATCTTAGGAAGAAAGATCGGTATGACTCAAGTATTTGCTGAGAACGGTGAGTTAATCCCAGTAACAGTTATCGCTGCTAATCCAAACGTTGTTCTTCAAAAGAAAACAACTGAAACTGATGGCTACAATGCAATCCAGTTAGGATTTGAAGATAAACGTGAAAAGTTAACTAACAAACCTGAACAAGGCCACACTGCTAAAGCATCTACAACTCCTAAGCGCTTCATTCGCGAAATCCGCGATGCAGACGTGGACGGATTAGAGGTTGGTCAAGAGGTAAAAGTTGACGTATTCGCTACAGGTGAAATCGTTGATGTAACAGGAATTTCTAAAGGTAAAGGTTTCCAAGGTGTTATCAAACGCCACGGACAATCTCGCGGACCTATGTCTCATGGTTCTCGCTATCACCGTCGTCCAGGTTCAATGGGCCCAGTTGCTCCGAACCGTGTATTCAAAGGCAAAAAACTTGCTGGACGTATGGGTGGAGACCAAGTTACTATCCAAAACTTAGAAATCGTTCAAGTTGACACTGAGCGCAACTTATTACTAGTAAAAGGTAACGTTCCAGGTGCTAAGAAATCTCTTGTAGTTGTTCAAGGCGCTGTGAAGGTTAGCAAATAATTCACAATAGGAAGGAGGAATTCCAATGCCAAAAGTTACTGTATATAACCAAACTGGTTCACAGGTTGGTGAAATCGAATTAGCTGAAGCTATTTTCGGTATCGAACCAAATGAAGCTGTACTTTTCGAAGCTGTAATGATGCAACGTGCATCTTTACGTCAAGGTACACACAAAGTAAAAACTCGCTCTGAAGTTCGCGGTGGTGGTCGTAAACCATGGCGTCAAAAAGGAACTGGACGTGCTCGTCAAGGGTCTATCCGCTCTCCTCAATGGCGTGGTGGTGGTACGGTATTCGGACCTACACCAAGAAGCTATGCGTACAAACTTCCTAAGAAAGTTCGTCGTTTAGCAATCAAATCTGCATTAGCTACTAAAGTAGTTGAGAACAACATTGTAGTTCTTGAAGACCTAGTGTTAAATGCACCAAAAACAAAAGACATGCTAGCAGTACTTAAAGGATTAACTGTTGAGAAGAAAGCTCTTATCGTAACTGCTGATGCAAACGAATCTGTAGAGTTATCTGCTCGCAATATCCCTGGAGTAACAGTAATCACTGCTGATGGCGTAAACGTTTTAGACGTGCTTCATCATGATAAGCTAATCATGACAAAAGCGGCAGTGGAAAAAGTAGAGGAGGTGCTTGCATAATGAGAGATCCTCGTGATATCATTAAGCGCCCAGTTATCACTGAACGTTCTATGGAAATGATGGCTGAAAAAAAATACACGTTCGATGTGGACGTTAAATCTAATAAAACAGAAGTTAAAGATGCTCTTGAAGCGATCTTTGGTGTTAAAGTAGAAAAAGTGAACATCATGAACTACAAGCCGAAAGCAAAACGCGTTGGTCGTCACGCTGGTTTTACTAGCCGTCGTCGTAAAGCAATCGTTAAGCTAACTGCTGACAGCAAAGAAATCGAAATCTTCCAAGGCGTTTAATTCTTACTAAAGAAGGAGGGAAATTGAGATGGGAATCAAAAAGTATAATCCAACTACTAACGGTCGTCGTAATATGACTACGAATGATTTCGCTGAAATCACGACTGATAGACCCGAAAAGTCATTACTTGCTCCTTTAAGCAAGAAGGCTGGTCGTAATAACCAAGGTAAAATCACTGTACGTCATCAAGGTGGCGGACATAAGCGTCAATACCGTATCATCGACTTTAAGCGTAACAAAGATGGAATTCCAGGACGCGTTGCTACGATCGAATACGATCCAAACCGCTCTGCGAATATCGCATTAATTAACTACGTTGACGGTGAAAAACGTTACATTCTTGCTCCTAAATCTTTAGAAGTAGGTATGGAAGTTATGTCTGGCCCAGAAGCTGACATTAAAATCGGTAACGCATTACCATTAATCAACATTCCAGTAGGTACTGTTGTTCATAACATCGAGCTTAAGCCTGGTCGTGGCGGACAATTAGTTCGTTCTGCTGGTACATCTGCTCAAGTACTTGGTAAAGAAGGTAAATACGTACTTGTACGTTTAACTTCTGGTGAAGTACGTCTTGTATTATCTGCTTGTCGCGCTTCAATCGGTCAAGTAGGTAACGAACAACACGAACTTATCAAAATCGGTAAAGCAGGTCGCTCTCGCTGGTTAGGTAAACGCCCAACAGTTCGTGGTTCTGTAATGAACCCTGTTGATCACCCACACGGTGGTGGTGAAGGACGTTCTCCAATCGGACGTAAGTCTCCAATGTCTCCATGGGGTAAACCAACTCTTGGATTCAAGACTCGTAAGAAAAACAAAGCGTCTGACAAATTTATCGTTCGTCGTCGTAAAAAATAATGGGATTGTAGTACGGTTCATTTCTAGAACCGTACGCCAATCACGAAGGGAGGCACCAAAATGGCTCGTAGCTTAAAAAAAGGACCATTTGTCGATGATCACTTAATGAGCAAAATGGAAAAATTAGTTGCATCTGAGCAAAAACAAGTTGTTAAAACTTGGTCTCGCCGTTCAACAATCTTCCCTCAGTTCATCGGACACACAATCGCTGTATATGATGGTCGTAAACACGTACCTGTGTACATCACTGAGGATATGGTTGGCCATAAGTTAGGTGAATTCGCACCAACTCGTACGTACAAAGGTCACCTTGCTGACGATAAGAAAACTAGAAGATAATGAGAGGAGGCACTTCAATGCAAGCTAAAGCAGTAGCGAGAACAGTTCGTATTGCTCCTCGTAAAGTTCGTTTAGTAGTAGACTTAATCCGAGGTAAGCAAGTGGGTGAAGCGATTGCTATCCTTAACCACACACCAAAAACTGCTTCTCCAGTTGTAGAAAAAGTTTTAAAATCTGCAATCGCAAATGCAGAGCACAATTATGAGATGGACATTAACAACCTAGTTGTAGAAAAAGTTTTCGTTGACGAAGGTCCAACGTTAAAACGTTTCCGTCCACGTGCAATGGGTCGTGCAAGCCAAATTAACAAACGCACAAGCCACATCACAGTTGTGGTATCAGAAAAGAAGGAGGGATAATCGATGGGTCAAAAGGTTAATCCAATTGGTCTTCGTGTCGGCGTTATCCGTGACTGGGAATCTCGTTGGTTCGCTGAGAAAGATTACGCTACATTATTACATGAAGACATCAAAATCCGTGAGTACATTAATGTACGCTTAAAAGATTCTGCTGTTGCTAAAGTAGAAATCGAACGTGCAGCAAATCGTGTAAATGTTACAATTCACACTGCAAAACCTGGTATGGTAATTGGTAAAGGTGGTACTGAAGTTGAAGCACTTCGTAAAGCTCTTAACCAATTAACAGGCAAGCGTGTACACATCAACATTTTAGAAGTTAAGAGAGCTGATCTTAACGCTAAATTAGTAGGCGAAAACATCGCTCGTCAATTAGAAAACCGTGTATCATTCCGTCGTGCACAAAAGCAAGTTATTCAACGTGCTATGCGTGCAGGTGCTAAAGGTATTAAAACACAGGTTTCTGGTCGTCTTGGCGGAGCTGATATCGCTCGTGCAGAATCTTACAGTGAAGGAACTGTTCCACTTCATACACTTCGCGCTGATATTGACTATGCAGCAGTTGAAGCTGATACAACATACGGTAAATTAGGCGTAAAAGTATGGATCTACCGTGGAGAAGTCCTTCCTACAAAAAAGAAAGCTTCTGAGGAAGGAGGAAAATAATATGTTAATGCCAAAACGCGTAAAATATCGTAGAGAGCATCGTGGTAAAATGCGTGGTCGTGCTAAAGGTGGAACTGAAATTGCTTTCGGTGAATTCGGTTTACAAGCACAAGCTGCTTCATGGATTACAAACCGTCAAATCGAAGCTGCTCGTCGTGCAATGACTCGTTACATGAAACGTGGCGGTAAAGTATGGATTAAAATTTTCCCTTCTAAACCTTACACTGCAAAACCTCTAGAAGTACGTATGGGTTCCGGTAAAGGGGCACCAGAAGGCTGGGTAGCAGTAGTAAAACCTGGGAAAATTATGTTCGAAATCGCGGGTGTATCTGAAGAGGTAGCACGCGAAGCATTACGTCTTGCAGCTCACAAGTTACCTGTGAAATGTAAATTCGTAAAACGTGAAGAAAATGGTGGTGAATCTAATGAAAACTAATGATATTCGTGAATTAACCACTGCCGAAATCGAAACAAAAGTTAAAGCTTTAAAGGAAGAGTTGTTTAATCTTCGCTTCCAACTTGCTACAGGACAATTAGAGAATCCAACTCGCATTCGTGAAGTGCGTAAAGCAATTGCTCGTATGAAAACTGTAGTTCGTGAAAGAGAGATCGGAATTAATCGATAAATTGAGGGGAGGTTTGCATAGTGAGCGAACGTAACCAACGCAAAGTTTATACTGGTCGTGTAGTGTCTGACAAAATGGACAAAACGATTACAGTTTTAGTTGAAACTTACAAAACTCATTCCTTGTACGGAAAACGTGTTAAGTATTCTAAGAAGTACAAAGCCCATGATGAGCAAAACCAAGCGAAACTTGGCGATATCGTTAAAATCATGGAAACTCGCCCGCTTTCTGCTACTAAGCGTTTCCGTTTAGTTGAAATCGTTGAAGAAGCGGTTATTATCTAAATAGACGAATCGGAATTTTTAGTCCGAAGGGAGGTTTCATAACATGATCCAACAAGAATCTCGTTTGAAAGTTGCTGACAACTCTGGTGCACGTGAACTTTTAACAATTAAAGTATTAGGCGGCTCTGGTCGTAAATATGCTAACATTGGTGACATTATCGTTGCTACGGTAAAACAAGCAACACCAGGTGGCGTTGTTAAAAAAGGTGACGTTGTTAAAGCAGTAGTAGTACGTACGAAGAGCGGAGCTCGTCGTCCGGACGGTTCTTACATCAAATTTGATGAAAACGCAGCGGTTATCATTAAAGACGATAAGAGCCCACGTGGTACTCGTATCTTCGGACCAGTAGCTCGTGAATTACGTGATAGCAACTTCATGAAGATCGTTTCTTTAGCTCCAGAAGTTCTATAATTTAAGGTATTGCCTTGCTAAGGAGGTGCAGAATTAAGATGCATGTAAAAAAAGGTGATAAAGTACAGGTAATCACTGGTAAAGACAAAGGAAAACAAGGCGTTATCCTTGTGGCTTTCCCAAAGCAAAACCGTGTTATCGTTGAGGGTGTCAATATCGTTAAGAAGCACTCTAAGCCATCTCAATTAAATCCACAAGGTGGAATTATTACTAAAGAAGCACCTATTCACGTTTCTAACGTTATGATTTTAGATCCGAAAACAGGTGAACCTACTCGCGTAGGCTTCAAAGTAGAAGATGGTAAAAAAGTTCGTATTGCAAAAAAATCTGGTGAATTATTAGATAAATAATTTTCTTAAGAAAGGAGGTCACTTCATTGAATCGCCTTAAAGAGAAGTTCCAAAAGGAAATTACTCCTGCTCTAGTGAGCAAGTTTAACTATAAATCTGTAATGCAGGTACCAAAAATCGAAAAGATCGTAATCAACACTGGTGTTGGTGACGCGGTATCTAACTCAAAAGCGTTAGACAACGCAGTAGAAGAATTAACACAAATCACAGGTCAAAAACCTGTTGTAACTCGTGCTAAAAAATCAATCGCTGGTTTCCGTCTTCGTGAAGGTATGCCAATCGGTGCGAAAGTAACTTTACGCGGCGAGCAAATGTATGAGTTCTTCGACAAATTAGTATCAGTTTCTTTACCACGTGTACGTGATTTCCGTGGTGTTTCTAAGAAATCATTCGATGGTCGTGGAAACTATACATTAGGTGTTAAAGAGCAACTTATTTTCCCTGAGATTGATTATGATAAAGTAAGCAAAGTCCGCGGTATGGACATCGTAATCGTTACTACAGCGAAAACTGATGAAGAAGCTCGTGAACTTTTAACACAATTCGGTATGCCATTCCAAAAATAATGGAAGCCAACGCTAAGTAGAGGAGGCGAAAACGTGGCTAAAAAATCTATGATAGCGAAACAAAAGCGTACTCCTAAGTTTAAAGTACAAGAGTATACACGTTGCGAACGCTGCGGTCGTCCGCATTCTGTATACCGCAAATTTAAACTTTGCCGTATTTGTTTCCGTGAACTTGCATATAAAGGTCAAATTCCTGGTGTTAAAAAAGCTAGTTGGTAAAACCCACAAATGGGAAGGAGGTAAAACACATGGTGATGACAGATCCAATTGCAGACATGCTTACTCGCATCCGTAATGCGAACATGGTACGTCATGAGAAATTAGAGGTTCCTGCTTCTAAAATCAAAAAAGAGATCGCTGAACTTTTAAAACGTGAAGGTTTCATTCGTGATGTAGAATACATCGAGGATAACAAACAAGGTATCCTTCGTATTTTCCTGAAATATGGTGCAAACAATGAACGTGTAATCACTGGATTAAAACGTATCAGTAAACCTGGCTTACGCGTTTACGCTAAAGCTGACGAAGTACCACGTGTACTTAACGGATTAGGTATCGCTCTTGTTTCTACATCTAAGGGAGTAATGACAGACAAAGACGCTCGTCAATTACAAACTGGTGGAGAAGTAGTAGCATACGTTTGGTAATATATATTTAAAACGAACGGAGGTGTGACCACATGTCTCGTATTGGTAAAAAGATTCTTGAAATCCCTGCAGGTGTTACTATTACAGTTGCAGAAGACAATACTGTAACAGTAAAAGGCCCTAAAGGTGAATTAACTCGTACTTTCAATGCTGATATGCTTATCAAAATTGAAGAGAATACATTAACAGTTGAGCGTCCATCTGAACAGAAGGAACACCGTGCATTACACGGTACAACTCGTGCTTTAATCGGAAACATGGTTGAAGGTGTAACTGAAGGTTTCGCACGCGGACTTGAATTAGTCGGTGTTGGTTACCGTGCTCAAAAACAAGGTGATAAACTTGTATTAAGCGTAGGTTATTCTCATCCAGTAGAAATGACTCCGGAAGCAGGTCTTGAAGTTGAAGTACCTGCACCAACTAAGATCGTAATTAAAGGTATCGACAAGCAACGTGTTGGCGAATTCGCTGCTAACATCCGTGCTGTACGTGCTCCTGAGCCTTACAAAGGTAAAGGTATTCGTTACGAAGGCGAAGTTGTTCGTCGTAAAGAAGGTAAAACTGCTAAGTAAACCCGTTAGGTGAGAGAAAGGAGTGACAAGAATGATCACTAAAGCTGATAAAAATGCGACTCGTAAGAAAAGACATGCACGTGTACGTGCTAAACTTACTGGTACTGCAGAGCGTCCACGTTTAAACGTGTTCCGTTCTAACCAACATATTTACGCTCAAGTTATTGATGATGTGAATGGTGTAACGTTAGTAAGTGCATCTACTCTTGATAAAGACCTTGCTCTTAACGGTACTAGCAATATTGAAGCTGCTACGAAAGTTGGAGAATCAGTTGCTAAGCGTGCTGTAGAGAAAGGCGTTAAAGAAGTAGTATTTGATCGCGGTGGTTACTTATACCATGGCCGTGTTAAAGCTCTAGCTGAAGCTGCTCGTGAGGCTGGATTACAATTTTAATGGTCAAAGGAGGGAAAATTGATGCATCGCATTGACCCAAGTAAATTAGAACTTGAAGAACGTGTAGTTACGATAAATCGTGTCGCGAAAGTTGTTAAGGGTGGTCGTCGTTTCCGCTTTGCTGCACTAGTTGTAGTTGGCGATAAAAACGGTCATGTTGGATTCGGTACTGGTAAAGCACAAGAGGTACCAGACGCAATCCGTAAAGCTATCGAAGACGCTAAGAAAAACTTAATCGCTGTACCATTAGTTGGTACAACAATTCCACACACAATCAACGGTCATTTTGGCGCTGGTGAAGTATTCTTAAAACCTGCTGCTGAGGGTACTGGTGTTATTGCTGGTGGACCTGTTCGTGCGGTCCTTGAATTAGCTGGTGTACAAGATATTCTTTCGAAATCTCTTGGTTCTAACACACCAATCAACATGATTCGCGCTACTGTGAACGGATTAAGCGAACTTAAGCGCGCTGAAGATGTTGCAAAATTACGCGGTAAATCTGTAGAAGAGCTACTAGGTTAAGGAGGGAAAACAAATGGCGAAAAAGTTAGAAATTACCCTCACTCGTAGTGTAATTGGTCGTCCACAAGATCAACGTGCGACGGTAGAAGCTTTAGGTCTTAAAAAGTTGAATTCAACTGTAGTTAAGGAAGAAACTCCTGCTATTCTTGGTATGATCAACAAAGTTTCTCACCTTGTAACTGTAAAAGAAGCTTAAGGATAACTCATTAATATAAGGAGGTGCCTGGGAATGAAACTTCATGAATTAAAACCTGCAGAAGGTTCTCGTAAAGTACGTAACCGTGTCGGTCGTGGTATCGGTTCTGGTAACGGTAAAACTGCTGGTAAAGGTCATAAAGGACAAAACGCACGTTCTGGCGGCGGTGTTCGTCTTGGCTTCGAAGGTGGTCAAACTCCATTATTCCGTCGTTTACCAAAACGCGGCTTCACAAACATTAACCGTAAAGAGTTTGCTATTGTAAACTTATCAACGTTAAATCGTTTTGAAGATGGTACAGAAGTAACACCTGAATTATTGCTGGAAACTGGCGTTATCAGCAAGTTAAACGACGGTGTTAAAGTTCTTGCAAGCGGAGCAGTAGAGAAAAAACTAACTGTTAAAGCGCACAAGTTCTCTTCAAGTGCTAAAGAAGCAATTGAAGCAGCTGGCGGATCAGTTGAGGTGATCTAATGTTTCGTACAATCTCCAACTTTATGCGCGTTGCTGAGATAAGACGTAAAATATTATTCACTTTAGCGATGTTAATCGTATTCAGGATTGGCACGTTTATCCCCGTGCCATTTACAAATGGAGACGTACTGAAGGCACAAGATCAATTAAATGCTTTAGGTATTCTAAATACATTTGGCGGTGGAGCCTTGAAAAACTTCTCCATCTTTGCGATGGGAATCATGCCGTATATTACAGCATCCATCATCGTGCAATTATTGCAGATGGATGTTGTTCCTAAATTTTCGGAATGGTCGAAGCAAGGTGAAATGGGCCGTCGTAAATTAACGCAATTCACGCGTTACTTTACAATTGTTCTTGCGTTTATTCAGGGGTTTGGTATGTCAATCGGTTTTAACGGTATGGTAGGTGGACAATTAATTTTGAATCCAGGTTGGAGCACTTATTTATACATTGCTACGGTACTGACTGCTGGTACTGCATTTTTAATGTGGTTAGGTGAACAGATTACAGCTAAAGGTGTAGGTAATGGTATTTCCATCCTTATCTTTGGCGGTATTGCCGCAGCGATCCCAAGTGTTATATCTCAAGTGTATCAGCAACAGTTTCAAAATATCGGAGATCAATTGTTCATGAGTATCGTTAAAGTTGCATTGATTTTACTAGCTGTGCTAGCAGTTATTGTGGGTGTTATTTTCATTCAACAGGCTGTTAGAAAGATCCCAATTCAATATGCGAAGCGTGTAACAGGAGGAAATGGTGGTTATGCTGGAGCACAAAACACACATTTACCGCTTAAGGTAAATAGTGCTGGTGTTATTCCAGTAATTTTTGCTGTTTCATTCTTAATTACGCCTCCGACTATTGCACAGTTCTTCCCGAAACATGATGTATCGCAGTGGATTATTGCAAACTTTAACTATTCTCACCCAGTGGGAATGATCATATATGTTGCGCTCATTGTAGCCTTCACATATTTCTATGCATTTGTTCAGGTTAATCCAGAGCAAATGTCAGAGAATCTAAACAAGCAAGGTGGATATGTTCCAGGTATTCGTCCGGGTAAGAATACGGAACAATATCTAACAAAAATCTTGTATCGTTTGACCTTTGTAGGATCAATTTTCCTAGCAGCGATTGCAATCTTACCAGTTATCTTTACGAAATTGGGAAATCTTCCTCCATCTGCACAGATCGGTGGAACGAGTATGTTAATCGTTGTCGGCGTTGCTTTAGAAACAATGAAGCAGCTAGAAAGCCAACTGGTAAAACGCCATTACAAAGGGTTTATCAAGCAGTGAGTAAGTGGGAAGAATTGTCTTCCCTACATGCTCATGTACTCTGAGGGGGAACAAGGATGAACTTAATTTTAATGGGGCTTCCTGGTGCTGGTAAAGGTACACAAGCCGAACAGATTGTTGCCAAGTATAACATCCCTCACATTTCAACAGGAGACATGTTCCGTGCAGCTATGAAGGCTGAAACTGAAATGGGTCTACAAGCAAAATCTTTTATTGATAAAGGTGCACTTGTTCCAGATGAAGTTACAATCGGAATCGTTCGTGAACGTTTAAGTCAAGACGACTGCGTAAGAGGTTTCTTACTAGACGGTTTCCCACGAACTGTTGCACAAGCATCAGCTCTTGAAGAAATTATGAAAGATCTTGGCAAAAAAATCGACTATGTTTTAAACATTAATGTGGATTCAGGGTTGTTATTAAAACGCCTTACAGGCCGTCGCATTTGTAAAGAGTGCGGTGCGACTTACCACTTAGAATTCAATCCACCAGCAAAAGCTGATGTGTGCGATAAATGTGGTGGCGAATTATATCAACGCTCTGATGACAATGAAGAAACTGTAGCAAATCGTTTAGATGTAAATATTAAGCAAACAAAACCTTTGCTTGATTTCTACGAAGAGCTTGGTTACTTACAAAGCATTAATGGTGAGCAAGATATCAATAAAGTATTTGCTGATATCGATGTTCTCATCGGAGGCTTAGCGTAATGATAATCTGCAAAACTCCTCGCGAGATAGAAATCATGCGAGAAGCTGGCAGGATCGTTGCTTTGACTCATCAAGAGTTGAAACAGCACATTACTCCAGGAATTACAACGAAAGAGCTCGATCAAATAGCGGAAAAGACGATTCAAAAATATGGTGCTACGCCATCTTTTAAAGGATACAACGGATTTCCGGGGAGCATATGTGCTTCTGTAAATGAAGAGCTTGTACACGGAATTCCAGGGAAGCGCAAGCTCAAAGAGGGCGATATCATCAGTATCGATATTGGTGCGAAATACAATGGGTACCATGGAGATTCTGCATGGACGTATCCAGTTGGAAACATTTCTGAATCTGTTCAAAAGCTACTTGATGTCACAGAAAAATCGTTGTATCTTGGTCTAGAACAAGTAAAACCAGGCGAGAGATTATCAAATATCTCACATGCGGTTCAAACCCATGCTGAAGAGAATGGATTCTCGATCGTTAGGGAGTATGTTGGTCACGGAATCGGGCAAGACTTACATGAGGACCCACAAATCCCGCACTATGGTCCACCAAATAGAGGCCCTAGATTAAAGCCGGGAATGGTCATCTGTGTTGAGCCGATGGTGAATCAAGGAAGACGATATGTAAAAACACTATCTGATGACTGGACAGTGGTAACGGTAGATGGTAAATGGTGTGCCCATTTTGAGCACACGATTGCTCTTACAGAAGCAGGATACGAAATCCTTACCACTTTATAAGTAGCTGGCTCTCCGGGATTTCAGAGCAGTGTAAAATGTTACTGATTTGAAGAAGGGAGAACTATTGAATGGCTAAAGATGATGTAATTGAAGTCGAAGGTACCGTTCTTGAAACGTTGCCAAATGCTATGTTCAAAGTAGAATTAGAGAATGGGCATGTCGTATTGGCTCACGTTTCTGGTAAAATCCGTATGAACTTCATTCGTATTTTAC
Source organism: Bacillus cereus group sp. BfR-BA-01311 (assembly GCF_022664295.1). NCBI lineage: Bacteria > Bacillati > Bacillota > Bacilli > Caryophanales > Bacillaceae > Bacillus > Bacillus cereus group sp. BfR-BA-01311. Next base: position 46,025 of record NZ_JAKUHC010000022.1, read on the forward strand.
CAGGAGACAAAGTTACGGTAGAATTATCTCCGTACGATTTAAATCGTGGTCGTATTACGTACCGTTTTAAATAATATAGCACTCCGTAATCTTTAAGGAGGTTCGAGACATGAAAGTAAGACCGTCAGTTAAACCAATCTGCGAAAAATGTAAAGTTATTCGTAGACGTGGAAAAGTAATGGTTATTTGTGAAAACCCTAAACATAAACAAAAACAAGGTTAATCAGAAGGAGGTGCATTCGTAATGGCACGTATCGCAGGTGTAGATATTCCTCGAGACAAACGCGTTGTTATTTCTTTAACTTACGTATTCGGCATTGGTCGCACAACTGCTGAAAAAATTCTTGCTGAAGCAGGTATTTCTGAAGAAACACGAGTTCGTGATTTAACGGAAGACGAATTAGGACGTATCCGTGATATCATCGATCGTATTAAAGTTGAGGGAGACCTTCGTCGTGAAGTATCTCTTAACATCAAACGTCTAATGGAGATCGGTTCTTACCGTGGTCTTCGTCACCGTCGTGGTTTACCAGTTCGTGGTCAAAACTCTAAAAACAATGCTCGTACACGTAAAGGTCCACGTCGTACAGTAGCAAATAAAAAGAAATAATAAGTAAAGGAGGTTGAACTAACAATGGCACGTAAAACAAACACTCGTAAAAAACGTGTGAAAAAGAATATTGAAGCTGGTATAGCTCATATTCGTTCTACTTTCAACAACACAATCGTAACACTTACAGATACTCACGGTAACGCACTTTCTTGGTCTAGTGCTGGTGCACTTGGTTTCCGTGGATCTCGTAAATCTACTCCATTCGCTGCGCAAATGGCTGCTGAAACTGCTGCTAAAGCTGCAATGGAACACGGTTTAAAAACTTTAGAGGTTACTGTTAAAGGTCCTGGTGCTGGTCGTGAAGCTGCAATTCGTGCTCTTCAAGCTGCAGGTCTAGAAGTAACAGCAATTAGAGATGTTACTCCAGTTCCTCATAATGGATGTCGTCCACCAAAACGTCGTCGTGTGTAATTTTTCTGTATAGAATTTTCCCTTTTGTCTATAATGGATATGATGCATTATCGAGAAATTTCGTACAGAAACATCGCTTGTTGTGCACAATCGGGAACTGCCTAAGGGGGACTTTCGGTTAGACAGGGGTTATACCTTTGTTTAACCGGGGTTTCGACGTTTTGAAGGAGGGTTTAGTTAATGATTGAAATCGAAAAGCCGAAAATCGAAACGGTTGAACTTAACGAAGATGCTAAATATGGTAAATTCGTAATTGAACCGCTTGAGCGTGGATATGGTACTACTTTGGGTAACTCCTTACGTCGTATTCTTTTATCCTCACTCCCTGGTGCCGCTGTTACTGCTATCCAAATCGATGGCGTATTACATGAATTTTCAACAGTTGAGGGCGTAGTAGAAGACGTTACGACGATCATCTTAAACTTGAAAAAGTTAGCTCTTAAAATCTACTCTGAAGAAGAGAAGACGTTGGAAATTGATGTACAGGGCGAAGGTATTGTCACAGCTGCTGATATTACTCACGATAGTGATGTAGAAATCTTAAATCCAGATTTACACATTGCAACGTTAGCAAAAGATGCGCATTTCCGCGTGCGTTTAACTGCAAAGCGTGGCCGTGGGTATACGCCAGCTGATGCAAATAAAAGCGAAGATCAACCAATAGGAGTAATTCCTATTGATTCTATTTATACTCCAGTATCACGTGTGACTTACCAAGTGGAAAAGACACGTGTCGGACAAGTGGCTAATTATGATAAGCTTACGCTTGATGTATGGACGGATGGAAGCATCGGGCCAAAAGAAGCTATCTCTTTAGGTGCCAAAATCTTAACTGAGCATTTAAATATCTTTGTTGGTTTAACTGATGAAGCACAAAATGCTGAGATTATGGTCGAGAAGGAAGAAGATCAAAAAGAGAAAGTTCTTGAGATGACTATCGAAGAACTAGACCTTTCTGTTCGTTCTTATAATTGCCTAAAACGTGCAGGAATTAATACTGTACAAGAGCTTGCGAACAAAACAGAAGAAGATATGATGAAAGTTCGTAACTTAGGACGTAAATCCTTAGAAGAAGTTAAACATAAACTTGAGGAATTAGGTTTAGGTTTACGTAAAGACGACTGAGGATTTAAACCCATCAACAAAGGAGGGAACTACGAATGGCATACAGAAAATTAGGCCGTACAAGTGCGCAACGTAAAGCTATGTTACGTGATTTAGCTACTGATTTAATTATCAACGAGCGCATCCAAACGACAGAAACTCGTGCAAAAGAACTTCGTTCTGTAGTGGAAAAAATGATCACTTTAGGTAAACGCGGAGATCTTCATGCTCGTCGTCAAGCAGCAGCTTTCATTCGCAATGAAGTAGCTAACGCTGAGACTGGTCAAGATGCACTTCAAAAACTATTCGCTGATGTAGCTCCACGCTATGCTGAGCGCCAAGGCGGATACACTCGTATTGCAAAAATTGGTCCACGTCGCGGAGACGCAGCACCAATGGTAATTATCGAGTTAGTATAATGATAATTAAAAGGGCAGGACAGTTCTTTTCAAGAAACTGGTCATGGCCCTTTTTTTTAAATATAAAAATAGGCTAACTTGGCGAAGGAAAGGGTGCCTTCTATTGAAAAAAGAGAAACTTCGGATAGAAAATATATCATTTCAATATCCTGGGGCAGCCACTTATGCATTAAAAGATGTTTCATTTTCCTTATATGAGGGAGAATGGGTATCTATTATTGGACAAAACGGTTCAGGAAAGTCTACACTTGCAAAATTATTGAATGGTTTGTTTTTGCCAGAAGCAGGGACTATTACAGTAAATGATACAATGGTTTTATCAGAGGAAACGGTATGGGATGTTCGAAAACAAATTGGAATGGTATTTCAAAATCCAGATAATCAATTTGTTGGAACGACAGTGCAAGATGATGTTGTATTTGGCTTGGAGAATATCGGAATGCCAAGAGAACAAATGATTGAAAGATTAGAACAGGCCTTGCAACTTGTCCGTATGGAAGATTTTCTTAATGATGAGCCTCATTCCTTATCTGGTGGGCAAAAGCAGCGAGTGGCAATAGCAGGCGTTTTAGCACTTCAACCATCTATTTTAATACTAGATGAAGCAACGTCAATGTTAGACCCTCAAGGGAGACGTGAAGTAGTAGAAACGGTTAGACAACTTGTTACTCAAAAAGGTATTACCGTGTTATCAATTACGCACGATTTAGAAGAAGCGGCACAGTCAGATCGTGTCATTATTTTAAATAAGGGAGAAATATTAGAGGAAGGGACTCCAGAAAAAATTTTCAAATCCTCTCATATGCTCCAAGAAATTGGCTTAGATGTACCGTTTTCGGTGAAAATAGCAGAATTATTAAAAAGAAATGAAATTCTCTTGCAAAATACGCATCTTACAATGGAAAGCTTGGTGAACGAACTTTGGAGATTACATTCCAAAAAGTAGAACATCGTTATCAATATAAAACTCCATTTGAAAGACGCGCACTTTATGATGTAGACGTGTCGTTTCCAAGTGGGGGCTATTATGCCATTATCGGTCATACTGGTTCAGGAAAGTCGACGATGATTCAACATTTAAATGGTTTATTGCAGCCGACAAATGGTACAGTTCAAATTGGTGAACATTTGATTTCGGCAGGAAAGAAAGAAAAAAAGCTAAAGCCACTACGTAAAAAAGTAGGGGTTGTCTTTCAATTTCCAGAACATCAGTTGTTTGAAGAGACTGTGGAGAAAGATATTTGTTTCGGCCCTACTAATTTTGGAGTATCTGTAGACGAAGCAAGGAAAAAGGCTAGAAAGGCAATTGAACTTGTAGGGCTAGAACCAGAACTGTTAACACGTTCTCCGTTCGAATTAAGTGGTGGACAAATGAGACGTGTTGCTATAGCGGGTGTACTGGCAATGGAACCTGAAGTGCTTGTATTAGATGAACCTACAGCAGGACTAGATCCAAAAGGGCAGAACGAACTTATGGAGATGTTTTATAAGCTGCACAAGGAGAAGGGTCTTACAGTCATCCTTGTAACGCATAATATGGAGGATGCTGCTCAGTATGCGGAGCAGATTGTAGTTATGCATAAAGGAACGGTCTTTTTGCAAGGAAGTGCAGAGGAAGTATTTTCACATGCTGATGAACTAGAGAAAATTGGTGTGGATCTTCCTATGTCATTAAAGTATAAACGTGCAATTGAAGAGAAGTTTGGTATTTCAATTCCAAAGGCTACCTTATCTTTAGAGGATCTTACTCATGAAGTTGTGCAGGTGTTACGAAAAGGTGGTCATGAATCATGCAGCAGTTGATTATTGGGAGATATATCCCGGGGAATTCACTTATTCATCAACTTGATCCACGTACGAAGCTGCTGATTGTCTTTTTATATGTATTTGTTGTTTTCTTAGCAAATAATGCGATTTCATATGGATTTTTATTTTTATATGCACTCATTGCTTTATTTTTTGCAAAAGTGCCGATTCGTTATGTACTTTCGGGCTTAAAACCAATTTTATGGATTTTTCTTTTTACATTTTTCCTGCATATTTTTACAAATAAAGAGGGGGATGTACTATTCCAGCTTGGTTGGTTTTCGATATATGAAAAAGGATTAGAGCAAGGGATATACATTTCTGTACGATTCTTCGTTATTATTTTAATGACGACATTATTAACGTTAACGACGACACCTATTGAAATTACAGATGGTTTGGAGACGTTATTAAAGCCGTTGAAGCGTATAAAGGTTCCTGTTCATGAAATCGCATTAATGATGTCAATTTCTCTTCGTTTTATCCCGACATTAATGGATGAAACGAGTAAAATAATGAAAGCACAAGCGTCACGTGGTATTGATTTTGCCGGGGGACCGATAAAAGATAGAATGAAAGCTATTATTTCACTGCTCGTTCCTCTGTTTATCAGTGCTTTTAAGCGTGCAGAGGACTTAGCCATTGCGATGGAAGCTCGTGGATATCAAAGTGGTGAAGGACGTACTAAATTTAGGCAACTACGCTGGAAAACAAGCGATACAGTAACGATTGTCAGCTTATTTTGTTTAGCTTGTATTTTGGCATGGGTGCGATCGTAATGGAGAATAGAGAAATGGATAGAATAAAATGTACGGTTGCATATGATGGCATGCATTTTTGTGGTTATCAAATTCAGCCGAACCATCGTACTGTTCAACAGGAGATAGAAAAAGCATTGCAGAAATTGCATAAGGGAGAACTTGTTCGTGTTCAGGCATCTGGTAGAACAGATTCTACAGTTCATGCAAAAGGACAAGTAATACACTTTGATACTCCTTTGTCTCTTGAAGAGTGGCAATGGAGTAATGCTTTAAATACAATGTTGCCAGATGATATTGTTATTAGGCAAGTAGAGAAAAAAACAGAAGAATTTCATGCACGTTACGGTGTTGAGAAAAAAGAATATCGTTATCGTGTATTATTATCAAAGACTGCGGATGTATTCCGTAGAAATTACGTATATCAATATCCATACCCGCTCGAAATCAACTCTATAAGAAAAGCAATTCCTTATTTTATTGGAACGCATGATTTTACTTCTTTTTGTTCGGCAAAAACTGACAAAAAAGATAAAGTGCGAACAATTTATGAAATCGAGTTAATTGAACAAGATGATGAAATAATTTTTCGTTTTGTAGGTAATGGATTTTTATATAATATGGTCAGAATTATTGTTGGTACGTTACTTAGCGTAGGGCAAGGAAAGCTTGATCCTGATAGCATTCCAGAGATTTTAGCGAAACAAAATCGTCAGTTTGCTGGAAAGATGGCTCCAGGTCATGGGCTTTACTTATGGGAGGTAAACTATAACAACTAATCCTGGTGTAACATTTGCTTGACATTAGAAACTCAAAAGTATATCATAACATATGGTATTGTTTCTAAAACCACGATTAGCCCCGGAAGGAAATCGTGTTTAAGATAAACAATAGATTTTTTCTATGGAAAAGATAACGAGGAGGGAAACACATGCGTACGACTTTTATGGCAAAAGCTAACGAAGTTGAGCGTAAATGGTATGTGGTTGATGCTGAAGGTCAAACTTTAGGTCGCCTTGCTAGTGAAGTAGCATCCATTTTACGTGGTAAAAACAAACCTACATTTACACCACACGTTGACACGGGTGATCATGTAATTATTATTAACGCTGAGAAAATTCATTTAACAGGTAATAAATTAAACGATAAAATTTACTACCGTCACACTAACCACCCAGGTGGACTTAAGCAAAGAACAGCTCTTGAAATGCGTACAAACTACCCTGTACAAATGTTAGAGCTTGCAATTAAAGGCATGCTTCCAAAAGGACGCTTAGGCCGTCAAGTTTCTAAGAAACTTAACGTGTATGCTGGAGCAGAGCATCCACACCAAGCACAAAAACCAGAAGTTTACGAACTTCGCGGATAATTAATTAAAGGAGGGCTTACTTTGGCACAGGTTCAATACTATGGCACTGGACGTCGTAAGAGTTCAGTAGCGCGCGTACGCCTAGTTCCAGGCGAAGGACGCGTTATCATTAACGGTCGTGATTTTGAAAACTATATCCCATTTGCTGCATTACGTGAAGTAGTGAAACAACCTCTAGTTGCAACAGAAACTTTAGGTAACTACGATGTACTTGTAAACGTAAATGGTGGTGGATACACTGGTCAAGCTGGTGCTATTCGTCACGGTATTTCTCGCGCTTTATTAAAAGCTGATCCAGAATACCGTCTAACATTAAAACGTGCAGGTCTATTAACTCGTGACGCACGTATGAAAGAGCGTAAAAAATACGGTCTTAAAGGCGCACGTCGTGCACCTCAGTTCTCAAAACGTTAATTTTTGCGAACTACAAACCCCAACCATTTTGGTTGGGGTTTTTTTATGTTTCATTCCTCTTTTGCAATTTTTATAGCTTGGAATATTTTAGTGCTACCGCCGCGCGTATGCTTCTTCTTTAGAAGTTTAGACTAATACGTATTAGGGAGGTTTATATGTACTATGAATGTCATTGTCAGCTTACAAGAAAAACAAAAAGAAAAGCAGTTAAAATACGAGCGGAAGATGTTGCGGGAATTATCATTAAAAACATTGCGTTCAAATATTCGTGATGCCTTTCAAATGCAAGAGCTTCATCGTCAGTATGAAGATTACTGTATTGAATTAGGGATAGAATCTTATTTATTAGGAGCGAGATACAGTAAATTTGGTTATTATGGTGAATCGTTTTTTGATGTGAAATATAGAGCTTTAGAAGAAGAACAACAATTAACTGAAACGCTATTTCAATTTTTAACGAGTATGACTATGCGAGAAATAAAGTTGAAAGATGAGGAGTTACTTTTTGAATCTTGTCAGCAGTTTATAGGATTGTGGTGGCAAGAAGGGTATGAAAAAGGTGAAAGAAGATATCGATTAAAGCTTCATTAAGACAAGCATAAACTTTCCTCTTGTCCCATATAAGTAATTAGAGGGACTAGCTGGAGGAGGAAAGGTATGAAGAGAATTCGAATTATCTCTTTTGCACTCGCTGCGGTTGTATTGTTTTTTTTAGTCAAGCAAGAATTTCAAATTACAAAATCGTGGCGAGCTTGGAATTTACCCTTATCAGGGAAAGTAATTGTATTAGATGCTGGGCATGGTGGACCAGATGGAGGGGCTGTTGGTGGAAAGGATATTATAGAAAAGGATATTACGCTTGAAATTACAAAAAAGGTACAAGACTATTTACAAGAACAAGGTGCACTAGTTATTTTAACGCGTGAGGGAGATTATGATTTAGCTAACAAAGATACAAAGTCATATAGTAGACGTAAAGCAGAGGATTTAAAAAAACGTGTAGAAATCATCAATAAACCTGATGTAGACTTTTTTGCAAGTATTCATTTAAATGCTTTAACTAGTAGTGGATCGAAAGGCGCACAAACGTTCTATTACCGCTCTTCGATTGAAAATGAACGTGCTGCAAAATTTATACAGGCTGAATTGAGAACAAGTTTAGAGAACACGAATCGTTCTGCTAAGACAATTTCGCATGTGTATTTATTAAAGTATTCTAAAACACCAGGTGCTTTAATTGAAGCCGGCTTTTTATCAAATGTGAACGAAAGGTATATGTTAAATTCGGAGAAATATCAGCAAAAGGTAGCAGCTGCAATATACCGTGGTATATTACGTTATTTCACGGAAAAAGGAAATCCTCCAGAATAAGGAGGATTTTTTTGAGCTTCTCTCGTTAACGAAGTTTTCGGAAAATATGTTATACTGGAAATGTAAACGCATTTATTTCAAGAATACGCAGAGATAAATTCAATTAACATTACGTTATTTTTCATACAGGGGGCTGGGCTAATTATGGTAACGAAAGAGCAAGTGGTTGAAGCGTTAGAAGGGATTGTAGATCCGTTTTTACATAAAACATTAAAAGAAACAAGTGCAATTAAAGAGGTAACAGTCAAGCCAGAGAAGGAACATGTGAGTGTTAAAATTGCAATCGTAAAAACCGGTACAGCGGAACAAATGCAGTTGCAGTCTGGAATTGTAAAGTTAGTAAAAGAACTTGGGGCAGCAACAGTTGGACTTCGTTTTGCAGAATTTACAGAAGAGGAATTAGCTCAGTTTGCACCGGAACAAGAAGAAGAGCAAAGTGAATCTTTATTGTCACCTAATTCAAAAACAACATTCTTAGCAGTAGCGAGTGGAAAAGGTGGCGTGGGAAAATCAACTGTTTCCGTTAACCTTGCAGTTGCTTTAGCTCGTTTAGGAAAAAAAGTTGGTATTATTGATGCGGACATTTACGGTTTTAGTGTGCCAGACATGATGGGGATAGAAAAACGTCCTATCGTAAGAGGTGACAAGATAATTCCGGTGGAACGTTTAGGTGTAAAGGTAATCTCAATGGGCTTCTTTGTAGAGGATAATGCACCAGTTATTTGGAGAGGACCTATGCTTGGGAAAATGTTAAACCACTTCTTCACAGAAGTAGAATGGGGCGATTTAGATTATTTAGTACTAGATTTGCCACCAGGCACAGGTGATGTTGCGTTAGATGTGCACTCAATGTTGCCATCTTGCAAAGAGATTATTGTAACGACGCCTCATCCAACAGCTGCGTTTGTAGCAGCGCGTGCTGGAGCGATGGCATTGCGCACTGAACATAGTATTCTTGGTGTTGTTGAGAATATGGCATATTTTGAAAGTAAGGTAACTGGTGAGAAAGAATATGTATTTGGAAAAGGCGGGGGAGATAAGTTAGCTACCGAATTACAAACGAATGTTCTTGGTCGTATTCCACTGCAACAACCCGATTGGAATAAAGAAGACTTTGCTCCTTCAGTATATGAAGATACACATACAACTGGCATTATTTATAGTAAAATAGCTGAAACAGTAATTGATAAAACAGCTGTTACACAAAAATAAAGTGAAACTTTAATCAGTGGGGTTCACCTGTTACTGACAACAATAAGGCTTTTGTTGCTAGTAAACCTTTCGCTTAATTAGAGGGGTCCATTTTGTCTGTTAATAGCAAGATAAAGTAATAACGAGTGAACAATATATAAATTGTCCACTCGTTATTATAGTTATTATTTTTTACTGTTCTTCCTTCTTCTCGCCTTGAGAACCACCGTCACCGCCTGCTTCTTTCTTACCAGATCCGCCTTTTTCAGCTTTTTGCACACCTTTACTAATGATATCAATCATCTTGGCTTGGAAGAGTGGACTTTCAGCAGTTTCTGTTAGTACTTGTTGTAGATATTGACGGTATTCTTTACTCTTCATTGTTTGTAACATCATTTTTTCTACTTCAGGATTTTTCATAATTTCTATAACGCCTGCTTGGTATTCAGGGTCTTTTAATAAGGTTTTCATTAATTGAGTTTGTTCTTTCCCCATACTTTTAGCAAATTTTGATGAGAACTCAGGATCTTTAAAGAGCTTTTCCCAGAATTGTTGCCCTTTATCGGATACCATGGCATCTTCAATCGTTTTCTTTACTACTGTTTCATCTAGTATGAGTGCTTGTTTCATTTTTTCATCAGTTAATACATCTTGAATAGCTTTCTTACCTTGATCTGTTTTTAAAATATCAACAATCATTTTCTTTGTTTGATCGTAATCTAGTTCGGATTTCGTTTCTTTTCCTTGTGCGCATGCTGCAAGTGCGATAAGTAGAAAAGAAGAAACGAAAATGAATAGCATCCGTTTCATAAGTTGGAACTCCTTTCAGCACAGTTCTCTCTTTTTAATATAAATATCTTTAAGGAATTTATACATGAACATGGCTAGCTTTTTGAAATTGTCATTGATACAATTTAATTAGAAATATAAGGATAATGGGGGATGTGTTGTGAATAGCCGCAAGTGGGTACGACTATTTTTAACGACGTTGTTTCTTGGTGGGATTAGCACAGTTATTATTGGTTTTGTTTTGGAGTGGGACAAGTACAATAAATTTTTTCAAAATTTCGACGGTAAGGAGATTTTAGCAGTATCTTTCTGGCTGATGGGTGTAGGATTTATTTTTAGTGTTATAAGTCAAATGGGATTCTTTGCATATTTAACAATCCACCGTTTTGGACTAGGGATGTTTCGCTCATCTTCTTTATGGAATGCAGTCCAGCTCTTCTTTATTGCATTCGTATTATTTGATTTTGTGTATTTAAGATCTGTACTTATTGCAAATGGGGAAGTCTCGTTAGGGAATAATATACTTGTTGCTGGAATGTTATTTGTGTTTGGAGCAATTGTTGCTTATGTAAAAAGTAAAGAAACAAATAAAAAAGCATTTGTGCCAGCTCTGTTCTTTATGGTTGTTGTAACGATCCTTGAATGGGTACCGGCGCTTCGGATTAATGATACAGATTGGTTATATTTAATGGTTATACCGCTATTGTTATGTAATGCATATCAATTACTTGTATTACATCGTTTAATCGGAAAAACAAGTAAATCAGCTTAATAGAGAGGTTTTATACAACAGCAGTTATAATGTTGTAAATGGTATGATTAAAAAAGCTCTACCACCTTCTTGAAAGGTAGTAGAGCTTTTTATGCGTGAAGAGTAGTAGGGAAGAAGCTACTTCACATCTTCACTTTTCGTACTTGTGTTGGAAATAAGTTGTGAAACGGATATTTGCTCATATCCATCACTTTTTATTTTTTGCAGGAGCAGCGGTAAAGCTCTATTTGTTTGAAGGGCAGAATCGGATGCGTGTAATAAGACGATATCTCCACCTTTCAAATTATTAGAGACAGTGGAAACGATGTTATTTACACCTGGGTTTTTCCAATCGTTTGAATTATTACTCCAATGCACGACGGTGTATCCAAGTGATTCTGCGATTTTAAGGGTTGCTTTGTTAAATTCGCCACTAGGTGGACGTAACAGCTTGACTTGTTTTACACCAAGTTTCGTAAAAACATCTTGTGCTCGTAAAAGGTCTCGTCTTATTTCATTTGTCTCTAGAGAAGTATAGGATGTGTAATTGTACCCCATACTACCGATTTCGTGTCCATCTTTCATGATTCGCTCTACAATATCGGGGTGTCTTTCGGCCCATGCAGCAGAAAGGAAGAAGGTTGCATTCTTAATTTCTTTTTCTTTAAGAGTATCTAGGATTGGAATTGCTTTTTTGTCTCCCCAACTAATATCAAACGTAAATGCAACTTGCTTTTTAGCGGTGTCTCCTTTGTAAATTACTTTAGGGCCTGTAGCAGTTGAAAAAGCAGATTCATGTGAATATGTTTTTAAAAAGAGTAGCCATGCTGTAAATAAGGACAGTATCACTATTAAGCTAATGTGTTTAAAATTTCTCTTACTCGTAATAAAAAAGAAAAACATAATATTACGCCCCTTTGTCCAATCCTTTTCAGTTACATATATGCTGGAAATATAAAAAAGAGAACAAAGGATTAATATCGTAAGTAGTGGATATAATGGATGATAGGATTGTGATAATTGAAAATGAGCGGAACGTTTATTGTTGCGTAAGGAATTATTGAGGTGATTGTTTGCTTGGGCTGATGTTGACAAAAGAAGAGAGAAAAGAAATGGAATACATATTGAAGAGAGAATTAGAGGAACTTTTATTTGATTTTGAAGATGAGCGTATTCATGAAGTTGTAAAAAAAGCTATGGAAGAAAGATATAAAATCATTTTCTGTTTATTCCGGAGAGTAGCTAACACAGAAGAATGTATTCGTTATGTAAGAAAAAGAATTTTTTATTAAAAAGTGTTGACGTTAATAGTTTGTATATGTTAAATTAATAACCGTCGCTGATGCGGAAACGCAGAAAACGACAAAAAGAAATTGAAAAGCTTAGTTGACATTAACTAACGAAGATGTTAACATAAGGAAGTCGCAAATGAGCGACCAAGTAGTTCTTTGAAAACTGAACGAAACAAACAACGTGAAACGTCAATTTTTATTTTAGATGCTAGACAAACTAACTTTATTGGAGAGTTTGATCCTGGCTCAGGATGAAC
>NZ_JAKUHC010000023.1:0-51612 GCF_022664295.1 Bacillus cereus group sp. BfR-BA-01311
TTTAGAACACAAGTTCACCAATGGGAACGCGATCAATATATGTCTCTATACTAAGAGGCTCAAACCCTTGACACACAACGTGTTGAGGGTTTTTTTATTTTGTGGGTAAAACACTTTTATTTGAAAGAAGAGTAATCCACCCACAAAACACCCACAAAAAAATCAAAGTTACCCCAATACATTATTCATATAAGCTTCAAACCCCGAAATAGAATCTTTATTAATTTTGTCGCTAATATGAGAGTAAACGTTAGAAGTTATTTCTATACTCTTATGTCCTAGTCGATCTTGAATGTATTTCATACTTGCACCAGACTCTAATAAAAGAACCGCGTGGGTGTGTCGTAATGAATGTATTTCTAATCTAGGTAAATTTGCTTTCTTAAGTATGCGTGAGAATGCATTGAACAATGTTGACTTCGGTAAGAACTTTCCATCGACTCTTGAAAAGACTAAATCTAATTCATGCTCATACGCATCTTGTAAAACAAGCTTATTAGCATTTTGCCACTTTTTATGTGCCAGCAGTTCATCGACTAATGATTTAGGAATCATGATAGTACGTTTAGAAGTAAATGTTTTTGTATCTCCAAATAATTCTTCTTTTGTTTTAGCTGTAAAATCCAATGTTTTAGAAATAGTAATAGTATGTTCTTTTAAATTTATGTCTTTCCATTGTAAAGCAGCAGCTTCACCTTTACGCATGCCTGTATTCAGAAGCGCTTTGAAAAAGATGTAATAAATATAGTTGTATTGATAAGAAGTCTTTAAGAAAAGGGGAATGTCTTCACTTCGCATGTATTTTAGCCCTTCTCTTTCTTTATTGTTCTTATTTGAAATAACTACTTCTTCACAAGGATTGTTTTCGATTTTTTTTAAGCTAACAGCCTTTTTCATAGCATTATTCATTGTGCTGTGGATAATTTGAACAGTTCGTTTACTGTACCCCTGATCAGTTAAGGAGTTAATAAATTTTTGGTACATCATTGGTTTGAGTTCTTTTAGGTTCATGTTTTGAAAGTAGGGGATAAGATATTTTTCGATGTTACGTTCATGCAAGATAAAAGTGTTTTTCCTTACATTGTCTTGCTTAAATAATTTTAACCAGTCTCTAAGGTAGTGTTTTAATGAAGTATGAGTAATCTCAACTTCTAAACCATTTAATAATTTTCTCTCTTCTTCAGCAGCCGCAAGTTGTGCTTCTTTTTTCGTCTTGAATCCACGTTTTGATTTTTCTTTGTATTTTTGAGTATAAGGGTCTTTAAATCTTACTCGAAATTCCCAAACATCTCCGAATTTTCTGAAGCTAGCCATTATAACATTCCCTCTTTCCTTATAATTGTAAAGTGGCTAGATTACTCATCCAACCACTTCACAGGAGTCTCTTTATAACCAGAAACTTCATATTTTATTTCACCATCAACAACATGGATTTTCTCAACGATAGGGACCTTTTTAAATTCTTCTTGTTTGATGGTGCGTTTCTTTCTTTTTTCTCGTTCGGCGTTTAAATCAATAATCAAAATGTCTCACCTCCTTTTAGTAAGGCTTATAAAATTCTAACAGTTCAACTGGAATGTCATTTTTGTATGCTATACATGCTTTTGTATCACCAGGTTGAATGGTCTTTTTATCAATTAACAAAAGCGCAGCAAACGTATTTGCTTCTATCTCTAATTTATCAACTGAAAAGAATGTATTTTTACGCAGAAAAGGTGTGTTTGCATGAGTGTGTAGGATTGCATGTCCTAATTCATGTGCACAAACAGTTCTTTGCATAGATGGAGACAAATGATTATTAATAACGATGTAACGATTTCTTTTTTCGTATTTATAAAATCCGTTTATTTCTTCATGTAATTCCCAAGTTAGTACATTTATCTTTAAACAATCTGCAAGCTCATAGGGGTTATTCGTGTTGTATTTTGTGCAAAGTTGTTGGACTAGATCTCTTATGACGAATTTCAATGTTTTCCCTCCTAAGCTCGCATCAGTTATCGTCGGTAGAACGATATTTCTTAGGAACGTATTTTTTATTGATTACTTTAGTTTGTTTCACGATGTATTCCATTGCATCTAATAAAGATTCCACAGCTTCTTCACTCATAGGCTCACCAGAGAACATTAATCCGTCTTCGCCTTGAAGATCTCTTTTTATTTCTTCCATTCTTTTTGCTATGTCTTTCTCATCTTTTGAAGTAAGGTTACCAGTTTGGGTGTCGCCGTCTTCAGAAAGTAATAAATTAATATCAATATCTAAAGCGGAAGCAATTGTTCTTAATGTGTCTAAACTAGGATTGTATCTTCCGCTTTCAAGATCGCCTAGATAAGAGCGTGAGATATTAGCTTTCTCTGCTAATGCTTTTTGTGTCATTTTCTTTTCTTTCCGGTATTTTTTTATGTTTATTGATACATTCATAAGGCTTGGTTCCCTCCTAAAATGTCGGTATTATCGACCTTTATAAAAAGTTTAATGCAAAAATGACGGAAAAACAATGAAAAATCTATTTACAATATGACGGAAATACCGTACAATGAGTTTTGTAAGGCGGTGATTAATTGATGGAACATCATGAGACACTGGGGATGATAGTCAAAAAAAGTCGTCAAAATAAAAAGTTGCGACAAATTGAAGTATCAAAATCAGCTTCTATATCTAGGAATTACCTTTCCGATATTGAGAATGACAGGTATACCCCTAGTCTAAAAACTTTTATAAGGTTAGCTTCTGTTTTGGAGTTAGACCTTAATTTATTGGTAAAAATGACGGAAATACAAGTGAACAAGCGTGAGGAGGATTCTAAATGTACGATCAGTTAGCTGTTGTGGAAGAGGAGTTTTCATTAAGAGTTGTAAATCAAAGTGGCAAATTATTAGTTGATAGTAGAGAAGTCGCAAATATGATAGGTAAACGTCACACAGATTTATTAAGAAGTATTGAGAATTATATACAGATTTTAGAAAACGCAAAAATGCGTTCTCAGAATTTTTTTGTAGAGGACAATTATACAACTGAAGGTAATAACAAAGCTTACAAAAAATATCTCTTAACTCGTAAAGGGTGTGACTTGGTAGCAAATAAACTAAACGGTGAAAAGGGAGTACTTTTTACTGCTACATATGTTACGCAATTTGAGGAAATGGAGAAGCGAATACAAGGGGAACAAGAAATGCTAGGAAATACTTATAGTCAAATTAAATTGCTAGCAACAGGAACAATAGATTTAAATAACAGAGTTACATCTTTGGAAGAAAAAATTGAAACGCAATTAACTATTGATTACGGTCAGCAACGTATTCTGGAAAAAAGTAAAGCCAAAAGAATCTACTTCTTATGGGGAAACGAGCATGTAGATAAAGAAGTACATGACTCTACTCGCAAGCTATTCGGATTACTAGGACGTAATTTGAAAGATGCATTCAATGTGAATAGTTATAGGGACATATTGAAGAAGGATTTCGAGGAAGCTTTGAATTTTATAAACGGCTGGAGACCAATGGTTTAAAAATAAGGAGGGAATAATTATGTTCAATGTTCAAATAGATGAAAATGTTGTGAAGGAATTATGTGTGGAAGAAATTCAAAAGAAGGTTAAAGAGTACGATGCTGAGTTAGCCTTTTGGGATACTAAGGAGCTTAAAAAACGTGTATGTATGTCGTGGAATACAATTCAGGATCAGTTTTTCTTTGACCCACGCTTCCCAAAATTCAAAGTGGGTAAGAAATGGTATTTTCCAGCAAAACAAGTACAAGCATTTTTAGTTGAATGGGCAGAAGAAAGGATGGATTAAGCATGTTTACAATCGATTACAACAATGTAAAAGTATCTGATTATCTTAGACTACTCGCACATTATAAATTACCAAATAAAAAGCAGCGTCGATTAATTGAAAATAGGTTTGTATGTTTAAATGCTCTTTTGAAAAAGGCAGGTGAATCTAGTGGGAATTGAAAATTTAGTGTTACCCGAGGATGCTGAGTTAGCGAAATCATTACGCAATAAGAAGGAGAACTACATAAAGAATCAGTTTTTGTTAACTCGTATTGCAAGTAAGAAAAATGTAGAGGGTAAAACAAAAGAATTCTATGAGACTTGTAAAGAGTATGAGGCATGTGGAGAAAAGGCCAAAGAGTGTGATAAGCAATTAAAGGAATTGATATTTAAAAAGAAAGAAAATGATAGAGTTCAACATGTTGTAGAGCGTATGCGAAAGATTGGAATTAAAGAGGATGTTATTCAAAAGGTCTTATATAAATAAAAAGAAACCCATTGCAGTGGGTTCCCGATAAAAAACAAATTCAAGGTCAGTATATCACATGGGGTGATTACATGGAAGAGACAATAGAAAATCAATTACTACAAAAGCAGGTTGAAAAAGCTGTAAGTAGTTTGAAACTTATATCCGCACAGGAAGCAGATACCTGTAGAAGGTTAGATATAGATTATGTGATTACCATATTAACTAATAAACCGTATGGCAGTATGCCATTTTAGGAGGCTATAAAACTATGAAACTCTACGAATTAACAAGTAACTTCAATCAATTACAGCAAATGATTGAAGACGGGGTAGATCCAGAGGTAATTAACGATACACTTCAATCAATCAGTGAAGCAATTGAAGATAAAGTACAAGGTGCAGCGTTATTGATTCGTAATATAGAAGCGCAAGTTGAAGTGATTAAGGGAGAAGAAAATCGCTTGGCTGAACGTCGTAAGTCTTTTGAGAACAGCTGTAAAAATATTAAGGACTATTTATATCATCAGATGGTTGCTGTGGATAAAAAGCGGATTAAAGGTGCATTGATAACAGTAGGCATTCAAAAGAATCCAGCAAGTTTAGATATTGCAGAGGATGCAATTATTCCACCAGAATACATGATTCCGCAGAATCCGAAGGTAGATAAAAAAGCGTTATTATTAGCGATTAAGAATGGTATGAAGTGGGATGGTATTTCATTAAAACAAGGTGAGAGTGTGAGAATACGATGAGTGAAACTAAAAATTACTTTGCAGAATTAGCAGTTATTGACGTCAGTAAACATGTTGAGAAGAAGGGCCGTTTTAGTTATCTAAGTTGGTCATGGGCTGTAGATCAACTTCTAAAAAAATATCCTGATGCCACATGGCAAGTTGTTAGGTTTGATGGATTACCTTATATGAAAACAGAAGTTGGGTACTTTGTAGAAGTTGAAGTAACGGTAAATAACATCACACGTTCGCAAATTCATCCTGTATTGGATAACTATAATAAGCCGATCGCAAAACCTACATCATTCCAAATAAACACGTCGATTCAAAGGTGTCTAGCAAAAGCCATTGCACTACACGGATTAGGTTTATACATCTATTCGGGTGAAGATATTCCACAAGATGATGAACCAAAACAAGCAGCTAAGCAATTAGATAACGTTCCATTACAGGAGAAAGCTGGACAATCAGAAGTTGCAAATGAGCAAAGAATAAAAGCTATTCATGTGCAAATTAGGGAGTTATCAGAAGTGTATAACATGCCATTTGAAGAAACAAAAAATACTGTAAAACAGTCATTAGGAATTCAATCTTTCAAAGGAATGACAGTGCAACAAGCATCTCAGTTACAAAAAACAATAACATCGTGGTTAAACGAAGCGAAAGAAAAGCAACAGCAAGCGCAATAGGTGGGTGACTGAAATGAAAACGATAGTAAGAGATGGTTCAATGCCAATAGCTTTGAATAGGAATTTAGGTACTCGGTATTTACGTGATAAAAGGTTATCTGAATTACTTAAGCGCTGTCGTCGTTTAGAGAATGAAGGGTTTGATTATTTATTTCCTATTCGAAAGGTATTAGAAACAATTAAACATAGAAATGATGAAAATCCTCATCTGTTTAAAGGTTGCCTTGTGATGGATCGTGACCGTGGATTTTACTATGAGGTTGTTATGAGGAAGGTGAAGAGATGAGTAATTTATTAATTCATGAAGAACCATTACTTGTTCTTCCAGGACTGGCAACGAAAATTGGATTGAATGAAGCAATATTTTTACAACAGATACACTATTGGTTAAGGCGTTCCAAACATTTTTATGATGGAAGACCGTGGATTTATAACAGCGTTCCAAAATGGCAAGAACAGTTTCCTTTTTGGGGAGAATCGACCATTAAAAGGACCATTAAAAACCTTGAAAATATCAATGTATTGGTTATTGGGAACTATAACAAGAAAAAGTTTGATAAAACGAAATGGTACTCAATAGATTATACATTTCTCCGTCAGTTAGAATCGACCGACGATGAGGTCAATTTGACCCCACGAACAGGTCAAGTTGACCCGATGGAAGAGGTCAATTTGAACCGACCAATACCAGAGAATACACAGAGAGTAACAACAGAGACTACAGCAAAAGAATATATAGTCGAGATAGTAAACTATCTCAACGACGTGTGTGGTAGTAGTTACCGTTCAACATCTAAGAAAACACAGTCATTAATTAAAAGTAGATTAATAGAAGGATTCACTGTGGATAACTTTAAAACTGTGATTGATACAAAAGCTAAAGAATGGCTAAGAACGGAACAAGCGAAGTATCTAAGACCAGAAACATTATTTGGTACAAAGTTTGAAGGCTATTTACAACAAGGAAAGGTGGAAGGAAAACATGGCTCTAGTAAAGGTAACAGATATAGCAAAGACCCTTTCGAAGAAGATGATCTTCCTTTCTGATACATGTGAGGTTTGTAAAAAAGAACGTAAACGTAATGTTAGATACATGAAGATAAATGGTGAAGTAGTTTGCCCAGTATGTAAGTTGGCAGAAGATAATCAAAAGCTAGAAGCGGAAATGAATGTATTCCGAGATGAGAAGGAACAGAGAAAACGAAAAAGTATGTTTTACGATAAGAGCTTGATTAAAGATGAAACAATTAAACTTGCTAGATTCTCAACTTTTAAATCTGACTGTGAAGAGGATGAAAAGAATTACACCCTAGCAAAACGAGCACTTGAGGATTACTTGAATGATGTGAGGTTTAATTTAATTCTAGTTGGAAAAGTGGGTGCTGGTAAAAGTCATCTTGCCTATTCAATTGCTCATGAAATGAATGAGAATAGCACAGGGACGGTTCTTTATGTTTCTGTATCAGAACTATTTGACTATATACGTTCTACGTTCAATGGGCAATCTGAGGAGTCTGAGCATAGCATTGTTAATTTACTAATTAGTGCAGATTTATTAGTTATTGATGATTTGGGTGCTGAGTTAGGTGATATGGATGCTGCTGATCCAAAGGCGACTGCATTTGTGAATCGTGTACTGTTTAAAGTCTTTGATGGAAGACAGGGAAAGAAAACAATCATTACAACAAACCTCACAGGTGAAGCTGTGATGAAAGCTTACGACGAACGTATTACATCTCGTATGTTCAACACATACAGACATATTGAGTTTAAGTATACAAGAGATAAGCGGAAAAGAAAGTTGCCTTTTTAAGAGGGTGTAAAGGAGAGATTTTAATGATAGAGACAATAATTGTGAAGTGGTACTGCAAACATTGTGATGCACATAATCGCTTAGAAATTCATCCAAATGGAGGATTTATGGATAAGGATTTTCATGCGTTATGCCGCAAATGTGAAGAATCTAGTTCAATGGTATTATCAGCTACTCTTTTAGAGAAACAAAATAGGGATAAGCTTTTATGACCATTACTGTAATTCGTCCTGATGTCCATATTTCAAGCGTTAGTAGTTGGGGAATGGTATTTACACCATCTCCGACAAACAACGCTGAATGGTCATGTGAAGACTATAAAAATACTACGGGAAAACGGATTGAAGAAATGTTAAAGAAAGCGAAGGGGAAAGAATGAAAACATATACAGGATTTGAAGCGATTGAAAGAATGAAAACGAATTGGATTAAAGAAAAGAATGATCTTTTTGCACACACATTAAAAAAAGGTAAGCATGAGGTTTTAGGAATTAGTAGTCAGCGTATTGTACCATCTGCAATCGGTATGAATTTCTTTTTTGAAAACGAGTTTGTAGATTATGAAAAGCCATTGAATTTAGAGTGCGGTGAGATGTTTGTAATGGAAAGTTTAAATGGGAAATGGTACGGAATTTTAAAAGAAGAGACTCAAACTAAGTATTACTTAATCATGGGGTTAAAAGTAGGGGAATATCGTTTCTATGAAAATGGATGTTCTTTCAAAAGATATCAGGGACGTACATTCCGAAAAGCAACTGATGAAGAGTTAGAAGAATTTGAGCGTTTTATGGTGTTTTATAAGAAGAATCGTAAAATGGACGAGTTTAAATTAGGTGACATTTGTGAACGTGAAGATGTCCTATATAAAGTAGTTGTTCAGACTGAAGACAATAAATTTGAGGGTGTTTTAGGTTGTGTAGCAATTAATGAAAAAGATACTCCAGTAAAATACTTTCCAGTGAAAAGTATGGAATTACAATTTTGTGTCGAGGACATGGTGGGGTAATTTTGCATCAACACATCATAGATCAACTGATTAATAGAGGTATTTATAAATCCAAAGACGGGCTTCGAGACTTGTTCGAATGCTCGTTTGAGGAGTTAGTGGAAATGTTGGAGGGAGAAGAGTGAGCTTTAAAAAGGAAATGGCAATCATTTTAGCCAGCTGGCTTTTAATCGGTGTGACTATATTCTTACTAAAATACAAACTTGGAGTGAACTTATAATGATTCAGCTACACACAATTACATCTGAAGAGAAGAAACAAAACTTTGATATTACGGAACTATTTGAAATGCAAATAGAACTGGATAAACGAATTGGATATAAAGGAAATGACAAAATGGATATGTTGTTTCGTGCATTACTAGTGGAGATCAGTGAAGCATGGAATGAAACTCGAGCATTTAAGATGTGGAGTACAGGATTTGGAGTTCCTAAGAATGGACTATTAGAAGAGTTAATTGATGGTCTCCATTTTCTTATGAACATTGTAATTGAATTAGATAAATGTACATGGAGACATGAGCTCATTCCATCTTTCAGTATGCAATCAATTATGAGAAAAGATACGAGCAATGTAAATATGCTGTTCGAATGGTATATGCAAGATGTGTTGACCGCAAAAAGAGCATGGTGTCAGTACAGAGATTTAACTACAACGATGGGGCATTTGAGAAGAGCGTTTGGCATTTTCTTTCGTATTTGCTATTTGTACGGATTTACGTATGAGGATGTTATTGATTCGTATAAGGAAAAGAATGCGGAAAACTTTGAGAGACAGAATAGCGGATATTAATCAGGTTTAAATTTTATTCAGTTCCTTAACAAAAGTGTTATTTTAATTGGTTCAGCCCCTTGAAGGGCGCTCCAAGGGGCTAAGATTCGAGAACTTTTAAACTCTTGTTTAAGTACATGATAACTCCTTAAGGAGAATCTATGGTATTTTAACACTCAACTGATTATTTTGACAACTATATATTAATAAAAGAAGCCCCAATTATCTGCAGGGCTTCTAAGGGTAAGTGTCAAGTAATGACGTACTCGACTAATTAACCATATCATGAATTTTTTGGTAAAAATACTGGTAAATGTGTCCAAATAGATGAGGTCATTATTTTTAATAAAAATGCTATTTTGCATAAAAAATCTATTAAAGTGGGGGTTAAGTTTATGAGTGATTTATTGGTACTTGGTTTAGAGGAGAATCAAGAGAAGGTTGAAAAAATAGTAAAAAAATTAGAGGAAGCTAGAACAATAGCGAGTGAACTAGCTTCAACTAAAATTTACATTCAAGATACTAGAAAGAAAGACTTAGATAGCTACATTGAAGAATTGAGGGGTGATTTTAAGAAAACTTTTCATCACGAGCCTCAAGGATACTATTTGGTAGCGGAAGGACAGAATGGACGTTGTCAGATATCTTTACCTGAAAAGAAAAAGTTTTTCTAGAAGTAACTATTTCTAGAGTGTTATTACCAATATTTACATCGTCTATCTCATTGAAGTGAAAAAATAAATGTCCCCTTAAGGAAGTATATGGGGGTATATCTATTACAGGTTTTAACCATGTATCATTTATCGGAAATATTAACTTTTGCTCATCCCCACTGAATGATAAGACGCCATTATGTATTTCTTTTCCTGCCTTTGTAGTGACGGAATATTCATCGTTGGGCTTACTATAAGAATTGAAGTTTAACTTATTGTTTAAAGTGAACTCGATAATGGAAATTGGTAGTGCACTTTCGTTGGTAATAATAACGTCTAAAATTACCCTAAAATCATTGTGCCAATATACATCAGGTGTTTTTGGATCTATCCTATCGGGTTTAAGTATGTGGGCTATCCAATTATCTCTGAGTTGTCTGCACTTAATGCTAGCTCTATTTCTCCGAAAATTAGCAAACGTAATTATAAAAGTTGCTAAGGAGATTAAAAAGGCTGCAATCGGTATTATATTTAATTTCAAAAACTCAATTAGTTGGACTATAGATTCATTATTTATAGCAATCACCTCCTTTCATATCATTATACGATAGAGAGGAGCGTGAAACTATTAACTTGTTAGATGAAATTAGGTACAAGAGTTATAGGTGTTTACAGGATCTAAGATTGTAAAACATAAAAAATAAAGAGTTATAAAATGAAAATTTCATTGTGCCATAAATAAAAAGGCGGTTGTTTTTGCAACCACCTTTCAGTAAAATAAAGCACTTTTTCAGAAATAAAATATGGATGATTCCTGAAAAGGTTATAGGATATAACCCCATTTTTATAATTCAAGTGACGAGCTTAATTTATAAGAAAGGATTAATTACAGTATATAAAAACTTGTCTAACAAGGTTACAAATTCATTAAGAAATGGAGAATTTAAATATGGATGTAAAGCTACTAGCACATACGCAATTATCTGAGGAGTTTGTTAAGTACTTGTCTCATATATCTGGTATTGGAGAGGAAAGGTTTGATCCTACTCATGGGCAAGTGATAGCCTTATCAGCAATCCGTACGTGCTACTCGCCAAATAAACCTAGTAGGATTGTAACTTTAGAGGGAGAGAAGTACTTCAAGGGCAAAGCAACTGATGGAAAAGGTGGGAAAGAAGTAAATCGGCTCATTAGACATATTGTAGGTTCGGGGCATACTTCAACACTAGAGCATCTAACATATACCTTTGCAGTAGAAGGAGTTAGCAGAGCGTTACTCACTCAGTTAACACGTCACCGTGTAGGATTCAGTTACTCAGTCCAGTCTCAAAGATATGTACGTATGGGAAGTGATGATAAGATAGGCGGGTTTGATTATATAGTGCCTGAAACTGTTAAAGCTAAAGGAGAACAAGTAGTTAAAGCTTACAATGAGATGATGTACAAACTACAAAGTGATTATGATCTACTTAGATCATTGGGAATTCCTGCTGAGGATGCTCGCAGTGTACTTCCAAATGCGGCTACAACTAACCTGGTCTTAACAGTCAATTTACGAGGGCTTTTAGACTTCTACAATAAACGTAGAAAAGGGAAAGGTGCTCAAGCTGAAATCGCGGAGTTAGCAGAACAATTAAGGCAAGAAGTTGTAAAAGTTGAAAAGTGGGTAGATGAGTTTTTCGGAGATGGAAAGTAACAGAAACTAAATAAAAATGCTTTTTTATTAGAGTTGAATAGAAAGCGAGGTGGCTATATGAATCTTAGTTTTATAGATCTATTCGCAGGAATCGGGATGTTTCGGATGGGCCTAGAAAAAGCCGGACATAAATGCATTGGTTGGGTTGAGTGGGACAAGGATGCTAGAGCCACTTATGAAGCTATACATGATACGAAGGGAGAATGGACTGAAAATGACATCAGAAATGTTACCGGATCAACCATACCAGCAGCAGATGTATGGTGTGCTGGATTCCCTTGCCAAGACATTTCAAAGAACGGAAGACAAAAAGGATTGGCAGGAGAAAAATCAGGACTCTTCAGAGAGGTTATACGAATCATTAGGGAAGCAGATGAAGTTAAAAAACCCTCACGATTACTCTTTGAAAACGTTGAAAATTTGTTACGAGTTAATAAAGGATGGGACCTTTTCCGTATTCTCTCTAGCTTGGATGAAGTCGGGTATGATGCAGAATGGCAAACTATCACCTCAACCGAGTGCGGAATTCCTCAAAATAGAACGAGACTATTCATTGTCGCACATCTTAGAGGACGAGACACCAGACGAGTATTTAGTTGACCTGGATCGAGTAAAAGATTGTGTAATTGGTATCTGCGAAGGGAAAGTATTTGTTCGTGAAGCTACAAAACAGGGATACAACATTGCATACCACGGTGACACGGTTAATTTAGCTTTTCCTAAATCGAAAACGAGAAGAGGGCGTGTTGGTAAGGGAGTAGCACAAACTCTTCTCACATCTAGAGAACAGGCCATCTTAACGAGTGATGATAAGTTGCGGTGGCTTACTGAAAGAGAATCTTGGCGATTGCAAGGGATACCAGATTCATATTTTGATAAGGCAGCTGCAGTAACATCGAAAAGTCAATTGTATAAGCAAGCTGGTAATGGAGTAACTGTGGACGTAGTATACGAGATAGCAAAAAGGTTATAAAAATTTCATCTTAAAGGAATGGAGATTTATAAATGGGGAAAAGTCAACGAGATAAAGGAATGAGACGTGAAAGAGAATTTGCTAGTTTGATAGGTGGTGCTCGTGTACCTCTCTCTGGTGCGATGGACGGGTACTCAAATGATGTGAAGGGTTTAGGTCTTGAATGGGAAGTAAAAGCAAGGAAAGAGGGATTCAAGACGTTATATAACTGGTTGGAGGATGAACGTGAACAGCCAGATGCACTAGCGATAAAAGCGGATAGAAAACCGTGGTTAGTAGTTATGCCGTTGGATACATTTTTGAAAATGGTGAAGGAGTGAGAGTATGTTGGATATTGCCCTACCTGTTCTTAACAAAGAGCAGACGAAAAAGAATGTGCTTCAAGCTTTGAAAAAGTATCGTTTGTTTTTATTAAATATAGATGAAAGAGATATTGAACGTGTACAAAATGGTAAGGTGATCGGCATGAGTAAAACAGTTTTAGAACGAATCAATTATATCCAAGAAATACGAAAAGGCGTAGAGAAGCTGGATTTTTGGGATAAGCAGCTTATTGAGTTAGCTTATCTAGGGAAAGAGAAGCCTAGTTGGATAAAAATGTGCAGGATATTGAATATGTCTCAGCCAGATTATTATAGGAAGAGAAATAAGGCTCTATGTAATTTGGCATATAAATTAGGAATTGAAGTAGAGGAAATAAATAAAAAAGGTTGTAAATTATAAAATACTTCTAAATATGTATATAAAATAATAAAAAATTATGCAATAATTTCTAGGTGAAAAAATTTCGGGCCATACTGGAAGGGAGTTGTGAATACAAAATGAATAAAAAAATAATCGAAGAATTAATGGAGGAGGTTATCGAAGAAACGAAAGAAGAAATAAAAGAGCAAATAAAAGAAAAAGTAAAAGAAAAAGTTTTAGAGGAAATTAATAAGGAAATTGGTGAAGAGACTACTGAAGAAGAAATTAGAGTGAGTAAATGCAAAAAAATCACTTCAGCAATAATGGCGATTGGATTTTATATACTTATTTCTGTTTTTTATTTACTAGTAATGAAATATGGTTTCTATATTATACGTGATACTGAAATAATTCCGTATTTAGCTAAACTGATAGTTTATCTTATTCTCGTATATGTAATTGCCTATGCTTATTTAAAAGTAGCGCACACATTATATAGATTTAAACAAAATAAAAGTACGTTACTTTTATATGCTTTATTTGAAATTAGTTTAGGTATAGTAACATTAGTTGTTACTGGCTGGGCCTTTTTAGATGAGCCTTCAAATGGAGACATAAAATCTGTAACTTTTCTTGCTTTTTATGGGAGTATGTATGTAATAGTTCGTGGAATGGAGACGGCGAGAAAATATTTTGGTGAAGAGCACGCACCAAAAATTTTATGGATGGATTTATCTAAGGACACCAAAGTTTCTAAATTTTTTGATGAAAGATTAAGGTCAAAATAAAAACAAACGCTTTTTATAGCGTTTGTTTTTATTTTGATTTATCTTTTGGATATATTTCCTGATTCTGCTTCTTCTTTAACCCGGTTCCATTCATCTTTTAAATAGGCTTGAGTAAGTGAAAGTAATTTTGAAGTATTTGTTTCTAAACGTATTCTTAAGGCTTTAGCTTCTTTTTTTGAGTGCTCGTTGATTTTGTGAATAAACTCCGTGAAAACGGTATCCATAATATCATTGATTTCTGTGGAAGTAAGCCCTCGTTTCTTTTTCTTAGCAAGATTAGAACATCTTCTAGCTATCTCCTCCTGTATCTCTGGATTCTTAGGTTCAATAAGTTGCTCCATTCTTTGTTCAGGATCTTTCTCATAAAGTGAAACAGTTAGATATAATTCTTTTATATCACTTACAAACTCATCTACAATTCTAAGTATTTTTTGATCACGTCTATCTCGATAGTTTAAATGTAGTTTGATTTTTGCGGCTAGTCTTACAACATTGTCTATATAATCACTTTTATCTTTTTGTTCGTTAAGAATATTTTTTTCATTGTGATAAGTTACCAAAGTAAGAAATTCTGATATATGTTCACGTAATTGTCCCATCCACTTTACACGTTCAGCTGTTATTGTATCAACAAAAAGAGTTTTTTTATTATTTTTAAGGTTGTACCATAAGGTTAAAAGTCCAATTAACCCAGTAACAATACCTGTAAAAATGGCAGTTATAAATGCTTTATTAATCTCTTTTTTCTCTGTAGCTACCGTGAATCCAATGATAGAATGGGATGGATTTTCAGAAACTTTTGATTGAAAGCCTATAACTCGTTCGTCTGAATGATCTTTTTTAAATTGAGATAGCTCTTTGAAGAATAGGTCGGATTTGTCTGCTTCAGTCATTTCATTTGTATCTTTTGTAAAATTGAATTGGTATAAGCCATCATCAATTTTCACCCATTCCTTAGGTTGATTAGCTTTAGGCTGACCGGAAGTAG
This sequence comes from Bacillus cereus group sp. BfR-BA-01311, assembly GCF_022664295.1. Lineage (NCBI taxonomy): Bacteria > Bacillati > Bacillota > Bacilli > Caryophanales > Bacillaceae > Bacillus > Bacillus cereus group sp. BfR-BA-01311. The sequence goes on from NZ_JAKUHC010000023.1 coordinate 15,033, forward strand.
ATGCTTTTTCAGCAAATGTCATGTTTGGAACAAGAAATAAGAATAATAGCAAGATAAAACCAAAATGGGGTTTTCTCAATATAAACACCTTCTTATGATTAATTTATGTCTTATGATAAATCAAAGTGCGTTTAGAATATAGGCATTTGTTGAAGAGTGAAATTACCTATTAACACTCATGTAATAGACCATATAATAGTGTATCAATAAAATTTAATAATTGCATTATAAAGATACCTGATTTATTTTATAAATTAAGTAAATAGACTTTGTTTTTCTAAAAAACATGTTAAGGAGTAATTCAAATTATGGGACAAGTAGTGAGAGAACTATATTCTCCAAGTAAACAATATAAGGTAGAAATAATAAAACGAAAAGATGGCTTGTATACAACGGAAGTCTATAGGTGGATGGAGGATTGTGGATATGAGTTCTGGAGTTCTATTAATCAAGGGTTTTCTTTGATAGATAGTGAAGAGCATGCGGAAAAGCTAGCTATTGAACAGCTAAGAGTATATAATGGATAGATTTTTATGACCGATTTAGAAGTAGAAAAAGGGAGAAGCTAAGAAATTTTTGAAGGTATTTCTATAATTTGGTATAATTATTCTAATTTTAATATAAGGAGATTTATAAATGCATAATGAATTAGAAAAATTATTTATTAACACGAAACCTTTAGAAGAAATGATAGAGAAAGCAACGATTGTAGTAGACACGAACGTATTATTATCAGCATACCAAACAAAACCGGTTACATTCGAGGCTATATTAAATATTTTAAATGAGCTAGCAAATAAAAAACGCTTAAAGATTCCCTCTTATGTTATACGAGAATTTAACGAGAATAGACCTAAGCGTATAAAAGATATAACTAACGAATTACAGCAATTTATTAATACTGTAGATTCAATTAAGAATACTCAACCACCTAAAAAATTAGATAAGATTTTACCGGCTATTAATGTTTTAGAGGATAATCATGCAGAAAAGGTAGTGAAGTTACAACAAGAATTTAATAATCAATTAAACACCTTAAAGGAAAGTGGTATTGCCTTTAAGGAAGAACTAAATACTCTTGTATTAAAATTAAGTGAATATATGGATCATGATCCTATACTTTTAAAATATGAAGAAATTATTAGAAAGTCTTATTTCGAACCAGAAATCTCTTTAAGTGAGAAAGATTTAGAAGATGAGGGGAAAAAAAGAGTTGAAAGAGAGATTCCCCCTGGTTTTAGAGATAAAGCAAAGAAAGCTAATAGATTTGGTGATTTAATTATTTGGTTACAAATTTGTGAATTGAAAGAAGATGTTATTTTTATTACATTTGACAACAAAGAAGATTGGGTCTACAAAGATAGCAAAGGAAATGTTTTAGGTGCTAGGGTAGAGCTAGTTCAAGAATTTTATGAAAAGAGTGATGGCAAAACACTTAAAATATTGCACCCAGGGAAATTTGTTGAATTATATACTGATGGGAACGTAGATTCTGAGGTGAAAGTAGATTTAAAAGAGATCGAAAAGATAAAAAAATCAGTCAAAGAAATTTTCCGAAACAATGTGGATGAGAAAGAACGATTAATCCAGAGTATTGAAAAAACATCTGGGAAATGTGAAGAAATGTTAGCGGTTTTTGAACAGAAAATGTATGAGAGCAGTTTTGAAGAATTTGAAGTGGATTATTATGCACTATCTTATGGAATTGGAGATCATCCAGAAAATTTAAGTATAGTAGAATTGAAAAAACTTGATAAGGAATTCAGAGAACTATATATATCTATGTATAGAGAATTATTAGAGATTGAATACCAGACGATTTAGTGACAAAAATATTTAATGATTATTCATTCTTTTAGATGTTTTTTTACTAAACAATTATGGGGCTTTAGAAGCCAGGGAGTCTAATGACTCTCTTTTTTTATTATGATTAAGTAAGTTGTTGTATGAAGAATTAAGTAAAGCCTTTGTTGAATTATATCTATATAAAATTAATTGAAAATTTGACATGTAATTTTCAAGAGGAGAGAAATATGAAAGAGGAATTTATTTTTGAAGAAATAGATAAAAAATAGATAAAAAATATTATGGATATCCATGTATTATAAAAGTGTCATAAGAACTGCCACGGAAATGGTACTGTATGTTGTTTCTTGATTTATCTAAATTTCTCGGGCTAGGGCAATTAATTATAGTTTACTCACGAATAAACGTAAGTAAGGGTCCGACCAACGGGGGAGAGGGTTACACCTCTCTTTGAGCCGAGGATGTTCCTTCCGAATGTCCAATTGCTAATCATACTTTCCTCGGTTCAAAGAGGCGTGGGGCACCTCAACACTTTATTTCTCTCTTGAACTTTACCAAACTAATTAGAAGCATCAGCTACACTTACCGATTTGTGTCTATGAGGAACGGTTTTCCGTTTCTCTGACTGTATAAGTAATAAGTTACTTGTGTAGTGAGAGAAGCGTAGAAATTAAATATGAAAGTAATAAAAGAACACTGTTATGTAGAGAAGTACAGTCTATATACGGTGTTCTTTTTTGTTTATAAGGAGGGATAGGTCATGCAGGACTTGATTAAGCAATATAACACGACTTTAAGACAATTGAGAGAGGCACAAAAGGATGCTAAAGAGGAAGATATAAAGATTCTAACTGATATGATTAGCGACATTTCTTATTCCTTAGAATGGATGAAAAAGGCGAGAAGACCAGGAAATCGTAGAGGGATTGAAAGATTAGCTGCATATCAACGTGAAAGAATATGCGATCCGCTTTTAATGCAAAGATATTTTCGTAGTATGGATGATAATTTATATGAGTGGGACAATCGTCAGCAAGAGCATGCAATTGGTGAATGGGATAAAATTAGGATAGAAGATGCTTTATCATTGTTAACGGAGCGGGAGAAAGAAGTGTATCTAATGTCTCGAGGATATTGTTTAACATTTAGAGAAATTGCTAGATATTTAGACATTACGTGTAGTACAGTACAATCTATGATAGAACGTGCTGAAAAGAAAATAGCAAGACAGGTAAATGAGAGCCTCTTCTGCAATTGCGGATGAGGTTCTTATTTTTGTGGTATTTATTAAAGTAAATGGTTATCTTTGAGAAATTAAGGTAAAATATAGTTTGTGAATTGTACGGCATATTTGTTTGGCTAAGGAAGTGAAAATATGATTAAGGATGCAATTGATTTTATTTTATCCGAGGTGGATATACCAGCGCTAAACCATCCTGATATTAATAAGGAGATTAAGAATAAGGTTAGAAGTACCATGAACAGAATTAATTCTTTTAAGAAAATAGGAGATTTGAAAATTTATATGGATAGATTTTCAGATTCGCCTGATTATGGAAAAGATTTAGTTTATAAATCTCTAAAGAGTAGAGGGTTAAAAACGTATGAAGATTTATATTCTGAGTTCGAAGAGAAATTTCAACATCATCTAAATGATGTAACAGTATTAAGTGATTTTGTTATTGGAAAGACATATACATCGTGGGACATCTCTAATTTTGCTAGGGATTATGCTATTAGAAAAGGTATCTATTTAATAGGAAAATCCCCTAAATTAAGCGCTATTTTTATTAAAGTTACTTTAGAAGATGGGAAATATGCAAATGAGTGGTTAGTAGAAAAAGAAGTTTTAAAATATTATTTTAAAAATAGAGCCAATAAATTCAAATTAGAGTACCAAGATAACTCTGCTATTTATAGTACTAAAGACACAAATGTACCAATCTATGTATTTATTAAAGAAGACACGAAATGTGTATTACATGGTGTATTCAAATACGTAAAACATGTTGAAGAAGAGGATGGATCTAAGTGGTTTGAATTGAGAAAAATTGACCATTATAGAACTTTACATAACCTTACTAATAATGAATATGAGAGTGATCTAGAAATAAGAGTAGAGAAATCTCGAAATATTGATAGTTCTAAACGTAAAAATCGATTAGAACAAGCGGAAAAAATACCTGAAGTGGTTGAAGTGGTTACTACTCAATATAAACGAAATCCAGATGTGATTGCTGAAATACTAGAGAGAGCTAATGGATATTGTGAAGAATGTGGACAAGAGGCGCCTTTTAAACGTGCTAAGGACGGTACACCATATTTAGAGGTGCATCATATAGTTCCGCTATCTGAAGGTGGAGAGGACACTGTGGAAAATGCAACAGCGCTATGTCCTAATTGTCATAGAAAAGCTCATTTTGGATAATGGTTAAAAGTAGGTTAAAGAGGATGTACTAGTCTATTAGATTAAATGCTATATTTTTAAGTTATTTTGTTGAGAAGGGGAGAAATTTTAATGATTGAAATAGATAGTCAGAGTAAGGAAGAATGGATTGAAAAAAAAGATGGGGAATTATTTATAGCAAACGAACTATTCCATAGACATTCAGATTTATTCTTGAATAAGCATATTCAATTGGAAAATGATATTAAACTTTGTATTGAAAGTAAGCTAAGCGGATTAGAATTTAAAGTTTCTGAAAAGGAAGAGAAGTATTTTAAACGAGTAAGTGCAGGTTCTTTAAACAAAGCATTAAAAAATAGCTTAAAAACTATTGTGAATATGAAGTTTGAAGTTGAATGTAAAGAGGGTGTATTGTATGACTCCCCTAAAACTGGAGGGTTCGACTTTGCTTTATTTGATAGTGAATACAATATAAAAAACTTTAGAAACTTATGCTTTGGCAGAAGAGCGATGCATAGAGGAGAGAATGAATGGAATAGACAGTTGAAGAGAAACAAAGAGTGGAAGGAGATTGTTGAACAGAATCAAGTACCTACTACCCAATTTCAAGGTGAAGATATAATGGTACCTAAACAAAGTCCAACAGTAGTTGGTGAAGTTCAATTTGGGAATTGGGGCTTAGGTTTTTATGATATGTTTAAAGTTCTTCATTTAGAAGAATCAATGGAAGTAGATCTTTTAATATATATTACAGCAACGGGAAATTTAGAAGAGTATTTAAGTAGTGGTATAGTAACTTTTGATAAAATGAAACAGACACTAGAGCAATATGGTAGTGTTGTGAAAGTACCTATTTGGTTAATAGGGATAGATATGAAGGATTAATTGATAATAGTTTTACATAAGAATTTCGTATGTTTTATATTAACCTTTCAGAATTTATATAAGACATATGAGTTCTGAAGGGTTAATATAAACATAAAAATTGTCTAGAAATATATAATGCATATTAAAAAATCATTAGCTTTTATTAAGGCGCTTTCGCATCCAATTTAATTTTTCTTGTATATTTTCAGCCTTTTTAAGGTCTTTCTCACTGAGATTAGGTATATTTGAAGCTATTTCGTTTAGGTCATTTATTATTCTATTCTCTAATTGTGGGAAACTATTTGCTGAAAAAGTAGCTGATGTAAAATCAATAAATTGATAATTATCAAAATCTGGATCTGTTTGAATGCATGCTAAATAATTAACAGAATATTCATTTTCATCTTTATTGCTATATTCACGTGCTTTTTCTATGTAATTTGAATCAAGAATTATTCTTGGCATCTTTGCAACTTCACTTTCTAAACGATAAGCTTCATTCATCGCGGGTCCAAATACAATTCTATCATCATGATATAGTTTCCCAAAAGTGATTCCTCCACGAATTAAATAACCACTTGTTGCTATAGCACTTGCAAGAGACCAAGTATTAATTAAAAGTGCATACATGCAATCAATAGGATAAGAAATAACGACGCTATCGGAAAAGATAGTTACACGTCTATCATCTGAAGGATTAATTGTAGTTTTTTCTTTTAATGGTAATTTTTCGAAATACCCTTCAAATTTTTCTTTATAATCTTGTGGCATGGATGCATATTTTTTCTCGACTTTTTCAATGTCTTGAGGATGTAATACCAAACGTGCTTCATCTTCGCTTGTAGTAGTTGCATAATTAACGATATTGTTGAGTGTTTCTAATAATTCTTGAAATTCTGTGTCTGAATTCACGGTTTTTTCCACAATGTTACTAAAACCTAGAAAATCTAAGAATACAATTGCTCTGTCTTCATATTTATTTTTGTTTTGATGGGTATTTTCCAACATGGTTCCTCCTTCATAATAGTACAATATTTAACTTGAAAATGTGGTTGCATAATACTTTTGAGTGTAATCTACTTAGGCACTTCCATAAAAATTGGCTTAGTAGAAAGTATAATCATTTTATTTTAGAGTTGTATTGGATAGAAAACTGAATTTAATGATTATTCTTCACTCATTATAGTACTTTATAAATTTAAATTTGTATATCTGTTTTTTATAATGTGAATAAATGTTCTTGTATAATCAAAAAAGAGAATAGATATCTTGTAGAGGGAGTCTATAGGATTAAGAATAATATAATGTATTTTAATTAAATATCTAATAATACGAGGTGAAGAGTATGCATGTAATTTTGCAACCGAGAGGGAAAGATGAAACAAATTATAATCGTACAATGCGTAAAGGGGTATATCTTAGTGAAATTCAATCATTTTTTACAGTGAAAGAATTTGAGGAGTTATCTCAAGCTTATGGAAATAGAAAGGTTTATATTTGGGGGATAAAACGTGGGAATAATGGCAGAAATATTACCTTTTGGCAAAGGATAGAGAGAGGAGATATAGCGCTTTTTTATAATGAGTTGCAATTTTTTTCTTCAGCAACTGTTACATATAAGGTACATAATTCACAATTAGCAAGGCATCTTTGGGGAGAAACAACGGGGGGAATTTATGAATACTTGTATTTTTTAGATGAAATAAAGTATCAACAGATACCAGTAAGTATTATTAATGATTTACTAAAATATAAATCTAAAGAACAACACTTACCAGGTGTTAGGGTGTTAAGTGAAGAGAAAAGTAGTATATTAATAAATACTTTTGATTTTTATAGCTCTACACATTTACCTGTTACTACGAAGGAAGAAGTTCAAGAAAGCTTGCAAATTAATATAAATGAGTTAGAGCAAAACGCCTCTTTGGAACGTGAGGTTAAAGGAAGGGCTAGAAAAGAGCAGAATAAAATACGAGGGTATTTATTTGGCAATCAAAGAATATGCAATTGTGGAATTTGTGGTGAAGAATACCCAGTAGACTTACTTGTAGCTGCTCATATTAAAAAGAGAGCGCACTGTACTAAAATAGAAAAAATAGATATAGAATATATTGCCATGCCGATGTGTAAATTTGGGTGTGACGATTTATTTGAAAAGGGGTACATTAGTGTCCGAAAGGGAAAAGTAATTAGTTTAGTGGATACAGAATATTTACCGAAAACGGTAAAAGATTATATTGAAAATATTGAAGGAAAGGTTTGTGATAATTGGAATGAAAGGAATGATAAATACTTCGAATGGCATGTAAGGCATCATATGAAAGAATTATAAGACTATATGTTTAATAGAACATTAAAGGGTATATTTTAAAAATATTGATCGGAGAAATAAAGTGAATACTTTTTTTAAAAGAAAAAAGTATTCAGAGAATGGTGGTATTAATCCGCTCGATACTAAGAGTATCAAGTGAGAAGCGATAAATAGTGTTTAAGTAGAAAAAGCATCTGCATAAGATGCTTTTAAATTTGGAAAAAAACACAAAATATATTTAATGAAAATCCTACTTCTAGTAAGAAAGAATTATTAAAAAATGTTGAAAATAACGCCTATACCTATTTACTTAAGTTAACAGATATGATATAATAAATATAGAAAGAACGAAAGGGGGGAAACAAATTGGCAAAGTTAGCACTGATACTAGGAATGATACTTACAGCACTAACAATCATCGAAAAAGTCCTAGTCATCCACGAAAAAGTAAAAAAGCTCAAAACCAAACGAAAACGCCCAGCCAGACGTAAACGAAAATGATTTTGAGCGGAAGAGAGAAGCCCATCTTCTCTCTTCTATACACATTATAACAACTTGCCAATTTGTAAACAATATGAAGAAAACAAGTAATTCATCGAACATCTTACTTATTTTCGTTACACTGTTTTATTTTGCGTATTTTCGAGATTCAGTCGAAGCGAGTATTTTTAAAACTGCTTTGGATATCGTGTTAATCATTCTTTTAGTCCTTTATATAATAAATACGTCATTACGACTTTATGGGATTTTTAAAGAAAAAAGAGGTGAATAAAGTGTACAAGTTTGAAGATAAAGAGCAACTGCTTTCTTTTTTACATGATGAGGTATTAACGACACCAGAGGTAATGGATGTTTTAGGGATTAGTAAAGCGAGAATTAGTAAAATGATTAAAGATGGTAAACTTGTGCCATTTAAGAAGATGGAACGAGTGAGTTTATTTCTGCGTGAAGACATTGAAGAGAAGAAGAAAGAATTAGAAGTCTTGCGTAGTAAATATAGACCATATGAAGAGGAATAGCCGTTTCTATTGAGCGGTTATTTCTTTTTTTAGGTAAAGAAAAAAGAGATGAAGAAAACTCATCTCTTTTAGATATTTTTATTTTCGGTAACACCTAAATGTTTCTTTAATGCATCTTGTAACACTTGTGAGTAGTTTACATTATTAGCTTTTCCCATTTTATCAAGCCAATGAGGAATAGTTAATGTTTTCTTTACTGCTTTATTTTCAATCTCACTACGGAATGGTGGCATCCATACTTCCATTAAGCCAATAACTTGATTGTCTTTAGTTTGGATAGAAGCTGGATTAGATACAGGCGGAATAGTACCTTTATTTTCTTCTATTTCGTATAGATGAGTTGCTAATGTCTTTTTAGCCATTTCAAAAGCATCCTCATAGTTATTGCCATTAGCATGACAATCTGCTAAGTCAGGAAATGTAACAGTAACCTGCTCATTAGAGAAATCAAAAATAGATGGGTAGATGTAGCGGTCTTGATAAGTGCTCATTTGCTTTTCCTCCTGCTAAATATAGTGTAATGGATTTACTTCTTAAATTTCTTGATAATTGAAATGGTAAAGACCAGAATCCATAAAATAATAACTATTAAGTAGATAGTGTCTAACATTTGTAAATTAGAAAAGTCGGTAACAATAAAGAAACGAATTGTTAAAAACAAACAAATAGTATTTAAAATCAATGAAGTTTTTGACATATTGATATGGGAGATGTTAATATTTTTTTGAGAAACCCAACCAGTTGGTTGGGCTTCTTGTTAGCTTACTTGCGTTTTCTTCGCTTAGGTTTTCTGCTTGGTCGGCTGGAGCCTTTGCGTTGAGGACGCTTATTTTTTTCTTCTTTGATTTCTTTGAGAAGTATGTATATCGCTAAGATGAAAGAAGAAATCCCGCTTACTTTGTCTAAAATATCTAGAATGTCCATCTCCCTTATTCCCTCCTTTCTATACTCTTATTATAACACGTATTATAATACGTATCAATAGTTTTTTGATATTTATTAGCAATTTTTAGTATTAAATATATTAATTTCAAGGATTTTTTTATTGATTGAATTTAATTACAGTAATATAATGATTTATAAATTTATAGGAGGTATGGTGCGATGGATATAAATAATAATAAGATTGGAAAATATCTTGATGGGAAAATAAGAGAATATTTCAATGTTAAGTACAAACAACTAACTGTTAAACAATGCTCGGAATTTATTAATAAGCTAGAAGAGGGACATACAGAAGAAGACTTAGAGTCAATGAGTGTTATTTTGGAAGGAGAAGTAGAACAAAGTAAGTTATTTGGTCCAACTCAAACATTCTACAACTCTTTTATTACAATTCTAGTGGGTACGTTTATAGCGCTATTTACTTGTTTTTCTGGTTTTTCTTTAAATGCTGCAATGCTTTTTCTTAAAGGAAACGAGATAAGTGATATAAATCAAAAGGCAGATAGTTTAGCATTTACATTTAATACAGTCTTTGCAAGTGGAGCGATTGTTTTCTTAATATTAATGGTCGTACTCGGTTTTGTAGGAATTGCTGTACAGAATTATAGAAATAATTTTGGAAGGTTTCATTTTTATAAGCAAATTATTGATAAGTGTATTGAAAAAAAGGAAACTGAGGAAAAAGAAAAAGAGGAACAAGAAAGAGCAAATAAAAATAAGTTAGCTTCTAGTAGAAAAGGCTCATCGAGATATCGTTAATATAATTAAAAAGTAAAAATAAAAAGCTTTAAACCATATAGTTTTTGTCGTACAAAAGCCACCTAATAATAGATAGGGATTAAAGACAATTATGTTATATAAAACTTCATTTACCGTATTGGGTTTCATATAACTTTATATAAAAGATAACCGCTCAACATTGAGCGGTTATTTGTTTTGAGGTGGATGCATGGCAAAGGAATATGCAAAGAGGTTTTATAAATCCACAGCATGGAAGAAGTGTAGGGATTCATATTTTAAATTTAGATATGGATTGTGTGAGCGATGTAAAGGGACAGGGAAGATTGTTCATCATAAGGATTACATAACACCAGAGAATATAAATAACCCAGAGATTACATTGAGCTTTCATAACTTAGAACTTTTATGTCAGGATTGCCACAACCGTGAACATCATGAGAAGAATAGTCCAGTTGTTGAAGGAGTAATGTTTGATGAGAATGGGGATTTAGTACAAAAAGAATAAAAATCAACATAAAAAGTGAACGCTGATATTTCCAAAGAAATAAAAGCCCCCCCATTTCAAAATCATTTTTCAAGCTCTCGAAGGACCGATGAGGTACCTTCAAAAAATAAATTGGTCATTTCACGTGACCCCCTACCCTAAATGCATAAGAGATGAGGTGTTATTTATGGCAATAAAGAAGGAATTAACAAAAGAAGAACGGGTTAATAAAGAGATAACGAGACTTAAACGAATATATAAAGAAATGCCAAAAGATACCCTCTTGGTAGTAGAGGGATTAATTGTGGAAGCGGCAGATTTACGTGTTCGATTAGAAGATATTCGAAAAGACCTCGATGAGAATGGTTATGATGAAATGTTCTCACAATCAGAGAATCAAGAGCCGTATGAGAGGGAACGTCCGCAAGCTCGACGATATATAGCAATGAACAAAAACTATCAAAGCATTATGAAGCAATTAGGTGATTACGTTCCTAAGCCGGATCTAAAGAAGAAAGAAGAAACCGACGATGGATTTGAAAAGTTTGTGCAGAATCGATGAGAAAACAATATCCACTATCACATAATCCTATAATAGATTATTACAATAAAATTGAATCTGGTGAAATTGTAGTAGGTGACAAAGTTAAACGTATTTATAAGAAACTCGTTAGTGATGTTTATAATAATGATTCTGAGTATGAATATGACTCTAATCGAGCTAATCATGTTATTGAATTCATCGAAAATTATTGTAAGCATAGTAAAGCAAAATGGGCTGGAAAACCAATTGACCTAGAACTTTGGCAACAGGCTTTCTTAGCAGCTACTTTTGGTTTTGTTCATAAAATTGATGGTACTAGAAAATATCGGGAAGCATTTTTAGTAGTTGCACGTAAAAATGGTAAGTCTACGCTTTCGTCTGGGATATGCTTATATCTACAGGTAGCAGATGGTGAAGGTGGTTCTGAGGTATATGCGGTAGCAACTAAAGAACAACAAGCTAAAATCGTTTGGTCAGAATCAAAAAGAATGGTTAAAAAGTCACCGGCTTTGTCCAAAAGAATAAAAACTTTAGTCAAAGAATTAACGGCAGATTTTAATGATAGTGTATTTAAACCAGTCGGTAGTGATAGTGATACATTAGATGGTCTAAATGTTCACGGAGCCTCCCTTGATGAAATACATGCGTGGAAGGACAAGAATTTATATGACGTAATTGTCGATGGTACGTCAGCACGCGAACAGCCATTGATTCTTATGATTACAACAGCTGGGACAGTAAGAGAATCTGTTTATGATATGAAGTATGACGAAGCAGAAATGTTACTGAATGGATTAGAAGATAAAGATGGTTATACAGATGACCGTTTTTTACCTGTTATTTATGAACTTGATAAAAGAGAAGAGTGGACTGACAAAACCAAATGGCCTAAAGCAAATCCGGGTTTAGGTACCATAAAGAAAATAGATAACTTAGAAACGAAAGTAAATAAAGCTAAGGCTAATTCTCTTTTAGTGAGCAATTTATTGACGAAAGACTTTAATATTCGTGAAACATCATCAGAAGCATGGTTAACATTTGAACAATTGAATAACTCAGCTACTTATAATATCAAAGAATTGAAACCTTCCTATGGAATTGGTGGTTGCGATTTATCTTCAACCACCGATCTAACAGCAGCGAAGGTTATTTTTATGGTCCCAGAAGACCCACATATTTATGTGAAGCAGATGTATTGGCTTCCAGAAGATTTATTAGAGCAACGAAGTAAAGAAGATAAAATTCCATATAATTTATGGCACGAGCAAGGATTATTAAGAACAACACCGGGAAATTCCGTTCATTATAAATTTGTCACGAAATGGTTCTTAGAAATACGAGATGAATGTGGTATTTATCTACCTTGGATTGGCTATGATAGATGGTCAGCTAAGTATTGGGTTGAGGAGATGGAAGGATATTTTGGTAAAGAATCTATGATTCCTATCGCGCAAGGTAAACAGACCCTTTCAAGTCCGATGAAACTTTTAGGAGCTGATTTGGAATCTAAGTTAGTCAACTATAACAACAATGCAATTGACAAGTGGTGCCTTTCCAATACAGCTATAGCTATTGATAATAATTTAAATATACAACCAAATAAAACAAAGAACCAAAGACGTCGTATTGATGGCACAGCAGCACTTTTAAATGCATATGTAGTTCTTCAAGAAAAGCGAAATGACTACCTCAACATGATTTAAGAAGGAGGTGAGAATTTGGGGTTGTTTGATAAGATATTTGGAAAGAAACAGGCTCCTACTACAACTCGTTTTGAAATGATAAACGATAATGGTGGAGGTTTTTTTGCGTGGAATGGGGACATCTATCAAAGTGATATTATACGAGCTTGTATACGTCCTAAAGCAAAAGCAGTCGGTAAGCTGATAGCCAAGCATATACGAGATAACTCTATTGAATTTAAGGTGAATCCAGATTCCTATATGAGATTTTTGCTGGAAGAGCCTAATCCATTGATGACAGGACAAATGTTTCAAGAGAAAATGGCTGTTCAATTAGAGTTGAATCATAATGCATTCGCTTATATTAAGCGTGATGATTTTGGTTACCCAACTGAGGTTTATCCTATTCCATGTACAACAGTTGAAGTTGTAGAAGGTGCACAGGGAGACATCTTTTTAAAGTTTTATTTTAAAAATGGTAAGCAGATGACGATTCCATATACAGATATCATTCATTTGCGTAAAGACTTTAATGATAATGACTTTTTCGGAGAACATCCTGGTAATGCATTAGCTCAGTTAATGGAGATTGTTACAACTACTGATCAAGGTATTGTGAAAGCTATTAAAAATAGTGCAGTAGTAAAGTGGATTCTTAAGTTTAAGTCAGTATTAAAACAAGAAGATATTGATAGTCAGGTTAAAAACTTTGTGCATAACTATTTGAATATCTCGAATGATGGTGGAGCAGCTTCTTCTGATCCGAGGTATGATTTAGAACAAGTGAAACCTGAAGCGTTTGTACCGGATTCCAAGCAGATGCAAGAAACAGTACAACGTATTTATAATTTCTTTAATACAAACGAAAAGATTATCCAAAGTAAATACAACGAGGATGAATGGACAGCTTATTATGAATCAGAAATTGAGCCATTTGCAATGCAGCTTGCTGGGGAATATACCAGGAAGCTTTTTTCGCGTCGAGAAAGGGGATTTGGTAACAAGATTATCTTTGAATCCTCTTCACTTCAATACGCTTCTTTAAGTACAAAGATGGACTTAGTTCAAATGGTTGATAGAGGAGCTATGACACCAAATGAATGGCGTTCAATTCTTTCACTTGGACCAATTGAAGGTGGATCTAAGCCGATTAGAAGATTAGATACAGCTTTAGTTAAAGAAGGAAATGTCACTGATGAAGGAGGTGATGACAATGAACAAGACGGAAAAGAGGGAATTACTGAGTAGTGCTCTTGAAATTAGGGAATTAGAAAATGGCCTTCGAACAATTTCTGGTTATGCAGTTAAATGGGAAATGAAATCAGTAACAATGGGCTATTGGCAACGATTTAAAGAGCAGTTTAAAAAAGGAGCTTTCACAGAGTCCTTGACTCAAGATGATCAATTAGCTTTATGGAGCCACGACACATCACAAGTGTTAGGAAGAACTAAAAATGGTACTCTTCGTTTATTTGAAGATGAGATTGGACTGAGGTTTGAACTAGACTTAGCCAATACAACACTCGGAAATGACACATACGAGACGGTTAAACGCGGTGATGTAGACGGTGTTTCCTTTGGGTTCCAAATGGTCAAAGAAGAATGGGATGAATCAGATCCGGACAATGTAGTTCGAAGTGTAACAAAAGCTAAGTTACTAGAGATTAGTCCAGTAGCTTTCCCGGCTTATCCTGATTCGCAAGTTTCAGCTAGAAGTCATGACCCATATAAACAATTTGTGAAGGAACGCAATCAAAAAGAATTACGTAAAAAACTAATTTTAAAAACATATTTATAAGGGAGAGATTCATTTGAAAACATTACAAGAAATTTTAACTAGAAAATCAGAAATTCGCTCAATGTTACAAAGCGATAAGGAAGTAGATTTAACAGCATTAGAAACAGAATTACGAGATCTTGAAGAAACACAAAAACAAATTGAAACACGACAAAGATTATTAAAAGAAGCAGAGGAGATTAATAATAATCAAATGCCTGAAGTGCGTACAGTTGAAACATTTAACAATGAACCTCAGAAACAAGATGTAGAATTAGAGACTTCTGAAAAACGTGGACAAGCTCTAATGGAAAACCGTGCAGTTACAGTTGGAAGTGGTAATGTAGTTTTACCTAAGCATAGTGCAACGGATATTCGTCCAACTTTCAATGAAGTGTCTACACTGATTGATCGAGTTTCTTCTAAAACTTTAAAAGGTGGAGAGAGCTACCAACAGCCTTATATTAAAAGCTATGGAGAAGGTGATTACACAACTGAAGGTAGTGACTACAATACGTCAGAAACAACGTTTGGATATGCTGATATCACAAAAGCAAAAGTTACAGCTTATTCAGAGGACACAGAAGAGCTTCAGAAATTACCAGCAGCTGATTACGATGCTGAAGTAATGAAGGGGATCACAGTAGCTACTCGTAAAAAGTTAACTCGTGAAATTTTAATTGGTACAGGTGCAACGAATCGACTTGCTGGTATTTTCTCGGTAGCAGCTACGGCAATTGATTCAGCAACAGATTTAGAAATTTCAGCAATTGATGCATCTACATTGGATGAAATTATTTATAGCTATGGTGGAGATGAAGACGTAGAAGATGCAGCGGTATTGATTTTAAATAAACTAGACTTAAAAGCATTTGCTAAGCTTCGTACATCTGATGGTAAAAAAGTATATAACGTAGTATCACAAGGTAATTCTGGAACAATTGATGGGGTACCATTCATTATTAATAGTGCTTGTAAGGCTGTTTCTGATGCTAAAACAACAGCTGGACAATATAGCATGGCATATGGTCCTTTATCAAACTATCAACTTACTATTTTCTCAGATATGGACGTTCAACGATCTACAGACTTTAAATTCAAGCAAGGTATGATTGCACATAGAGGTTCTGTTTTTGCAGGTGGTAACGTAATTTCTAAAAATGGATTCTTACGAGTGAAGAAAGCGGCTACTGTATAATAGTCGCTTTTCTTTATGGTATAAGGAGGTTTAACAGTGAGTGGGAAACCGTTGAATAAATATGTTGTAAAAAGAGCTTTTCGAGATAAATTCACTTTCATTCATTATAGTGTTGCAGATTCATATGAATCAAATGACGCAGAACGTGTAATGTATCTACAAGATGAAGGTTTCTTGAATAAGGAACTAATTATAGATAAACGAGAAGATTTAAAAGGACCGGTTCATGTTGGGGGAGGGTATTACGAACTTCCAAATGGCGAAAAGATTAAGGGTAAAGATGCCGCTCTGAAAGCTTTAAAACAGCTAGAGCAAGTTGGTGAATGAATATGATGATTGATGTTGTGAAGAAAGCGGTACGCATCTCACATAGTGCTCTTGATGATGAACTTGAAGATTTAATTGAAGCGTCTCGATATGATTTGAAGTTATCTGGTGTTTCTCATCTCAAGGTAAAAGATGACACGGATCCTTTAATTAAAAGAGCAATTATTACGTATGTAAAAGCTAATTTTATTTCAGACGCAAAAGAAGCAGAACGTTTTTTAGCATCTTATAACATGCTTAAAAATCATCTAACTTTAGCGGGTGATTATAAATGAATGATATTTTACTATTCCCAGTAATAACAATTACTAAAGACGAATTAGGTCAAGTTGAGGAAAATGAAGTATTTAGTAGACATGTATTTTGCAAGAAAAAATCAGTTCCTCAATCTGAATTCTTTCAAGCTGGACAAAGTAACATCAAGGCTAGTCATATATTGATTGTTCATGTCTGGGATTACCAAGATGAACGAAAAGTAAAGTATCGAGATAAAGAATATAGCATTTACCGCACATATGAAAGAGACGATGAAAAGATCGAACTTTATTGTGAGGTGAAAGCGGGTGTCTAATATTGATACTCTTGCAAGTGATATTGCTAGGGAATTGCAAAGATACGCTAACCTAGTAGAAGAAGATATAGAAGATGCTAAAGAAGAGGTTGCGACTAATCTTGTGAATGAATTGAAACAAAAAAGTCCTAAGAAAACAGGGAAGTATGGTAAAGGTTGGCGGAAAAAGAAGGATGGCAGTGCAATTATTGTTTATAATGCATTGAAACCGCAACTTACACATTTATTGGAAAAGGGACATGCTAAAGCAAATGGTGGCCGTGTAGCAGCAAAGGTTCACATTGCTCCGGCAGAAGAAAAAGCAATAAATGAACTAATTGAACGTGTCGAAAGGGCGATTCAACAATGACATTAGGTGAATTAAAGAAAATCCTTGATGCTACAGGTTATCCTGTGGCTTATTCACATTTCACAGTAACGCCAACCAATCCAGTTCCAGTGCCACCTTATATTTGTTTTCTTGTCGACGGATCAGCGAATTTAATGGCTGATAACAAGGTATATCACAAGATAAATAACTTAAGTATCGAGCTTTATACAAATAAAAAAGATTTAGTTGCTGAAGCAAATCTTGAAAAAATCCTAGACAATTATGAGATTCCTTATGAATCCTATGAGGTTTTTATTGAAACTGAAAACCTATTTCAAAAAAATTATGAAACGAGGTTGATATAAATGAGTGAGAACAAAGTAAGTTTTGGATTAAAAAATGTCCATTATGCAACATATGAAACAAAAGATGGGTTAGTTACATTTGGAACACCAATTCCAATGCCTGGTGCGGTTGAACTAACAAATGAACCACGCGGTGATTTAATTGAATTCTATGCGGACGATATGCTTTATTACTCAGCGGATAATAACCAAGGTTATGAAGGAACGTTAAATATTGCACTCCTTCCGGAGCAATTTGTAATTGATGCGTTAGGCGAACAATTAGATGAGACAGATGGTGTATTAAATGAGTTAGCTGATGCAAAAGGGAAACCATTCGCGCTGTTATTTGAGTTTGATGGTGATGTGAAGGCAACTCGTCATGTTATGTATAACTGTTCAGCAAGTCGTCCTAATATTTCATCGAAATCAAAAACGAATTCAGCTGAACCGAATACAAACGAGCTTAAATTCGTCGCAAGCCCAATTATTCTAGCAACTGGTGGTAGACCGATGGTTAAGACAAAGACAACTTCTAAAACTACACCGGCAATCCATGATAATTGGTACAAAAAGGTCTATGTAAAAACACCACCAGCACCAAAAGGAGCGTAATCAAATGGAAAAAACAATTGTAATAGATGGTAAGCAAGTTCGACTAAAAAGTACAGCAGCAACTGTTAAGCGTTACAAAGCGCAATTTAGACGTGATTTGTTTGCTGATATGATGGCTTTAGGGGCTATTGGTACATTTACACCACAAGACGGTTCTCAGCCTTCTATTGACCTCTCAAATGTAGATTTGAAGAAAATAGATTTTGAAGTTATTTATGATTTAGTTTGGTTATATGCTAAAACCGCTGATCCGAACCTTCCGGATCCAATTACATGGTTAGACGGATTTGAAGAGTTTCCTATTTATGAAATCATTCCAGAGATTAACGATATGATTCAAAGTACAATGGGAGCAAAAAAAAACTAAAGAAAAGTAATGAAGAGCAAGGGACTTTCAGTGATGAAGAATTCACCACTGATTTGTTCCTTGCTCTTTGTTATAAAGCTAAATTAACGAGCTGGGATTTAGAAGTAATGACAATCGGTGATTGCTTTGATTATATTGCTGAATTTGCAGAAATGGAGAATCCAGACAAAGAGAAAAACCGTAAAGCAAATCAAAAAGACTTCGATTCATTCTAAGAAAGGGGTGAGATGATGGCAGGAGGAAGAATTAAAGGAATTAGTATTTCAATTGATGGTGAAACCACGGGACTTCAAAATGCGTTAAAAGATGTTAATAAGCGTAGTAATGATTTAACCAAAGAACTTAAAGATGTTGAGCGATTATTAAAATTTGATCCAGGTAATATTGAAGCTTTAGCTCAAAAGCAACAGTTACTGACTCAGCAAATTGAAAACACCACACAAAAGCTAGATAAATTAAAGGCAGCGGAGCAACAAGTCCAAGCACAATTTCAAAACGGAAAAATTTCCGAAGAACAATACCGTGCATTCAGGCGTGAAATTGAATTTACAGAAGGATCGCTTAATGGCCTAAAGAATAAGCTTGGGAACATGAAGGCTGAGCAAGATAGTGTAGCAAGTTCAACAAGACAATTAGAAACATTGTTTAGTGCTACTGGGAAAAGTGTTGATGATTTTGCGGGAGCATTAGGAAATCGTCTTGTGAATGCAATTAAAAGTGGTACGGCTACAAGTCGACAATTGGAACAAGCAATAGGAATTATCGGCCGGGAAGCATTAGGAGCAGAAACAGATATAGAGAAATTACAACGAGCTCTTCGATCGGTGGATGCTGGAAACTCAATACAACAAGTGCGAAATGAATTAAGAGATTTACAGCAAGAAGCCGGAAGAACGGAGAAGAAGTTTGAAGGGCTAAAGGTAGGGTTAGAAAACGTCATAGGTGGTATGGCAGCAGGTGGCGGTATTGCTAGTGCGGTTGAAAAAGCAATGGATATGTCAAAGTTGCAAACGAAAATTGATATAACTTTTGATGTTCCAGAATCCTCTAAGCAGTCAGTAGAAGCCGCTGTAAGGGGAGTAACGGCTTATGGTGTGGATGCAGAGGCATCATTAGAAGGTGTACGTAGACAGTGGGCTTTAAATAAGAATGTAAGTGATGAGGCGAATGCAGCTATTGTTAAAGGAGCAGCGGCAATTGCGCAATCTTATGAAGGAATAGATTTTACGGAATTAATTCAAGAAACGAATGAAATTGGAAACGAATTAGGGATTTCGCAAGATGGTGCACTTGGTTTAACAAACGCTTTGCTAAAAATG
This sequence comes from Bacillus cereus group sp. BfR-BA-01311, assembly GCF_022664295.1. Classification (NCBI taxonomy): domain Bacteria; kingdom Bacillati; phylum Bacillota; class Bacilli; order Caryophanales; family Bacillaceae; genus Bacillus; species Bacillus cereus group sp. BfR-BA-01311. The sequence continues at coordinate 34,667 of NZ_JAKUHC010000023.1, forward strand.
GGATTTCCACCTGAACAATTAGACATTATTGCTGAATATGGAGGACAGTTAACAAGAGCGGGATATAGTGCTGAAGAAGTGCAGGCAATTATGGAGGCTGGTGTTGAAACAGGTACTTGGAATTAATTTATAGTTCCCTTGTATGGTGACGTACAATGCAAAACCCCTTTAATTCAGTGAAACTCTCAAAAGAGACAATGCTGAGCGAAGCCTTTAATAAAGGAACGTGCAACGACTAGTCGAGAGACGTAGGGTGTAAGCAAATGACACTCGAAACAGGGGGCAACTCAAAGAGTTGAAGATATAGTCTAATCTATGCGGTGACGTATAGCAGTTCATAACGAACGGGCGTGACTTTGCGAATCACGTTGAATATTCATGATTGATAACCTGTTAGATGGATTAAAAGAAGGGCGTATTAAAGCGGCTGAGTTTGGTCAAGGTGTCGATAAAGCTATGAAAGAAGCTCTTGAAGGCACTAATATTTCAGCGGAACAAGTTCAAAAATGGGGTCAAGCTGTAGCTAATGGTGGTAAAGAAGGTTCAGCAGCTATGACCGAGATTGCACAAGCCTTATCACAAGTTGATGATGAAACCAAGCGTAATGAATTGGGTGTTAAATTTTTCGGTAGATGATGAATTGTGCCGAAGTAAAATCGTTCAAAAACGGTGAAAGCTCAGCATGTAAAGATGGTGCTAACACCGTGGTAAAGCACATTTTAAAAGATGTGGCTCACTGTAACGCATAGGAGTTGAACCTGTATCACAGAATAGAATACTCCCACGAGTGAACGACAACCTAATAGGTTGAAAATATATGCTGAACCGAGGATGAGTTAACATCCTATAATGCGGAGAAATCCCCGGAAGTAGAGGATAAAAAGCCTTTACGATAACAAAATGACAATGTATGAGGATCAAGGGCAAAACATTATTAATACTTTACTAGGTGCGAAAGAAAAAACTGTTGATTTTAAAAAGAATCAAGACCAATTAAATGATTCCGTTAAGAAAATGGATGCAAATCCAGCAGTTAAGTTTCAAAAAGCAATGCAAGATTTACAAATGGCTCTCCAACCGGTACTTGGAGTAATAGCAGATGTTGTTGCTAAAATAGCTGATTGGATTTCTAATAATCCTAAATTGGCAGCTACATTGGCAGCCATTGCAGTAGCGATAGGAGTAATAGCAGGAGCATTTATGGCTTTAGCACCAATAGTTGTTGTCATATCGGGTGTAGGGGCTGCAATGATGGGATGGGTAGCGTTAATTGCTATAGTTGTAGCCGCAGTAGTTGCTTTAGGCGTACTAATTTATCAAAATTGGGATTCCATAAAACAATGGACCATTGATGCCTGGAATGCAATTGGAGAATTCTTAGTAGGAATATGGGATGGAATTGTGCAATGGGCAAGTGAAGCGTGGAATAGCATTAGTGAATCTACATCAGCAGTTTGGAACTCAATTAAGGAATTTTTAATAGGAATATGGAATGGCATTGTAGAGTTTGTTGTAACCTGGGGAACCGCTATTCTAGAAGCATACGTTGGTATTTGGACATCTATTTTTAATTTCTGTATGGAAATCTGGAATGGGATAGTTGAATATTTAACTTCAGTTTTGCAGGGGATAGCCACGTTCTTTACAGAAATATGGACTTCTATTTCTACATTCTTTCAAGAGACTTGGAATGGATTAGTGGCTTTTATAACTCCTATTTTACAAGGGATTGCTGATTTCTTCTCTATGATTTGGAATGGTATTTCTACAGTGATCCAAACTGTATGGAATTTCATTACTCAATACTTACAAGCGATTTGGACGGCTATTTTATACTTTGCTACTCCATTATTTGAAAGTATTAAGAATTTCATTTCTGAATGTTGGAATACAATTAGTTCTACTACAAGTTTTGTATGGGAAACGATTAAGAATTTCTTAGTTTCCTGTTGGAATGGACTTGTAGCATTTGTTATGCCGATTTTTGAGAAAATCAAGTCTTGGATCATTAGTGTATGGGATACAATCAGTTCAGCGACAATGACCGTATGGAATGCTGTTAAGAATTTCTTACAGTCATGCTGGAACGGGTTAGTAGCTTTTGTAACGCCAATATTCAATTCAATAAAAGATTGGATTGTAAATACTTGGAGCACGATTAGTTCCACAACAAGTGCTGTATGGAATACGATTAAAAGCTTCCTTTCTGGCTTATGGAACTCAATTGTTTCCACAGCAAGTTCCGTATTCAATAACATCAAAGAAGCTATTTCAACTGTTTGGAATATGATTAGTAGCACGAGCAGTAGTATTTGGAATGGTATTAAATCTACTCTTTCAAATATTTGGGAAGGTATTAAATCAACCGCATCTTCTGTATGGAATGGATTAAAAGATGCTATTATGACTCCTGTTAGATGGGTAACAAATGCTGTGAGTGGAGCATTCGAGGGAATGAAGTCAGCAGTATTAGGCGTGTGGGATGGAATTAAGAGTGGTATTCGTACAGCTATCAACGGAATCATTCGTATTATTAATAAGTTCATAGATGGTTTTAATACACCAGCAGAATTGTTAAATAATATACCAGGAGTAAGTGCTCCAACTATTCCACATGTGCCAATGCTTGCTAAAGGTGGAAAGCCTGTAGGTGATGGTTCATTTATCACAGGAGAAGCCGGACCAGAGTTATTTACGAAGAAGGGTAATTCAATTACAGTTACACCTTTATCATCAAAAGAAAAATCACTCGGTATTACTGGGACTATGAATCAATTAATGGGTGATATGAGTCGAATGATGGCTAGTTCTATGAGTCAATTAGCAGGATTAAAGTCTGTTATGAGTGGTGTGTATGGAAGTATGTCAAATAGTAGACAAGCTATGGCCGGTAATATCGCAAATCAAGTATTCAATTATTCATCAGGGCAAACTGGTGGTAATGAATTAATTTCAGCACAAGGTGGTGATTTGGTAATTGAAGTACCAGTTATTTTAGACGGTAGAGACTTAGCACGCGGTACTTATCGATATACAAAAGAATACCAAGAAAGAGAAGAGCAAAGAAACTCAGCCTTTTAGGTTTGAGTTTCTTTTATTTTATAGAGAAATGGGGTGTCAAAATGAGCTCTTTTACATTTAACAATGAGAGTAAAGAATTTATCCAAATTGCAAAAGGCTTGAAAAGACCTACTTGGGCACCATTGAAAAGAAATTTATTAAGTATTCCGGGGTATCCTGGTGCAAGACTATTAAACACACAAACTGAAATTCGGGTTCTTTCTATTCCTGTGGGAATTATAGTTCCTGATGGATCTGATTTAGAAACGCTGAAAGAAGAAATTGCAGGGTGGTTAATAACAGATCAACCAGCAGAACTTATTTTTGATATAGAACCAAATAGAACATATTTAGCAATTGTAGATGATAGCTTTGATCCAGATGAATTTGTAGCCCTTGGTACAGGGACACTTAAATTTATTTGTCCAATGCCTTATAAGTTGGGAGCTGTACAAGAAAAAATACTGGCTATTGAGAAGGGAGACTTAAAAGCTTCATTACGTAACAAGGGCTCTGTAGAGTCTAATCCCGTTATTGATATAACTGTGGGAGCACAGAGCCCTTTCCTTGATGTCTGGAATGGTGACGAATACTTTAGATTAGGTTATCCCACAGGTGTTAAAACTCGTGTTGTGAAACAAAATGAGCGCCTCATATGGGACGAAATGAAGAGTCTAACTACTTGGGATGCTGTAACTGGTCAAATAGGGATTTACAAAAGTTCAGGAGCTATGAAGGTTTGGCAAGGATACGCTTTTACACCTGACTCATACGGAACGGGAACGGATACTGAGTGGCACGGTCCTTTTATGAAGAGAACTATTCCTAATACAGGTGGAGTTATTCAAGACTTTAGACTTGATGTGCAAATGAATTTTCAATCTGAACATTGGAACAGAATGGGGAAAACTGTAGTAATGCTTTTAGATGCTAATGATAACGTAATAGTTGAACTAGCAATGGCTGATGAGTATATGAGTCATGAAATGACAACGGCACAAGCAATTATTGATTCAGGAGGTTCTAGAAAATGGATTTCTGACGAGATGGGAATGTACTCTGATACATTTAACGACTTTAGAGGACATGTTGCAGTAGCTCGCAGGGGCAAAGAATGGAGTTTCTATTTTGCTAAATATCGCAAGAATACTGAGATAGATGATGCTAGTTTTGTTCGTACATGGAGAGATGAGTCTGACAGTAATCCTATGACAGCTAGGCCAGTAGCAAAGATAGCTGTAGGGTGTATTGTTTATGGGTCTAATCCACCAGCTGATATTGCATTTATTGAAGATGTTAAGTTTTGGAAGATAAACACTTTAACCATAGATGAGACTCCTTATATTTTTGATGTAGGAGACAAAATACAAATAGATACAGAAAGATCATTAGTAACAATTAACGGAAAAAATGTGATTGGATTGAAAGACATATTCAGTTCATTTCCTATCGTAAAAAGAGGGCCGAATGAAATTATAGTACGTCCAGCTAATATAGGAATAGTGAAATTAAGCTATAGGGAGCGATATAGATGAGAACACCAAGTGGAATCTTACATATTGTTGATTTTAAAACTAATCAAATCGTTTCAGCTATACAACCAAAAGATTATTGGGATGATAAACGCCATTGGGAAATCAAGAATAATATAGATACATTAGAGTTTAGGGTGTTTGATAATACAGAACATGCAACAACGCTTTTACAACAAAATTTAGTGTTAAAAGAAGTGCGTGATGGTCGAATTGTTCCATATGTAATTACTGAAGCGGAAAAAGATTCTAAAGATAGATCAGTGGTTGCTTATGCATCTGGTGAATGGATTCAACTTGCTAAAGCAGGGATTATTAATCCACAAAAAATTGAAGGTAAAACGTTGAATGAATGTATGGGAATAGCTCTTGCAGGTACCAAATGGAAAATAGGTAAGACGGAGCATAATGGATCGCATTCTATGACCATTGATGAATTTACTGATCCACTGACCTTTCTCAAACAGATTGCTTCTTCATTTGAATTAGAAATTCAATATCGCGCTGAAGTTGTAGGTTCTCAAATAGTTGGTCGTTATGTCGATATGGTTAAGAAGCGGGGAAGAGATACAAGTAAGGAAGTAACGCTTGGTAAAGATTTAATGGGAATTAAGCGTATTGAGAACTCCCAAAACATATGTACAGCCTTATTAGGTTTTGTTAAAAAAGAAGGCGGGGCATTTATAACTATTGCAGAAATAAATAATGGCGTACCTTATCTTGTGGATGATAGTGCATTTCAGCGATGGAATGAAAAAGGGCAACATAAATTCGGTTTCTATAGCCCAGAGACAGAAAATCAAGATATGACTCCGCAACGGCTTAAAATTCTTATGAAAACAGAAATAGAAAAACGTATAAATACTTCTGTTTCTTACGAAGTTCAAGCTCAAAGTATAGGACAAGTATTTGGATTGGCGCATGAATTAATCAATGAAGGTGATATAATCCGAATCATTGATAGAGGTTTCACACCTAAGTTGTACCTTGAGGCACGTGCTATCGCTGGTGATGAATCTTTTAAAGACCCTACACAAGATAAATATGTGTTTGGTGATTATCGTGAAATTATGGATGCTAATGAAGAATTACGAAAACTATACAATAAAATTCTTACTTCATTAGATAACAAGGCTAACAAGGAACTGTTAGAGCAACTAGAGAAATTAGCAGAAGAAGCTAAAAATACAGCTATTAATGCAAAGGAAGAATCGGAAACAGCAAAAAAAATTGCTGAAAAGGTACAAGAGAACATTAAAAATAATACCGTTGAAATTATAGAATCCAAGAATCCGCCGACAACTAATTTAATAGACAGCAAGACACTATGGTTAGATGTTTCTAACGGTAAGCCTGGTATTTTAAAACTTTGGAAAGATGGCATTTGGGACCCAGTTGTTCCTGATGTGGAATCAGTTAAGAAAGCAACGTTAGAGCAGGTCAGCAAAGATATTGAATCCACGAAAACAGAATTAAATCAAAAGGTTAAAAGTGTGGAAGGTAAAGCGCAAGAAATAGCTGGACAAATAGTTGATGTTCAAAAAAAGGTTAATGAAAAAGTTGATCAAACGTGGATTAATAATCAATTAAGAGATAAGGCTGATAAATCTGGTGTTTATACAAAAGATGAAGTAAAAGATGGTTTTATAGGGAAACAAATCTATGAAATTGATAAGAATGGTAACGTTAAGAAATTCCAAGATATTAATACATCTATTAGTCAAACAAATGAAGCTCTTAAACAAAAAGCAGAGAAGTCGGAGTTAACGAAAATTAATGATGGTTTGTCCCAGCTTGAAAGCAAAACGAATGAAATTATATCAACGGCAGATGGAACGAAGCAGACACTTTCTAATCTGAAAACCCAAGTTGATAATATTCAAGTTGGGGGGCGAAATCTATTACTAGAGACAGCTACTAAATCACATTCAGTGCAGACTGGGGAAAACAAGCAGCATACCTATTTTGATGTAGCGAAGGACATAGCTGCTTTAATGCAGGGTAAGAATCTTGCTATGAGTTTCCTATTTACAGGTAAAGTTACTGCATGGGGTACAACGAATAAATGGGCTGGTTTCGAAGTGAAGATTACTTTCACAGACAATACATTTCATTATCCAAGTTGCCGCGTAGAAAACCGTTTAACCCTAGGTAAACAATATAACCAGGAAAGGTTTACAGCAAGTGCAGTAGTAATGGATAAGCCTATTAAGGAGGTTTCAGTTTACGCTTTAGCACGTGATTTTACGGGGGACGTGTTAATTGAAAAGCTTAAATTAGAAATTGGCACAATATCAACGGCATGGACACCAGCACCAGAAGACCAAGTATCCACAGCTGATTTCACTAAAAAAACAGTAGAAATCGAGACTACTATTAAAGGAATAAATACTTCGGTATCAAATGTACAAAACGAACAGGGAAAGCTTACAGAACGTGTAACGAAATCTGAGCAAACAGCAAATGGCTTTAAACAATCCATCGAATCGTTAACTAAAAAAGATACTGACATTAGTAATAAATTAAATACGGTTGAATCCACTGTAGAAGGCACAAAAAAGACAATTTCCAATGTACAGCAAACAACAAGTGAACTAACTAAAACAACAACTGAAATTAAAGAGGAAGCTGGACGTACAAAAGAACAAATGGAACAAATTAATAGTAAAGTTGATGGTTTAGAAGTCGGTGCAACTAACATGATTAATGGAACAGAATTCATTAATGCTAATGGTTGGAGTCATTGGGGGAATTATGGTGCTGTTAATGTTACAAATGAGAGTGCTTTAACTTCATTGCCAACGCCTTATTCACTCCGAATGGAAACTGTAGTCGATGGTAAACAGCAAGTTGTGCCTAATGGAACACAAGTTGGTATGCGGTCACATGATCGTAAATTCAAAGTTAAAAAAGGTCAAAAATATACGATTTCATTTAATGTTGCAACTAGTGAGTTAGGTTGGTTATTGGATTACGTTTACATTATGTATACGGCTGAAGGTGGAAACAGAAGAATTCCTGATATTAACACTTTAGATTTTCCGATTGTAGCTAAGATCAACGATAGACAGAATAACAATTATTATAGAGTTCATTTTACATTCACAGCCGATAGAGATGATGATCAAGCATTTTTGCTTATCGCAGGTACTACAAAACGAGCGTTAGATGGAAAAAATGGTTACGCTTGGATTAGAGTTAATGCCCTTAAAGTAGAAAAAGGTACTATAGCTACTGACTGGGACACCTCAAACGCTGATAAAGTGTCGTTAAATGAATTCACTAAGAAAGCAACGGAGATTGAAAAAAGTGTAGGTGGCATTAAAGAAACAATAACAAAAGTAGAAAATAATCAAAGTAGTTTTGATAAACGTGTTACTGAGGTAGAGAAGACAGCAAATGGAATCACTCAAAATGTTTCTAAATTACAAGAGACTCAAACACAGCAAGGGAAAGCATTAACTCAAGCTACTACAACGTTAGAGCAACATTCTGAGGCTTTGAATTTAACAATGAAAAAGAAAGATGTTGAAAATTATGTTGGGGGTCTTGGAGCTATCAATGAGATTCGCGATGCAGGTTTTACTCAAGGGAACAAGTACTGGGGGTGGTCGAATGGGCATGCTATAGACCCAAACCTAAAGTATAAAGGATACAACTCGTTTTCTATGCACACTACGGGACAAGACCAGGATAGATGGTGGGGTGCTTTTGGGCAGTTTATAGATTGTTCTCCTAATGAAGACATTGTTGTTTCGGCTTACTTTAACACTGATGGGAAAGTGCCTATTGATAATGGTGTGTATATCGAGATGGAGTTTTGGCAATCGAATAAAACAACCAGAATTTCAACTGCTAGAGAAAGGGTTCAAATCATTAACAATACTTGGATTAAATCTACTTGTACAGCTAAAGCTCCAGCAGGAACTGGGTTTGTAAGATTTCGACCATATGTACAAAGAAATGGTAGAGCTTGGTTTTGCATGCCTATGTTACAGCGCGGGAAAGTAGCTACAGAATTTTGGTTACACCCTAAAGATCAAGTTGATTCTGATAAAATGCAAGAAGATATAGCTAATAGAGTAGCAACTGAGCAATACAATCAAAAGATGACTCAAATTGATAACCGTTTTAGTGTTAATGAGAAAGGTATTGATTTAGCAGCAAAAAAGACAGAGGTTTATACACAAACTCAATCTAATGATAAATTCGCTACGAATGCTTATGTAAGGGATATGGAAGGACGTATTCAAGTTACTGAGAAGAATATTCTTAGTACCGTAAAAAAAGGTGAAATCATTTCATCTATCAATCAAACGGCAGAAAAGATTAAAATTTCAGCCAATCTAATTGATTTGGTAGGTAGAGTAGAAGCATCTTGGTTAAAAGCTGGATTACTCCAAGGTATGACTATCAAAACAAGTGCTACAAAAGAATACCTCCACATGGAAAATCAGGTTATTCGTTTTGTAAACCAAGGCTCTGCCAAAATTGTGATGGGATTTGAAGATGAGAGAAAAAGTGCAACACGTAACCCATATATAATCCTTGGTGAAGGTGATGGGACTGGTAAGAACCTTGGAAGTATCTACAAAGATGGAAATGGAGTTTACTATCGCTATGTAGATTACAATGGCGCTGAGAGTAATATTCGTTTAACGAATGCAGGTAATATCGGTATCACAGCTCAAGATGGGATTTGGTTTACAGCCAAGAGAGTTAACTTCACGTCACCAATTTCAACATCGGGTATATTATTCAACTCATTCGGAAAGACTCCTTTGTCTCAACAAGGGGTTCTATGGATGGGAAATGGTTATAGAGGATTTGGAGCTTACTACCATGATGGAAATGGATGGAACTTTATCAATAGTTCAGTATGATGAAAGGAGAAAATGAAATGAGTCAATTTTTAGGTATTTTAGGAACAGTTGGTGAAGATGGGACAATCAAAATCCCATTGGATATGTTGCAAACAGCAGGTATTAAACCAAATACAAAAGTGGAATTATTCTCTGATACTTCTAATCTGTTCATTAGAACTGCAGAAAGATTTTGTGATATTTGTGGTGTGAATACAAATACAATAAGAATTGGTAATCAGGAAATTTGCAAAGATTGCTTAGACAGAATTACACAAGCTTCACAGGGAAAACAGAATGTACCTTCTGAATAGAGAAGTAGCAAATCTCAACTGAAAGAATTATGACTATAAAAATTAATAAATAGGAAACCAGAGCAGCCATAAGCTGGTCTTTTTTTATTATCTAAAAAAGGAGAGGAAAAGATGGATCGTATTGATGTGTTATTAAAAACCTTTATTGCCACTTTCGGTGGCTTCTGTGGGTATTTCTTGGGAGGATGGGATGCAACATTGAAAATCTTATTGACGATGGCAGTTATTGATTATTTAACTGGCATGATTGCAGCGGGGTATAACGGAGAATTAAAAAGTAAAGTTGGTTTCAAAGGCATCGCCAAAAAGGTGGTGCTTTTTCTTTTGGTCGGAGCGGCTGCACAACTAGATTCAGCGCTTGGAAGTAACAGTGCAATTCGTGAAGCGACTATTTTCTTCTTCATGGGTAATGAATTACTTTCACTTTTAGAAAATGCTGGTCGAATGGGCATTCCGTTGCCACAAGCTTTAACAAATTCAGTTGAAATTTTAGGTGGTAAACAAAAACAAGAAGAGAAAAAGGGAGATGTTCTATAATGGAAATTAGAAAAAAATTAGTTGACCCAAGTAAATACTGTATAAAGTGTCCTTATACAATGAATCCGGAATTCATTACAGTTCACAATACTTACAACGATGCTACAGCAGAAAACGAAGTAGCTTATATGATTCGTAATGATAATCAGGTTTCATTTCATATTGCAGTAGATGATAAAGAAGCAGTACAAGGAATCCCTTTAGAGCGTAACGCCTGGCATACTGGCGACGGAAACGGGAACGGTAATCGTAAATCTATCGGAGTTGAAATTTGCTACTCTTTAAGTGGTGGAGATAGATACTATAAAGCGGAAGACAATGCAGCTATCGTTGTAGCTCAACTAATGAAACAGTACAATATTCCAATTAATAAAGTCCGTACACATCAATCATGGAGTGGGAAGTACTGTCCTCATCGTATGTTGGCAGAAGGACGTTGGAATAATTTTATTGAAAGAGTTCAAAATGCATACAATGGAGATGGTAAAGTAACTCCTACACTTATTCCACCGTCAACTAACGGGACAGGTATTGCGTATATTGAGGGGAATGGCATCAACCTTCGTAAAGGTCCAGGTACTGAATACGGGGTTATTCGTCAATTAGATAAAGGTGAGTCCTACGAAGTATGGGGACAATCAAATGGATGGTTAAACCTTGGTGGCAATCAGTGGATTTATAATGATTCATCATACATTCGTTATACAGGAGAAAGCACACCGACAAGTTCGCAATCAGTCAATAATGGTGTAGGAATAGTTACTATTACAGCAGATGTATTGCGTGTTCGTAAAGGTCCAGGAACTAATTATGACATTGTAAAAAATGTGTACCGAGGAGAACAGTATCAGTCGTGGGGATATAGAGATGGTTGGTATAATGTGGGTGGAGACCAATGGGTTTCAGGTGAATATGTGAAGTTTGAAGATTAAAGTAAGAGCCGTCATAATGACGGCTTTTTTTATTTTATAGCAATTATTTAACTACCACCTATTGATTCAGATAAACAGGTATGGTATAATTATATATGTAAGGGAGGTGAGAAACATGGATTGGGACTTAACAGAAAAGGTTCTTAAAAATCTAGCTTACATAGTAGGCATGGGGGTAGGAATCATAACAGCAAAGAAAAACCTAAACGATATGAAAGATAGAAAGGAGAAGAAAAAGGAAGAAGAAATAGAAAAACGCCTAGCCCGCAAGACTAGACGCAAGTAATACAACGGGGGAAGAAATTCCCCCAACCTCAAAAATATTATAACATAATTACAAAATTACACAAAATCCAATCCATGTAAAAATGAAGTTAGATCGAAACACTTTGGTATTAGTATTATTTTTAATATTAGTGGTTACAGTAACAAACTATAAGAATCCTGAAGTAAGTGACTACCTAGGAATTGCGTCCACAATAATTTTAGCTATAGCGCTTGTTATTAATTTAATTTCTTTATGGAAAAAAGGCAGGGACGAAAAATGAGTATGGACTATAAAATAAGTCGTGAAGAAATAGAAAAGTTAGTTAACCAAGTAGTTTTAACAGCAAATGAGACCGTAAATTTATTAGGTGTCACAACCCAAAGATTACATGTACTTGTAAAACAAGGACGAATTGTTCCTATTAAAGTAGTTGATAGGGTTTCGTTGTACTTTCGCGAAGATGTAGAAAAACTGGCTGAAGAATTAGGTCAATTAAGAGAAAAATATCGACCATATGAATAATTTGAAAGCCAACTCTTTTATGAGTCGGCTTTTTTGTTGTTATGTAGCTAGAATTTACTTTTAGATAATGCTTTTAATATAGGGTTTATGATTTTACTCAATAAACGAAATGCGTTAAAGATTGAACGAATAACTTTCATAAGATTAACGCCCCCTTATTCTCATACCTTATAAGTCTGAGATTTTTTTTACTTCTTTTTCTTTGGCTTTAAAGTCCTTTTTATATTGTTTAAAGTCATTCCGGTCAACTCTAAACTTCTCACCAGTTGCTACATTTTTTACTAAATACGTTTTAGCTGTAAGTTCTTTTATTAAGAACCAAATTGCGAATAATACAAGGGATATTCCTAATGTGAAAGGAATTAATACTATTGCAGAAACAGTTATTATAAGTTCTGCTTTTGAATCAGCTCTTTTTAAAATTAATCTATCCCCAGCAGCGGCTTCAGATTGTTGTAATTGTTGCATACGTTGTAAGGATGCGACTGTATCATAACTCATGACATAACCTCCCGATAAGTAATAATAAAATCATTATATCAAACATTTGAGATATTGGTATTATTTATCAATATTCAGTTCGAATGCATATTTTCCCTCCACATAGATTTCATAAGTCAATTATTGATAAAGTATTAGTAGATGGTTCACCCCAATATAAAGTGAAAAACTCAAAAATTATTGTCTTCTATATTAAAGCTAGTTGAACATATGTAGAGGTACCGTAAAATAAAAAAGCCCTTCTCGAATGAGAGGGCTTTGCTATTTTATAAATCAAATTGAACTTGTTGACCATCAGTAATCGTATCATACGACTTTTGTTGGTATGTTGAACTTGTAATGAATTTAACATTAGTAATATCTTTTGGATCTCCATTAAAGAACAAACCTAGGACACGTTCTTGTTTAACTTTTCCAAAGTATTCAAAGGAAGTGTTTTTTTCTGTAATGAAATTGCGATTTGCTTCTAACTGTTCACCATTATTTAGTACTACCTTATCAAAATTAAGGAAGTTAATATTTTCATCTGAGGTATTTTCCACAGTGTAAATAACTTGAATATAATTTAGTTTTCCATCGTTAGTGGGTGTTGTTTGATAGACTTCTTTAGCCTCAGTCAACATTTGTTCTGGAAGGTCAGATAGTTGAAATAGCTTGATATTTTGAACAGTCATTTTAATTGGAGCTACATCAATAGTTTGATTAATTTCTTTAATTTTCATTAGCTCAATAACTCCGCCTCGAGCATTGTATTTTTGCTTTTCTCCAACTTTAGTTAGTACTGTTTTTTCGTTTGTCTTCGAATTGCTTTCTTTAATACCTTTTTGGTCTGAGGCAGTAGGTGCACTCTTTTCTTCTGTTTTTTCTTCTGAGCCACAAGCCACAAGTGCTAGGGAGAAAAATACAGAGACAAGTAATAATAGATACTTTTTCAAATTAGTTCCTCCTAAAATATATTGCGATATTAAGTATAACAGATATATGTTGATTTTATAGGATAAAATTAGATTTATAGGAAAAATATTCTTAAATATAGTTGACTCAAGTCAACTTAAGGTGTATAATAAGAGTATAAAGAACAGGAGGTGAACAAAGTGGATTGGATAATAATCTTAGGTGCTATAGCTACAACAGCAACGGTTTTCTCTCAAGTAACCGCAGGTGTTAAAAACATCGTAGATACATACTACAAGGTGAAAGAGGAAAAACAAAAGAGTCGCCCCGACCAAGGAAACGACTCAGAATAAGCACACAGGGGAGGGAAACCTCTCCTGCATTTAAGATTATATCACATTCCATATTATTATGAAAAAATTTATCTGGACGAATCTACCTGTAGTCATTGTCTTAGGGTTTATTTTATCAATTCTTGATTATGATAATTTAAACAATTGGGGTTATATCTGTATCGTTGGTACCATACTAGCGATAATTCTAATGGTAATCAACATGGTTATTTTGTATATAAAGGAGAAGAAAAATGTATAACTTTGAAACTAAGGAAGAGCTAATAAAATTCGTGAATGATGAAATTGTGAATACTTCAGAGGCATTGGAGATTTTAGAATGCTCGAGGCAGAATTTAAATAAGTTGGTGAAGTCCGGGACGTTAGTGCCGATTAAAGAGATGGTTCGAGATAGGCTGTTTTTTAAACAGGATATTTTAAATAGGAAAGAACAGATGAAGAAGAAAACCGACTAGTATTATAGTCGGTTTTTTGTTAAGTTACTTTGATTTAAGTGCTTCTTGTAATTTTTCATCTAATGCTTTCAAGTTGTCTACATCTCCTAGACCTTCAGGGAAAGCTTTGAAGAATCTATCATTTAATAGGATACCTTCTTTTGTATTGCCTAAAGCATAAGTTTCTTTTACTTTTTCTTCAACTAGTGCTGATAGTAATTCTAATTGCCATTTTGTAAATTCCATCTGAATAACTCCTTTCGATATCTTGATATTACAATATTAATTCTACATGTAGTAAGTAAAAAATACCATTATTTTATATACAGCAAATACACTTCATGTGGGATGAAATTGTAAATACGTCAGAGACAGTGGAGAATTTAGAATGCTCGAGGTGGAATTTAAATAAGTTAGTGAAGTCGGGGACATTAGTGCCGATTAAAGAGATGGTTCGAGATAGGTTGTTTTTTAAAGAGGATATTTTAAATAGGAAAGAACAGATGGAGAAGTAAATTATCCAATTATGCATAATTAAATGCAATTAAATTTTTATTCGTATATAAGTTTAATTAAATATTTAGAGTTACTTCCAATATTTACTTAATGTGTTTTTGTATGATAAAGTAAATAAATATAGAAAACAGAGTATGAAGAGGAGAGAATTATGGAACGGGCAATTGGAATTAGAGTAAGTCCTACAGAAGTTTATTATACTATTTTAGAAGTTAATGAAGAAGGGCAATTAGAGTTCATTAATGAGTCTCTTATTATACCTAAAGCATTAGATATACCGAGAAAGTTATCTTATATAAGGACGAGTCTCTATTCATTAATATGTGAACATGGGATTACAAAAGCTGGTTTGCGTATAGTCGAAGGGAATTCACAAAATATTGATACGTTTAGAGTGAATATTGAGGGAGTTATTCAGGAGCTATTGGCAAATAGTACAGTGAATTATTATTTTACTGGAAGACTTGATACAATAGGGAGCAAGTTTAAAAAAAATAAATCTATAATGAAACAATGTTGCAATGCACAAAATAATATATTTAATATCCCACGTTGGGAAAAACTACATAAAAATCATCGAGAGAGCTTTCTAGTAGGATATGCTACGATTTATAGAGAATATGAGGTGGGAGAAGATTGATTGTTTTAGAGACTGTACAAGCAAATCTATCGTTAGAAAAAATAAAATCTATTGGATTAGAAGGAAGAAATTCTGATGTTTATATTGCAAAAGACCCACAATTAAATGCATTTTTGGTGGCAAAAGAAATAACAAAAGAGTCTTTGAAAAGCCAAGAAATTCAGAATTATTTTTTAGAGGCGCAATTATTAAATGAGGCTAGTCACCCTCATATCATGCCAATTCGGTACGCTGCTCAAGATACAGAAAAAATTTACATTACTATGCCTTACTATTCTCAAGGTTCAATTAATAGTTTATTGGATGAGAGAATGTTAACTGTAAGAGAAATATTAAAATATTCATTAGATTTCTTAAGTGGCTTACTATTTATTCATATTAAGGGAATGGTACATTTAGATGTAAAACCGACTAATATAATAATAAATGATTGCGATAGAGCCATATTAACTGATTTTGGTTTATCAAGATATTTAAATGAATATGGTTTAGCTGAGCAGAAATCTGTATATACTAAGCATATTTCACCACAATATTTGATGACTAATTCAAGGACAATTCAGGATGATATTTATCAAGCTGGTATAACAATATATCGAATGTGTAATGGTAATGATGATTTTGAAAATCAGCTAGGTAATTATATAGTAGATCAAGGAGTTGACATTGAAAAATTTAAAACAGATATACTTAATGAAGCTTTTCCAAACCGGAAAACATATCTACCACATATACCTAAGAAGTTAAGAGCGGTAATTTCAAAAATGCTATTTGCAGATACTTCACATAGGTATTCTAATGTATTGGATGTTATTAATGATTTAAGCCTAATTGACGAAAACTTAGATTGGGAGTATAATTATGATAAAGATAAGAACATTCGTTCTTGGTTTTTAGAAACTGAAAATAATAATTATACAATGAATCTACATGAAAGTAATGGCAATTTTGTAACGACCGGCATAAAATATTTAAAAAAGAGTAAAAGACAAAATCAAATTCGTGATTGGAATACGAACTACACTTCTTTAGACAATGCGTATAAGGGAATTGAAAGACTTTTAAAACAAGTAAAAATTTAACGGTATTGGGAGGGTGATTAAGATGTTATTTAAGGAATCAAATAGGTTGTCTAGAAGATTTTTAGCAAATAAACATCAACACGACTCCGTACAAAAACGTTTAAATTTAAACAATTCTACAGATTTACGTGATAACATAAAAATTAAAGATTTACAAAATGGATTTATTGAGATTAACCCAATAAATGAGTCGAAAAAATTTGATGATTATTTTGTGAAATAAATAATAAAAAGCACCTATGGGTGCTTTTTATTATGCTTAAAATAGAGAAAGATTATTTCAGTTTTATTTTCAAAATGCCTTCACCCACAAACCCACCCACAATTCACCCACAAAATTAAAAAAAGTGATGAATCGCTATGAAACATCACTTTTATAAAACCTTGATAAATCAACGTTTTTGGCGCGATTTAAAACTTGATGAATCCAGAGGATATATTTAGAACACAAGTTCACCAATGGGAACGCGATCAATATATGTCTCTATACTAAGAGGCT
>NZ_JAKUHC010000024.1:0-48553 GCF_022664295.1 Bacillus cereus group sp. BfR-BA-01311
ATGATCAGGTTGATAGGTTCGAGGTGGAAGCATGGTGACATGTGGAGCTGACGAATACTAATAGATCGAGGACTTAACCATATAATATGTAGCAATGTTATCTAGTTTTGAAGGAATATGCCTTCATAGTTTGGTGATGATGGCAGAGAGGTCACACCCGTTCCCATACCGAACACGGAAGTTAAGCTCTCTAGCGCCGATGGTAGTTGGGACCTTGTCCCTGTGAGAGTAGGACGTCGCCAAGCAACTAAAAACACAAGTCATTTGACTTGTGTTTTTTTGTATTGTTAAAAAGAATGGGAAAGAAGTAATGGAAATACAAACACGTTGCCCAAGAGTTAATCATATTATATAAAAGATGGGTGTATATTTTTCTGTAAATTGTTAAGGATTAGAAGTATAAAATAGGTTCACTTAAATAGGGAGGGAAGATTATGAAATTACAAAGTGAAGTTTGTATTGTTTGTGAGACAAAAAGAAAAGAAGGTATATATGTTTATAATAATTTAATATGCCATGAATGTGAAAAGGATATGGTGAATACAGAGACAGATGATCCGAAATATATATATTATTTAAAGCAGCTTCGAAAATTAGAAGTATCATATTTTTAAATAGGCATATGCCTATTATTTTTTTTGTTCTGTATAATAGATAGAGAATGAATAATAAGGAAGAGATGTAGATGAATCAAAATCGTATGCCTTTATATGAGGCGTTAATAGAGTTTAAAGAAAGAGGGCCGTTATCCTTTCATGTTCCTGGTCATAAGAATGGTTTAAACTTCCCTCAGGAGGCAATAAGAGAGTTTAAAGGTATTCTATCTATTGATGTAACTGAATTAGCAGGACTAGATGATTTGCATAGTCCGTTTGAATGTATAGATGAGGCACAACAATTATTGGCTGAAGTTTATAATACAAAGAGAAGTTATTTTTTAATTAATGGTTCAACAGTCGGGAACTTAGCAATGATTTTGTCTTGTTGCGGGGAACATGATATTGTTCTTGTACAAAGAAATTGTCATAAATCAATTATTAATGGTTTAAAACTTGCGGGAGCAAATCCCATTTTTTTAGATCCATGGATTGATGAAGCTTATAACGTACCAGTGGGAGTTCGTAATGAAATTATTAAGAACGCAATTGGAAAGTATCCAAATGCGAAAGCACTTATTTTAACGCATCCTAATTATTATGGTATGGGGATGGATCTAGAGGCAAGCATCGCTTTTGCACATGCACATAAAATCCCTGTTTTGGTAGATGAGGCACATGGGGCACATCTATGTTTGGGAGAACCATTTCCGAAGTCAGCATTAACATATGGTGCAGATATTGTAGTTCATTCTGCACATAAAACATTACACGCAATGACAATGGGTTCCTATTTACATATAAATAGTCATTTAGTAGACGAAGATAAGGTTACTACTTATTTAAGTATGCTACAATCTAGTAGTCCATCGTATCCAATTATGGCTTCCTTGGATATAGCACGCTTTACAATGGCGCGTATAAAAGAAGAAGGTCACAGTGAAATTGTTGAGTTTTTACGAAGATTTAAGGAACAATTACGTTCTATTCCCCAAATCACCATTTTAGAATATCCGTTGCAAGATGAGTTAAAGGTCACCGTACAAACTCGTTGTCAGTTATCAGGGTACGAATTACAGTCTGTATTTGAAAAGGTCGGTATATATACAGAGATGGCTGATCCGTACAATGTCCTATTTATTTTACCCTTACAAGTAAATGAGGGATATATGAAGGTTATAGAGATGATCCGAGTAGCATTGCAACATTATGAGGTGAAAGACAACAGGGAATCTATTCGTTATACTTATAATGGTGAATTCTCTCTTTTACCGTATACGTATAAACAACTAGACGGATATGAAACAAAGATAGTATCTATAGAAGAGGCTGTTGGAATGATAGCGGCGGAAATGGTGATTCCGTATCCACCTGGAATTCCATTAATTATGTATGGAGAGAGAATTACTTCAGAGCATAAAGAGCAAATTATGTATTTAGAAAGAGCAGGAGCTCGTTTTCAAGGTAATACGAAATATATGAAAGTGTATGATATAGAAAGTAGGTTTTAGGATGAAGGGATTATTTGTAACAATTGAGGGCCCAGAAGGTTCAGGTAAAACAACGTTAATTAAAAGCTTATTGCCATATTTTGAACAAAAAGCACAGAAGGTAATGGCGACAAGGGAACCAGGCGGTATTGCAATTTCTGAGGATATTAGGACGATTTTACATAAACAAGAATATACGATGATGGAAGCACGTACAGAAGCGCTTCTTTATGCTGCTGCGCGCAGACAACATTTAGTAGAAAAAGTTATGCCAGCACTTAATGAGAACTACCTCGTGTTATGTGATCGTTTTATAGATAGCTCTTTAGCATACCAAGGCTATGCAAGAGGATTGGGTATGGATAAGGTATTTGAAATAAATCGTTTCGCAACAGAGGACTGTATGCCTAGTTTAACAATTTATCTAGACATTGAGCCTGAGGTTGGTTTGGCTCGGATTGAAAAAGATGCAGGACGTGAAGTAAATCGACTAGATATGGAAGATATCTCTTTCCATAAACGTGTGCGCGAAGGGTATTTACAAGTTGTAGAACGTTTCTCGGATCGTATTGTATTGGTAAATGCTGATCAACCGATGGAAAAACTTATAGAAGAAGTTGTTCAGATTATAGAAGATAAATTGTTATAATAGAAGGAAAGAATGAAATAAGTGAGGTATGCATTATGACGAAGACGTGGGAGCAGCTTTCTGCTATACAACCCATCGGTGTAAAAATGTTGATGAATAGCATTGCAAAAGAGCGTATATCCCACGCTTACTTGTTAGAGGGAGGGAAAGGGACAGGAAAGTTTGCGACAGCAATTCAAATGGCAAAGAGTTTCCTCTGTTCTGAGCGGAATGGAGTAGAGCCCTGCCATGTATGTACAAACTGTAAGCGAATTGATTCAGGTAACCACCCTAACTTACATATTGTAAAACCAGACGGATTATCTATTAAGAAGCAGCAAATTCATGATTTACAAGAAGAGTTTTCCAAAACAGGATTAGAGGCAAATAAAAAAATATATATTATTGAGCACGCAGATCGTATGACAGCAAATGCGGCAAATACACTTTTGAAATTTTTAGAAGAACCAAGTAGTGATACAACTGCTATTTTACTTACTGAACAAAGTCATCAAATTTTAAATACGATTTTATCTCGCTGCCAAGTTGTTACGTTTAGACCGTTACCTACGGAATCTTTAATTAGAAGATTACAGGATGAAGGGATTACAGCATCTTTATCGACACTTGCTGCTCAACTTACAAATAGTTTTGATGAAGCTTTAGCTTTATGTAGTGATGAATGGTTTGCACAAGCACGAGCTTTAGTGATAAAATTATGTGAAGCGCTCGAAAAAGATAAAACCTCTATTTTTTTTGTACAAGAAAAATGGGGAAAACACTTTGGAGAGAAAGAACAATTACAGCAAGGTTTAGATATGTTACTCCTTATTTATAAGGATTTATTATATGTTCAACTTGGAGAAGAAGATCGTCTTGTTTTTCATGAGCAGAAAGAGATGTTTGAATCGTTTTCCTATGCTCAGAAGCGCATTGTATCAGCTCTCTTTAATATATTAGAGGCAAAAAATAGAATCAACGCTAATGTAAATGCGCAGCTTGTGTTCGAACAGTTAGTGTTGCGGTTGCAGGAGGGATGACCGTTTTGTATGATGTAGTAGGTGTTCGCTTTAAGAAGGCCGGAAAGGTATATTACTTTGATCCAAACCAGTTCGATATCTCTGAAAATGAGTTTGTCATTGTAGAAACGGTAAGAGGTATTGAATACGGAAAAGTAGTTATTACCAAAAAACAAGTTGATGAAAACGATGTTGTATTACCGCTAAAAAAGGTTATTCGTATTGCAAATGAAAATGATCGTACCATTGTTGAAGAGAACAAACATGCTGCCAAAGAAGCATATCAAGTCTGTCAACAAAAGGTAGTAGAGCATAATCTTGATATGAAACTTGTAGATGTAGAGTATACATTCGATCGTAATAAGATTATTTTCTATTTTACTGCGGATGGTCGGATCGATTTCCGCGAACTAGTGAAGGACTTAGCCGCAATTTTTAGAACAAGAATTGAACTAAGACAAATTGGTGTTCGTGATGAAGCGAAGATGCTAGGTGGTATTGGTCCATGTGGTCGTATGCTTTGTTGTTCTACTTTTTTAGGGGATTTTGAACCTGTATCCATTAAAATGGCAAAGGATCAAAATTTATCATTAAATCCTGCAAAAATCTCTGGTTTATGTGGTCGCTTAATGTGTTGCTTAAAATATGAGAATGATGAATATGAGGCAGCAAAGGAACAACTTCCTGATTTAGATCAACGTATACAAACCCCGCATGGTACTGGCCGTGTTATCGGATTAAATATTTTAGAAAGATTAATTCAAGTGGAACTAGTAGACAAGGAACGGATAGTAGAATATACGTTAGATGAGTTAGTGAATAAAGGGGTCGTTTCGAGTCAAACCACAGATTAATGAGGTGGGTGCTTGTGGAGAAAAAAGATATTTTTGAATCGGTTTCTAGTATGGAAGAGCAAATTGGACATTTATATAAACAGTTGGGAGAGTTAAAACAGCATCTTGCAGAGTTGTTGGAAGAAAACCAGCATATAAAAATGGAAAATAACAATTTGCGACACCGTTTTGAAGAAGTGCAGAATAAAGAAAAACAAAAAACTCAAAAACGTAAAGAAGTGAAGCCGAAAACAGATATTGGTGAAGGCTATGACAATTTAGCGAGACTATATCAAGAAGGTTTTCATATTTGCAATCTACATTATGGAAGTGTACGTAAAGAGGGAGATTGTTTGTTCTGTCTTTCATTCTTAAATAAAAAGTGAAATTACCTTTCCAATTATAATTGGAAAGGTAATTTTTTATACATGAAATAGGGTAGGTTAAGGGTAAGAAAAGGAGCAGTATATGAATTTATATGAAGATGAACGTTTAGATTACTTATTAGCACAAGACATGAAGATTATACAAAGCCCATCAGTATTTAATTTTTCTTTAGATGCCGTTTTACTCGCAGATTTTGCATGGGTACCAATTCAAAAGGGGAATTTACTTGATTTGTGTACAGGTAACGCGGTTGTTCCCCTTCTATTAAGTACAAGAACAAAAGGAAATATTACTGGTGTGGAAATTCAAGAACGCTTATATGATATGGGAGTAAGAAGTGTTCAATACAATGGGTTGGAAGAAAGAATTCACCTCATACATGGAGATTTGAAAGATATGCCAGAGAAACTTGGACGTCATCAATATGATGTTGTTACATGTAATCCACCATATTTTCAAACACCTCAAACTTCAGAGAAAAATATGAATGAACATTTAGCGATAGCTCGTCATGAAATTATGTGTACATTAGAAGATGTTGTATCTGCAAGTAGTCAGTTAGTAAAACAAGGTGGGAAAGTAGCGTTTGTACATCGTCCAGGGCGATTACTAGACATTGTCACATTAATGCGTAAATATAAAATTGAACCAAAGCGTGTGCAATTTGTTTATCCTAAGGTTGGAAAAGAAGCAAATACATTGTTAATTGAAGGAATTAAGGATGGAAATGCAGATTTGAAAATTTTACCGCCTCTCGTTGTATATGAGAACAATAACGAATATACAAAGGAGCTACGTTCAATTTTATATGGAGAAGAATAAGCACTTTTTTTATGTGGTAGAGTGCTCTGATGGAAGTTATTATGCTGGATATACAAACCATATAGAAAAGAGAATTCAGACTCATAATAGCGGCAAAGGGGCTAAGTATACACGCGTCAGGCTTCCTGTCGTTTTAAAATATGTAGAGACCCACGATGATAAGCGTACAGCTATGCAAGCGGAGTATTACTTTAAGCAATTAACGAGAAAACAAAAAGAGGCATATATGCAAAAAGGAGAACGCTATGTGGCAACAAAAAAGCTTTCAACAAAATGAAAAAGGAGTTTTATATTTAGTACCAACTCCTATTGGAAATCTAGAAGATATGACATTTCGTGCAATCCGAATTTTAAAAGAAGTTGATTTAATTGCTGCTGAAGATACGAGACAAACGAAAAAACTTTGTAATTATTTTGAAATTGAAACACCTGTCACGAGTTATCATGAGCACAATAAAGAAGTAAGTGGGAAGAAACTATTAGAGAAATTAGAGGATGGAAAGAATGTAGCACTTGTTAGTGACGCTGGTATGCCGTGTATTTCTGATCCAGGTTACGATATTGTCGTTGAGGCAGTAGCTGAGCAATATCATGTAATTCCGCTTCCTGGAGCAAATGCAGCCCTTACAGCATTAATTGCATCCGGTCTTGAAACAAAGCAGTTTTATTTCTATGGTTTCTTGCAGAGAAACAAAAAGGAACGGAAGATGGAGTTAGAAAAGCTTCGTTATGTACAAACTACAATGATGTTTTATGAAGCACCTCATCGTTTAGATGATACTTTAATTTCGATGCAGGAAGTGTTGGGAAATAGAGAGATTGTATTATGTCGAGAGTTAACGAAAAAATTTGAGGAATTTATTCGAGGAACAATCGAAGAAGCAATTGAGTGGACGAAGCAAAATGAAGTACGTGGTGAGTTTTGTATTTTAGTAGCTGGTTCAACAGAAGAACCTGATCCAGAAGAACAATGGTGGGAATCTCTTTCGGTATATGATCATATTGAATATTATATAAATGAAAAAAGTATGAATTCAAAAGAAGCGATTAAAACAGTCGCTAAAGATCGAGATTTGTCGAAAAGAGATGTATATCAAATCTATCATGTCGATAAAAAATAAGCTTCTCATAATTGAGAAGCTTATTTTGCTGTTTCGATATAATCTTGAAGTTCGTTTAAGATTTGCTCAGCGCCTTCTTTGCTTAAGATGATTTTACCTTCAGCTAAAGAAAGGTTACCGTCAGATACTTCACCAGTTACTTGGCAAGTCATGTTTGGTTTATATTTCTTTAAGATGATTTTTTCGTCATCAACATAGATTTCAAGAGCGTCCTTTTCTGCAATACCTAAAGTACGGCGTAATTCGATTGGAATTACTACACGACCTAATTCATCAACTTTACGAACAATACCAGTAGATTTCATAATTTTTTTCCTCCTAAATAAATAGTTTATAAGTTTCGAGTCTATTTTTAGATTCGTCATTTTTCGACAAAATACCCTATGGACATATGATACCAATCATTTACATTTCCGTCAATTCTTAAATTCTATATTTTTTAAAAAGATTTATAGATTTCTTATTTCTTATATATAATAGATTGAGAGGAAATTCCACAATTATTTACATTATTTTCTGAAAAAATAATAAATTAAAAGTGGATATTGTATATTTTTTTGAAATATGAGCAATAGATGATAAAGATATTGAGCATTAAGACCTAAATTGAAAATTAGGTTGGCGTAAAGAAGATAAGTTAGATTTGGGCTGCTCGTAAAAGCCCAATTAACGTAGGCTAATAATTAGTGGGGAGGAACAAAAACCCTACTGATTAAAGTTTCACTTTATATATGAGTTTTTGATATACTGTTTATAAATACATATGAGGTTATTCGGGAGGTCCAAAACAATGACAGAGGAAAATAAGTCCTTTTATATTACTACCCCAATTTATTATCCAAGTGGAAAATTACACATTGGACATGCTTATACGACAGTAGCAGGAGATGCGATGGCACGATATAAGCGTATGCAAGGTTATAATGTGCATTATTTAACAGGAACTGATGAACATGGACAGAAGATCCAAAAGAAAGCAGAAGAGTTAAATATTACGCCACAGGCATATGTTGATAACATTGTTGCAGGAATTAAAGAGCTTTGGGAGAAGATGGATATTTCTTATGATGATTTTATTCGTACAACTGAAGATCGTCATAAAGATGTTGTCGAAAAAATCTTTAAACAATTAGTAGATCAAGGTGACATTTATCTTGATGAATATGAAGGTTGGTATTCTGTACAAGATGAGACGTTCTATACAGAGCATCAATTAGTAGATCCAATTATGGAAGGCGACAAAGTAGTTGGAGGAAAAAGCCCAGATAGTGGTCATGATGTAGAACTTGTTCGTGAAGAATCTTATTTCTTTAGAATGGGTAAATATGTCGACAGACTATTAAAGTTCTATGAAGATAATCCACATTTCATTCAGCCGGAGTCTCGTAAAAATGAAATGATTAATAATTTTATTAAACCGGGATTAGAAGATTTAGCAGTTTCTCGTACTTCATTTGACTGGGGAGTTCGTGTTCCTGGTAACCCAAAACACGTTATTTACGTATGGGTTGACGCATTATCTAACTATATTACGGCGTTAGGTTATGGAACAGCAAATGAAGAGAAATATAAAAAATTCTGGCCTGCAGATGTGCATTTAGTTGGGAAAGAAATTGTTCGTTTCCATACAATTTATTGGCCGATAATTTTAATGGCATTAGATTTACCTCTTCCGAAGAAAGTCTTTGCTCATGGCTGGATTTTAATGAAGGATGGAAAGATGAGTAAGTCAAAAGGAAACGTAGTAGATCCAGTTACATTAATCGATCGTTACGGATTAGATGCATTACGTTATTACCTACTTCGTGAAGTTCCATTTGGATCTGATGGCGTATTTACACCAGAAGGATTTGTGGAGCGTATTAATTTCGACTTAGCAAATGACTTAGGTAATTTATTAAATCGTACAGTAGCTATGATTGATAAGTACTTTAACGGAGAAATCCCTGCATTTAAAGCAAATGTGACGGAATTTGATGAAACGTTAGTAGCGTTTGCACAAGATACTTTGAAAAAAGTAGAAGAAGCAATGGAGAATATGGAGTTCTCTGTAGCGTTAGGATCTATTTGGCAACTAGTTAGTCGTACGAATAAATATATTGATGAAACACAACCATGGGTATTAGCAAAAGATGAGAATGATCGTGAAAAGTTAGCCTCTGTAATGGCTCATTTAGCAGAAGTACTTCGTCAAACAGGTATTATGCTTATGCCATTCTTAACAGTAGCACCAAGCAAGATGTTTGCTCAGCTTGGCCTTACTGATGAAGCTCATAAATCTTGGGAAAGTCTATCTACAATTGGCTGCATTCCAGCTGGAACAAAAGTAGAAAAAGGAAACCCAATTTTCCCTCGTTTAGAAATGGAAGTGGAAGTAGAGTACATTAAAGAACAAATGAAAAGCTCTGCTCCTAAAGTAGAAGAGAAAAAAGAAGAAGAACCGAAGGCAGAAGAAATTACAATTGATGATTTCTTTAAAGTAGAATTACGCGTAGCTGAAGTACTATCTGCTGAACCTGTGAAAAAAGCAGACAAGCTGTTAAAAATTCAACTAGACTTAGGTACAGAAAAGCGTCAAGTTGTTTCTGGAATTGCAAAATTCTATTCGCCGGAAGACTTAAAAGGTAAAAAGGTTATTTGTGTAACAAACTTAAAACCTGTAAAATTACGCGGTGAATTATCGCAAGGTATGATTTTAGCGGGTGAAGAGAATGGCGTATTGTCATTAGCATCAATTGACCAAAATCTACCAAATGGTACAAAAATCAAGTAATTAAGACAAGAAAAGAGATGTTTCACGTGTAACATGTGTGAAGCGTCTTTTTTCTTTTTACACTCTCTATTTTTGCATTAAGATTGTAGTATTGTTATCGTTAAGTTATTAAAGAACTTATTTTTGTAGAATAAACTTGATTTCAATATAAAAGGAGTTATGTATTATGTTGTTTGATACACATTCACATTTGAATGCAGAGCAATTCGAAGGAGATTTGCAAGAGGTTATTGCCCGAATGAAAGAAGCGGGAGTTACTTATACAGTTGTTGTTGGTTTTGATGAAGTAACGATAAAAAAGGCGATGGAATTAGCTGAAGCCTATGATTTTATTTACGCTGCGGTTGGGTGGCACCCAGTTGATGCAATCGACATGACAGAAGAACATTTAGCTTGGTTAGAAGAACTTGCTTCTCATCCTAAAGTCGTTGCACTTGGAGAAATGGGCTTAGATTATCACTGGGATAAGTCTCCAAAAGAAATACAGAAAGAAGTATTCCGTAAACAAATTGCATTAGCGAAAAAAGTAAAATTGCCGATTATTATACATAACCGCGATGCAACTCAAGATATTGTTGATATTCTAGAAGAAGAGAATGCAGCTGAAGTAGGAGGCATTATGCATTGCTTTAGCGGCAGTGTAGAGGTAGCAGAGCGATGTGTTGATATGAACTTTTTAATTTCGTTAGGTGGACCAGTTACATTTAAAAACGCTAAGAAGCCGAAAGAGGTTGCTACGGAGATTCCATTAGAGAAATTGTTAATAGAGACGGATTGTCCGTATTTAACACCGCATCCATTTCGAGGGAAACGAAATGAACCGAGTTATGTAAAACTCGTAGCAGAAGAAAT
Source organism: Bacillus cereus group sp. BfR-BA-01311 (assembly GCF_022664295.1). Taxonomy (NCBI): domain Bacteria; kingdom Bacillati; phylum Bacillota; class Bacilli; order Caryophanales; family Bacillaceae; genus Bacillus; species Bacillus cereus group sp. BfR-BA-01311. Next base: position 10,522 of record NZ_JAKUHC010000024.1, read on the forward strand.
TGCGAATTTAAAAGGGATTTCTTATGAGGAAGTAGCAGAAATGACAACTAAAAATGCAAAAGTTTTATTTGGTGTTGAATAAAAAAGAATGGGGAAACCTGTTCTTTTTTATTTTGAGAAAAACTAGTAGAAGTGATGAAGAAAATAAATGTGAATGATGAAGTGTTACAATAAGGACAGAGAACAAAGATTTTTCTATTCTATTTTTTAAAATATAAGAATGGGGAAAATAATAATGGAAAAGTCGTCATTTTTTTGTTTTACTAAGTAGAGACGAAATGAGTGTGGAGGCAAGCATGAAAATAAAAGAGATTATCGTTGTAGAAGGTAAAGATGATACAGTTGCGATTAAGCGTGCTGTTGATGCGGATACAATTGAAACGAACGGTTCAGCAATCGGTGATCATGTTATTGAGCAAGTTAAATTAGCGCAGCAAAAAAGGGGCGTTATTATTTTCACAGATCCGGATTATCCTGGAGAGCGTATTCGAAAAATTATTTCTGACAAGGTTCCTGGCTGTAAGCATGCCTTTTTACCGAAGGAAGAAGCGCTTGCTAAAAGGAAAAAGGGTGTTGGGATCGAACACGCTTCTAATGAGTCGATTCGCCGCGCTCTAGAGAATATACATGAAGAAATGGAAGCTTACACAAGTGAAATTATTTGGAGTGATTTAGTCGATGCAGGCTTAGTGGGCGGAGAAATGGCAAAGAGCCGCAGAGAAAGAATGGGTAAGCTATTAAAGATTGGTTATACAAATGCAAAACAGTTACATAAACGATTACAGATGTTTCAAGTTTCAAAGGAATCATTTGCAGAAGCTTATAAGCAAGTAATACAGGAGGAAAAAAAATGAAGGATATCGCAACGCCAAATCGTACAAAAGACATTGTTGAAAAGTATGGATTTTCATTCAAAAAAAGTTTAGGACAAAACTTTTTAATTGATACAAATGTATTAAATCGTATTGTCGATCATGCAGAAATTGGTTCGGAAAGTGGTGCAATTGAAATTGGACCAGGTATTGGTGCATTAACAGAGCAATTAGCAAAGCGTGCTAAAAAAGTAGTGGCTTTTGAAATTGATCAAAGACTATTACCAATTTTAGATGAGACGTTAGCGCCATATGGTAACGTTACAGTTATTAATAAAGACGTACTAAAAGCAGATGTACATGAAGTATTTAATGAGCAATTTGAAGAAGGGCAAGATGTAATGGTGGTAGCTAACTTACCATACTATATTACAACGCCAATTTTATTTAAATTGCTTGAAGAAAAGTTACCAGTTCGTGGATTTGTTGTTATGATGCAAAAAGAAGTTGGAGATCGTTTAGCTGCTAAACCTGGAACGAAAGAGTATGGTTCTTTATCGATTGCTATTCAGTATTATACAGAAGTTGAAACAGTTATGACTGTACCGCGTACAGTGTTTGTACCACAACCAAATGTTGATTCTGCAATTATTCGCCTTCTAAAGCGTCCGAAACCGGTTGTAGAGGTGACAGATGAAACATTCTTTTTTGAAGTAGTACGAGCAAGTTTCGCACAGCGCCGTAAAACTTTGATGAATAATTTATCAAATAATTTAAATGGTTTCCCGAAAGATAAGGAATTATTGGATCGAATTTTAACAGAAGTAGGAATTGATCCAAAGCGAAGAGGCGAAACGCTATCTATTGAAGAGTTTGCAACATTAAGTAATGCATTAGTTCTTCATATATTATCATAAGAATATGAAAGGGACAGTTCAAGTTGAACTGTCCCTTTTGTCACCTTTCTCTCTTTAAATTCATACTTTAAAAACAGGTAAGATGGCCTAATGAGTTTGGAGGTAGGAGAATGGTTTTACATGTTGGAGAATTAGTGGAACGATATTCTCATAAGAGGGATATTCTTTTTCGTATTATAGAAATAAAAGGCGAGATAGCTATATTGTTTGGAGAGGAAATTAGACTGGTGGCGGATGCGCCACTTGAAGATTTAATTAGTATAGATCAAAGAGAACATAAAAAAAGGGTGAAGCGTGAGAAAGAAACAATGGAGCGCACGTATCGTTTGTTTCAACAAGATTATGTACTGATGAAACAAAGGCATGAACATACTTCAACTGGTGGATACACAAGTGAGGTGAATTATTTTCAAATGCCGGGACGTGTATTGCATATAGATGGAGACCCTTTATATTTGCGCAAGTGCTTAGATTTATATAATAAAATTGGCGTTCCTGTTCAAGGTATTCATTGTAAAGAAACGGAGATGCATGAAAAAGTAGTAGACTTAATAGATCACTTTCGCCCAGACATTCTCGTTATTACAGGGCATGATGCATATACAAAATCAAAAGGAGTGAAGGGAGATTTAGCGGCATATAGGCATTCAAGACATTTTGTACAGGCTGTTCGTGAAGTGCGAAAAAAATATCCATCATTGGATCAACTTGTTATTTTTGCTGGGGCATGTCAATCACATTTTGAGGCACTAATTCGTGCAGGGGCCAATTTCGCTAGTTCACCATCTAGAATTAATATTCATGCACTAGATCCTGTATATGTAGTTGGTAAAATTAGTTTTACTTCATTTATGGAGAGAGTCAATGTATGGGATGTCGTACGTAATACAATTACTGGTGAAAAGGGACTAGGTGGAATTGAAACGAGAGGGATTTTACGAACGGGATTACCTTTTCAACATTACGAAGAGTAAGCAGGATACATATGTATCTTGCTTTTTTGTATGGAAGGATTTAAATGAATTTGGATAAAAAGAGGTAAGAACGTGCAGACTACGTAATGATACTTTTACAATATAGTATTTCTTCTATCTATTCAAACGCAGGATGATATTAGCTGTGAATCGCGGTTAATAATTAGGATAGATATATCGTGCTTTAAGTGTTCAATCTAAATTACAGCGAGGTGTAGCGAAGTATATGTCAAAACGTTTAGATGAAATTAAAAGCGAATTAGATCACCATCTTGGACAGCGACTTATGTTAAAAGCAAATAGTGGAAGAAGAAAAACTGTGGAGCAATCAGGTGTACTAGCAGAAACATACCGTTCCGTTTTTGTTGTACAATTAGATCAACAAGAAGATGCGTTGCAACGTGTATCTTATAGTTATGCAGATGTTTTAACAGAGACAGTAGAGTTAACATTTTATGGAGACCCTCATAATGAGGTCATTTTATAATCCGTATATCATTACATATATTCCCATAAATGAAAAGCTATATTATTTTGCATACTAACTATACCGTAGCAAAATAAGGAGGGACTCTGCATTGAGTAGACGAAGAGGTGTCATGTCAAACCAATTTAAAGAAGAGCTAGCAAAAGAGCTTGGCTTTTATGATGTTGTTCAGAAAGAAGGATGGGGCGGAATTCGTGCGAAAGATGCTGGTAACATGGTGAAACGTGCTATAGAAATTGCAGAACAGCAATTAATGAAACGAAACCAGTAGTTGTAAGATACTTTCTATGCTACGGTAGCCGAGGAGACATTCCTCGGCTTTTTGTACTCTAAAAGGTGCCATCATTTTACATAAGTAGTTTCATTCTGAATGCTTTTCGTTATAATTAGGGAAGTGTCATCGTCTTACTATAAATTTATGGTAAAATAAACGATAAAAGATTGAGTACATAGAGTGGGTGAATAGATTGAAGCTACTAGTGAAAGCACCAGCAAAGATTAATCTGTCGTTAGATGTACTGGGAAAAAGACAAGACGGATATCATGAAGTGAAAATGATTATGACAACCATTGATTTAGCAGATCGTCTAGAACTAACGGAATTAGCAGAAGACCGTATTGAAATTTTATCCCATAATCGGTATGTCCCAGACGACCAACGAAATTTAGCTTATCAGGCAGCGAAATTATTAAAAGAGAAGTTTAATGTAAAAAAAGGTGTATCTATTACTATTGAAAAAACGATTCCAGTAGCAGCTGGATTAGCAGGTGGAAGTAGTGATGCAGCAGCCACATTACGTGGTCTTAATAAATTATGGAATTTAGGGCTTACAATTGATGAGTTAGCAGAGCTTGGCGCAGAAATTGGATCAGATGTATCGTTCTGTGTATACGGAGGCACAGCAATTGCCACTGGAAGAGGAGAGAAAATTGAGCATATAAAGACTCCGCCTTCTTGTTGGGTTATTTTAGCGAAACCACATATAGGTGTATCTACTGCTGATGTGTATGGAAATTTAAAGTTAAATCGAGTTACACATCCGAATGTAGATAAAATGGTTGATGTCATAAATTCTGGTGATTATAAAGGAATTTGTGATACTGTTGGTAACGTTTTAGAAGATGTAACATTTGGAATGCATCCTGAAGTTGCCCGTATTAAATCACAGATGAAGCGATTTGGAGCGGATGCTGTATTAATGAGTGGAAGTGGTCCAACTGTATTTGGACTTGTACACCATGATTCACGAATGCATCGCATTTATAACGGATTAAAAGGATTTTGTGAACAAGTCTATGCGGTACGTTTATTAGGAGAGCGAGAAACGCTTGAATAAAGACGTATAATACGTTATGATTTGTTTAGAATATTCGTGATTTGAGGTGAGAGTATGAAAATTAGAAGAAGTACAAGATTAGTCGATATGACTTATTACTTGCTACAAAACCCTCGTCAGCTAGTATCTCTCACTTTTTTTGCTGAAAGGTATCAATCGGCTAAGTCTTCCATTAGTGAAGATTTAGTTATTATTAAGCAAACGTTTGAACAACAAGGGGTCGGCACATTGCAAACGATACCAGGAGCAGCAGGAGGAGTGAAATATATACCGTATATAAGTGAAGAAGAGGCAGATCTAATTATTGATGAGCTTTGTGGCTTATTTGAAAACCCAGATCGTATTTTGCCTGGCGGTTACTTATACATGACAGATTTATTGAGTAATCCTCGCCATATTAATGGCGCAGGTCGTTTGTTTGCTTCTGTTTTTGCTAGGCAACCAATTGATGCAGTTATGACGGTGGCAACGAAGGGGATTCCACTTGCTTATGCAGTGGCAAATTACTTAGATGTACCAGTTGTAATTGCAAGGAAAGATAATAAGGTAACAGAAGGTCCGACTGTTAGTATTAACTATGTGTCGGGTTCTTCTAAACGAATTCAAACAATGACGTTAGCAAAACGCAGTCTTCCAGAAGGGTCGAATGTTTTAATTATTGATGACTTCATGAAAGCTGGCGGAACAATTCAAGGTATGATGAGTATGTTAGAAGAGTTCAAGGCTAATGTTGTTGGTATTGGTGTATTAGTAGAATCCACAGATATTGAAGAACGACTAATTAATAATTTTGTATCATTAATTCGTCTATCGGAAGTTGATGTGAAAGAAAAAACGATTCAAGTGGAAAAAGGGAATTATTCTCTTGCGCCATTTGATGAAGGGCTTGTAGAGGCGGAATAAAAGATAGAGCAGATAGCTCTATCTTTTTTTATTTTATTTATAGATTATAAAATAGATGGACAAACTGCCTTTCGTACACTATTTTTAAAGAGTAAAATAAATAATAAAAGGGTGAAAAGTATGAAAGTTGTTCAAACAAGCAAGGCACCACAAGCAATTGGACCTTATTCACAGGGGATTATTGTAAATAACATGCTCTATAGCTCAGGACAAATTCCATTGACGGCAAATGGGGAGCTTGTAACAGGAGATGTAACAGTACAAACAGAACAAGTATTTCAAAATTTACAAGCGGTATTAGAGGAAGCAGGTGCTTCATTTGATACAGTCGTAAAAACAACAGTATTTTTAAAGGACATGGATGATTTTAATGCTGTGAATGAAGTGTATAGCTCTTATTTCTCTACTCATAAACCAGCTCGATCTTGTGTGCAAGTAGCAAAATTACCGAAAGATGTTTCCGTTGAAATTGAAGTAATCGCCCTAGTTAAGTAACCTTTTGTAAGCGATAACCTCCACTAATCTCTATATTCAACTACTTTAAAAATTTTTATCTTAAAAATTTTTAAAAAATTAAAGGGAAAATAGAAAATTTGTGGAATTTATACAAATATATCGCTTATTTAGAAAAGGGTGGTGAACACAAGATGGAAGTGACTGACGTAAGATTACGCCGCGTAAACACAGAAGGCCGCATGAGAGCAATTGCCTCTATTACTCTAGACCATGAATTTGTTGTTCATGATATTCGTGTAATTGATGGTAATAATGGATTATTTGTAGCAATGCCAAGTAAACGTACTCCAGATGGAGAGTTCCGTGACATTGCACATCCAATTAATTCTGGTACACGCTCTAAAATTCAAGATGCGGTTTTAACAGAGTATCATCGTTTAGGCGAGTTAGAAGAGGTTGAGTTTGAAGAAGCGGGTGCTTCGTAAAATTCGAATGAAAAGGGCTTTTGACAAAAAGCCTTATAATTTTGTAGCAAACTCCTGTAAGCATTTACAGGGGTTTGTTTTTTTTGCTTTATATTTGGAAACTGCATAATTTATTAACATAAAAAGAAGAAACTACTAATTTTTTCAAAATCATTTTAAATAGTATAGCTTATTTCTTAAAAAAGATACTAAAGAGTAAAACATCTTATAAGAATTATGGTAAAATTTAATAGTTAAAATGTGTTTCTTGAAATATATGATGATTTAGGATAATATCTTTAATGGATAAATAGGTTGCGATGGAGGGTCTATATGTCAAACAGATTTGCAGTGATTCTAGCTGCAGGTAAAGGCACACGTATGAAGTCTAAGCTATACAAAGTGCTGCATCCTGTATGTGGAAAACCTATGGTACAACACGTAGTCGATCAAGTATCTCAATTAGGATTGCAGAAACTTGTAACGGTTGTTGGACATGGTGCTGAAATGGTACAAGAACAGCTAGGGAACGTAAGTGAATTTGCATTACAAGCAGAACAACTTGGTACAGCACATGCTGTAGATCAAGCTGCAAGTGTACTTGCAAATGAAGAAGGAACAACTTTAGTTATTTGTGGTGATACGCCTCTAATAACTGCTGAAACAATGGAAGCATTACTTCAGCAACATAAAGAAGCAGGAGCAATGGCGACGGTGCTAACAGCATACATAGAAGAGCCTGCTGGATATGGCCGTATTGTTCGTAATGAGAATGGTCATGTTGAAAAGATTGTTGAGCATAAAGATGCAAATGAGAAAGAATTAGCTATTAAAGAAATCAATACAGGTACGTATTGTTTTGATAATAAGGCTTTATTTGCTTCACTTTCTAAAGTTTCAAATGATAACGTGCAAGGTGAATATTACCTTCCAGATGTTATTGAGATTTTAAAAAATGAAGGTCATATCGTATCAGCTTATCAAACAGAGCAGTTCGACGAAACGTTAGGTGTTAACGACAGAGTCGCTCTATCGCAAGCGGAAATTATTATGAAAAACCGTATCAACCGAAAGAACATGGTAAACGGTGTTACAATTATTGATCCAAGTAACACTTATATTTCTGCTGATGCAGTTATCGGTAGTGATACAGTTCTTCATCCAGGAACAATTATTGAGGGGAACACTGTAATTGGCTCTGATTGTGAAATTGGACCGCATACAGTAATTCGCGATAGTGAAATTGGAGATCGTACGACAATTCGACAATCTACTGTACATGATAGTAAGCTTGGTACAGAAGTATCGGTTGGTCCATTTGCACATATTCGCCCAGATTCAGTTATTGGAGACGAAGTACGCGTTGGAAACTTCGTGGAAATCAAAAAAACTGTCTTTGGTAATAGAAGTAAAGCTTCACACTTGAGTTATATCGGGGATGCACAAGTTGGAGAAGACGTGAATCTTGGTTGTGGTTCAATTACGGTGAACTATGACGGTAAGAATAAATTCAAAACTGTGATTGGTAATGGGGTATTTATTGGATGTAATTCAAACCTTGTTGCTCCAGTAACAGTTGAAGATGGTGCTTATGTGGCAGCAGGCTCTACAATTACAGAGAATGTTCCATCAAAAGCATTATCGGTAGCACGTGCACGTCAAGTTAACAAAGAAGACTATGTTGATCAATTGCTGAATAAGAAAAAATCATAATGTGGAGGGTTAATCTAGATGTCGACTCAATATCTAAATTCTAATTTGAAAGTATTCTCTTTAAACTCTAATAAGGAACTTGCTGAGCAGATTGCAAAGCATATTGGAGTAGGGCTAGGAAAATGTTCTGTTGATCGTTTTAGTGATGGAGAAGTTCAAATTAACATTGAAGAAAGTATCCGTGGTTGCGATGTATTCATTATTCAATCTACAAGCTTCCCAGTAAACGAACATATCATGGAATTACTTATTATGATTGATGCATTAAAACGTGCATCTGCGAAAACAATTAATATTGTTATTCCTTACTATGGTTATGCGCGTCAAGACCGTAAAGCGCGTTCTCGTGAACCAATTACATCGAAACTTGTAGCAAACTTGCTTGAAACAGCAGGTGCAACTCGTGTAATCACTCTAGATTTACATGCTCCACAAATTCAAGGATTCTTTGATATCCCAATCGACCACTTAATGGGTGTACCGATTCTTTCAGATTACTTTGAAACAAAAGGTCTTAAAGATATCGTAATCGTGTCTCCTGACCATGGTGGTGTAACTCGTGCAAGAAAAATGGCAGATCGTCTAAAAGCGCCAATCGCTATTATTGATAAGCGTCGTCCTCGCCCGAACGTATCAGAGGTAATGAACATTATCGGTAATATTGAAGGTAAAACAGCGATTTTAATTGATGACATCATTGATACAGCTGGTACAATTACATTAGCAGCAAACGCTCTTGTTGAGAACGGTGCTTCTGAAGTATATGCTTGCTGTACACACCCAGTATTATCTGGTCCAGCAATTGAGCGTATTCAAAATTCAAATATTAAAGAGTTAGTTGTAACGAACTCTATCGTATTACCAGAAGAGAAGAAAATCGACAAAGTACATGAACTTTCAGTTGCTCCATTAATCGGAGAAGCAATCATTCGTGTATACGAAGAAGAATCTGTGAGTGTATTATTCAATTAATTGGATAGAATGAGACGTAACCAAAATTGGTTACGTCTTTTCGTATCGAAAAAAGAAAGTAGTGGTACAAGAATGAAATTGATAGTAGGACTTGGGAACCCAGGTAGAGAATATGAATTAACAAGGCATAATATTGGATTTATGGCCATTGATGAACTTGCGAAGCGTTGGAACATTTCTTTGAATGAACAAAAATTTAAAGGTGTATTTGGTGCAGGGTTTGTTAATGGAGAAAAGGTAATCTTATTAAAGCCGCTAACATACATGAACTTATCTGGGGAAAGTATTCGTCCACTCATGGATTATTATAAAATTGATGTTGAGGACTTCGTTGTTATGTACGACGATTTGGACATTCCTGTAGGTAAATTGCGTCTTCGCATGAAAGGTAGTGCTGGTGGACATAATGGTGTAAAGTCAACGATTTCGCACCTAGGAACACAAGAATTTCAACGTATCCGTATGGGAATCGATCGCCCGAAAAATGGAATGAAGGTAGTCGATTATGTATTAGGACGCTTTACATCTGAAGAGATTCCGGATGTTAACCATTCTATTGAAAAAGCAGCGGATGCATGTGAAGAGTGGCTAAATAAGCCTTTTCTCCAAATCATGAATACTTTCAATAGTTAAAAATGAGATTGGGAATATTTCTCTTTTGTTTTACCCATACTAGTAGTAATTGAATTTTTAGGAGGCTAGTATGGAAGGGTATTATTATTGCAGACACTGCGGAGGTAATGTAGGCTCCATTAACGCAGAAAAAGTATATAGCGACGTTTTATTTCAACTAACAGAGCAAGAAGTAGTAGAAATGATTCATTTTCATGAGAATGGAAATATATATATAAAAACGATTTGTGAATCGTGTCAAGAAACGCTCGCATCTTATCCTGAGTATTATGAGTATGAAAAATTTCTGCAATAAAATGTTGTCGCTTTGGCATGTCCAAAGCATTTTTCTGTTTTCCTTTTCCAAAATATTTGCATAAAATAGAATGACTTGCTCTTTATGTTGAGAGGAGTTTTAAAAATGATAGGTTTATTAGAGCAATTTTATAAAAATGAAGAGATACAATCGGTTATTAATGGATTAGAAGATGGGTTAAAAGAACAACTTATATCAGGGATGGCAACGTCTTCTCGTTCGTTATTAATGGCGGCTTTATATAAAAAAACAAAAAAATCACAATTAATCGTGACACATAACTTATACCAAGCACAAAAAGTACATGAAGATTTAGTGGCGTTACTTGGTGAAAAAGATGTGTGGCTATATCCAGTGAATGAACTGATAGCATCGGAAATTGGGGTTGCAAGTCCAGAATTGAAGGCGCAACGTATAGAAGTGTTAAATCGCTTGGCTGCGGGAGAGAATGGAATCATTGTAGCGCCAGTGGCAGGATTGCGTAGATTTTTACCAATAAAAGAATTGTGGAAGCAAAAGCAAGTTGAAATCAATCTAGGGCAAGAGATTGATTTAGATGCGCTCTTGCATACTTTACATCATATTGGCTATGAACGTAAGTCGATGGTAGAAGCTCCAGGGGAGTTCAGTTTGCGTGGGGGAATATTAGATATTTATCCTTTAACTGAAGAACTACCATTTCGTATTGAATTCTTTGATACAGAAGTCGATTCTATTCGATTATTTGATGTGGATGAACAGCGTTCTCAAGGTAAAAAAGAAAGCGTTAGGTTTGGTCCGGCAACAGAGTTTTTATTTTCACAGGAAGAATTAAAATCAGGAATTCAGCATCTTGAAGAAGGTTTAACTAAGACGATGCAAAAACTTTCTGATGATAAACTAAAGACTACAGTGCTTGAGACGGTAAGTCATGAAATTGAGATGTTGAAAAACGGGCAAAGTATAGAACAGATGTTTAAATACTTATCTATTTTCTATAAAGAACCTGCTAGTCTGATAGATTATTTACCAGAAGACGGTGTTGTAATTTTAGACGAGATTTCGCGTATTCAAGAAACAGCATCGCATCTTGAAACAGAAGAGGCGGAATGGTATATATCACTTCTTGGTGAAGGAACAATTATTCAAGATTTATCTTTCTCTCACCCATTCGAGGGGTTTCTTCATCATAAAAAAAGAAGTTTTGTATATTTAACGTTATTCTTGCGTCATATCGCACACACACATCCGCAAAATATTGTTAATGTAACATGTAAAACAATGCAAGATTTCCATGGACAGATGAATTTGTTAAAAACAGAAATTGATAGATGGAATGAAGGACATTTTACGACTGTTGTACTTGGAACAGATGATGAACGTGTGAAAAAATTACAACATATTTTAAGTGATTATGATATTGAGGCAGATATTGTAGAAGGTACAGATATCTTATTGCCTGGAAGGTTACAAATTGCTGTAGGTGATTTACATGCAGGATTTGAAATGCCGATGCAAAAGCTTGTTGTCATTACTGAAAAGGAGCTTTTTCATAAGAAAGTTAAAAAATCACAACGTAAACAAAAGTTATCGAATGCTGAACGTATTAAAAGTTATTCGGAATTAAAAGTTGGAGATTATGTAGTTCACGTAAATCATGGTATAGGTAAATTTTTAGGTATTGAGACATTAGAGATTAATGGTGTTCACAAAGATTATTTAAATATTAAATATCAAGGTAATGATAAGCTATACGTTCCAATTGAACAAATTGATCAAGTCCAAAAATATGTAGGATCTGAAGGTAAGGATCCGAAAGTTTATAAATTAGGCGGTAATGATTGGAAAAAGGTTAAAACGAAAGTTGAAAAATCTGTACAAGACATTGCGGATGACCTAATTAAACTATATGCTGAGCGCGAAGCTTCAAAAGGCTATGCATATACGCCAGATACGGCAGAACAACAAGAGTTCGAATCCTCTTTCCCGTATCAAGAGACAGAGGATCAGTTACGTTCTATTGACGAGATTAAAAAAGATATGGAACGCGGACGCCCGATGGATAGGCTCCTTTGTGGTGACGTAGGGTATGGAAAGACTGAAGTGGCTATTCGTGCGGCATTTAAAGCAATTATGGATGAAAAACAAGTTGCAATTTTAGTACCGACAACGATTCTTGCGCAGCAACACTATGAAACAATTCGAGAGCGTTTTCAAGATTATCCGATCAATATAGGCTTATTAAGTAGATTCCGTACGAGAAAACAACAAAATGAAACAATTAAGGGCTTAAAGGATGGAACAGTAGATATCGTAATCGGAACACATCGTATTTTATCTAAAGATGTTACGTATAAAGATTTAGGGCTTCTTATTATTGATGAAGAACAAAGATTTGGTGTAACACATAAAGAAAAAATTAAACAATTGAAGGCAAATGTTGATGTATTAACATTAACGGCAACTCCGATTCCGCGGACGCTTCATATGTCTATGCTTGGTGTGCGCGACTTATCTGTTATTGAGACACCACCAGAAAATCGTTTCCCAGTCCAAACTTATGTAGTCGAGTATAATCCAGCGTTAATGCGAGAGGCAATAGAGCGAGAGCTTGCAAGAGGTGGTCAAGTTTACTTCCTATATAACCGTGTAGAGGATATTGAAAGAAAAGCAGATGAAATTTCGATGTTAGTTCCAGATGCCCGCGTAACGTACGCACATGGGAAAATGAACGAAAGCGAATTAGAGTCTGTTATGCTATCATTTTTAGAAGGACAGCATGATGTTCTTGTAAGTACAACAATTATTGAGACGGGTGTAGATATTCCGAATGTAAATACGTTAATTGTATTTGATGCAGATCGTATGGGATTATCACAGTTGTATCAGCTTCGTGGGCGTGTTGGACGTTCTAATCGTGTTGCGTATGCATACTTTGCATATAAACGTGACAAAGTGCTGTCAGAGGTTGCAGAGAAGCGTCTACAAGCAATTAAAGAGTTCACGGAACTTGGATCTGGTTTCAAAATTGCGATGAGAGATTTATCTATTCGTGGAGCAGGTAATTTGTTAGGGGCAGAACAGCATGGATTTATTGATTCTGTCGGATTTGATCTATATTCGCAAATGTTAAAAGATGCAATTGAACAGCGTAGAGGAACAGATGGGGCTGAAAATATAGTTAATGTTGAAATTGACTTAGAGGTAGATGCATACTTACCAGATGCTTATATTTCAGATAGTAAGCAAAAAATTATGATGTATAAACAATTTAGAGGTGTTTCTGCAATTGAGGATATTGAAGAATTGCAGGAAGAAATGATCGATAGATTTGGCGATTATCCACAAGAAGTTGGTTATTTATTACAAATTGCAAATATTAAAGTGTTGGCAATGAAAGAACAAATTGAATTAATTAAGCAGAATAAATTTGAAGTAACATTCCTATTTTCTGAACAAGCAAGTCAAAATATTGATGGTGGAAAATTATTCATGCTCGGAAATAGTTTTGGACGTATGATCGGTTTAGGAATGGAAGGATCACAATTGAAAATTGTTATGAAAACAAATGGCTTAGAGACATCGAAGTGGTTAACAATTGCTGAAAATTTATTAAAAGGCTTACCAGATGTAAAAAAAGAAGTAATAAATGCCTAAAATAAGATAAAAAAATACAATTCGACGTGCATAGAAGAACTAATGTGTAAAATACTATGTCTAACAGTTGGTGATTTTTACATGAACAGGTAAATTCACCACTTTGATCATCAGTAGAAAGTGAGGCAGCATTAGAATGAAAGCAACTGGAATCGTACGTCGAATTGATGATTTAGGCAGGGTAGTAATCCCGAAGGAAATTCGTAGAACTTTACGTATTCGAGAAGGAGACCCACTAGAAATATTTGTTGATCGCGATGGAGAGGTAATTTTAAAGAAGTATTCTCCAATTAGTGAGCTAGGTGATTTTGCGAAAGAATATGCTGATGCTTTATATGACAGCTTAGGACATAATGTGCTTGTGTGTGATCGAGATTCTATCATCGCAGTATCAGGCGTATCGAAAAAAGAATACTTAAATAAAAGTGTTGGCGATCTAATTGAAAAAACGATGGAAGAACGAAAGTCTGTTATTATGACGGATGAAAGTGATATTTCCATTATTGATGGTGTAACAGAAAAGGTTCATTCTTATACAGTTGGACCGATTGTTGCAAACGGGGATCCGATTGGAGCCGTCATTATTTTTTCAAAAGAAGCCATTATAAGCGAGATCGAGCATAAAGCGGTTAATACTGCTGCCAGTTTCTTAGCGAAACAAATGGAACAGTAAGGGTATATTGATTTTAGAAGTAGCAATCTTTCCTAATTATGATCTTTCTTTTTGAGAAATCAATTATTTGGAGATATATGTATATTGAATGAAGGTAGCACTTTGCTACCTTTTTTCGTTGAATATTTTTAACATTTAGGAACTCATTATTACCCGTGTTGGTAAGGGAGTTTGTTTTTTTCTTTATGATATAATACGAGAGGTGAGAATAGAAAAAGGAGTTTTCTTGTATGGAAGCGAAGAAGTATCAAGCCTTTTGGCGTGGGGCTATTATATTAACGATTGCAAGTTTCGTTACAAAAGTATTAAGCGCTTTTTACCGTATTCCATATCAAAATATAGCGGGGGATATTGGGTTTTATATTTACCAACAAATTTACCCGTTTTATGGATTTTGTTTAATTTTAGCTACTTATGGATTTCCTGTTATCATTTCGAAAATGGTTGCAGAACGACTAGAGCGGGGAAAACAAAAAGAAGCAGAAGAAATTATTTGTGTATCTTTTTGGTTCTTATTAGGAATTGGTTTTATAGGCTTCTTTACATTGTTTTTTGGGGCCGAAACAATTGCGGTAGCTATGGGCGATATACACTTAGATAAGTTACTACGTGTTATTTCATTTTCATTCTTATTGATGCCATTTTTGTCTGTAGCAAGAGGGTATTTTCAAGGATTTAATAATATGATGCCAACGGCTGTTTCGCAAGTAATAGAACAAACAATTCGAGTTTCTATTATTGTATTTTTATCACTATTCCTAATTGCTCACGGATTTGATTTATATACAGTTGGTGCAGGGGCTATGTTAGGCTCAATTGCGGGTGGACTTATTGGGATTATTGTACTTATATTGTATATGCGTCAAGATTTTCGTTCTATATTCTTCAAAAGTGCAGCGAGAATTAAGGGTAAAAGGAAGATAGTTAAAATCCTTTTTTGGCAGGGGTTAGCGATTTGTGTTAGTAATTTAGTGCTTATTTTTATACAGATGGCTGATTCAGTGTCCTTTTACAGCTTACTTATTGGTGCGGGAGAACAGGCTGAAAATGCAAAGGTATTAAAGGGTGTTTATGATAGAAGTATTCCGCTAATGCAATTAGGTACTGTTGTGACGACTTCTTTCTCGTTGTCACTTATTCCGATTATTACAGCGGCGAAGGAAAGAGGAGATCTTTCCTTTATTCAAGAAAAGGTAAAGTTAGCAATGAAAATAACATTTGTTATTGGACTTGCAGCAGCTATTGGACTAACTTGTATTATTCAACCTACCAATATTATGTTGTTTGAAAACAGTGATGGATCAGATGTTTTATCTATTTTATCGTTATCTATTTTATTTAGTTCATTGTCAATTACGACAGCTTCTATTTTACAAGGATTAGGGCAAACGTTTAAGCCAGCGTTATTTGTTGTATTTGGAGGTTGCTTAAAGTTAGGGTTAAATTATATATTCATGCCTTATTTTGGTGTGAAAGGTGCAGCTTTTGCGACTTTATGTGCGTTAATTATAATCTCTGGATTAAATAGTTTGTTGCTTACGAGAGCTGTATCAGGGTCACTTATCAATAAGCGAAATATGTTAGGGATAGTAATTAGTGGTATCTGTATGGGGTTTGTATTAATGATGTTCACACGTGTGTTACAGATGTCTGGATTAGTAATTAATACGGAACATAGAGGAAGCGCGACGCTTGAAGCGTTGTTAGGTGTAGCCATCGGCGGATTGACATATATGTTTTTTATTTTGAAATTACGTGTATTTACAAAAAAAGAATTAGGAACCGTTATGAAACAAGAGAAAAAAGAAGGTTCATTGAAGAAGAGTGGATAGAGGTGACTGGTTGTGAGTGGAATCATTACTATTTTAGGTTTAGGAGCTGGTGAATTAGATCAGCTAACGATGGGTGTATATCGAAAAATAAAAGAAGCAGACCATCTGTTTGTTAGAACGAAGGAACATCCAGTTATAGAAGAATTGGAGAAAGAAGGCGTACAATATACGTCTTTTGATGCTGTATATGAAGCGCATGATACGTTTGAAATTGTATATGAAACAATTGCGAATAAATTGCTAGAACAAGCTGAAGGTACAGAAATTATCTATGCTGTTCCCGGGCATCCACTTGTAGCAGAAAGAACAGTTCAGCTGCTGTTAGAAAAAGGAGAAGTTTCAAATGTTGAAGTGCGAATTGAGGGTGGACAAAGTTTCCTTGATCCTATGTTTGCAAGTCTAAAGATTGATCCGATTGAAGGATTCCAATTACTTGATGCTACATCATTTGAAAGAGGGCAATTAGAACTGCGTCAACATTTAATCTTTTGCCAAGTATATGATGCATTCGTTGCATCTGATGTGAAATTAACATTAATGGAGATGTTACCAGATGATTATGAAGTGTATATCGTAACAGCTGCAGGAACTTCATTTGAACAAGTAAAGAAGGTACCGTTGTACATGTTAGATCATGAAACGGAATTGAATAATTTAACGAGTGTGTACGTGCCGCCAGTTCAGGAGCGTGCGTCCTTGTATCAACAGTTTGATGTTCTTAGAGAAATTATTGCGGAACTTCGTGGTCCAAATGGTTGTCCGTGGGATAAAAAGCAAACACATCAATCATTAAAGAAATATTTAATTGAGGAAGCTTATGAAGTGTTGGAAGCAATCGATGAAGAGGATGATGATCACTTAGTAGAAGAATTAGGTGATATATTATTACAAGTTATGCTTCATGCTCAAATCGGAGAAGATGAAGGTTGGTTCTCTATAGATGATATCATTCGAACTCTATCTGAGAAAATGGTTCGTCGCCATCCGCATGTGTTTGGAAATACGGATGTAAACAGCGCTGATGAAGTGATTGCAAATTGGGAAGAAATTAAAAAACAAGAAAAAGGATTCGTGAAAGAATCTGTTTTAAATGGCGTTCCAAAAAGTTTGCCACAGTTACTACGCGCCTATGAAATTCAGAAGAAAGCTGGTAAGGTTGGATTTGATTGGGTTGATGTGCAACCGATGATAGAGAAAGCTTTGGAAGAATGGCAAGAGTTCCAACAAGAGGTTACAAATATGGATGAGGAAAAGATGCTGGGTGAGTTTGGTGATTTACTATTTGCATTTGTTAATATAGCTCGTCATTACAAAATAGATCCAGAAGAGGCGTTACGTTCAACTAATGAGAAATTTACTGGTCGTTTTTTATACATGGAGGCAAAAGTAGCTGAAATGAATAAAGAGATGAAAGATTTATCATTAGAACAGTTAGATGTTTTATGGGAAGAAGCGAAACAAACAGAGCGTTAATAGGGGGATTTGATATGCGTCTAGATAAGTTTTTAAAAGTATCACGTTTAATTAAAAGAAGAACATTAGCGAAAGAAGTAGCTGATCAAGGAAGAATATCTATTAATGGTCAAGTGGCAAAAGCGAGTTCTGATGTGAAAGTAGCTGATGAATTAACAATTCGTTTTGGTCAAAAAATAGTGACTGTGAAAATAAATGAATTAAAAGAAACAACTAAAAAAGAAGATGCAGCAAATATGTATAGCTTAGTTCGTGAAGAAAAAGTAAAAGCGGAAGAAGGCTTGTTCTAAAATCATGTATCCCCTCATACATTACTATTAGCTAGTAAAAACCTATGGGGGGATTTACGTGAATAATGGTTACTCACCTACGTCTTCTAATCAACAAAATGTTTCTGTAGAGCATGACATTATTATGCGTGGCAGGCGTATAATTGATATTACCGGTGTGAAGCAGGTAGAGAGTTTTGATAGCGAAGAGTTTTTACTAGAGACCGTAATGGGTTTTTTAACGATTCGTGGTCAAAATTTACAAATGAAAAATTTAGATGTGGAAAAAGGTATTGTGTCGATTAAAGGGAAAGTTAATGAGATGCTGTATATTGATGAAAATCAAGGGGAAAAAACTAAAGGTTTCTTTAGTAAGTTGTTTAAATGAGCTTAACAATTCAGTTGTATACAATGCTTTCAATGATTGGAATGGGTGCTTGGATTGGAGCGTCTTTAGATACATATCAACGTTTTTTAAAGCGCCAAGAACGTAAACGTTGGCTTGTATTTATACATGATATATTATTTTGGATTGTCCAAGCATTATTCGTCTTTTATGTATTGCTTCTCGTAAATGAAGCTGAGCTACGTATATATGTGTTTTTGGCATTATTATGTGGTTTTGCGGCATATCAAAGCTTATTGAAGGCACTATACATGAAGCTGTTAAATTTTCTCATCTATATTTTTATGCAAACAACATATTTTTTTGTTCGAATTATACAGCTACTCATGATAAAACCTGTTATTATTATAGCGCAGCTATTTATTGCATTTATATTATTCTTATTTCGTATACTGCTTTCAATTGGACATGTGTTATGGAAAATGGTGATTTGGATATTACTTTTCATATGGAAAGTTTTTTTCTGGCCTGTTCGATTTATTGCTTCGCTCATATGGAAACTTCTCCCTAATCGTGTTAAACTTTTTATAGTGAAACATATAGGGTTCCTGCAATATATAGCAAAATTGAAGGGACATATCTTCCAACTATGGGAGCATATAAAAAAGAAGTTAGGGGGACCTCGGAAATGAGGGAACTGAGACAAAGAACAATCGAAAAACAGAGTCCAAATCCTGTTAAAGAGCATATAATACAAACGGATGAGAACAGGAAGCGACTTTATCGCCGTTTAGCGGTTTTTCTTGTCTTTACTTTTACAATTATTGCGAGTATTAGTGTAACGTTTTATCAACAAAACAGTTCCATTAAAGCAAAAGAAGCAAAAGTTAAGGACATGAAAAAAGAACTGGATTCATTAACGAATAAAGAAAAAAGTCTAAAAGACGAAGTTCAAAAGTTAAATGATGAAGAGTACGTATTAAAGATTGCTAGAAGGGATTATTTCTTCTCTGGTAAAGGGGAGATAATTTTTCCTGTTTCTAAGTAGAGTATGTCTTATTGACACTATATTTTAGGATTATATATAATAAAGTAAAATTTGACTTTTTAACCACTAAGGAGGAGCATTTTTTTTATGTCAATCGAGGTAGGCAGCAAGTTACAGGGTAAAGTAACAGGTATTACAAATTTTGGGGCTTTTGTGGAGCTGCCAGAGGGCTTAACGGGTCTTGTTCATATTAGTGAAGTTGCTGATAACTATGTAAAAGATATTAACGATCACTTAAAAGTGGGCGACCAAGTAGAAGTAAAAGTTATTAATGTTGAAAAAGATGGAAAGATTGGTTTATCTATCAAAAAAGCGAAAGAACGTGAAAAAACAGAAGGAGATCGTCCACGTGGTGAATACCAACGCGGTGGTGATCAACAACGTTCTGGACGTCCACAACGTAATAATCGCTCTTTCAACAGAGATAATCGCGGTGGCGGTAACGACCGAGCTCCGAAAGAAACATTTGAGCAAAAGATGGCACGCTTCTTAAAAGATAGCGAAGATCGTTTAACTTCTTTAAAGCGTAACACAGAGTCTAAACGTGGTGGCCGTGGCGCGCGTCGCGGATAATAAGGACGTTTAGTTTTTAACATATAGAGAGGTACCCAGAGTAATGTCTCAGGGTGCTTTTTTATATGTAAAAAATATTTTCAAAAAAGTTTTTGAGATGTGTTGACTTTAATTAGTATCTGATGTAAGATACTAATTGTCCGTTAAATAAGACGACATGGCGGTGTAGCTCAGCTGGCTAGAGCGTACGGTTCATACCCGTGAGGTCGGGGGTTCGATCCCCTCCGCCGCTATATTTAATTTAACGGCCCGTTGGTCAAGTGGTTAAGACACCGCCCTTTCACGGCGGTAACACGGGTTCGAATCCCGTACGGGTCATCTAAAAAGATCATGCAAATTTGCATGATCTTTTTTTGTTAAATAAATTAAGATATACAACACTTCTACAAAATCACCCTATATTTTCTGAATATTTAATTAAAATATCGAAAATAACTTACATACCCTGTATATCTGTAGAGTTATTTCGAATAAAAAGTCGAACGATTATAAAAGTGAAAACTGTTGTTTTGACAAAAAAACCAACAATCATCTTTTATAATGACAGTAATTAAACTATGCAGGTGGTGTTAAAAATATGCCTAAAGCAGGAAGGAATACTATGAATACAAGTGCATTGGCAATGAATGAGAGTCAGCTTGATGGAATAAAGTGGACGAGTAAGTTGCGAATGAAATTTGAGCAAGTTTTCTTTAGATGGGGATTTATTATTGTTGTTATTGGTTTTCTTTTGGGACGAGCATATATATTAACAAATATTTTACCGTTTGCACTGCCATTTTTTGCTGCTGTTTATGTTATGAAGCGGGATAAGATGCCGCTAGCATTTTTAGCTCTAATGGGAGGAGCTCTTTCAGTATCGATAGATAATTTGTTTTTTACCTTTGCATCTATCTTTACCTTCTTCATTTATAATATCTTCTTTAGTCGATTTACACGTAAAACTGTTGGACTTGTTCCATTTCAAGTATTTATCTCCGCATTAACCGCACACTTAGTTGTTGTATATTTTGCGCAACAAACTGTCACCATGTACGATTTACTCGTTAGTACCATTGAGGCTGGGCTTAGTTTTGTATTAACTATGATATTTTTACAAAGTGTCCCACTTTTAGTGGAAAGGAAAGGAAAACAACAGGCATTAGAGACGGAAGAAATTGTTTGTTTGATTATATTACTAGCATCTGTTTTAACGGGTACAACAGATTGGTTTGTATATGATGCTTCTATTCAACATATTTTTACAAGGTATTTAGTGCTAGTATTTGCATTTATTGCGGGTGCTGCCACAGGGTCTACAGTGGGGGTTGTAACAGGACTAATATTAAGTTTAGCAAATGTGTCTAGCTTGTCTCAGCTTAGCCTTCTTGCTTTTTCTGGATTGCTTGGTGGATTGTTAAAAGAAGGAAAGCGTTTAGGTGTTAGTTTAGGTTTATTAATTGGGACAAGCTTAATTACATTATATGTAGACAAACAGACAAATATTGTAACAACTTTAATTGAGTCAGGTGTAGCGATTGTTATCTTCTTATTAACACCGAAGCTTGTTTTGGATCGTATTGCTAAATTTATGCCAGGTACACAAGAGCATTCGCAAGATCAACAACAATATTTAAGAAGGATGCGTGATGTTACAGCAAATAAAATCAACCAATTTGCAAATGTATTTGCTGCTTTATCTAATAGCTTTTCTGTATATGGGTATGTAGAGGAAGAAGATAAAGAGACAGAAGCAGATTTGTTTTTGAGTACAATTACTGCGAAAACATGTCAAACATGCTTTAAAAAGGATCAATGCTGGGTAGTGAATTTTGATAAAACGTACGATTATATGAAACAAATAATGAATGAAACGGAAGAAGGAACCCTGCAACATAATCGTAAATTAGTTCGTGAGTGGGACAAGCATTGTGTGAGAGGGAAAAAAGTGACGGATTTAGTAGCCGGTGAATTAGATCACTTCTATGAGGGACAAAAATTACGAAAACAAATGAAGGAAAATCGTAGAATAGTAGCGGAGCAACTATTAGGTGTATCAAAGGTTATGGAGGATTTTGCTAAGGAGATACAACGAGAGCGTGAAAATCATCAAGTGCAGGAAGAACAGATTATGCAAGCGTTCCGAGATTTTGGTGTCGAAGTAGAGCATGTTGATATTTATTGTTTAGATAGAGGAAGTATTGATATTGAAATGTTAATTCCAGTTGCATCTAATGAACATGGTGAGTGTGAAAAGTTAGTTGCACCGATGCTTTCAGATATCCTTAAAGAAAATATTGTCGTTAAACATGAAGAAAAGTCTTCTTATCCAAATGGCCATAGTTTAATATCATTTGGTTCGGCGAAGACGTATTCTCTTGATACAGGATTGGCTACAGCTGCAAAAGGCGGTGGATTTGTTTCGGGTGACTCTTATGCGATGATGGATTTAAGTGTTGGTAAATATGCACTTGCGATTAGTGATGGTATGGGTAATGGGCAAAGAGCTCATATGGAAAGTAAGGAAACGGTGAAATTATTACAAAAAATACTCCAATCAGGCATTGATGAAGAAATAGCAATTAAGTCTATCAATTCAATTCTTTCTTTGAGAACGACAGAAGAAATGTTTACGACATTAGATTTAGCTATGGTAGATTTGCGGGATGCGAGTGCAAGGTTTTTAAAGATTGGATCGACGCCGAGTTTTGTTAAACGCGCAAATAATATTTTGAAAATTGAAGCAAGTAATTTGCCGATGGGAATCATCGAAGATGTTGAAGTTGATGTGGTGGGTGAACAATTAAAAACGGGCGATATTCTTATTATGATGAGCGATGGGATTTTTGAAGGAGCACAGCATGTGGAGAATCATGAATTGTGGATGAAACGAAAAATTAAAGAATTGCAAACCGAAGACCCGCAAGAAATTGCTGATATCATTATGGAAGAAGTGATTCGCTCTTGTGATGGTTATATAAATGATGATATGACTATTGTAGTGGCAAAAGTGAAGAAAAATATGCCGAAGTGGGCTACGATTCCGATTGTAGGAATGCAGGCGCAGTAAAATATAAGTGGAATGTTTATCTATAATTTGATTTTAAAAACCTAGGTGAATACCTAGGTTTTTTTGTGGGAAAAGGTAATGTTATTAATTTTGTGAATATACACGGAGGATGTAAGATAAAAATGTAATTTTTGTATATCTTTTTTTTGCACAATGTTTGTAAAAGTTGTACCATTGTAGACAAGGTGACTAAGGTTGCTGTTCTTGTTTAATGAAAGGTGATTGCGAAGTTGAAAGATACATTTGTTGAAAAAGTAGATGACTTTGTAAAGCAGCATGATGTATTAAAGAATGATTCAACAATTGTTGTGGGAGTTTCTGGTGGTCCTGACTCGTTAGCGCTTTTATATTATTTATTAGAAAAAAGAGCGGAAAAACAGTTGGAAATTGTAGTTGCTCATGTGGATCATATGTTTAGAGGTGATGAATCTTATGAGGATTTACAGTTTGTGCAGGGCCTTTGTGAAGAACTGGGAATTATTTGTGAAACGATAAGGATTAATGTATCACAATATCAACAGCAATACGGAATGAATGCACAGGTTGCTGCGAGAGAATGCAGATATGCATTTTTGGAAAGAATAATGAAGAAATATGATGCGAGATATGTTGCTCTTGGACATCATGGAGATGATCAAGTCGAGACAATTTTAATGCGTCTTGTAAGAGGGAGTACTCCGAAAGGATATGCAGGAATTGCAGTGAAGCGTCCTTTTCATAATGGATATTTAATTAGGCCGTTACTTGGCGTAACGAAGGAAGAAATTGTTGATTACTGTAATAAGCTAAATTTAATGCCACGTATAGATCCGAGTAATAAAAAGGAAGTATATACAAGGAATCGATTACGTAAATATGTCCTTCCTCATTTGAAAGAAGAAAATCCACAAATGCATGAGAAATTCCAAAAATTTAGCGTGCAGATGCAAGAGGATGAGGCTTATTTGCAGGAATTAGCTTTTGAGAAAATGAATAAAGTAATTACAAAAAAAAGTGATAAACAAATTAGCTTATCAATTCCTGCCTTTGAATCCATGTCTATGCCTTTACAAAGAAGAGGGATTCAACTAATATTAAACTATCTTTATGAATATAAGATTCCATCTTCTCTTTCTTCTATACATATTGACAAGTTGATTGAGTTTTTTAAGCGGACACAACCTTCAGGTTCACTTGATTTTCCGGGTGATTTGAAAATTGTTCGTTCATACGAGGAGTGTAGCTTTAGATTTAAACAAGAAATTGTCTCTCCTTTTTCACAAGATTTATTAGTACCCGGGACCATTACGCTATTGAACGGGGATGAATTTGTAACAGAGGTGAGCGAAGATATACCAAGTAACATGAATGAAACAGTATTTGTTGCTAAGTATAATGATATATCATATCCACTTCGTATTCGTTCTAGAGAAAATGGAGATCGCATGTCAATACAAGGTATGAATGGCACGAAAAAGATAAAAGCTATTTTTATCGAAGCGAAAGTACCGAAAGAAAAAAGAGAAGAATGGCCGGTCGTTTGTGATGCAAGTGGGACTATTATTTGGGTACCCTTGTTGAAACGATCTGCATTTGCAATTTCGAAAGAGATGGCAAAGAAGGATAAATATATGATTATTCACTACAAAAGCAAGGAGTCTTCCGGGAGGATAATGAAATGATGAATCAAGATATCGAAAAAGTATTAATTTCTGAAGAGCAAATACAAGAAAAGGTGCGCGAACTAGGTGCAATTATTGCAGAGGATTATAAAAACACAGTACCTCTTGCAATTGGTGTACTAAAAGGCGCAATGCCATTCATGGCAGATTTATTAAAGAGAACAGATACATATCTTGAAATGGATTTTATGGCTGTATCTAGTTACGGTCACTCTACAGTTTCAACAGGCGAAGTGAAAATTTTAAAAGATCTTGATACTTCTGTAGAAGGTCGCGATATTTTAATCGTCGAAGATATTATTGATAGTGGTCTTACACTAAGCTACTTAGTAGACTTATTCAAATATCGTAAAGCGAAGTCTGTAAAAATTGTTACATTATTAGATAAGCCAACAGGCCGTAAGGTTGATTTGAAAGCGGATTATGTTGGATTTACTGTTCCACATGAATTTGTAGTAGGATATGGATTAGATTATAAAGAGCAATACCGTAATCTTCCTTATGTAGGCGTATTAAAACCAAGCGTTTACTCAAATTAATTAAATATAGGCTTCACAATTGTATAGGAAAGTTTTTCTATGTTACGATTTACTATAGTGTTTATGCCGTGAGAGGAGGTTAGGAATGAATCGTATCTTCCGTAATACCATCTTTTATTTACTGATATTCTTAGTAGTAATTGGAATCGTGAGCTATTTTAATGGTTCGACACAAAAAACGACATCAGTTAGCTACGACAAATTCATTACTAAACTAGAAAGCGGTGAAGTGCGTAATGTGCAACTTCAACCGAAAAATGGTGTATTTGAGGTAAAAGGACAATTTAATAACTCTAGCCAAGGAGAACAATTTGTTACTTATGCACCAAATACTGAGGAATTACAAAAGAAAATTAATGATAAAGCGAAAGGTGCCGAAGTTAAGTATCAACCAGCAGAAGAAACAAGTGCTTGGGTAACATTCTTTACTTCAATCATTCCATTTGTCATCATCTTCATTTTATTCTTCTTCTTATTAAACCAAGCTCAAGGCGGCGGTAGCCGTGTTATGAACTTCGGGAAAAGTAAGGCGAAGTTATATAATGATGAAAAGAAAAAAGTTCGTTTCAGAGATGTTGCTGGTGCGGATGAAGAGAAACAAGAACTTGTTGAGGTAGTTGAATTCTTGAAAGACCCTCGTAAGTTCTCTGAAGTTGGTGCTCGTATTCCAAAGGGTGTCCTATTAGTTGGACCTCCAGGTACAGGTAAAACTTTATTAGCACGTGCTGTTGCAGGTGAGGCTGGCGTTCCATTCTTCTCTATCAGTGGTTCTGACTTCGTAGAGATGTTTGTCGGTGTCGGTGCATCACGTGTACGTGATTTATTTGAAAATGCAAAGAAAAATGCTCCTTGTATCATTTTCATTGATGAAATTGATGCAGTAGGTCGTCAACGTGGCGCAGGTCTTGGTGGTGGTCATGATGAGCGTGAGCAAACATTGAACCAATTACTTGTTGAAATGGATGGATTCGGTGCAAACGAAGGTATTATTATCGTTGCTGCGACAAACCGTCCAGACATTCTTGACCCAGCGTTATTACGTCCAGGTCGTTTTGACCGTCAAATTACAGTAGATCGTCCAGATGTAAATGGCCGTGAAGCTGTACTGAAAGTACATGCGCGTAATAAACCACTTGATGAGCATATTAATTTAAGAGCAATTGCGACTCGTACACCAGGATTCTCTGGTGCGGATCTTGAAAACTTATTAAACGAAGCTGCTTTAGTAGCTGCACGTCAAGATAAGAAGAAAATTGATATGAGTGATATCGATGAAGCGACGGATCGTGTTATTGCAGGTCCAGCTAAGAAAAGTCGTGTTATCTCTGAAAAAGAACGTAATATCGTTGCTTTCCATGAAGCAGGTCATACTGTAATTGGTGTTGTTCTCGATGAAGCAGATGTCGTTCATAAAGTAACAATTGTCCCTCGTGGTCAGGCTGGTGGATATGCGGTAATGCTTCCGAAAGAAGATCGTTACTTCATGACGAAACCAGAGTTACTTGATAAAATCACTGGTTTACTTGGTGGCCGAGTAGCTGAGGAGATTGTATTTGGTGAAGTGAGTACAGGTGCTCATAATGACTTCCAACGTGCGACTGGTATTGCAAGACGTATGGTTACGGAATTTGGTATGAGTGACAAACTTGGACCGATGCAATTTGGTAGCTCGCAAGGTGGTCAAGTGTTCTTAGGAAGAGACTTCCACTCAGAACAAAACTATAGTGATGCGATTGCACATGAAATCGATATGGAAATGCAATCAATTATGAAAGAATGTTATGCTCGTGCAAAACAAATTCTTACTGAAAACCGTGATAAACTAGATATTATCGCACAAACGTTACTTGAAGTAGAAACGTTAGATGCAGAGCAAATCAATCATTTATGTGATTACGGCAGATTGCCAGAACGTCCAACATCTTCAGATGATGTGAAAGTAAACATCAACATGAAGAAAGACGATGAAGATAAAGAAGATAAGTAAGAAGTGAAGGAGTGACTATCGTCACTCCTTTTTTGTTTGTTAAAATCTTTGTTAATTACTATTGAGAACTTAGTGGATAAAGTAATTTAAGTAAAACTAGTATTAAAAATTGAAATAGAGAGCAATCTTTTTGTAAAATGATGAGGATAGGAAAGCTGATTATATAAGTATGTGTGATATGATGTTTTTATAAGTTTTATACATACTGCACAAATATAGATTAAATAAGATAAGTGGTGAGAATATGATTTTTGTATTGGATGTAGGGAACACAAATGCTGTACTAGGTGTGTTTGAAGAGGGGGAACTTCGTCAGCATTGGCGCATGGAAACAGATCGTCATAAGACAGAAGATGAATATGGAATGCTTGTAAAGCAATTGCTTGAGCATGAGGGTCTTTCGTTTGAAGATGTGAAAGGTATTATTGTGTCTTCAGTCGTACCACCAATTATGTTTGCTTTAGAGCGCATGTGTGAAAAATATTTTAAAATTAAACCGCTTGTAGTAGGGCCTGGGATAAAAACAGGACTAAATATTAAATATGAAAATCCGCGTGAAGTAGGCGCAGACCGAATTGTAAATGCAGTAGCAGGAATCCACTTATATGGAAGTCCGCTCATTATTGTTGATTTTGGTACGGCTACTACATATTGTTATATTAACGAAGAAAAACATTATATGGGTGGAGTTATTACGCCAGGAATTATGATTTCAGCAGAGGCTTTATATAGCAGAGCAGCAAAACTTCCTCGTATCGAAATTACAAAACCAAGCAGTGTTGTTGGGAAAAATACAGTAAGTGCGATGCAATCTGGTATTCTTTATGGTTATGTTGGACAAGTGGAAGGTATTGTTAAGCGTATGAAAGAAGAAGCTAGACAAGAACCTAAAGTTATTGCAACAGGTGGATTGGCAAAATTAATTTCCGAAGAATCGAATGTAATTGATATTGTAGATCCGTTTTTAACGTTAAAAGGTTTGTATATGTTATATGAACGTAATGCAAATTTACAGCATGAGAAAGGTGAATAAATACGTATGAAAGATTATTTAGTAAAAGCGTTAGCATTTGATGGAGAAGTGCGTGCGTATAGTGTGCGTACAACAAATACAGTAAGTGAGGCGCAAAGACGTCATGATACATGGAGAACAGCTTCAGCAGCACTAGGGCGTTCTTTGACTGCGGGTACAATGATGGGCGCAATGTTAAAGGGCGAGCAAAAGTTAACGATTAAGGTAGAAGGTAACGGTCCAATTGGCCCTATCTTAGTAGATGCTCATGCAAATGGAGATGTACGTGGTTATGTAACGAATCCGCATGTTGATTTTGAAGGAACAGAACAAGGGAAGTTACGTGTATATCAAGCGGTAGGTACAGAGGGGTTTGTAACTGTAATTAAAGATATTGGAATGCGTGAGCCGTTTATTGGTCAATCTCCAATCGTTTCAGGAGAATTAGGAGAAGACTTTACGTATTATTTTGCAGTTTCTGAACAAACGCCTTCTTCTGTAGGTGTTGGTGTTCTTGTAAATGGAGATGATAGCATATTAGCGGCAGGTGGATTCATCCTTCAAATTATGCCGGGTGCGCAAGATGAAACGATTTCATTTATTGAAGACCGTTTACAAAAGATTCCACCTGTATCAACGTTGATTGAACAAGGTCTTTCTCCGGAAGAGCTACTATATGCAGTTCTTGGAGAAGATAAAGTAAAAGTATTAGAAACAATGGATGTTCAATTTAATTGCACATGCTCACGCGAGCGTATTGAGAGTGTATTAATTAGTTTAGGTAAAACAGAGTTAGAGCAAGTTCGTGAAGAAGAGGAAGAGACAGAAGTTCACTGTCATTTCTGTAATGAACGATACAAGTTCTCTAAAGAAGATATTACAAATTTAATCGAGAATTTGTAATAAGGGAATTAAGAGGAGCAATCCTCCAAATGAATTGACAAACAGGGAATTTTCTGACAAAATCTAAATATAGATAAAACCAATAAAAATACTCGGTGTTAGGAGTGACAGGAATGCGAGTGGCACAATCAGTTTCAGAATTAATCGGGAAAACGCCGATCGTTAAGTTGAACCGCATCGTAGAATCAGACAGCGCAGATATATACTTAAAATTAGAATTTATGAATCCGGGGAGTAGTGTTAAAGATCGTATCGCATTAGCTATGATTGAAGATGCTGAAAAAAAGGGATTATTAAAAGAGGGCGATACAATCATTGAGCCGACAAGTGGTAACACAGGAATTGGTTTAGCGATGGTAGCGGCTGCTAAAGGATATAATGCAATCTTAGTAATGCCAGAAACAATGAGTATTGAGCGTCGTAATTTATTACGTGCTTACGGTGCGGAATTAGTATTGACTCCAGGGCCTGAAGGAATGGGTGGAGCAATTCGTAAAGCGACTGAATTAGCAAAAGAACATGGCTACTTTATACCACAACAGTTCAAAAACCAATCGAATCCAGAAATTCACCGTTTAACAACAGGTCCAGAAATTATTGAACAAATGGGCGACCAATTAGATGCGTTTATTGCAGGTATTGGTACAGGTGGAACGATTACTGGTGCTGGTGAAGTACTGAAGGAAGCGTATAAAGATATTAAAATTTATGCAGTAGAACCTGCAGATTCACCAGTATTATCTGGTGGGAAGCCAGGTCCACATAAAATCCAAGGAATTGGGGCGGGATTTGTTCCGGAGACGTTGGATGTAGAAGTATATGATGAAATTATTCAAGTGAAAACAGAGCAAGCATTTGAATATGCGAGAAGAGTGGCTAAAGAGGAAGGTATTTTAGTTGGTATCTCTTCAGGCGCAGTTATTTATGCAGCAACAGAGGTTGCGAAAAAGTTAGGTAAAGGGAAAAAGGTACTTGTTATTATCCCGAGTAACGGTGAACGTTATTTAAGTACACCACTTTATCAATTTGAATCCTAATTAAACGCGATTGAAAAAGCATCCTTGAAAAAGGGTGCTTTTTCTTTTGGGATTGGAAATAGGAAAAGAGTGAATGACTAGAAAACTTCATGTAAAATAAGAGGTAGTATAATTAAATTATTTTCACTAGCCTTCGAGTATAATCAATCTCTATATAAATAACTTATGTAGTTTGAGCTGGTTTATCTAAGAGGGTGGGATAAAAGAAGACGGGGTGTTGATATGCAACGAAGAAAATCTTTAGCGCTTTCTATTCCATATCAGTTAGATTTCTTTAAGCAATATAAATTTCTTTCTCAGGGTAAATCGCAACATATTTTGTTAGAAAGCGGCCGTGGCGGTCGTTATAACATTGTAGGGCTGAACCCAGTAGCGGTAATCCGAGGGAAGGGTGAAATGTTACATATAAGTGAAAGTGGTAAGGAAACAATAAAACGAGGGAATCCGTTAGATTTAATGCAAGAATATATGGAACAATGGAAGACGGACTATAACCCAGAGTATCCGCCTTTTCAAGGTGGTGCAATTGGCTATTTCAGTTATGACTGTATCCGTTATATTGAAAAGCTGCCTTCTCTTGCGGAAGATGATATTGATATACCTGACATCTTCTTTTTATTATTTGATGACGTATTTGTCTATGATCAAAAAGAACAAGTGTTATGGGTTATTACGCATTATGTAGATGAATATGAAGAGGCGAAAGAACGGCTAAATGAGTGGAAGAGTCTTTGGATGACAGAAGCGCCTGAAGTGACCGTGCCCTTTGAAAGTCCTGAAAAGAAAAGTGAAGCAGTTGCTTTTACTGAAGCTGGCTTTATGAAGGCAGTTGAATGTATTCAAGAATATATTGGAGCGGGTGATGTGTTCCAAGTAAACTTGTCGACGAGACAAGAAAGAACGTTACAGACACACCCACTAGAAATTTATACAAGTCTTCGTGAAATTAATCCATCTCCATATATGGGTTACCTGGAGCTTGGGGATTTTCAAATCGTTAGTGGATCGCCAGAGTTGTTAATTAAGAAACAAGGAACTGAAGTAAGTACAAGACCAATTGCTGGAACGAGATCTAGAGGCGCGGATGAGCAAGAGGATGAAGAATTAGCAAGAGAATTAATTGAGAACGAAAAAGAAAGAGCAGAGCATGTAATGCTTGTGGATTTAGAAAGAAATGATTTAGGACGTGTTTGTAAATATGGCACTGTAGAAGTAGATGAATTTATGGTAATTGAGAAATACTCACATGTTATGCATATTGTTTCTAATGTGCGTGGTGAGGTAGAAGAAGATAAAGATGCTTTTGATTTAGTGAAGGCTGTATTCCCTGGGGGAACAATTACTGGTGCCCCAAAAATACGTACGATGGAAATTATTGAGGAATTAGAACCTGTTCGAAGAGGGATTTATACAGGTTCAATCGGTTGGATTGGTTATTCTGGAGATACAGAATTGAATATTGTAATTAGAACACTTCTTGCTAAAGATGGAAAAGCTCATGTACAAGCAGGGGCGGGAATTGTAATTGATTCAAATCCGGAAAATGAATATAAAGAGTCGTTAAAAAAGGCGATTGCTTTATGGCGTGCAAAAGAACGTAGTGAAGAAACGGTTAGGTGAGAGAAATGATATTAATGATTGATAATTATGATTCTTTTACATTTAATTTAGTGCAGTTTCTTGGAGAACTTGGACAAGAGCTCGTTGTTAAACGTAACGATGAAGTGACTATTTCAGATATTGAGAATATGAAACCAGATTTTCTAATGATTTCTCCAGGTCCGTGCAGTCCTAATGAAGCTGGGATTAGTATGGAAGTTATTAAATACTTTGCTGGAAAGATTCCGATTTTTGGTGTTTGTCTAGGGCATCAATCCATTGCACAAGTGTTTGGTGGAGAGGTTGTCCGTGCAGACCGATTAATGCATGGAAAAACGTCGCTTATGCATCATGATGGAAAGACGATTTTTTCGGATATTCCTAATCCGTTTACTGCGACGCGCTATCATTCCCTTATTGTTAAGAAAGAGACGTTACCCGATTGCTTAGAGGTAACATCTTGGACAGAGGAAGGGGAAATTATGGCACTTCGTCATAAGACATTGCCGATAGAGGGTGTGCAATTCCATCCAGAATCTATTATGACTTCTCATGGGAAAGAGCTGTTGCAGAATTTCATTCGTAAATACAGTCCAAGTGCGACATTATGTTAATTTACGTAAATGGTCAGTATGTAGAAGCAAGTGAAGCGAGAATTTCTCCTTATGATCATGGTTATTTATATGGTCTTGGAGTTTTTGAAACGTTTCGTATTTATAATGGTCATCCTTTCTTATTGGATGATCATTATAACCGTTTAATAGAGGCGCTGGATACATTGCAAATTAAATGGACAATGACAAAAAATGATGTGATGCTTATTTTGAAAGATTTACTCGCTAAGAATGAATTGAAGCATGCATATGTACGTTTTAATGTATCGGCGGGTATAGATGAAATAGGATTACAAACGGAAATGTATGAAGAGCCTTCTGTTATTGTTTTTATAAAACCTTTAACAGCTCCAGGGGATGTAGTGGAAAAAGAAGGTGTTATTCTAAAACAAGTGCGAAATACACCGGAAGGGACATTTCGCCTGAAGTCTCATCACTATTTAAATAATATTTTAGGGAAGCGTGAAATTGGAAATGTTGTGAGTAAGGAAGGTATTTTCCTCACTGAAGCAGGTTATGTTGCAGAGGGCATTGTTTCGAATCTATTTTTTGTGAAAGGTGATGTTTTATATACACCTTCGTTAGAGACAGGGATTTTAAATGGTATCACTCGTGCGTTTATTATAAAGAGTGCTGAAGAATTAAATATAGAAGTAAAGGAAGGTTTCTTTACAAAAAATGAGCTACTTTCAGCGGATGAAGTCTTCGTAACAAACTCCATTCAAGAAATTGTTCCGCTTTATCGTATAGAAGCGCAGGATTTCCCGGGTAAAGTAGGAGTGGTTACAAAAAGTTTAATGTACCTTTATGGAATGCAAAGAGAGAAATTATGGAGCAGAAATGAACTACGAAGAGGAGATGTGTAGTTTGAAGTGGGATTATGATTTGCGCTGCGGCGAATATACATTGAATTTAAATGAAAAAACATTAATTATGGGGATTTTAAATGTAACACCAGATTCGTTTTCTGATGGTGGGAGTTACAACGAGGTAGATGCTGCGGTACGTCACGCAAAAGAAATGCAAGGTCAAGGTGCTCATATTATTGATATTGGTGGCGAATCTACTCGCCCAGGTTTTGCTAAAGTATCAGTAGAAGAAGAAATAAAGCGAGTTGTCCCGATGATTCAAGCAGTTTCAAAAGAAGTAAAATTGCCTATATCTATCGATACATATAAAGCTGAAGTTGCAAAGCAAGCAATTGAGGCTGGTGCTCATATTATTAATGATATTTGGGGAGCGAAGGCGGAGCCAAAAATTGCTGAAGTCGCAGCTCATTATGATGTACCTATCATTTTAATGCATAACCGCGATAATATGAATTATCGTAATTTAATGGCGGATATGATTGCTGATTTGTATGACAGTATTAAAATTGCTAAAAATGCTGGTGTGCCAGATGAGAATATTATTTTAGATCCAGGTATCGGTTTTGCTAAAACACCTGAGCAGAACTTAGAGGCGATGCGTAATTTAGAACAGTTAAATGTGCTAGGTTATCCAGTTCTCTTAGGTACTTCGAGAAAGTCCTTTATTGGGCACGTATTAGATTTGCCAGTGGAGGAACGCCTTGAGGGAACAGGAGCTACCGTTTGTCTTGGGATTGAAAAGGGCTGTGAGTTTGTTCGTGTCCATGATGTGAAAGAAATGGCGCGTATGGCTAAAATGATGGATGCGATGATTGGTAAGGGGGTAAGGTAATTGGATAAAATTTATATCCATGATATGGAGTTTTATGGTTATCATGGTGTGTTCCCAGAGGAGAATAAATTAGGTCAGAGATTTAAAGTTGACTTAACGGTGGAGTTGGATTTAAAGCTTGCAGGGGAAAGTGATGACTTAGAGCATTCGGTCAATTATGGAGAGCTTTTCGAATTATGTAGAAAAGTTGTTGAGGATAGAAAGTATAAGCTTGTGGAGAGTATCGCTGAAAATATTGCTGCAGATATATTAAAACAATATGAAAGTATTTCACGCTGTACAATTAAGGTAATTAAGCCGGATCCACCGATACCGGGTCATTATCGTGCTGTAGCAGTAGAAATTACGAGAGAACGTCCATGAACAATATAGCTTACATTGCATTAGGGTCAAATATTGGAGAGCGTTATACGTATCTAACTGAAGCGATTCAGTTTTTAAATAAAAATCCTTATATTCAGGTTGATGATATTTCATCTGTATATGAAACTGAGCCAGTTGGCTATACTGACCAAAGTTGCTTTTTAAATTTAGTTATAAAAATTTCTACCAATTTATCACCACAAGAGTTATTGAAAGTAACACAAAAAGTAGAAAATGACCTAGGAAGAAAAAGGGAAATTAGGTGGGGGCCGAGGACTATCGACCTTGACATTTTACTTTATAATCAAGAGAATATTGAAGCAGAGAATCTTATTGTTCCGCATCCGCGGATGTTTGAAAGAGCTTTTGTTATCGTTCCGTTGTTAGAGATTAATCAAGACATAAAACAAAACATTTCACGTTCACAAGTAGAAGAAATGAAAAGGCGAGAGGGAGTAACGGTATGGAAGCAGAAAAATGGGGAAGACGCATTCGTGCTTTTCGAAAGCTAAAAGGCTATACACAAGAAGGTTTTGCTAAAGAACTAGGGGTATCTGTATCTGTTTTAGGTGAGGTTGAGAGAGGGAATAGATCGCCTTCTCAAGATTTTGTAGTAGAAGTTGCTAAGGCATTAAATGTTTCGATAGAGGAATTAATGCCAAAGTGATTGTACAGGAAGGAGTAGGTTGATTGTTAAAGATTGCAAATATCGAGATGAAAAATCCGGTTGTACTAGCACCGATGGCGGGAGTGTGTAACTCTGCATTCCGTTTAACAGTAAAAGAATTTGGTGCCGGCTTAGTTTGTGCTGAAATGGTAAGTGATAAGGCAATATTACTTAATAATAAAAGAACATTAGATATGTTATATATCGACGAGAGAGAAAAGCCATTAAGTTTACAAATTTTTGGTGGAGAGAAAGAAACTCTTGTAGATGCTGCGAAATATGTAGATAAATATACGACAGCAGACATAATTGATATTAATATGGGTTGTCCAGTGCCGAAAATCGTTAAATGTGATGCGGGGGCAAGGTGGCTTTTAGATCCGAATAAAATATATGAAATGGTAGCAGCGGTTGTAGATGCTGTAGAAAAGCCGGTTACAGTTAAAATGCGTATCGGTTGGGATGAAGAACATATTTTCGCAATAGAAAATGCTAGGGCTGTTGAGCGTGCTGGTGGCCAAGCTGTGGCGGTTCACGGACGTACACGAGTGCAAATGTATGAAGGAAAAGCGGATTGGGATATTATTAAACAAGTAAAACAATCTGTAAATATCCCGGTTATCGGAAATGGTGATGTCGCAACGCCGCAAGATGCAAAGCGTATGCTTGATGAAATTGGTGTAGATGGTGTTATGATTGGTCGTGCGGCTCTTGGAGATCCGTGGATGATTTATCGTACGGTAAAGTATTTGGAGACAGGTGAATTAATGCCGGAACCAACAGTGCGCGAGAAAATTGATGTATGTATGTTACATCTAGATCGTCTTATTGACTTGAAGAACGAAAGTGTCGCTGTAAGAGAGATGAGAAAACATGCAGCTTGGTATTTAAAAGGTGTTCGTGGTAATGCTAGTGTACGTAATGGTATTAATGCTTGTAACACACGGGAAGACCTTGCGAATGTGTTAGGTACATTTGTAGAAGAAGTGGAAGCGAAACAACAAACAATTTACGTTGGTTAATAATGGACATAGGAGATTGACATTCTTCTATACACTTCCTATAATTACGTGAAAGAAAGAAGAGCTGCCAGTTAGTTGCTGGCAGTTTTTCTAGTTGAGTAGAAAATGCTATACTGTATATATTGTAAAATTAAATAGAGCTGGAGTGATATCAATATCATGGATAACATGAACCACGAAGAATTAAACGACCAATTGATTGTTCGTCGTGAAAAGCTACATAATTTACGTGAACAAGGAATTGACCCGTTCGGTAAAAGATTTGAACGCACAAATTCAACAACTGATTTAGTGAGTCTATATGGAGAGTTCTCTAAGGAAGAATTAGAGGAGAAGGAAATCGCTGTTTCTATCGCTGGTCGTATTATGACAAAACGCGGAAAAGGGAAAGCTGGATTTGCACACGTTCAAGATTTACATGGACAAGTTCAAATTTATGTTCGTAAAGATGCTGTTGGAGATGACGAGTACGAATTATTTAAAACAGCAGATTTAGGTGATTTAGTAGGTATTGAAGGTAAAGTGTTCAAAACAAACGTTGGAGAACTTTCAGTAAAAGCAACAGGCTTTACGCTATTAACGAAATCTCTTCGTCCATTACCAGATAAATACCATGGGTTAAAAGATGTTGAACAACGCTACCGTCAACGTTACTTAGACTTAATTACAAGTATGGAAAGTCGTGAAACGTTCGTTACTCGTAGTAAAATCATTCGTGAGATGAGAAGATACCTAGATGACAACGGTTATCTTGAAGTGGAAACACCTATGATGCATGCAATTGCAGGTGGAGCTTCTGCGCGTCCTTTCACTACACATCATAATGCGTTAGATATGGAATTATATATGCGTATCGCAATTGAGCTACATTTAAAGCGTCTTATTGTGGGTGGTTTGGAAAAAGTATATGAGATCGGCCGTGTATTCCGTAATGAGGGTGTATCAACTCGTCATAACCCTGAGTTTACGATGATTGAATTATATGAAGCATACGCTGATTATAAAGATATTATGAAGTTAACAGAAGATATGGTTGCTCATATCGCGAAAAAAGTACTGGGTACAACAACAATCCAGTATGGTGATTATGAAATTAATCTAGAACCAGAATGGACACGTCTTCATATGGTAGATGCGATTAAGCAATACTCTGGAGCTGATTTCTGGAATCCGATGAGTGTAGAAGAAGCGCGTGAGCTTGCAAAAGAACATAATGTAGAAATTAAAGATACAATGGAAGTTGGTCATATTATAAATGAATTCTTCGAACAAAAAGTAGAAGATAAATTAATCCAACCAACATTTATTTACGGTCATCCGGTAGAAATCTCGCCGCTTGCGAAAAAGAATGATGAAGATCCAAGATTTACAGATCGTTTCGAATTATTTATCGTTGCGCGTGAACATGCAAATGCATTCACTGAGTTAAATGATCCAATCGATCAAAAAGAACGTTTTGAAGCGCAATTAAAAGAGCGCGAACAAGGTAATGATGAAGCTCATATGATGGATGACGATTATATTGAAGCTCTTGAGTACGGTATGCCTCCTACGGGTGGATTAGGAATCGGTATTGATCGTCTAGTTATGTTATTAACAAATGCACCATCTATTCGTGATGTATTATTATTCCCTGCTATGCGCCATAAACAAGACTAAGCTTTGGAGATTTCTCCAAAGCTTTTTTTATTTGAGCATGAGTTGCGTGGGTATAGTAAATCTTGATAGTGTGAGAAATTATATTTATATAGAAGAAATGTGCTGTTTTTATACTTTTTTACTAAGTTAAAAATTTTATTAGAAAAACTATTGCATTTTAATAATCAAACTGGTATATTTATATTCGTTGCCACGAAAGGTAACAAACAAAACAAACGAAAAACAACTTATTGAAAAAAGTTGTTGACGAAAATATAACGAAATGTTATATTGATAAAGTCGCTTCTGAGCGACGAAGTAGTTCTTTGAAAACTGAACGAAACAAACAACGTGAAACGTCAATTTTTATTTTAGATGCTAGACAAACTAACTTTATTGGAGAGTTTGATCCTGGCTCAGGATGAAC
>NZ_JAKUHC010000025.1:0-37009 GCF_022664295.1 Bacillus cereus group sp. BfR-BA-01311
TACAGAAAGGTTCCAAGAAAAACTTCACGGCCTTTCCCCGATAGAATATCGGGAAAAGGCCGTGGCATAATACTCTTTTTATTACTGTCTACTTGACAGGGAGATGACCATAACCAGCTCTCTTTTTATTTCGTAGAAATTATTTTTTGTATTTCTTTCATGGGACGGAGCCAGTTTTGAATCATTATTTGTTCCATTTGTTTTTCGTCCTGCTTCTGCAATGCTTGAATGATAGAGTGATGTTCTTCAATAGATTGACTTGCTGGAACAAAGTTTTGGAAAAACAAATATTCAAGACGTAAAACGTGAAGTTGCATATTTTCTAGAAAGGGTTCAATATATTGATTTTTAGCAATAGAAGAAATTGTATTGTGGAATTGTATATCTAATTTTAAAGCTTGTTTTGCGTTTTTTTTCTCTATAGAGTGCTGAAAATGATCATTTATTTCAGAAAGTAGTTGAATATCAGCGTCTGTAATGTTTTGAAGAGCTTGCTTTCCTATAATAGAGTGAAGACCAGCCATCGTTTCATAAATGATAGATACGTCGTCTAACTTAATAGGAGCAATTTTCGTTTTTTGCCCTGGTACCATTTCCACTAATCCAGAAAGCTCTAATATTTGAAGTGCTTCCCTTACAGGTGTTCTGCTTACTCCTAGTGCCTCAGCCAATTCCCCATCATTAATTTTTTCATTGGGCTTCAGTACACCTTCAATAATCCAAGTTTGTAGTTGATTTAAAACGAGTGATTTTGCTGAAATTCTTCCTGGTTTTTTATAATTTTGAGGGACAGGCATAGTGAATTCAATCCTTTCATTGTATATTTTCCTTTTTTGCATGAACAAGCTTTAATTTTTGTTTCCCTTCATCCGGTTTTTGGCTTAAGATGAGCACCATTACAATGACACAAAAAGCGCCTAATAACTGAAAAGATTGA
The DNA here is from genome assembly GCF_022664295.1 of Bacillus cereus group sp. BfR-BA-01311. Lineage (NCBI taxonomy): Bacteria > Bacillati > Bacillota > Bacilli > Caryophanales > Bacillaceae > Bacillus > Bacillus cereus group sp. BfR-BA-01311. Next base: position 938 of record NZ_JAKUHC010000025.1, read on the forward strand.
AATGGCACGTGCAATATAAGTACAGAAGAAATAATAGCTGCGAGTGGTTCTGTGCAACCAAATAATGTTGTTTCTTTCGGAGTCAGGTATCGTATGCTGTCTAAGTATAAATAAAAGGCAATAAGTGTCCCGAAAATGACGACAAATATGATGAGCGGTAGGGTACTTAGTTTTACATATTTCATAGTTGATAATAAAATGAATTCGTTTGTAGAAATAAAGTGTACAATCGTTACACCAATACCCCCAATAATCATGCCCCATCCAACGATAACGGAGGAAGACCATTTTTCTAACAATTCCTTTGAATATAAACTATAAAAAGCGAGAGATAATCCAGATAAAATACCCCAAATAATAGCTGGTGTAGAAACAGCCAAGTTATGAACAGACCCGTTTGTTAGTAAGAGAAAAGTGCCTACTAATGAAAGGGTAATTGAAATGAAATCAATTTTTGATGGACGAACGTTCCATTTGAAAAGTAAGTATACAGTGATGAATATAGGAGCTAAATATTGTAATAATGTTGCCACGGCAGCATTTCCCTCTTTAATTGAAGCGAAATACGTATACTGTACAGCAAGCATACCGAATAGACCAAACAAAATCATTTTAATAGCATCAGATTTTTGTTTCCAAATGCCAAATATCTCTTTTTTTCTCGTTCCGAATGAGGAAATAATGAGCAAAATAATTCCAGATATAAGTAAACGGATCGTAACTAACCATTCGGTTGAAACATTGTCATATTGAAAAAGCTGTTGTGCAGCTGTACCAGACAAGCCCCATAAACAAGCACCGATTATGACCATTATAATTCCTTTTAATCGATTTGAATCCATATGATTTAAAATTCTCCTTTCTAAAAATATAAATTGAATACAATATGCAATATATCACAGAATAACTCGTTAATAAACTGAAATTTCTAATTTTATTTTTTTTATGTATAGTAAAATATTGTAGAGGAGGGGGAGTATATGTTAGCTGGATTTTTAGTTTGTTTATTTGTTGGGTTACTTATCATTTTTTTAGGGTATCAAATACATGTGAAAAAGAGGTTGTTTTTGTTAGCAGGATATCAAGAAGAAACGTTTGTTGGAGATAAAAATAAATTAGCGAAGCTTTCAGGAGCATTTTCTTATATAGTTGGAGTTGCTACTATAATATTACCGCTTGGCTTAGAAAAAATAGGGGATGTAGTTGGTATCGTATATGTTATATTAATTGTTTTAGGTACAATTGTATTTATAATTAAAGCAAACCTATTAAATAAGAGTGCTATAAAGTAAAAAGGCTTCATTCTACTGAAGCCTTTTATTAATTATTATGAAGTATAAGTAAAAGCCGGAATAGGATCAATAAATGTATTCCACTTTTGTCCCATTTCCTTTTCTGTTAATAGACAATCATCTAATGATTGTTCAATCACAGAACGATTCATATCAATACCGATAAATACGAGCTCAGTTATTCGATCTCCATATCGCTCGTCCCAGTTTTTTAATACTTCTGGTTCTTCTGCAATCATTTGATTTCTTTCAGTTTCAGGTAATGCGGCTATCCATTCACCGGCTCCTTGAATTGTAATAGAGGAACCTGCTTGAGATAGAAGCCCTATCATATTATTACGAGATGCCAGCCAGAAGAATCCTTTCGCTCTTACAACATCTAAAGGCCATTTTTCTAGCCAATTCATAAGGCGCTCGGGATGGAAAGGATATTTGCGGCGGTAAACAAAGGAATTGATACCGTATTCTTCCGTTTCCGGTGTATGATAGTCACTATTTAATTCTTGTATCCAGCCGGCCGATTGACTGGCTTCTTCATAATTAAATAGATTTGTGTTTAAAATTTCTTGTAATGGTACTTTGCTAAACGAAGATTCAAGAACTTTTGCATTAGGATTTAATTTTTTTAGTAAATGATGAAGCTCTATCACATCTTCTTTTTCTAGCAAATCTATCTTATTAAGAATGATTACGTTTGCAAACTCAATTTGATCTATTAATAAATCAATAACTTCCCGGGTATCATTCTCATCGATTGCTTGTTTTCGGTCTAATAAACTTTCTCCATCTGCAAAATCATCCCAAAATCTGTTTGCATCTACAACTGTAACCATCGTATCGAGGCGACAATTTTTCGTTAAATCAATGTTAAGAACTTCGTCTGTATAAGTAAACGTTTGAGCAACTGGAATAGGCTCACTTATACCAGAAGATTCAATAATAATATAGTCAATATCACCATTTTCCACAAGACGATTCACTTCTATCATTAAATCTTCTCGTAGTGTACAACAAATACAGCCATTTTGAATTTCTACTAGTTTTTCCTCCGTACGTGAAAAACCACCCTTTTTTATAAGAGATGCATCAATGTTTACTTCGCTCATATCATTAACGATAACAGCTACTTTTAAGTTATTCTTATTAGTCAAAATGTGATGTAGTAAGGTAGTTTTTCCAGATCCTAAAAAACCACTTAATACAGTGATAGGTACTTTTTTCATGAAATAATCTCTCCTTTAAATCGTAATGATTACGTTTTATGTTAAACGATAGGAAAAGAAAAATCAAGAATAAATCATAATGATTACGATTTAAGAATAGAAATAGACTATAAAATTTGTGCTGTAGTATGGAGCATTTGGACAAGCACATGTTTACATATAAATAAAATGGAGGCGAGAAGCTTGGTCTTTAATAGAGTTTCAAAAGAATTAGTAGGCATAGCTCTTATCGCTATGTTTCTCTTTTTATTATTTTTTGTAGATTTTACAAGTCTAGCAAATTTGCACAAAAATATGCCACAGGAATGGTTGAATGTGAATACAGTATTTTTAAGTATCATTTTTGAAGCAATACCCTTTATTTTATTAGGGGTAATTGTTTCTTCATGTATTCAAGTGTTTGTGACGGAAGATATGATTCAAAAAGTACTGCCGAAATCTCCGATTGTTGCAATGATTCCGGCAGTATTTGTGGGAGTTCTTTTTCCAATGTGTGAATGTGTCATTATACCAATTGTAAGAAGGCTCATTCAAAAGAGGTTACCACTTCATGTAGGCATTGTTATTTTACTGAGTGCACCCATTATGAATCCAGTTGTTCTTTTATCTACTGTATATGCGTTTCCAAAAAATGATTACGTTGTATATGCACGCTTTGGGATAACAATTTTAGTTGCTCTATTCATAGGTCTAATTGTGTATTATTGCTATCGCGAAAGAAATGTTTTAAAAGATGTAGAGGTTTCAGTTCAAACAAGCAATAAAAAGAGTTGGAAAGATGTTATGAATCATATTGTAGATGAGTTTTTTGATACTGGTAAGTATTTATTGATTGGTGCTTTTTTAGCAAGTGTATTTCAAACGTTTTTTGATCGGAATGTACTGGATGCAGTAGCACATAACGAAGTAATTGCCCCCTTTATTATGATGGGATTTGGTTATGTTTTATCAATTTGCTCTGCAGCCGATGCTTTTATAGCGGCATCTTTTGGACATGTTTTTTCGGTAAAGGCACTTCTCGCATTTCTTGTGTTTGGGCCTATGCTTGATATGAAAAATACGTTAATGCTATTTGCATATTTTCAAAAGAGATTTGTATTCTTTTTGATGGGAATTGTCATTGTATCTGTGTATACCATCCTGCAAATCATAATGTTATAGGAGGTGAGAAAGAATGGGGAAAGAGGAGCAGAAGGCATATCATTGCTATATTCGTGGCATTATTTTAATTGGTTTAGCAATGCTCTTATTTAAACTACTTGTAACAGGGAATATTTATAATTTTATCGCTCCAAAAATGATCAAATTTACGTATATAGCTTTTGTAGTAATTTTAATTTTTGGTATTGTACAAGTTTGGAGAGATGGAAGAGAAAAACAGCATGATTGTAATTGTTGTAAACATCATACAACATCAAAATCAGGGATAAAAAGTTTCTTTGTATATGTTTTATTTGTCGTTCCGATAGTTAGTGCTTTTCTCTTTGGAAGTGTAACAATTGATGGAAGTTTAGCAGGAAAAAGGGGTATGAATCAAAGTGTACAGGCGAGAAGTCTAGAAAGGAACGAAAAAGAGGGGAAACAGGTTAAGTTTGATGGGCGAGAAGTATCAGTTGATCCAGAAGAAACATCAAATTTAGCAACGATTTATAAAACGGAAGAGCAAGTAGTAAAAAGTATGTTAGGACAGCGTAAACTACAAGTAAAGGATAAGGATTATGTTCAAACAATGAATGTAATTGGTCAAAATGTCAATTGGTTTAAAGGGAAAGAAATTACATTCTTAGGGTTTATATATAAGGATAAAGATGTGACGGGTAATAAAGCAGTAGTGGCTCGATATGGTATAACTTGTTGTATTGCGGATGCATCAGTCTGGGGGATGATTGTTACCGGGAAAAATATTGAAAAAATTCCAGAAGAAACATGGGTGAAAATAACAGGATTATTAGATGAAACGACATATAAAGGAACAGTCTTTCCACTTGTAAAAGTAAACAAAATCGAGAAAATTAATAAGCCAACTGACCCATATGTATATGATGCTTTACCTCAATAGAAAAGAATAAATTCTTCATATTTTCATGAAATAGAATCATAATCATGGCAATAAAAAAATAAAGATAAGAGTAATTTGGTTTGTTAAAAATATGTGCAGAAGGAGTTATGCGATGAACTGGGTTACTCATAAACCATCATTTGAATTTGAAACATTTAGTTCTATTATTCGGTCACAATCTGCGTGGAGTGGACATTTAGATTTTGCATATGACTTAGTACGATTTGAAAAACCGGAAACTTTAGTTGAGTTAGGTACACATCTAGGTGCTTCTTTCTTCAGTTTTTGTCAAGGAGTAAAAGATGGAGGGTTATCGACTAAATGCTTTGCAGTAGATACTTGGGCTGGAGATGGGCATACAGGTCCATATGGAGAAGGGGTTTTTCAAATAGTAGAAAAAGTAGTGAGCGATAACTACCTTAATATAGGAAATTTAATTCGATCTACTTTTGATGATGCTGTAGACCGGTTTCAAGATGAAACGATAAATCTTTTGCATATTGATGGCTATCATACGTATGAAGCTGTTTCTCACGATTATAATACATGGCTACCGAAAGTCGCGAAAAACGGTATTGTATTATTTCATGATATTGAAGTTAGAAGTGGTGATTTCGGCGTGTATAAGTTTTGGGATGAGGTAAAAGCGAAGTGCCCTCATTTTCAATTTGCGCATTCATATGGACTGGGAGTGTTATTTCCGAAGGGTTGTAGTGATAAGTTTGAGGAAATACTTAAAAATAAAGAAGAAATACAAAATATGTATAAATAAAGATAGGGCATACATCATTTTAAGGATGTGTGCCCTATTTTTTGCGTAGAAAATAATGGTGTGAATTAAAAAGTTAAGATAGTTGTAAAAAGTTTTGTTGCAGCAAATATTAAAAAAGTTAGTATGGGATTGTTCCTTGTAAATAAAGTGAAGCTTTAATATGTTCATATCGATTCGGAATTTTACAGTAGTTAATTTCTTACCTAAGTGCTTTGCACTTACTGAATTTTAAGGCGGAGGTCTTATTGGCCGAAAATATCGGGATAAATAAAAATACAACATTTTTTATATTTTTCATTGCGAAAAACGTAATCTACTTTTACAATAGAAAGGGTTGTGAATATATTATACTGGAAAAATAAATCGAAATAATATGAAAATTTTGTTTTGTCTTCGCTAATTGTATATTACATACATGTAAGACGACATACGTCATGTTATCGACTTGTAAGGAGAGAAAAAAATGAAAAGTGTAAGATTACCATCGATGCTAGAAATCATAGTTCTTTTATTACTATTTCTTGCTGTTGTCTTTTCCTTCCAAACGATTTTTGATCTCCCAATTCAATTAGCGCTATTTATTTCATGGTTTTTAGTAATTGCGCTTGGATTAAGATTAGGATTTCGTTATCAAGAATTGCAAGATGCAATTACGAAAGGGATTTCTAACGGATTAGAAGCAATACTGATTTTAGTTGCAGTAGGTGCTTTAATTGGAACGTGGATTGCTGGTGGGGTAGTACCAACATTAATCTATTATGGATTAGAATTTATTCACCCTAGCATATTCCTATTAGCAACATTAATTATTTGTTCTATAACTTCTATCGCAACAGGAACGTCTTGGGGAACAGTGGGAACAGCAGGTATTGCTATGATGGCGATTGGTGAAGGACTTGGTTTACCACTTCCGCTTGTTGCTGGTGCAGTTCTTTCAGGAGCTTATTTCGGCGATAAATTATCACCACTTTCTGATAGCACAGTTCTTGCAGCTTCTATGGCGAAAGTAGATGTTATTGCTCACGTTCGAGCTATGCTCGTATTAGATGTTCCGGCTTATATTATTACTAGTATTATGTTTACTGTAGCTGGTTGGATGTATGGCGGCGATAATGTAGATTTGAATCGAGTAGAATTTTTAAAAGAAGCTTTATTAAAGCAATTTGATATTAAAATATGGATGCTTGTTCCGGCGGTCATTGTTATCGTTCTATTAGCGATGAAGAAACCGTCTATGCCAACAATTGCAATGGGAGCTTTAATTGGTGCAATTTGGGCAACTCTTTTCCAAGGGATGAACTTTGGAGAGGCGATTGGAACAGCTTATAACGGATTCTCAATTCAATCTGGTGTTGAGTTTGTTGACAAGTTATTAAACCGTGGTGGAATTAACGGCATGCTTGGCTCAGTAGCCGTTATTATTTTCGGTTTAGGATTTGGTGGATTACTTGAAAAACTAGGTGTTTTAAAAGTAATCGTATCAAAATTTGAGAAGAAATTAAATTCTGCAGGTAATGTAACATTGTCTACATTAATCGTGGCATTCTTAGCTAATATATTTGGTTGTGCGATGTATGTATCACTAATTTTAACACCAAAAATTATGGAAGATAGCTATGATAAATTAAAAATAGACCGTCGTGTATTAGCGCGTAACTCAGAAGTAGGTGGAACGTTAACTTCAGGTATGGTTCCATGGTCTGATAATGGTATTTTTATGGCTGGTATTTTAGGTGTAGCAACGTTCTCATACGTTCCGTTTATGTGGTTAAGCTTCGTATCGTTAATTTTAGCAGTTATTTACGGATATACAGGCAAATTCATCTGGTATGTAGATGATGCAGATAAAGGAAAGCAAGCATCATAAAATAAAAATCACCTTCTACAATATGTAGAAGGTGATTTTTTTATTTTTTAATAGCATTTGCTGAAGTTATTTCATTCTCATATTTAGCAATTTTTTGTTGTATCTTTTTTAAGTTTTTTTCAGTGTCTTGCATGAGCTGTAAGACATTGGTCTCCTGTTGTTTCATTAATGCTAACCTTTGAAGGATGGTAGATTCTCCTTCCATAGACCAGTCGATAAATTGTTTTATTTTTTGAATTGGCATACTGGTGTTTTTTAAACACAAAATCATTTCTAAATATTTCAGTGCTTCTTCATCAAAAACTCGATCTCCTTTTTCGTTTCTTTGCAGAAAAGGAAACAGTCCTTGTTTATCGTAATAACGTATTTGAGAAATAGTTAAATGTTGCATTTTGGCGACTTGCCCAATTGTATAATACATATCATTCATCCTTTTATTACCAAGGTATAATGCCATCTTTGTTAAGTATTTTACCATTATAGTTTGTTTCACTTAATGCATATTTAATAATAATTTTAGCACTTTCAGTGGTTGTATGGCCACCAGGGGAATTTCCATTAAGATCCGTAGTTGTAAAACCAGGAGTTACCCCAAATACTTCTGGACCGTTAGTGGCAAATTCTTTACTAAAAGCTAATGTTAAAGCATTAATAGCTGTTTTGGAAGAATTATATCCTAGTGTATTAATTGGATGTGTTTCACCATTAGCAAACATTGTTAGTGAGGCCATGTCAGTTGTTACATTTATTATTTTACTGTTGCTTGAATTCTTTAATAATGGTAAAAAGGCTTGCATCATTTGGAAAGTTCCAAAAAAATTAACTTCAAATCCTTGGCGTAAAGTTTCAATATTTAATTCACTAGGTAGTGTATTGAAGTCTAGCGCTATGCCTGCGTTATTAATTAATAAATGTAAGTGGTCAGTCATTTCGTAAATTTTCTTTATTGCTTCTTGAATGGATTGTGAATTTGAAATATCTACTTGAATATAGGAAACGTTTGAAACATTTAAAGATTCTACGGCTTGTTGTCCAAGTTGTTCATTACGAGCACCTAAAAATACGTGATAATCTTTTTCTGCTAATTGACGAACAAGTTCATATCCAATTCCTTTATTTGCACCTGTTATAAAAGCATATTTTTTCATATTGAATTCCTCCAGTAGTGTTATAGTAGGTTACAATGGAAAGGATACAGCCTAAACTTAAGTTTAGGTCAAGAGGAATTTTTTAAAATAAATATAGAATATCTATATATAAGAGTGAGAATTCTTATCATTTAAGAGAAAGTCTGTTATTATAAGAGATGTAGGTATTATATTTTCAAGGGGATGAAAACATGGAGTACAGAATTGAAAGAGATACATTAGGAGAAATAAAAGTTCCAGCTGATAAATTATGGGCAGCACAAACACAACGTAGTAAAGAAAACTTTCCAATTGGAACAGAGCAAATGCCACTTGAAATTGTAAAAGCATTTGCAATTTTAAAGAAGAGTGCAGCGCTTAGCAATCAAAAATTAGGAAAGCTATCAGAAGAAAAAGCAGAAGCAATTGTAGAAGCTGCGGATGAAGTGATTGCAGGGAAATGGAATGAACATTTTCCGCTTGTCGTATGGCAAACAGGTAGTGGTACACAGTCAAACATGAATGTGAATGAAGTAATTGCAAATCGTGGGAATCAAATTTTGAAAGAGAAGGGATCTGACGTACATATTCATCCGAATGATGATGTGAACATGTCACAAAGTTCAAATGATACATTTCCAACGGCGCTTCATGTAGCTTGTGTAATCGCAGTAGAAAATCACGTATTACCAGCAATTACGAAATTAAAAGAAACTTTAGCAGAAAAAGTAACTGCATTTGAACATATTATAAAAATTGGTCGTACACATTTACAAGATGCAACGCCGTTAACTTTAGGGCAAGAAATTAGCGGATGGCACCGTATGCTTGAAAAAACAGAGCGTATGATTGCAGAGAGCAATACATATATGAAAGAGTTAGCAATTGGTGGAACTGCGGTTGGAACAGGTATCAATGCTCATCCTAAATTTGGTGAGATGGTATCAGAGGAAATTAGTCAATTTACAGGTAAACAATTTGTTTCTGCACCAAATAAGTTCCATGCATTAACGAGCCATGATGAAGTTGTATATACTCACGGTGCATTAAAAGCATTAGCTGCGGATTTAATGAAAATCGCTAACGATGTACGTTGGCTTGCAAGTGGTCCACGTAGTGGTCTTGGAGAAATTATTATTCCAGCAAATGAACCGGGAAGCTCTATTATGCCAGGGAAAGTAAATCCAACGCAAAGTGAAGCATTAACGATGGTTGTAGCGCAAGTGATGGGGAATGATGCAACAATCGGATTTGCTGCGAGCCAAGGTAACTTTGAGTTAAATGTATTTAAACCTGTTATTGCTTATAACTTCTTACAATCAGCTCACTTATTAGCGGATGCAATTGTTTCGTTTAATGACAATTGTGCAGTTGGTATTGAAGCAGATGAAGAAGTAATTAATGAAAATGTGAATCGTTCACTAATGCTTGTAACAGCGCTAAACCCACGTATCGGATATGAAAATGCAGCGAAAATTGCGAAGCATGCTCATAAAGAAGGGTTAACTTTAAAAGAAGCAGCATTGCAATCTGGGCTACTAACAGAAGAGCAATTTGATGAAATTGTAGATCCAAAGAAAATGATTGCTCCAAAAGAGTAATAGAGAAAGCCAAGGTTCTTAGTATAGAATCTTGGCTTTTTTGATGTTCATTTTTATGTTTCATCTACTTGCAATACTACAAGCTTCAAAATATATTATTTGTTAGCAGGCGTATTCATTACTTTCATCTGTGGGCAGTTCTCTTTTAAGAGTGAAATGAATTTTTCTTCTTCTAGTGGTACGAAAGTGGTCACTGAGTCAAATAAATTGTAATGGATTTCTAATTGTTGTCTAGTCCATTTTTTTGAATGAAGTTTTTTACCAGAGTATTTAACGTGACGAATATCTTCAAATGGAATTTCAGTATGAAAAATGAAACCGTGTTTTACAACAAGAGATGATTCCGTTATGTTGTAGTGAGAGAAATAGAATGAAGAAAGATTCACGATATTTAATAGCATCATGAGAGTGAAAAAAATAGAATTTTCATTTTGGAAGAATAACGAAACGAAAAAAATAATTATAAATAATGTAATGAAAATGACGTGGAATGGATTTTTTTTCGCTTTAAATTTCAAGTTAGTCACCTCGGTATACTTGTTCTTTAACTAAATTAAATCATAACATTGTGATAAAACGTGTGAATATGCAGAATTGCATATTCGCGCGTTTTATTATTCATGTAAAATTTCTTGATGGGATAAATTCAAAAGAAGTTTTGTAATAGTGGAGTGGCATAAAGTGACTTACAAGAATAGAAAGATAGCGTTAGTCATAATTAGTTGTATGATCATTATGAGTAGTTGTGCTAATAAATTTGTTGAAGATAGAAATCGAAAGCATACATTTGTACAAGCAAGTAAGGTTTTAGTAGAGACTGTAAATAGAATATATAAAAAGTAAAGGATGTTTTCTTATACGAAAACATCTTTTTTGTAGTTAAAATTGAATACTGAAGTTTTGGAATGAGTGAATACCAGTTCCATATTCACTAATCGCATATGTATTCTGTGCAATTTGTTTAACGGTAAACTAAGGGTCTTAAAGAATATTTATGTTCTATTTCACATCCTATAAAATGAATTTGTATAAACATATTCGCTTTTCGTTGTATTAAACCCTTTTGTTAGATGTTTTTATAAAAGTTTATGAAATGGGCAAACGAAACGTTGAAATGTTTGTTTGTGTTGTGATAAGATGATGAAGTGATAATAAACGATATATTGATTTGTTTGGTTTTAAATAAACATTTTGAAGGAGTGTTTAGTATGAGCGATATTTCAGAGAAGTTTTGGGATGCGTCAATAGAGGAATTAAAGAAAGGGTATGTGTTTGATGAAGAAAAAGAGGAGTACATTTGCTTAGCTTGTGGTGAAACATTTATTAAAGGTGTTATTTATCAAGATAACCAAATTTTGTATGAAGCAGAGAAGTTCGTCCAATTGCATATTCAAAATGAGCATACGTCTATGTTTGATTATTTGTTAAATATGGATAAGAAATTTACTGGTTTAACGGATTTACAAAAGAAAATGGTTCAGTTTTTCCATATGGGACTGAATGATAAAGAAATTGTAAAAGAGATGGATGGCGGAAGTACATCAACAATTCGTAATCATCGATTTACACTGCGAGAGAAAATGAAGCAAGCAAAAGTATTTTTAGCGCTAATGGAATTATCAGAAGAAAAATCAAAAGTACAAACGAAATTTGTGCCAATTCATAGAACAGCAACGATGGTGGATGATCGATACAATATTACGGAAGAAGAAAATGATGAAGTATTAAAAGCTCATTTTACAGAAGGATTAGATGGACCTCTCTCTAAATTTCCGAAGAAACAAAAGCGTAAATTAATTATATTGCGCCATTTAGTGAAGAAGTTTGATAGTAATAAAAAGTATACTGAAAAAGAAGTAAATACAGTGATAGAAAATGTATACCCTGATTTTGTAACTTTAAGAAGATATTTAATCGAATATGGATTTTTAGATCGAACAGCCGATGGAAGTCAATATTGGGTGAAGTTATAATCATACGAAAAGAAAATGAATAGAAGCACAGTATTATAACAACTATACAAAGAGATAGAGATTGAAAATAGATGTTTAATAAAAGGAGAAATGAAATTTGAAACCACCTGCAGATAACAATAAAGAAGGTGCGGAGTCACATAAGTTGGAAAGTGAGAGTAAACCGATTTGGAAATCGATGTCGATGTTTTTAGTACCGTTATTATTAAGTAATGTACTACAATCAGTTGGACAATTATTTGGTATGGTAGTAGTAGGAAGATGGCTTGGAGTTAATGATTTAGCGGCTATATCAGCATTCTTCCCATTATTTTTCTTGCTCGTTTCATTTGTAATTGGTATCGGTTCAGGAAGCTCTATTTTAATTGGTCAGGCGTTTGGTGCTAAAAACGAAGATCGTTTAAAAGCTATCGTTGGTACGACGTTGACGTTTACCTTTATTATTGGAGTTGTATTGGCGATAATAGGCAGTATTTTTGCGATGGATATTATGCGTCTAATGGGAACGCCAGAAAATATTATTGAAATAAGTGTACATTATGCACGGATTTTATTTATATCGATGCCAGTATTATTTTTATATTTCGCATATACAACATTTATGAGAGGTACAGGAGATTCTAAAACGCCATTTTACTTTTTAATTGTAAGTACAGCGCTAAATATGATCTTATTACCGATTCTTATTTTTGGATGGTTAGGAGCTCCGAAATTAGATGTGTATGGAGCGGCCTATGCATCTGTTATATCTACAGTTATTACGTTTATTGTCATGCTTGTGTATTTAAAGAAGAAAAATCACCCATTACAACTAGATGGAACGGTTAGAAAATACCTTCGAATGGATGGGGAGTTATTAAAGCTATTACTAAGGCTCGGTATTCCAGCGAGTATTAATATGATATTAGTTTCATTATCTGAAATTGCCGTAATCGCATTTGTAAATCGTTACGGTTCGGATGCAACAGCTGCTTACGGCGTTGTGAATCAAGTTGCAAGTTATATACAAATGCCAGCAGTTAGCCTTGGTATTACAGTTTCCATTTTTGCGGCACAATCGATTGGTGCGAATCAATTTGATCGATTACAGAAAGTTGTGAAGGCCGGAATTATTATGAACTACGTCATCGGTGGTGTGTTAATATCTCTTATTTACGTATTCTCAAGAGACATTTTATCACTATTTTTAACGAGTCAAACTACAATTGAAATTGCTCATAGCTTAGTTATGATTACATTATGGAGTTATTTAATTTTCGGTCATGCACAAATTATTAGTGCGACAATGCGAGCGAGCGGTACAGTACTTTGGCCAACTGTTATTGGAGTTGTTTCAATTTGGCTTGTAGAAGTACCCGTAGCATATTATCTTTCTTACCATACAAGTCTTGGAATAGAAGGCATTTGGATCGGGTATCCAGCAGCATTTATTGTCAGCTTAATATTACAGTATGCATATTATAAGCTTTCATGGCAAAAGAAACGAATTACACGATTAGTTAGTTAAATAGAAAAATGTCCCTAAGTTATTAGACTTAGGGACATTTTTTCGTAAGTTCAGGTTTATAAATAGCTTTTTAAAGTTATATCAAAATGTTGTCTAATGAGTGTTTTATCACTCATATAAAACTCCCACGCTTTTTCCGGTTCACCGATAATCTCAAAGGATTCCTCTGTAATATATAAAGCGCAATTATCCTCCAGTGCAATTCCTTCTATATTCCCTTGATGATTTTGTAAAAAGGAATGGAAGGCGTTCATTCTGTTTAATTGATTATAATGTGGACAAAATCTTTTATTAACAATACCCCATCCGTTACTCTCTATATAACCAGAACCTTCATAATCTGATCGGATACTAGACGTGAACCAACACATAGCACCAGCGCTATAACCAGCAATAAGTGTTCCTTGCTGCAGAGCCAATAATAATTTTTCATCGAGTCTATGTTCTTTCCATTGCGTAAGCATGTGAATATAGTTCCCGCCACCTAAATAAATTAAATCGGCTGAATGAATCATCTCGTCTATTTCATACTTTGAAGGTGAATCTGTTGTACTACGTAAAATTTGTACTTCACAATGTAATTGTTTTTCAAAAGTGTCTAAAAATAATTTTATATAGCTTTCATCATCATGACTAGCCGTTGGAATAAACAATATTTTTGGGTACTGTTTATTTGTTAATTCTATAAGGCGTTCATTAATAGGCAAGTGATTTGAATCTTGTAAATCACCGCCACCAATGACAGCTAATTTCATAGTAAAGCACCACCTAATTATTTTTGTTATATAAAAATTCGATAGAAGAGAGTTACATTCCTTCCGTAATGTAATCAATAATTAGAAAATGTAGCTTAAGTATATCGGAATAGTAAAGAAACTACTGACTATATATACCAATGCATTAGAAACCATACATTGATATATAATATTTCATACTAATGTTTCAAAATATGGAAAAAATATGTTTAAATAGATATAATGACGCATTGATTCATATTGAATTTATACTTATATTTTAAAAGGGTATCGGAAATAATAGCGATTTTTTAAAACAGTTTTTACTTTTAATAGGAAGTTGTATTACAATATGTTAAAATTATTTCAATATATTTATTTAATATGAAATACAAAGAAGGAGAGTGAAAAAAGTGGATTTTCGATTTGAATTTACAACGAAGCTGAAAGAATACTTAGACGATGAGAAGGATGAAAAAATAATAAAAGATGGACACAGAGATGTAATTTTTCACTATTTATATGCGTTAGAGACTGAAATTGGCGTTGTTAAAAATCCTAATTTTACTTTTTTTGCATCAGGAAGACGTTCACATATAGTGTTAGAAAACGTTGAATTTAAAACAGAAGTAAATGTAAAAAGTAATATAATTGAAATTACAAAAATAGTGGATAATGTAGCTATTCCGTTAGATACTATCGTAGCGAAAGATCGGGAATTATTTGCACTTGGACGTAATGAGAAGTTTAGTGTACAAATATTAGAGCAGTATCTTTTTGATACATTTGGAGAAAAATTAGGTTTAAAATGAATGGAATAGCCTATGTATTTATGGGTAGTTAATTTTCATATATATCATTTACGTTTGACCTTTCATTTAATTTATACTACAATTCGTAGTGTGAAAGGAGTTGTACAATGTTTACTCAAAACTATAAGTTAAATGAGCACGGGTTAAATCATTTCTTTGGACCGCTTGAAGCGAAAATTATGGAGATTGTTTGGTCTAGCGATGGTATTACTATTAAAGAAGTGCAGCAGAAATTAAGTGAAGAATCACCTGTGAATTTTAACACTGTTATGACAGTTATGAACAGGTTAGTAGAGAAATTACACTTAGAAAAACAGACTGTGAAAAGAAGTGGTATATATCGTGCTGTACAAACAAAAGAAGAATTCTTATCCAATCAAACGAAGAAAATGACACAGGAATTGATGGGGGAATTTGGAGATTTAGTTGTAAATCATATGTTAGATGAGTTAGAGCAGGCTGATCCGACTTTAATAAAAAAGTTAGAAGACAAATTGAGTCAGTTAAAAAGAGAGGATTAATGAAATGAAATGGCAAATGCGTAAAATCGTATTGTTAGCAGTAATTGTTAGTATCCTCTTTTTCAGTATGTTAGTGTATTACGTTACATATCCATTTCTGTTTCAAAATAAGATGTTCCTTCTTTCAAATTTTTGCTTGTTCCAGTTAGAAAAACATATGAAAGAATTATCGCTGATTCGTATTATAATCGCTGGATTATTACTACTTACTGTATTAATCGTGTGCAAAAGAATTTGGCGACAATTTTTCTATAGTAAAAAATTACAAAAAGTACTTATCCCTTTCGTCCGAAAAAGAAAACAAATATATATATTGCCGACTACGGAAGTTGCGGCATTTACAATTGGGCTATTTCGTCCGAAAGTTGTCATGTCGGAAGGGTTGCTTCAAACATTTTCAGATGAAGAAATTGATGCGATTATTTTCCATGAAGAATATCATCAAAAGAATTGGGATCCGCTAAAATTATTTTGTTTTACGCTATTAGCAGAAGGAATGATGTACATACCGATATTAAAAGGGTTGTTACAGCGATATCATACGTATCAGGAGCTAGCTGCTGATAAATATGCGATGCAAAAAATGGAATCTTCATTTGAGTTAGGTAGCGCGTTATTAAAATTAATTAAAATAAAGACAATGGAAAATCGATGTGTTACAGCTTCATTTGCAAAAACAGCAATAAATTTACGAATCGAGCAAGTGTTAAATGAAAAGGTTGTTAAGCTTACTATTCCGTTACATACGAATTCGGTATATGTAACAGTAGGTTTATTCTGTATGTCGGTTGTACTTATTGTCGGAGAGTGCATATAGCCTCTTTTTTTAAGAATAAACACTACTCGTTGTAGTGTTTGAGGGGGAATAAAATGAATGCAGCAGATTTAACAATTTGGCTTGTGGCTGGGGCGGGAGTATTGTCATTTATATCACCGTGCTCTTTACCGCTATATCCATCTTATTTATCTTATATTACAGGTGTGTCTATCCAAGATTTAAAAGAAAATCGTGGGATTATGCAAAAATCAGCGATTATACATACAGTATTTTTTATGATCGGATTTTCGGTTATATTTTACGCGTTAGGTTTATCGGTAAGCTGGATTGGAATAACATTTTCATCTAACCAAAAATTGATTCAACAAATTGGTGGGATTTTTATTGTTTTAATGGGGCTATTTATGACGGGCTTGTTTCAGCCTAAGTGGCTTATGGCAGAGAAAAAGGTGCAGTATAGAAGTAAATCGACTGGATATATTCGCTCGATTTTAGTCGGTATGACATATGCAGCGGGTTGGACGCCATGTGTTGGACCGATATTTTCAGCTGTACTCATGCTTGGCGCGACGAATCCTGAAGGGGCGCTTCTTTATATTACAGCGTATACTCTTGGGTTTGCGGTTCCATTTTTCGTGATGGCATTCTTTATTGGGAAGGTAAAATGGATTGTTACATATGCCAATGTCATGATGAAAATTGGCG
The DNA here is from genome assembly GCF_022664295.1 of Bacillus cereus group sp. BfR-BA-01311. Classification (NCBI taxonomy): domain Bacteria; kingdom Bacillati; phylum Bacillota; class Bacilli; order Caryophanales; family Bacillaceae; genus Bacillus; species Bacillus cereus group sp. BfR-BA-01311. The sequence continues at coordinate 17,909 of NZ_JAKUHC010000025.1, forward strand.
GTGGAATGATGATTGTAACAGGTATTTTATTGTATACAAATCAAATGACGAAAATTACAGCATTCTTTATTCGTCTATTCGGTGGATTTACAGGTTTTTAAAAATGAGGAGGAAGAAAAGTGAAGAAAATAATTGCTATTATATTAGTAGGGGCACTCGTTTGGGCGGGGGTTAACTTTTATAATTCAAAGAAAGAAGAGAAGGAAAGAAAAGCGAAACAAGCAGAGTTACAGGAGAAAGAAGTATTACCACAAGTCGGTTTTAAAGCACCTAGCATCACATTAAAAGGATTAGACGGAAAGTTACAGTCGTTAAATGATGCCAAGGGAAAACCGTATATTATTAATTTTTGGGCATCATGGTGTGGGCCGTGTGAAATGGAGGCACCTGACTTAGTTCATATGTATGATAAATATAAAAAGGATGTTGAAATTTTTGCGGTGAATGCAACTGTTAGTGACCCAGTACAAGAAGCAAGCGCATTTGCTAATCGTTATGGTTTTGAGTTTCCTGTTCTACTAGATATGGACGGAGTAGCTGGACTAGATTATAAAGTATTCTCTTTACCGACGACATTTTTTGTTAATAAAGATGGAATTATAGTAGATCATGTACGAGGTGTATTACCACCAGATCAATTAGAAAAGAAATTTAAGAAATTGATTGAGAATTAAAAGGAGATTTGGTGACGATGGAGTGGATTGTGAGGTTACAACCCATATCTCTTATAATTGGAAGTCTATTTGGTTTTATGTTGATGAAACGAAAGATGAAGTATCAAAATGTATCATATGAAAAAATGATGGATGCCGTAACAAATGCTTTTCTTATCATCGTATTTGTATGGAAGTTTGCACCAGCAATTTTAAATCCTGTATGGGCTTTTGGGGCGCCGGTGCAAGCAATATTAGCTATTGGAAGTATGCAACATATTGTAGTAGGATGCGTAATTGCGAGTGTATACATTTTTTGGAAAAGTAAAAAGGAACAATTTTTGCTTCGTATTTTACTTGATGTACTCCCTTTTGGATTGTGCGTGTGCATTATCTTTTATTTTCTATTCCATCATGAAGTAGGTGTACAAACGACACTACCATGGGGAATGAATATATATGAATCTAAATTTTTATATCATCCTATTTTCGTATATGAGATCATCCTTGCTCTTTGTATAATGGGCTTGTTATGGATGAAAAATGAAAGGCTCGGAAATGGAAAGAATATAAGTGTTTTTCTAATTATTGAGGGGTTTGCTCATATTATTATTTCGCTTGTTAGTGAACAAAATTCGGTTCTGTTTGGTCTATCAGCAGAGCAAATAATGAGCTTTTGTATTATTAGTTTAGGGATTTTGTTGGTGCCGAAAAAATAAAAGATAGCCATGTACAGAGAGTATCTGTATGGCTATCTTTTATAAGCATATTTCTTCATCATATGCTAAATCATTATATTGTAGAAATCTAAAAACCCCTTTATTAGGGGTTTTTAGGTTTCTATAGGTCTGCATGTGTTTCTTGTTTATCTGTATCCCATTTTGGAAGTTGTTTTGCTTGTTGACTTTCAGTAAAATTATTAAATCCAAAAGCAAGTATGCATGTAAAGGTTAAAATAGCTAAACTAATCTTTTTCATTATCTTAGTGCCTCCTTAGTTAATAATTTTTGTTTTGCTTCGTAAGTTTTGAAAAAATATTTTTGAGATTTCTCTATTTTATTCACTTTATGAAATTCTACTGCTAATAATTCGTAATATTCTTGTACATAATCGTATAATTCTTTACTGTTAAAATATGTAGTGCCTGCAATGATTGCGTTTTCTAAGTCGTCTAGAATACCAGTGTGTTGTGTTTTTAAGATAGTGAAATGGTGTTTATATTCTTGATTATTTAATTCATTACAAATTTCTAAGCCTTTTTGAACCCAATCGTTTGCAAGTTCTTTTTCATTTAAACTAAAATGTTCTTTGGCTTGTAGAAAATTGGCTTTTAGGTGTTTAGGTAATTTGTTTGTAACTATTGTAAGATGTCTAATAGCAAGGGTTGATAGATTTTGAGAAGAGTAGAGCCAACCTAAGTTATTTCGAACTTTTAAGATTAGTGTATCGTCTTTCAGCTTTTGTAAAATATTGATTGCTGAATTATAGTTCTCTTCGGCTTGTTCGAATTGTTTTAAATAAACAGAACATGAGCCTAAAATGTTTTCGCATAGAGCTATTTTAATTTCATAACGTGGATATTTTGAGAAAATCTCTTTAGCTTGATTTGCATAATTGATTGCTGTAAGTGGTTTGTTTGTATGGTGATTAAATATAGCAAATTTATATTTATATTCAGCTTCTTCTAGTTCGCCTGGTACATGTTTTAAAAGGGATTCAGCTTTTTCGTATTCTTTTTTTGCTTCATCATAATTTCCAATAATGGTAGCATGTTCAGCTTTAAAAAAGTGATAATAATAAGTAATAAAGTCTTCAGTTATTGGATTGTCTAAACGAACAATTTGACTAAAAGTATCATACTTAATGTTTGTCCAATCGGTTAGGACCTTATATTTAAAGTTTAGTAGGGAGTAGTAAAGCGATAGAGTTTGATCAGCTTCAATTTTATTAATCTGTTTCTCTATTTTTTCTTTTAATTGTTTCGCTTCAATTAATTGCTCCGCTACCATTACTTGATATAAAATATTTAATTCGTTGACAATCTGTTCATGCCCTTTTAATAACACACTCATTATATATTCCCCCATTCGATAAAAGTATCCTAATTTAATTATTTCTATAATAGCAAAATAGAAGAAGTATAAGAGTGATTTTACCATATTTTTCAATAAAATTCTGAAAAATTAATTAATTTTTACGTATTTCTTATTTTTATGTGAATATTACAAATGCCTCTGGTAGTGGTGGGATGAATCTGACTCATGATACGTTAGCATCAATGGGAGGGATAGTTTTACTTGTAAATATGTTTTTAGGAGGATTGTTCGGATTGGGTCCAACTGTTAAGTTTTTAACAAAAATTTCACTTTCTTATTTAATAAAAACAGGATAATCCTCATTTTATAAGAATCATCCTGTTTTTATTGATATATTAAAAAATCGGCGGAGTAACAGAAAATAAGACTATCGCGTTTTTTTCAAAATGATTCACCCATTTATGCTTTAAATAAGCAGGTATTTTTACACTGTCGCCAGTTTCTAATACGTATTCTTCCTCATTTAAATATAATGTGATTTTCCCATCTAAGACAAATGCTAATTCTTCTCCTTTATGTTCTAGCACATTTTCTGATGAAGCTGTATTAGGCGGGACGGTCATAATTGCTGTTGCTAAATTTCCAGTGAAATCAGGTGAAAGCATTTCATATGATAAATTATCAATAATCATTTTCTTTCGTTTATGGGAACGTACAATTAAATCGTCTGTATTTGTATCTTCAAGTAAAAAGCTAAATGTTGGCACATCAAGAGCTTTAGCAAGCACTTTTAATGTTTGGATAGAAGGGTTAGCGGACCCGCGCTCAATTTGACTTAACATTGATGGTGTAATATCGGCCATCTTTGCTAGTTCTTTACTAGTTAAACCTTTTTCTTTTCTTTGTTTTTCAATTTTTTTACCAATATCTATATTTTCCATAATGAAAATCTCCTTAATGATTATTAAATTATATTTAAATGAATTAAATTAAAATTAACTTAATGGGATTATTTGTGTTAAACTATATTAAAATTAATTTAATTATAATTTATTGTATGGTGAGCTACAAGGATATAAGGAGGAAACAAAATGAAAGAAATAGGGGCATTACAAGCAGAATATCCATTAGTGAATAAGCTTATTGCAACAGAAGAAGTATTTTGGATAAACCCAAACATAGAAAAGTATGAAACGGCAATAAAAGATTCACCACTTAATGAAGAGAATGTAAAAGATGCGGAAGAGAGATTAAAGCGTTTTGCACCATATATTGCGAAAGTTTTTCCTGAAACGAAAGGGGCGAACGGCATAATCGAATCACCTTTAGTGAAAATACCTTCTATGAAAGAAGCTTTAGAGAGAAAATATGAGCAACCTATTTTAGGAGAATTATTATTAAAATGTGATAGTCATCTTCCAATATCAGGATCAATTAAAGCTAGGGGTGGCATTTATGAAGTGTTGAAACATGCTGAGCAACTAGCATTGCAGCACGGAATGGTAACAGAAGAAGATAATTATTCCGTTTTAGATAGTGATACATGTAGAGAGTTTTTCTCGAAATATTCAATTGCAGTAGGTTCTACAGGGAATTTAGGACTTAGCATAGGGATTATGAGTGCGAATCTAGGTTTTAATGTAACTGTTCATATGTCAGCAGACGCAAAAAAATGGAAGAAAGATTTATTAAGAAGTAAAGGTGTAAACGTTATTGAATATGAAGATGATTATAGCAAAGCAGTAGAAGAAGGAAGAAGACAAGCGGATGCGGATCCTAGCTGTTATTTTGTAGACGATGAAAACTCACATGATTTATTTTTAGGATACGCAGTAGCCGCATCACGATTACAAAAGCAATTAGAAGAGTTAGAGGTTGTAGTAGATGAAGATCATCCTTTATTTGTTTACCTTCCGTGCGGAGTAGGAGGAGGACCTGGCGGAGTAGCATTCGGTTTAAAGTTATTGTATAAAGATAATGTTCATTGTTTCTTTGCAGAGCCAACACATTCTCCTTGTATGTTACTCGGCTTAATGACAGACCTTCATGACAAAATTTCCGTTCAAGATATCGGAATTGATAATGTAACAGATGCGGATGGACTTGCGGTAGGAAGGCCATCTGGATTTGTCGGTAAAACGATGGAACCATTTTTGAGTGGGAATTACACAGTAAGTGATGAAGAGTTATATAGATTGTTAAAAGAACTAGCTGATACTGAGAATATTGATTTAGAGCCTTCTGCACTAGCAGGTATGATAGGGCCAGTGAAAGTATGTAAAGAAGATGAGTATTTACAAAAGCAACAGTTAACAGAGAAGGTGAAAAAAGGTACTCATATTGTGTGGGGAACGGGTGGAAGTATGGTTCCAAAAGATATAATGGATGAATATTATAGGAAAGGTTTGGAATTAACGATATAAGAAAAATGAGGCTAGTTGTAGCCTCATTTTTTCATGTACATAAAAATCTTTGTTATTTTCACAATAGTTCTTTATAGTATATATAAAGGATAACTAATATTGAATAAATACAACAAAAAAGCTTTATTTTACATAATAAGAGGATGTGTATACGATGTCATTACAGACTAAATATATAGCGGGTATTTCGCTTGGGGTTATGGGTGTCGGCTTTGCGGCTTCTATCCCTTTTCAAGGAACGGTAGCAGGAGAGATTATACAAGGGGGATTTGAAGCTGGATTGGTTGGTGGACTTGCGGATTGGTTTGCGGTTACTGCTTTATTCCGTCATCCGATGGGAATACCAATTCCGCATACAGCTTTGTTACCTAAAAATCGTAAACGAGTAACGAAAGGGCTCATTCATACGTTAGAAAATGAATGGCTGACGAAAGAAAGTATTACGAATAAAGTAAAAGAGATGCAGTTAGCACAAATGGTACTGCAAATTGCTGAGAGAGAAATGCAGTCTGATGCTGTGAAAAAGGGGATTGTAACGATTGCAGAGAAAGCAATTGTTACAATAGATACAGAAAAGTTAGCTGTTATTATTGAAAAAGAATTAAAAACATATTTGCATACAATTAATACAAGTAACATTTTACAAGTGCTTTTTGATCAATTAGTTGTGCAAGAATATGATGAAAAGACACTTGATTACATATTAGTGAAGGTAAAAGATTGGACAGCGCAAGATGAAGCTCGTTACCAGCTCGGTAGTTTAGGTATGAAGGCGATGGAAAATATAAAAGTAGATGGATTCTTGCAGTTTACTTTGAAATCATTTATGAATATTGTAGATGAAGATAAAATTGGCGGCATTTTGCAGAAGTTTATCATTAGTAATATTAACAGCTTACAAGAGGCTGATAATAGCACGAGACAACTTATATTAGCGAAGATTCGTCAAGAAATTATCAATGTAAAAGAAAATGAAGCCTTATTACAGGAATTAGAAAATTGGAAAGAAAAGTGGATTGCGAATTGGAATGCTACTGACAAAATAAAAGAGATGCTAGAGCAAGTACAACAAAGAGCAGTTGCTTTTGTAAATAATGAAGAATTTACTGATAAATATGTTATTCCATTTTTACAAAAACAAATGAACAAAATAAAAGAAGATGAACAAACTGTTCAAAAAATAGAGGAGTGGTTACAAAAGCAAGTTGTTACACTTGTGGAAAAAAACCATTCGAAAATCGGTAAGCTTGTACAAGAAAATCTTGATAAGTTAGATGATAAAACGTTAATCGAAATGATTGAAAATAATGTCGGTAAAGATTTACAGTGGATCCGAGTAAACGGGGCTGTTTGCGGATTTATGATTGGATTAGTGTTAGAAGGAATTAAAGCGATTATATGAGAAAAACCTTCCGCAATTGCGGAAGGTTTTTTTATTTTTCAATAACACTCATATTCAAATTATAAGCTTTCTCAATATTTAACTTGTACGTCCCATTTCCAGTTTTAATCGAATTTTTATACCAATGTTCTTGGTTGTTTAATTCTGGATGTTCTTCTGAAGAAGTATTTTCGTTTTTCGTTAAATTTTCTACTTGTTCCCAAGGTAAGCTTCCGTGTGTTTCTTTTTGATTCGTTACTGCTGTTAAAGATACATCACTCTCTTTTGCAAGATGGACAGACACTCTCGAGCTTTCTTGTACAAACCAATTATTTTGTAATTGACCTGGATAAAGAGATAGTTCGTTATTTGAAGCACGGATTTCCACATTTTTATTTTGTGGAAGAACAAGCGTTGGTTTCACCTGTGGTGCTGAATTAAATAACGTATGCTGAACAGGTAATGATTTTAAAGTGATATACATCGTTTCTCCAGCCGTTTGAACTGAAAGGAAATCATCTCGTTTTAAATTGAGTTTTTCATTTGCTTTCGTCGTCATTTCATAAGTTCCCAAAAGATGAATTTGATTTGTATTATTTCCCTCTACCGTTAGAGGCTGATGCCCTGCATCTACTACGATTTTTTTGATAGATTCAGGTATATCAAATTGTCCGTCTGGAATATTACTCGTTTGCCTCGTTGTGTTAATAGAGTGACGAACTTCTTCTAGTAATCCAGTTGATAATAAACAGTAAAAAGCAATTCCGACGCTTCCTAAAACGCCGATAAAGAAAATACTAAAAATATCATATTTAATAAATGATTGTTCCTTCTTAGAAAATAGAAGGTATAGTAAAACTTCGGCTCCAAGTATGATAAGTAAAACTGGCCACCATGCAGTTAGTGTATCTAATACTTGAATTCCTTTTATGACTGAAAATAGTAAAAAGCATCCTAACGATATAATAGAAAGCCCCATTGAGAATGTTCCAACACGCCAAGTCCTCATTCGCTTGTCCCACCTTTGTTTTCTTTATTTCCAAGTAATAATTTAAAGCCGCCGCCAATTAAAAGGAGCGCAACGATAGATGTTTGGAAATAGCGATAATATAGTTCACTAAGATGAATATTAAATATAGTTGCAAAATAATTGTCCAAAATAGGAAGGACTGTTTGATTTAATAAATAATAACCACCGAGTGTAATTAATCCGATACCGATCCATCTTTGATGATTTATAAAATAATCGATAATGGGTTCGTCTTGAACTCGTTCTTTTCCGTATTTTGTGGTTTGCTGTAAAGCGTCAAAAAAGCTATAGAACCAAATGATTGGTACTAAAAATAAAAACGCTGAAAGTCTTAATAAGTCGAGTAAATATATGGAAAGTAAAAAGGCTGCCATAAGCTGAAGACCACGGCGCTGTAAGCCTAAATACATATGTCCTGCTCCAGGGAACATTGCTAAAATAGAAGCGAATGTTTTACTTTTCTTTCCTTGTTCACGATGTTCTTCAAAATCTTCGAAAATAGTACGGTCAACTAATTGCTCACCCCGTTCTTTTTTCTGGAGCTGCTGAACAACATCGAAGAAATTATAAATCCATAAAACAGGTAACGTCATGAGAAAGATAAGGAAACTTTCTTGAGATGTTAAAAGTGCAACGAAAATAATCATACTTCCGATTCCTGTACAAGCTACTAAAAATGTAAGGCCACGTTGCATAAGTCCTAATTGGAAATGGCCAAGTCCAGGGATGATGGATAGGAGAATGATATAAAATCGTTCGCTCTCTTTAGAGGAATTTATCAATTCTCCAGCTTCTTGTTTTTTCGTTTGTTTTATAATGGTGATAACTAAATCTAGTAAGTTAATTACCCATAGAACAGCTAGTAAAAATAGAGAAAGAAAAGCAATATCACGTTCTCTTACTACTATGGTACAAAATACTGCAAAGGGGAATAGAAATAAAGATCCTCCGCTATATAAAATAAACCGTCCTAGCTTTTTTAAGTATAAATGTCCAAGCCCAGGAATTAGCCCTAATACAAGTGCTAAAAAGGGGTTTTTATTCATGCTTTGAACCTCCGTCCTTTTTTGGTGTGTCTACCGATTTGTTTACAATTTGTTGTGAGATAGAAGACTCGTTATGTTTTGAAGATTTCTCGAAATTTGATGTCGCTGTAAAAATATATTGGAATAAACCACTTACCATAAAAATAATTGTAGCCGCAGTCGCAATTATGTAGTGAATAATGGTGCGCTTTAGTGAGTTTGTTTTTATATTTTCGTTAGGCTGTAGCGTTTCAAAATCAATTTGCGTTATAACTTCGTTCGTAAATGAATCATCATTTATCATTGGAAGGTTTTCCTGTTGTTCATCGATACTTTCCATATAAAGTGCTAAACAATGATCACATTCATAAAGGTGTTCTTCCATAGATTCACGTTCATTGCTTTCTATAAAATCTAGAGTATAATTGCGCCAATCTTCTTTTGAATAATGTGTCATAGAAACTCTTCCTCCTTCCAATGTTTTTTAATCCATTTTCTTGCCCGATACAGTTTCATTTCGACTGTTTTCACTTCGATATTTTCCTGTAAAGCAATTTCTTGATAGCTTTTTTCTTCTAAGTAATGTGAGAGAACGACGTCACGATAATTTTCGGGAAGTTCTCTCAGTTTTTGAGCAATGAGTAATTTTTGCTCTTTCGTCAATAATAAAGCCTCAATATTATGAGAGGACTGTATATTTTCCTCAGTTTCTTTACATAAGGAGAGTTCTTCGTTTTCTCTAGCTTTCTTTCTCTTATAATCAATAGCGTGATTGGTGGCAATACGAGTCATCCATGTTTTTAATCCGCGAAATTGATAATTTGGGAGAGAGGCGTGAATTTTTACGAATACTTCTTGTGTAACATCTTTCGCATCTTCTTCATGTCTTAAAATAGAAAAGATAACTTGGAAAATATAGTGACGATATGTTTGCACAAGGACACGAAAAGCATGTTCGCTTCCTTGCTGTGCTTTTTCAATTAATTGTTTTTCCTCAATGGGTCTCTCCCTCCTTTTTGACGCATTCTATTATATAGACGTAAAGAATGATAAGTCATCCTACACATATTGTAAAAAAAGAATAATATATTTTTTGCAGGAGAGCTAGATGAAAAAAGGTGTGAAAAAATGGTAAAGAGAAGTATATAATGAGCAAGTAGGAAATGTTACGGGAAGAAAGGATGTGAATGTTAGTAGGGGAAGGGCCATACTAACAAACATGAAAATTAAAATATTAATAGCGGATGATAACTCTTTTATTAGAGAGGGCATGAAAATTATTTTAAATACATACGAAGAGTTCGAAGTGGTAGATACTGTAAATGATGGGGAAGAAGCTGTAGCATATTGTAAAAAGCATGAAGTTGATATTGCTCTTTTAGATGTTCGTATGCCAAATATGAACGGGGTAGAGGCGACGAAGTTCATTTGTGAAGAGACGAAAACAAAACCGCTTATTTTAACGACGTTTGATGATGATGAATATATTTTGGATGCAGTAAAAAACGGAGCCAAAGGTTATTTGTTAAAAAATAACGATCCGGAGCGTATTCGTGATGCGATAAAAGGAGTATATAACGGTCAAACTGTTATGCAAGATGTTGTCCTCGATAAAATTAAGTCTAATTTAATGGAAAGTAAAGAGGAAGAATGTAAAATTGATAAGAGCCTTTTCACAGAAAGGGAGCTTAGTATTATCGCATTAATTGCAAAAGGTTTCTCGAATAAAGAAATTTCGAAACAGCTTTTTATATCTGAAGGAACAATTGCAAATTATATTACGTCAGTTTTAGGGAAAACTGGACTTGAACATCGCACACAAATTGCGATTTATTACTTAACAGGGAAAGTAGATTAGTGATATGGAATTTTGGCTAACTGTAAGTAAATTAATTGTCTTTTTATATATTGTGTTTAGTTATATTTACGCAAATGTAGTAAATTTACCTTGGGTTATATTTACTTTACTTATTTACCTCTCTGTAAACGTAATGATTTCTATATTTAAAAAAGATACGTATAAAAAATTATTAATCTGTATGTCAATTGGCATAATTATGTTATTTACATGGAGGGTTCATCCATTTTTTATTTTGTTTTTACCTTTGAACTTATACGAAATTACATTCCATTACATAGAAAAGAATTGGCCACGCTTTGTTGTTATGATGCTCCCAATTACGATTGCAGATGAAAGTATTCGAATGACTTATGGATTAATTGTTGCATTTTCTTTTCTCGTTTTAACTATTGCAGAGCGATATATATCGCGTGTAGTAAAGCTTGAATCGCAAAATGATAAGATGCGAAAAGATATGCAGCGGCTGACGAAAAGCTTACATGAAAATAAAGAGTACATAAAGCAATCAGAGTACACATTTAAATTAGAAGAGAGAAATCGGTTGTCACAAGAAATTCATGATAAAATTGGCCACTCAATGACAGGGGCGCTAATTCAAATGGAAGCAGCAAAGAGGTTAATGGAAATAGATAAAGAAAAATCTGCGGAGTTATTACAAAATGCAATTAACATTTCAAAAGATGGAATTGAAAGTATTCGCATTACATTAAAAAATATGAAGCCTCCAACTGAGCAAATTGGCATTCATCGTATGAAATTATTCATAGAGGAATTTACCGGTAAGAATGATGTGAATATTCCTTTTGTATACAAAGGGAACTTAGATATGATTTCTCCCATTCAGTGGAAAATTATCGGTGAGAATGTTACAGAAGCACTAACAAATGCAATGAAATATGCTGATGCGACAGTTATTTCTATAGATATTCATGTGCTTAACAAGATGGTTAAGGTGCAAGTGAAGGATAACGGAAAAGGGGTAGCTCTTGTTAAAAAAGGTCTCGGTATTATGGGGATGGAGGAGCGAACGGCGTCTGTAAACGGAAAAATTATTGTAGATGGGACAAGTGGTTTTTCAGTAACGATGTTGTTGCCAATATAAAGAGAATGGTACGAGGATGAACCATCTCATATGAAAAAAGTGAATATTCTCATGTGAAAAGAATGAACTTCTGCACTGAGCAGGTTCATTCTTTTTGTTTATACTAAAAGCAGAGAAACCGAAATAGGGGTGAAAATGATGAATACATTAGAAATTAAAAATTTAACGAAAAAATTTGGTGATTTCATCGCAGTTGATAATATGTCTTTATCTATTAAAGAAGGAGAAATATTTGGCTTTTTAGGATCAAATGGTGCTGGTAAGAGTACAACGATAAATATGATTGCTGGTTTGTTAAGAAGTAATGAAGGTGAGATTAGCATACTAGGAAAAAATATAAAGAAACATAATCGATTTGCGAAAATGAATATCGGTATTGTTCCGCAAGATATTGCGATTTATGAAGAGTTAACTGCCTATGAAAATGTGAAATTCTTTGCTGGATTGTACGGATTACGAGGAGCCGAATTAAAAGCTAGGGTAGAGGAAGCTCTTCAATTTGTAGGACTTAGTGATAAACAGAAAAGCTATCCGAAGAACTTTTCTGGTGGGATGAAGCGAAGACTGAATATCGCTTGTGCAATTGCTCATAGACCGAAGTTAATTATTATGGATGAGCCGACAGTTGGAATTGATCCACAGTCAAGAAACTACATTTTGCAGTCAGTACGCAAATTAAATGAAATGGGAAGTACAATTATTTATACGAGTCACTACATGGAAGAGGTAGAAGAGATTTGTACGAAAATAGCGATAGTAGATCATGGTAAAGTAATTGCAGAAGGTACGAAAGAACAGTTAAAAGCAATTATTACTGACACGAAAGATATTTGGATTGAAGTGAAATCGGTAGAGAATTTAGATGTAGAAAAATTAAAAGAGATAAACGGTGTGAAAGCAGTTCAAATTGAAGAAAACGTAATTAAAGTGAATTCTGATGCGGGATTAAATAATTTAAATAAAATTATTCAACACTGTATCAATCATGATATTGAAATTCGTTCATTAGAGGAGCAGGCTCCCAACTTAGAAACAGTATTCCTTACATTGACGGGAAGAAACTTACGAGATAAATAAAAAGTAAATGAAGAAAAGGTAAAGGGAGGTTCATCAATTGAACATCTTCAATATTGCAATTATGCATATTAAAAGAGATTTCAGAGACGTAAGAACTTTAGTTTTTATGTTAGCATTTCCGATTGTGCTTATGCTTGTGTTAGGAACAGCTTTAAGTAATGCATTTAATAGCGATAGTCAATCGATTAAAGATATACAAGTTCTATATAAAGATGAAGCGAGTAACACGTTTTCTCAATCATTTGAAGCATTTACGAAAGAAGTGGATAAATCAGGTGTTCATTTTAAAAAAGCTTCTGGCAGTATAGATGGGAAAGAAGAAGTGAAGCAAAATAAATATGCTGTTTATGTAGAGTTAAATAAAGATGGTGCAAAATTTTATGGGAGTGACAAAAGTAGTATTGAGGGAAGTATTGTGGAAGGAATGCTTACAACATTTGTTGATAAGTACAATGTAGCGGTCGAAGTTGTAAAAGTAGATCCTACTAAGGTTAGTACGGTTATTTCAAACGGAAATCATAATGATTATATAAAAGAAACATCTTTACAAGCTGCGAAAAAACCAGGTTCTATGGATTACTATGCGGTTGTAATGACAACGATGATTGCACTATATGCTGCGATGGGAGCGAGTTCTTTAATTCGAGGAGAACGAATACGTAAAACAGGAGATCGTCTCATTGCTGCACCTATAAGTAAAGCTGAAATATTCATTGGAAAAGTACTTGGTAGCCTAGTAGCAAACGCCCTTTGCGTATTACTTGTCATGTTATTTAGTAAATTTGTATTTCAAGCGAATTGGGGCGACCACCTTGGAATCATATTTATTATTTTATTAACACAAGTCTTTCTAGCAATTAGCTTTGGTTTAGGGATCGGGTATATTACGAAAACAGCTGAATCATCGAGAGCAATTATTCTTGTTGTTATACAGTTAGCTTCTATTTTTGGTGGTGCATACTTCGTAGTAGAAGAAAATTTCATTACGAACTTATCACCATTAACGTGGGCAAACACAGCTGTCATGAAAATTATTTATGCAAACGATGTAGGAGCGGTACTGCCAGTAATATGTTTAAATCTTGGGATTTCAGCACTCTTTTTATTAATTGCAATTATTGCATTACGTAGACGGGAGGGGCTATAGTATGAAAGATATTTTATGGCTCATACAAAAAACGCTATCTGTCCTTTTGAAAAATAAAAAAGGGTTATTCATTATTATTAGTTTACCGATAATCGGAACACTCATCTCTTTTTCGATATACGGAAATGCGGGGCAAGGCACGTTAAATATCGGGATTGTAAATAAGGAAAATGAGCCGATAGCAAATGATACGATAAAGTTTTTAGAAGGATTAAATCATGTGAAAGTGAGTAAGGTTAAGGAGTCGGAAGTAGAAGATAAACTCACTTCCAAAAAACTTGATGGAGTTATTACATTACATTCTGGTTTTTCAAAAAGTGTTCGAGAAGGGAAACCAGATCATATTGAAATTGCATCGATTAAAGGTGATCAAGTAACAGCATTTATAAAATCATATTTATATAACTATATTGATAATGTAGTAGCTATTAGTAAAGTAGCAGGAACAGATCAAAGTACATTTGATACTATGTACGCAGGCTATCAAAAAAGTGCATTTAAGATGAAAACTGCAACGCTAGAAGATACTTCGAAAAATAAAGATATGACAAATCAAACGATGGGTTACCTTATTATGTTTATGCTGTTTTCAGCAGCGAACTTATCAGGTTCTATTTTAAAAGAAAAAGAAAATAGAACGTACTTTAGACTCTTATCAACACCGATAGATGGGAAGAGATTTATATTATCTAATGTCGGAGTAAATATGATGATGCTAACAGTACAAATTCTAATTACAACCCTATTCCTAACGAATGTTTTTCATACGAATATCAATATGCCTTTCATAGTGATGATTGGCGTACTCATGCTATTTGCTTTAATAGCGATTGGAATATCGTTAGTCCTTGTCGCTTTTTCGAAAAACTCAGCATCGGCAAATACGATGCAAAATCTGGTCATTGTACCAACTTGTTTACTTGCCGGATGTTATTTTCCATATGACATTATGCCAAAAGCGGTACAAAAAGTAGCTGATTTCCTTCCGCAACGTTGGTTGCTAGACACGATAGCAAAACTACAGCAAGGAATTCCATTTTCAGAGTTGTATGTAAACATTTTAATCTTATTCGCCTTTGCGGTAGCATTCTTCTTAATTGCTATTTATAAGTTTGGAAGAAATAATGATGCGAGAAACTTTGTTTAATATGAAAAGGGTGTGACGTTAAGTCACATCCTTTTTTGTATGAAGCATGAAATCTGGATTTGAATGCCAAAATAGAAGGATGGAAAGAAAAATGAGCGAAAGGAAATCAAAATGATTAAAAAAATATTACGAATTACTTCTATTATTATTGCTATTTTCGCTTTTATTTTAATTTGTATGCATATTGATGTTAATTTAGGTAGGAAAATGGAAACTGGGAAAAACATGCCAACAGAGTATGCACCTCATTATAGTGATTTTCAATTATATGTAGAAGGAAAGTCATTTTATAAACGGTTATTTACTGATATAAAAGAAGCGAAACAATCTATTTACACTTATTTTTTTATTTTATCGGATGATAAAAGCAGTCATACTTTTTTGAACTTATTAAAAGAAAAGGCAAGAGAAGGAGTAAACGTATATTTATCTGTCGATTTACTTAACGATTTATCATTTGAAAGAAAGATGAAAAAAGAATTACAGAAAAATGGTGTGCATTTTACATATAGTAGAAAACAGGAATTACCATTCGGGTTTTATTCCCTTCATCATCGTAATCATCGCCGCATTACAACGATTGATGGAGAGATTGGTTATACAGGTGGTTTTAATATAGGGGATGAGTACTTAGGGAAAGATAAACACTTTGGGTACTGGAGAGACTATCATGTACGGATAAAAGGAGAAGGTGCAAAAGATTTAGAGGAACAATTTGCTTTAGATTGGAAACGAGATACGAAAGAAGATATAAAGAGAAGTACGAATAAAGCTAGTAAAGGGAATACATTACATACTATGGTTAGTTATAATGGGCATCACGTCGCTGAAAAATATATAGATCTTATAAAACAAGCTCAGCACTCCATTGTAATTGCAACGCCGTATTTTATAGCGAAAAATAAAGAATCCATGAATGCTTTAATCGCAGCACAAAAGCGTGGTGTTACAGTAAAAATACTTTGGTCATATAAACCAGATCTACCTCTTATAAAAGAAGCGGCGTATCCATACATACGTCAAGCTGTTAATAATGGGATTACTGTATATGGGTATAAAAAAGGAATGTTCCATGGTAAATTAATGCTTATTGATAATGAATTAACCGTTATTGGTACAACAAACTTTACTTCGCGTAGCTTCAATATAAATGATGAAATGAATTTTTATATTTATGGTGGTCCTATTGTAGGACAAGTTAATAAGACGTTAGCAGAGGATTTTCATGATTCGAAAGAAATGACGAAAGAGTTTTTTGAGAAGTTATCTTTTTGGGAGCGTTGTAAGGAGAAAGTGGCGGGATTGGTTGACTTCTATTTGTGATGATGAATTAGGAAAGGGTGCCTACAAAAGGCACCCTTTTTTGGTGGGAAATCATTATTTTTCATGCACCAGCATCGTAACATCATCATTAATCAACGTCCCCACATGTTCGCCTAAACATATTTTCTTCATGACACCAGGCTCATCAAAGTTAAAGACATGTGCTGGTAAATTATAGTCCCGGGCAAGCAGTAATGCCGCTTGATCCATGACTTGTATATTTTGTCTAACAACATCATTATAGTTTAGTTTGCTGTACATTTTTGCTGATTTATTATGCTTTGGATCACTTGTAAAGACGCCATCTACTCCTTGTTTTGCGACTAATATTGCGTCACTATTCATTTCAATGGCCCTTTGAACACTTGGATAATCTGTCGTAACAAATGGTTGCCCGTTACCACCTCCAAAAATAACGATATACCCGTTATCTAAATGGTGGACTGCACGCAAGCGAATATATGGTTCAGCTACAGCATTAAATGGAATGGAAGTCATAACGCGTACTTCTCTATTTGTTTTACTTGTTAAAACACCGCGAAGCATTAAGCTGTTAATGATTGTACCTAACGTACCGATATTATCAGCTTCTACGCGATCGATTCCCCATTCTTCAGCTAGATGCCCCCTAAAAATGTTACCGCCACCGATGACGATGGATACTTCTATACCTAAATCAACAATGGATAAAATTTCGTTTGCGATATGTTCTAATCGTTTGGAGTTAAAGCTATTTCCAGTTTGATCGGCAAGTGCACCGCCGCTTAATTTAATTAAAACACGTTTATATGGTCTCATAACAATTCCCCCTATATAGATCGCAACAAAAAAGGAACAAAGGCGAATGCCTTTGTTCCTTTTTAAGAAAATGAAAAAGAAAAGAAGAAGATAGAACGAATTGCTTTGTATAGTTTTTCATAACATCCACTCCTTTTCATTTTGATTTGTTGTAAGTATATATCTTTTTGATTATACGCAATAATCTGATTGCTTATCAAGTTTATTTTATCGTTTTTTAACAAAATGGTGTCAATGAAAAAAAGAAGAAAAATATTTGAATTTTTTGTGACGAACTTGTAGGTTTTTGTATGATTTTGTAGGTTCGCTTATAAGATGTGTGAGTAGCTTTTATAAATTCAAATTGAAAGCGTTCGCATGAAGGGGATGAACATAAATGAAAAAATTCGGATTGGCGACACAAATTTTTGTCGCGCTTGTTTTAGGGATTGTAGTAGGGGCAGTCTTTTATGGCAATAAAACGGCGATTTCTTATATCACACCAATTGGGGATATATTTATTCACTTAATTAAAATGATTGTAGTACCAATTGTTATTTCAGCATTAATTGTTGCGGTAGCCGGTGTAGGCGATATGAAGAAGCTTGGGAAATTAGGCGGGAAGACAATTCTTTATTTCGAAATCATTACAACGATCGCTATTTTAATGGGGTTACTCGCGGCGAATATATTCCAGCCAGGTACTGGCGTTGATATGAATAACTTACAGCAAAGTGACATTTCTTCTTATAAACAAACAGCAGATGCTACAGAGAAGCAAGGATTCGCTGAGACGATTGTTCATATCGTACCGAAAAACGTATTTGAATCGATTGCACAAGGTGACTTATTACCGATTATTTTCTTCTCAGTATTATTCGGTTTAGGAGTCGCAGCAATTGGAGAAAAAGGAAAGCCTGTTTTTAACTTCTTTGAAGGTGTACTCGAAGCGATGTTTTGGGTTACAAATCAAGTGATGAAATTTGCACCATTTGGTGTATTCGCATTAATTGCGGTTACGGTTGCAAAATTTGGTGTAGCAACACTACTTCCTTTAGGAAAACTAGTGCTAGCTGTATACGTAACTGTTATACTATTCGTTGTGATTGTATTAGGTATTAATGCAAGAATGGTTGGCGTAAACATTTTTACATTAATGAAAATTTTAAAAGAAGAACTTATTCTTTCATTTACGACAGCAAGTTCAGAAGCTGTTTTACCTAATATAATGAGAAAGATGGAAGAGTTCGGTTGTCCAAAGGCAGTTGCCTCTTTCGTAATTCCGACAGGTTATACATTTAACTTGACTGGATCGGCTATTTATCAAGCGTTAGCGGCATTATTTGTTGCACAAATGTACGGTGTGCACATGTCACTGACAGAGCAAATAACGTTATTATTCGTTCTCATGTTAACATCCAAAGGTATGGCGGGAGTTCCAGGTGCATCGTTCGTTGTTGTATTAGCAACGTTAGGTTCAATGGGGCTACCACTAGAAGGTATCGCGTTAATTGCGGGAATTGACCGCATTTTAGATATGATTCGCTCATCTGTCAATGTATTAGGAAATGCATTAGCGGCCATTGTTATGTCGAAGTGGGAAGGCGAATTCGATAATGAGAAAGCAAAACAATATGTAGAAACAGTCAAAGAAACAAAAGCAGCATAAGAAATCGTTAAGGAGTGAATAATCATGGCAACATTAACTGAAGTTAAAAATGGTGTTCGAATTGAAAAAGATTTTTTAGGTGAAAAAGAAGTACCAAACTATGCATACTATGGCGTACAAACAATGCGTGCAGTTGAAAATTTCCCAATTACAGGATACAAAATCCATGAAGGTTTAATTAGAGCGTTCGCAGTTGTCAAAAAAGCTGCAGCGCTTGCGAATACAGATGTAGGAAGATTGGAATTGAACAAGGGCGGCGCGATCGCAGAAGCTGCTCAAGAAATTCTCGATGGAAAATGGCATGATCATTTTATCGTAGATCCAATCCAAGGCGGAGCAGGTACTTCAATGAACATGAATGCAAATGAAGTCATTGCCAATCGTGCGCTTGAATTATTAGGAATGGAAAAGGGAGACTATCATTATATTAGTCCAAATAGTCATGTAAAC
>NZ_JAKUHC010000026.1:0-34016 GCF_022664295.1 Bacillus cereus group sp. BfR-BA-01311
TCCGAAAGAACCGAAGGAGCCAGAAGTGAAACCGGAAGATCCGAAAGAACCGAAGGAGCCAGAAGTGAAACCGGAAGATCCGAAAGAACCGAAGGAGCCAGAAGTGAAACCGGAAGATCCGAAAGAACCGAAGGAGCCAGAAGTGAAACCAGAAGATCCGAAAGAACCGAAGGAGCCAGAAGTGAAACCGGAAGTAAGATTGGAAAAATTAATTAAAGAGCCGCAAGTAAAAACAGAAAGGGAATTACCGAAAACAGGGGCAGCGTCTCCATGGATGATGTCAGTTGGTGCTGGAATTTCATTCTTAGTTGGCGGAGTATTATTCGTATTAGGTAGAAGAAGAAAACAATAATTTTTTTAGACGAAAAGCACACTGAGTTCGATAGTTTATCGAATTCAGTGTGCTTTCGTGGTATATAAAATAAAAGCTCCTTCCACGTATGGAAGGAGCTTTTATTTTTACATATTAAAACATGCTTGAGCTATGCATTGGTTGAAGTTTTGCATTTGGATCGAAGTAAGCTTTTGCATTGTTTACTGCTGTTGGTGCTTCACCGAAGCCGCAAGCAATGAGTTTTACTTTTCCTTCATATGTACAAATGTCACCAGCAGCGTAAATGCCAGGAATATTTGTTTCCATTTTTGAATTTACAAGGATGCTGTTTTTTTGTATATCTAAGCCCCAGTTTTTAATTGGGCCAAGAGAAGAAACGAAGCCATAGTTTACAATTACGTCATCAACATCAATGATAACTTTTTCTTCAGTTTTTACGTGCTGAAGAACGACTTGTTCAATTTTGTCATCACCAATGAGTTCAACTGGAACATACGGTGTACTTACTTCTGCACGAGAATTCATTAAGTTTTCGACGCTATGTTCATGCGCACGGAATTTATCGCGGCGATGAACGATTGTAACTTTTTCAGCGATCGGTTCTAACATCATTGTCCAATCAACAGCTGAATCGCCGCCGCCAAATACTACGACGCGCTTACCGGCAAATTTATTCATATCATCAACGAAATAATGTAAGTTTTTCTTTTCATACTTTGCTGTACCTTCTAATTCTAAGCGGCGTGGTTGGAAAGCACCATTGCCAGCAGTAATAATAACTGATTTAGAATAATGAGTTTGCTTATTCGTAACAAGTTTAAATATACCGTCAGCTTGTTTCTCAAGCGTATCGACAGCTTCTTCTAAACAAACGGTTGGGTCAAATTTCTTCATTTGCTCTTTTAAGTTATCAACTAATTCTTGTGCGCGCACTTTTGGGAATCCAGCTACATCATAAATGTATTTTTCAGGGTAGAGTGCGGATAATTGTCCTCCAAGTTGAGGTAAGCTTTCAATGATTTTTACACTTGCTTGTCTCATACCGCCATAAAATGCTGTGAACAGCCCTGTTGGACCACCACCAATAATTGTTATGTCGTAAACTTTTTGATTTTCTGCCACTTTCATTCCCCCTATAGATGGAATTTTGATATTGATTTCATATATTGTTCATATGTACACGAAAATCCTGCAAATGATGACACTTTCAAATAAATGATAGCATATTTGAGTTCATAATACTTCTGAAAACGACTGAATTGTGTGTAAGTTTTCGCATAGGTTCTTTTTTATTGTATAAAATATACAGAAAGGAAAATACATGAAAAAAAGTCTAAAAAACCCTTGAAAACGCTATGTTATTTTAAAATATTGATAATTCTCCAGACGCTTGAATTCTGGAATAAAACCGACTAATATAGGGAAGTATTATGTTAAATTTCTATGACAAAATTCGTACGATTTTTTGACTGCGTTTTGTTATGATATAGAATGTGATAAATTCCACATTCTTGACAAATAGAGTTTTTAGTACTTGGTATTATTTCTCATTACTATTATATAAAGAAAAGGGTTGTGATTTGGTGAAGACTCCAAAAATCGTAGTTTTAGGTGCAGGTTATGGCGGGATGATTACGACTGTTCGTCTGCAAAAAGCATTATCTGTAAATGAAGCTGAAATTACGCTAGTAAACAACAACAGCTATCACTACCAAGCGACTTGGTTACACGAGAGCGCAGCTGGTACATTACAAGATGAAAAAATCTGTCTAGATATTCAAGACGTTATTGATACAAATAAAGTAAACTTTGTACAAGACACAGTAGTAGAAATTAAAGCTGCTGAAAAACGCATTATCTTAAAAGACGGCGAGTTAGAGTATGACTACTTAGTAATTGGTCTTGGTTTCGAATCAGAAACATTCGGAATTACAGGATTAAAAGAGCATGCATTCTCAATCGCTAACATTAATGCAACTCGTGAAATTCGTGAGCATATGGAAGCTAGTTTCTCTAAATATGCAACTGAACAACGCGATGAGTTAGTAACAATCGTTGTTGGTGGTGCTGGATTTACTGGTATCGAGTACGTAGGTGAGCTTGCAAACCGTGTTCCTGAACTTTGCAAAGAGTACAATGTACCACGTGAAAAAGCACGTATCATCTGTGTAGAAGCTGCTCCAACAGCACTTCCAGGTTTCGATCCAGCGTTAGTAGAGTACGCTGTAAAACAACTTGAGAAAAAAGGTGTAGAATTCCGCATCGGTACAGCAATTAAAGAAGCAACTGAAGAAGGTATTATCGTTGCGAATGGCGATGACACTGAATTAATTAAGTCTGAAACAGTAGTTTGGGCTGCAGGTGTTCGTGGTAACGGTATTGTGGAAGAGTCTGGATTTGAAGCAATGCGCGGACGTGTAAAAGTTGATGAGTACATGCATGCTCCAGGATACGAAGATGTATTCATGGTTGGTGACGCAGCGTTAATCATTAATGAAGAAATTAACCGTCCATACCCACCAACAGCACAAATCGCAATTCAACAAGGTTACAATATTGCACACAACTTAACTGTATTAGTTCGTGGTAAAGGCGAAATGAAGAAATTCGCATTTGATAATAAAGGATCTGTATGTTCTTTAGGTCATGACGATGCAATGGGCGTTGTTATGGGTAAAAAGTTAACAGGTTGGAAAGCTTCCTTCATGAAGAAAGTAATCGATAACCGTTACCTATTCTTATTAGGTGGACCTTTATTAGTTCTTAAAAAAGGTAAATTAAAGTTCTTTTAATATATAGTAGAAAAAGCAGAAACGGCTAAGAGCTGTTTCTGCTTTTTTCATATTAAAAATATAGTATAATATAAAAAGAAAGAATATTCTGTCCGTTCTGAAAGAGGAGGTTATTACATCATGGAGAAACGAGGGAAGGTATGGCTAGCTGTTAGTGGTTTAGTAGCTACAAAAGATGGTAGGTGGCTATTTGTTAAGAAGAAATACAGTGGATTAAAAGGGAAATGGTCTTTACCGGCTGGTTTTGTAAATGAAGGTGAGACGGTTGATGAAGCTGTGAAACGCGAAGTGTTAGAAGAGACAGGCATTGTCGCTCATGTGAAGGGGATCATTGGTGTTCGATCGGGTGTTATTCGTAATGAGATTAGTGATAATATGATTATTTTTCTTTTGGAGCCTGAAGGAGAAAATATTATTATACAGGAGAAAGAATTGTCTGAAGTGGCGTTCTTACATCCGGATAAGATTGCGGACGATCCGAATACGTCTGTGCTTATTAAATATTTGTTAGAAGGAAGATCAGAACTACATCTTGAAGTGGACAAAACATTAAATCCAGGCGAACCATTTGGTTATACAGCTTATCACGTATTTACGGCACGTGCGAAGGAGAGGGGAAAAGAGTGAGTATACCGGTACTACTTATTTCAATGATGTTATTCTTTATTTTGTTCTTTGGAATTGGATTTTTACTCAACATGATTTTGCGAGCTACTTGGGTAATGGTTATTGTGTATCCGATTGTTTGTATGCTTATTATTAATAAAGCGAGTATGTGGGATTATTTTTCAAAACCGAAAGAAACATTTTCTTCATTTGGGACAAGTGTATCGCACTTAGGACAAGCAGACGTATTTATTCTATCTACTGGATTAGTAGGGGCTGCTTTAGCAGGAGTCGTAATCAAGAAACTTCGGAAAAGCGGATATCAAATGTTTTAATCTCCAATTAAGTTGGAGATTATTTTTTTGCATATTCCTTCATGGTATAGGGAATGATTAACGATGAAGGAGTGTGGAATATAAAAATGTTAAAACGATATTGTATTCGCATTATGATGACTTGTTTACTTGCAATTGCATTATGCGTAACATGGAATGCTTTCACAGGAGTTTCTTTATTAGAGATTGTAAAGAAGTATGAGGGAACGAGTGCAAAAGAAGTACATGCAGCAGAAGTTAAGAGAAATGTTGCTCCGAGTAAAGAAGTGATAAATGCTTTAGAGCAGGCAAACGACTGGTCTAAATATCGTTCAATTGAAATGACTGCAACAGGTTATACGTCGGGAATTGAGTCAACTGGTAAGAGGCCGGGACATCCGGAGTATGGTATTACATATTCAGGTGTTAAGGCGAAAAGGGATTTATATTCCACAATCGCAGCAGACTTACGCGTATTCCCAATTGGAACAATTTTATTCGTACCAGGTTATGGGTATGGTGTAGTAGCTGATAAGGGCGGTGCAATAAAAGGAAACCGTCTTGATCTATATTATGATACGGTGAAAGATGTTTATAGCCAATGGGGTAAGAAAAAAGTAAATGTGTACGTAGTAAAAGTAGGAAATGGTAAGTTTACAGAAGAAGAGTTAACGATGTTAAATCAAGACGAAACGATGCAAGTGTTTCGTGGTCAATATTTAAAACAAAGATAGTCTAGTCGTAATTACGCTAGACTTTTTTTCTTGGCTTATTTCATAATAGAGGGGATTTTACACGTCATATAACTGTAGTTAGAATTGTCGCATTTTATCGAAAATAAAGTTATAATGGTGGTAGAGAAATTTAGGGGGTCTGAACATGTTTCAAGTACAAAAAGAATTAGCAGGTCATGAAGCAGTAATTGTTGCTTTATTTGAAGAAGAGAAAATGAGTAGTTTTGTACAAGAACTGGACAAAGCGTTTGAAGGACAATTACAAGTTTTACTAGAAGAGAAAGAATTATCTACGAAGAAAAAGGCCATTTCGAAAGTGCATAGCTTAGGAAAAACAAATGTGAAACGTTATTACTTTGTTGGTTTAGGCAAGAAAGAGT
Organism: Bacillus cereus group sp. BfR-BA-01311; assembly: GCF_022664295.1. Classification (NCBI taxonomy): domain Bacteria; kingdom Bacillati; phylum Bacillota; class Bacilli; order Caryophanales; family Bacillaceae; genus Bacillus; species Bacillus cereus group sp. BfR-BA-01311. The sequence goes on from NZ_JAKUHC010000026.1 coordinate 5,161, forward strand.
CTTACACGACAGAAACGTTACGTGCGGCTCTTGGTAAGGCATTTAAAACACTGCAATCAGCAAAAGTACAAGATGCAGCAATCTTACTTGATTCTTTCGTAACAGAGAAATTAGACGCGATTGATGTCGCTCATATTGCAGCAGAGGTACAAGGCCTTGGTACATATGAATTACAAACGTATAAATCAGATAAAAAGGATCGTGTAGAGTTAGAGAAGTTCACGGCTATTACAGCGGAAGATGCACAAGAAATTGAAGCCGCATTAACAGTTGGCTACGTACATGGACGTGCAACAAATTCAGCTCGTACACTTGTAAATATGCCGCCAAACGTATTAACAGCGACAAAGCTTGCTGAGTATGCTGTTGAATTAGCGGAGAAGTATGATATGGACTATAAAGTTCTTGAGAAAGAAGAGATGGAAGATCTTGGTATGGGTGCGTTACTTGCAGTAAACCAAGGTAGTGTAGAGCCACCAAAAATGATTGCTCTTATTTATAAAGGAAAAGAAGAGTGGACAGATGTCATTGGATTCGTTGGAAAAGGTATTACATACGATACAGGTGGTTATTCTTTAAAACCACGTGAAGGCATGGTCGGTATGAAAGGTGATATGGGCGGTGCAGCTGCTGTATTAGGTGCGATGGAAATTATCGGTGAACTTCGCCCAGAACAAAATGTGATCGCTGTTATTCCTTCAACTGATAACGTTGTAAGTGGTACGGCATTTAAGCCAGACGATGTAATTACATCTATGAGCGGAAAAACAATTGAAGTATTAAATACGGATGCAGAAGGTCGTCTAGCTTTAGCTGACGGTATTACGTATGCGAAAAAACTTGGTGCAAACTACCTTGTTGATGTTGCAACATTAACAGGCGGTGTAATTGTTGCACTTGGAAACTATACGACAGGCGCAATGACAAATAATGAAGAGTTATTTGAGCAAGTGCTAGAGGCTTCTATGGAAACAGATGAGCCAATTTGGCAACTACCGATTTTTGATCGTGATAAAGAACGCGTTCGAAACAGTAAGTTTGCTGATTTAAATAACTCACCAGGCCGTGAAGGACATGCGATTATGGCAGGTACATTCTTAGGCGAATTCGCTGAAGATACACCGTGGGTACACTTAGATATCGCTGGAACATCAGAAACAAAAGGCGCGCACGACTTAGGTCCAGCTGGAGCAACTGGTGCAATGGTACGTACACTTGCAACACTTGTGGAGCGTTTTGGAGAAGAATAATTTTTTGAAGAAAAGGCTGTCTCAAATTTTTGAGGCAGCCTTTTTTATTGGTATTTAATAGTTGATTTTCAATGTTATACTTATGTGATATAATTTTCCCTGTATTAGAAGTAAATAACAATTGAATAGGGAGGGAAAGAAGAGAGTGACAAAAATAGAAGCACTCTTATTATTATGAGGGAAGGGACTTTATCTCAACAAAATATAGTTGTATTGTTTTTTAAACAGTTACGCCCGAAACAGTGGACTAAAAACTTGCTTGTATTTGCAGCGTTAGTCTTTTCAATAAAACAAGTATCTTTAACTATGGTGGCACAAGCTGCAATTTGTTTTGCGCTATTTTGTGCAATATCTGGCTGTGTCTATATTTTAAATGATTTTATGGATATTGAGGCAGATCGACAACACCCTGTTAAGCGATATCGACCGATGGCATCGGGGGCATTAAATCCGTACTTTGCTATTACGGCAGGTTGTGTTATTTTAGTAGCGTCTTTAGTAGTTTCATATGTATTAAATCCGTTATTGTGCTTAGTATTAGCAGCCTATTTTATTTTAAATGTAGCGTATTCAATTCGTTTAAAGCACGTTGTAATCATTGATATTTTAATTATTGCAGCTGGATTTGTTTTACGAGCATTGGCCGGTGGATTAGTTATTCAAGTGCCATTTACACCGTGGTTTTTATTATGTACATTATTACTGTCACTATTCTTGGCTATTAATAAAAGAAGACATGAATTAGTATTGTTACAGAATAATAAAGGTTCTCATAGAAAAGTATTAGAAAGTTATTCTCCTGCTTTGTTAGACCAATTAAGTACAATTGTTACATCGGCAACTATTGTAACTTATGCTATCTTTACTTTTAATGCAGGGAAAAGTATCTATTTAATGTGGACAATCCCATTTGTAATTTACGGGATTTTTCGTTATTTATATTTAGTTCACATGGAAGATAAAGGTGGAGAACCAGATAAAGTTTTATTAGAGGATCAGCATATTTTAATAACAGTGTTGTTATATGCGATAACAGTTATTATTATACTATTGAACTTTTAATTACTCTATTCGGGTTTGTTAAAACGTTTAAGAGGAGTGTCTTAAACGTTTTTTATTTGGAATAAAACATTTTTTGAATATAAACGGTTAAGGAGTATAGAGATGCAACAATTTTTAATGATTATTTTATCAGTTGGTATGGGAGTTGTAGGGCAAATTTTATTAAAGTTTGGCGCAATGAAATCACAAAGTTCAGCGGCTGTAGGTATTATGAATTTCATTAACGTACCGAACTTTTTCGGACTAGCTTTTTACGGTTTAAGTGCATTATTATGGATGATTGTGCTGAGAAAGGTTGATTTAAGCTATGCATACCCAATGGTGAGTTTCGGATATGTATTTGTTATTATTGCGTCAGCATTATTATTTGGTGAAACAATCAATTTCATGAAAATTGCTGGAATGGTATGTATAGTAGCTGGCATTTTATTTATTGCAAAATCATAGGAGGTAAAGCAATGGGAACATATTTATATTGTATACTTCCATTTATAGCTTGGGTAGCTTCGGGAGTATTGAAATTTTTAGTGAATTATCTTCGTTCTGGAAAAGATGCTTTTCGTTTAGTTGGAAATGGTGGATTTCCTAGCACGCATACAACGATTTTATCAAGTATGGTCATGACAATAGGGTTTCATGAAGGATTTAATACACCGATGTTTGGAATCGGGATGGCAATTTTAACAATTGTTATCATTGATGCCACAGGACTTCGCCGTACAGTTGGTAAACATGCAAGAATGTTGAATAAACATATAAGTTCGGAAGAAGAAAAATTAAGAGAGCGTCAAGGACATCATTGGCATGAGATTTTTGGTGGGCTTGTGTTAGGAACAGTTATTGGATACGTGGCACATCTAATTATGTTATTTCTACCGTAGAGAGGAGAAGAAGTATTGAATATTTGGAATGATTATAAAGGAAAGGGGATATTAGCCCTTGTCCTTTTCATTTTTTATTGGTCATTTTATTTTTTTATCGGTTGGAAAATGGATACTCACTCTAAGCTTTTTATTGAAGCGTGGGTGGTTGATACCTATTTTTCTTTTGATCAAGGATATTATATCATCTCCTTTTTCCTTGAAAAAGTAGATGTAGCAGCGGCGACCTGGTTCCGACATCCATTCCTTTATTATTTTATTCAACAATTCATGTGGATGCTGGAGACAGTAAAAGTAGGGAATATTGTACATGGTATTATATTCATTCAAACGTTTTTAAGCGCGCTCAGTGTAGTGATGATTTATACATTATGCTGTAAAATTTGTAAGAATACGATTGTTTCTTTTTTACTAGCGGTCATGTATGGATTTTCAGCTACAATGTTAGTTATTACGTGGACACCAGAATCTTTTAGCTATGCAAATTTCACATTGGTACTTATGTGCTTTGTATGCTATCCATTTATTACAGGGGAAAAAGAAGCGAAAATAGGATTTAGTATTGCGAATGTATTGTTGGCAATAGTAATAACAGGGGTTACATTAACCAATTCGTTTATGTGGTTTTTAGGTAGTCTGATGAGTTATAAGAAACTACGGAAAAAAATTATTTGGACTGGTATTTCGATTGTTATTGTCGTGGTCCTGTTTGTATTAGCAATGAACGAAAATAATGTCGTTCTTATCGAAGGATTAAAGGGTAGTATGGACTTTGCTGCGCAAGGACAGAGTTTTTCACCAGAATACGTTAAGCCATCAGGTATATTAGTATTTCATCTATTATTAGGATCTTCATTCATCTTTGGACCATTCTCGGAAGTTACTTTAAGACAAGGTGAGCAATTCGCACAATTAAATATACTTCCATCGCATACTATGATCGGGTGGATTGTGATTGTATCTGTGTATGCTTTTATAATAGTAGCTGTATGGAAAAACTTTAGAAAAGAGCCTTTCGTAAGGTTTTTAAGTTTCTGTTTACTATTTAATATTGTTTTACATGGAATTATTGGTTTTGGGGCATCTGAAGCATTTATTTATGGCGCACATATGCTGTTTACAATACCGTTATTATTAGCATATGGTTTTAAAGTGATGAGACGTGTAAAAGTAGTTGCTTTATGTTTAATATTAATATTAATAATTATAAATAATTTTGAAAGTATGCTATATTTTTATCATTTTGCAGTCTCCAATTATTCTTTATAATAAAATAGATTTTTAATAAAAGGGTACTTTAGATAGGATTTCTAAAGTACCCTTTTTTACTATTTATTAAAAATAGATAAAAAATAATAGCTAGAAGTGAAGCATTTTAGAAAACATACAGTTGTTATGAAAGAGGTCTAAACATGTTTTGAGTACAAAAAGAGTAGTAAGTGTACTTAGACATCCCTGTGAGCAAATAATTTATGGTCAGCTCGAGCAATGGTATAGGTAATTCGTATACTTTTCGAGCATTTTGTAGAAGAATAATTTTTTTGAAGAAAAAGCTGTCTCAAATTTTGTAGACAGCCTTTTTCTTCATATTGTAGGTGTATTTGTTGGTAATTCGATATAACTTCATTTACTACCGCGCTATTCAAAAAAGTGCTAAAAAGTGTTTATAAAGAAATCGTATACAAAATACCGTTTAAAGCAAAAGAAGTACGGCCCGTTTCTTCAGAGACAACTAATATAAGTGCATCACTCTTTTCTGATAAGCCAATTGCAGCTCTGTGACGTGTTCCTAGCTCAGGATCAACTTCTGTACTTTTCGTTAAAGGAAGAATATTAGCAGCTGAGACAATATGATTATTTTTTACGAGAACGGCACCGTCATGAAGAGGGTTACCTGGATAAAATATTGATTCGAGTAATGGCGCAGTTAAATGAGCGTTTAATGTCGTTCCAGTTTGAATGAGAGCTTCAAGCGTCTCGTTTCTTTCCACAACGATAAGAGCACCATGTTTTCTGGCGCTTAAATGTTGGATAGCTGTTGTAATAAAAGATGAACTTTCCGTATAAGGTGATAAATATGCCTGAATATAGTATGTAGCTGCCAATGTTTGTACATTTGCTAACATATGATGAATATCTTCCATTTTGCATAAAATACATTCGTCTTCTTTATCGATTGCGTTTCTCATAATCGATAGTTCTTTTTCAGCAATTTCAATCATTTGCTTTGTTTGTATTTTGAGCTCTTCTGACAAGCCCCATTCGTGCATAATCCTCATTCCCTTTAGTGGAGTATTTAACAATAGTGTATACAAATATTCCTAGTAAAATCCTGTTAGATTTTATAAAATATTGAGATACAGCATGTTTTTTTCATATAATAAAGGTATGACGAGCGAGAGGAGAGAGAAGAATGAATTGGAAACAAGAATTTAGTCGCTGGCTTTCTTACGCACAATTAGATGCAGAATTAAAAGAACAGCTAGAAAATATGAAGCAAGATGAGAAGAAAATCGAGGATAGCTTTTATAAAAATCTAGAGTTTGGCACAGGTGGTATGCGTGGTGAACTTGGTGCTGGTACGAACCGTTTAAACGTATATACAGTTCGTAAAGCAACAAAAGGATTAGCAAGCTTTATTGAAAAATTAGGTGAGGAAGCGAAAAAACGCGGTGTTGTTGTAGCCTATGATTCTCGTCATAAATCACCTGAGTTCGCAATGGAAGTTGCTGCTACACTTGGGGCACGCGGCATTACAACATATGTGTTTGAAAGCTTACGTCCAACGCCAGTACTTTCTTTCGCAGTTCGTCATTTACATACAGTAAGTGGAATCGTTCTTACGGCAAGCCATAATCCACCTGAATATAACGGATACAAAGTATACGGTGAAGATGGTGGACAGTTACCTCCAAAAGAAGCAGATGAGTTAATTAGCTACGTAAATGCAGTAGAAGATGAATTAACAGTTGAAGTCGCTGATGTAGAGCAATTAAAAGCTGACGGTTTATTACATATTATTGGACAAGAAGTAGATGATGCATATGCTACAGAATTGAACAATGTCATCATTAATAAAGAAATGGTGCAAAAGGTCGGCAAAGACTTAAAAATCGTCTTTACACCATTACACGGAACATCAAATATTTCTGTACGCCGTGGTTTAAAAGAAGTTGGATTTACAGATGTAACAGTTGTAAAAGAGCAAGAGTTACCAGATCCAAACTTCTCTACAGTAAAATCACCGAACCCAGAAGAGCACGCAGCGTTTGAGTATGCCATTCGTGACGGTGAAAAGGTAGGCGCAGATGTATTAATCGCAACTGATCCTGACGCAGACCGCCTTGGTGTAGCAGTGCGTAATCATAACGGTGAGTTCCAAGTATTAACAGGAAACCAAACAGGTGCATTAATGCTTGATTACTTACTATCTCAAAAGAAAGAAAACGGAACGCTTCCGGAGAACGGTGTCGTATTAAAAACAATCGTAACGTCTGAGATTGGCCGTACAATTGCGAAAGCATACGGTTTAGATACAGTTGATACGTTAACTGGATTTAAATTTATAGGTGAGAAAATTAGGCAGTATGAAGAAAGCGGACAATATGAATTCCAATTCGGTTATGAGGAAAGCTATGGTTATTTAATCCGCCCATTCTGCCGTGATAAAGATGCAGTACAATCTGTCCTATTTGCATGTGAAGTAGCTGCATACTACAAATCACAAGGGAAAACGTTATATGACGGTCTATTAGAAGTATTTGAGAAGTACGGTTTCTTCCGTGAAGACCTTGTATCGTTAACGTTAAAAGGAAAAGATGGAGCTGAAAAAATCCAAGAGATGATGGCAACGTTCCGTGAGAATCCGCCGAAAGAAGTAGCAGGCTTAACAGTCGTAGCAGTGGAAGACTATAAAGCAAGCATCGTTACATCTTTACAAGATGGACATAAAGAAGAGATTCACTTACCGAAATCAAATGTGTTAAAATATCAATTAGAGGATGGTTCATGGTTCTGCCTACGTCCATCTGGAACTGAGCCGAAGATTAAGTTTTACTTTGGTGTAAAAGATAGTTCTTTACAAAATAGTGAACAAAAGTTACTTACTATTAAAGAAGACATTATGAATCGTTTATAATACAAAGTAATTTTAAGTAGTAAGGAACAAAAGGGAGCGAAATCTCCCTTTTGTTTTATGTAGGAAATGCTTGCTATTGATTCCGACAGGAGAGAGGGTATTTTGTGATGAAAAAAGTAAGAAAAGCGATAATCCCAGCAGCTGGATTAGGAACACGTTTTTTACCAGCAACGAAAGCAATGCCGAAAGAAATGTTACCGATAGTAGATAAACCAACGATTCAATACATTGTGGAAGAAGCAGTGAAATCGGGAATCGAAGATATTATTATTGTTACTGGTAAAACAAAGCGCTCTATCGAAGATCATTTTGATAACGCATTTGAACTAGAACAAAACTTATTAGAGAAGAAAAAATATGAGTTGCTTGAAAAAGTACAAGCTTCTTCAAAAATGGTAGATATTCATTATATCCGTCAAAAAGAGCCGAAGGGACTAGGACATGCTGTTTGGTGTGCGCGTAAATTCATTGGTGATGAGCCGTTTGCAGTGTTACTAGGTGATGATATTGTCCAAGCTGAGAAACCGTGTTTACGTCAATTAATGGATGAGTATGAAAAAACACTTTCTTCTGTTATTGGTGTACAAACTGTTCCAGAGTCGGAAACACATCGCTATGGAATTATCGATCCATTAGAACAAGAAGGTCGTCGTTACCAAGTTCGCAATTTCGTTGAGAAACCAGCACAAGGTACAGCTCCTTCAAACTTAGCAATTATGGGCCGTTACATTTTAACGCCTGAAATCTTTATGTTCTTAGAACAGCAACATGTCGGTGCTGGTGGTGAAATTCAATTAACAGATGCAATCCAAAGCTTAAATGAAATCCAACGTGTATTTGCTTACGATTTCGAAGGAAAGCGCTACGACGTAGGTGAAAAGCTAGGATTCGTTCAAACGACAATTGAAATGGCCCTGCAACACCCAGAATTACGTGATGACATGGTAGCAATGATGAAGAAAATTTTAGAAGAACAAGCGAATCAAGAGTCTTAATTTATAGGTAAAGTCCCTTTTGGATGTACAGTAGAGATATGTAATTTACTGTGCAATCTAAAGGGGACTTTTTATGAAAAAAAGACACTCTAGAGAGAGTGTCTTTAATTAGAACTTACGTTTTTATCGGTCGGCTTCAATTCATTAGCTTTTGATTTAATTTCATTAGAAATAGCGATATTAATATTTCCGGCAGATTTTTTGTATTCTTGAATTAATGTATTAACATTTTGATTAAATGTAATTAAACTACCGCTTGGAGATTGAGATTGTTCATTAAGTGCAGTCACAATACCATACATTTTTTTATATTCTTCATAGGTTTCTTTGTACTTACTTGGCTGTTCTTTTGCAGCCTCAGAGACCAACCTTAAATCTCTTCCCATGCCGTTATAAAATACATCTACAGCTACAACCATATGATCAATTTCTTTTTTCTTAGATCTAAGAGCAGTATTGAAATCACTTCGGTTATTTATTGCGTTTGACCATGTAGTTGAATACTCGGACAATACATATGATGCAGAGTATTCGAAAGTTTCTATGGTGTTATAAAAAGATGCTGCAGCTTTTAAGTAATCAGCTTCTTTTTTCTTTTGAACTTGAATAGCCTGATATTCTTCCTCTATATTCGTTACTTTTGATATAGTGAAAAGGAAAATAAGGATTGATATAACTGATGTAAGAAATAGTATTATAGATGTTATAAAAACTTTTTTTGCTGCTACTTTTCGTATTTTCTTAATTAATCCGATGATAATAAAGATTACAGCCGCGCATAAACTAATTATAGTAAGAAATAGCAAGAAGAATGCTATACCGTTTCCAAGCATATAGTTCATTCCTAACTCGCCGTTTCCATATAATGTATAACTTCTGTATATACATAGTATGAAAAGTAAAGATAGTACGCCTACACCTATTTTAATAAGTGTGTTTTTTGATAGTTTCACTGACTTTCCTCCAGAACATTGTTTTAATTAAATGTGCAAAATATAAGATTTTCTGGACTATCATAACAAAATTTATTTTTAATATGTGTCGTATATTGTCGAAAATAAAAAATGAGTTATTTCAGTATACTGAAATAACTCATTTTTTTATTATGAAATCGTCGAATGAGAATGCTGATAAGCAGAACGACGCACAGCATAGTATATGCGAGGTGCGATAATAGCACCGATAATTGTAAATGCAATATCTTTTACTGCAAACCACATCATAATCATCCAAGCAGCTTTATAGCTCATATTACCGCCCATAAAGAGATTGACTGCTCCGTACATGTAAGTAGTACCGATTATATAAGTTAAAATAATTCCAGTGAAAGAGGCAATTGCAAATGTAATGAAAGTGGGTCTTTCTTTTTGTTCTACTAGTTTTCCTGATACGTAAGCAACGATAATAAAGGCGATAATAAAACCACCAGTAGGATCTAAAAGTGCTCCAAATCCAGCTTTGAAGTTAGCGAAGATTGGTGCGCCGGCTAAACCAACGAGCATATATACAGTCATGGATAAGGCACCAAGTCTACTTCCAAGAAGAAGACCTGCTAAAATTGCGAAAAATGGTTGCATAGATAATGGGATGCCTGCTACTTGTAAGAAAGGTGCCCAAGATACAATATTTGCACCGATGGCCATAAGAGCAACGAACATGGCAGCTAATGCTAAATCTAAAACATGTAATCTTCTCATAATGTTAACCTCCTGTTGTTTTTAGGTTAACATTATCGTAGCGAAAATATTTACTTGTTGTCAATCAAAATATTTTGATAAGAAGGCTTTAAATAGTCTCTTAGCAACGTATATGGAATACGAAATTGCGGAATTCCACTTGAATAGGGAGCAATCTCATATAAAGGGAAATAAATGACGAGATTGTCTGGCTCTAAAAAGAAGTGAAATTTTTTCATACTCATTACTTTTTCAGTTGCATCAGGAAAATAAATGCTTTCATTTTGTTTAATTTGTCGTACAATCTCTGCACGGATTACATCTTTATATTTATCCTTTTGTTGAAATAAATCGTCTAAGTGCAGCACCTTTTTTTCGTTTAAATCAAATGTATTTGCCTTCCACGTATAAAGACCGTGTGCTCCGCCAGTATATTGATAGTAATTCACATATAGGCTAAGAAAAGGTGGTTTGTTTAAAGAGACTTTATAATCAACATTTGCTACGTACGGATGAAAGGGTGTACTAGATCCTGCTGTCTCTTTATAATATTTTTTTGCTTCTTTTTCTAATTTGTTTTTAAATTTGTCAGTGGATTTTTTGTAGTATAAATTGAGTTTATTTTGAAATTTAGAATCAGAAAAGTTGTGAAAAGAAGGCCTATTTATTTGATATTCTATATAAGGTTTTTTACCTTTTTGCGTTACAGTCTTAACATCGATTGTCAGGTTAGATGCTTTGGCTGTTATTGCACAATTTGGTACAATAGTCAGCAAGGAGAACATAAGCAGTAATATACAAAATTTCTGTTTCATTTAGGTGAAGCCTCCTTATATAAGTGTTATAAGTAGTTTGAAAATAAATAGGTAAAATTATACATTTAATTAAAGTAAGAGAAGGGGGAAGCGATATGGCAAAAACTTTAATGGATTCACTTGGAATTGAGTTGTTAGAGATGACAGAAGATAAGGTAGTTGCTACGATGCCTGTTGATGAGCGTACGCATCAACCGTTTGGATTTTTACATGGAGGTGCATCGGTTGCATTAGCGGAAACAGTGGCAAGTGTTGGTTCATATAATTTAATTGATCAAGAAAAATGTATTTGTTTCGGATTAGAAATTAATGCAAACCACATTCGCTCAAAGAAAGATGGAATTGTAACGGCGATCGGAACACCGATACATAGAGGACAATCGACAATGGTTTGGGATGTTCGTATTATTGATGAAAATGATGATTTACTATGTATATCAAGATGTACAGTAGCAATTAAAGAAAAACGTGAAAAGTAAAAAAGAGGCGCTCTTACGAGCAGCCTCTTTTTCTTATAATTAGAACTGGATTTTCTTCTCTAAGAAACCTTTTAGTTCGCTAATTGGCATACGAACTTGTTCCATTGTGTCACGGTCACGTACTGTAACAGCTTTGTCTTCAACTGAGTCGAAGTCGTATGTGATACAGAATGGTGTACCGATTTCGTCTTGACGACGGTAACGTTTACCGATAGAACCAGTTTCATCAAAGTCTACCATGAAGTCTTTAGCTAATTCTGCGAATACTTCAGTAGCACCTTCAGATAGCTTCTTAGATAATGGTAAGATAGCTGCTTTGTATGGTGCTAAAGCAGGGTGGAAACGAAGAACTGTACGAGAATCGTTTTCTAATTGCTCTTCTTCATATGCATCACATAAGAATGCTAATGTTACGCGGTCTGCGCCTAAAGATGGCTCGATGCAGTATGGCACGTAACGCTCATTCGTTTGTGGATCAATATAGTTAAAGTCTTCGTTTGAATGTTCCATGTGACGTTTTAAGTCGAAGTCTGTACGAGATGCAACGCCCCAAAGTTCGCCCCAACCGAATGGGAATTTGAATTCAATGTCAGTTGTTGCATTACTGTAGTGAGATAACTCTTCTTCACCGTGGTCACGAAGACGCATGCTCTCTTCAGACATACCAAGTGAAAGTAACCAGTTTTTACAAGTTTCACGCCAGAATGCAAACCACTCTAAATCTTCACCAGGCTTACAGAAGAATTCAAGTTCCATTTGTTCGAATTCACGTGTACGGAATGTGAAGTTACCAGGCGTGATTTCGTTACGGAAACTCTTACCGATTTGGCCGATACCAAATGGAAGCTTTTTACGCATAGAGCGTTGAACGTTTTTGAAGTTTACGAAAATACCTTGTGCTGTTTCAGGACGAAGGAAGATTTCGTTTGTGCTAGACTCTGTAACACCTTGGAATGTTTTGAACATTAAGTTGAACTGACGGATTTCAGTGAATTCTTCACTACCGCAATCAGGACATTTTACTTCATGTTCTTTCATTAAGTCAGCCATTTGGTCGAAAGTAAGACCGTCAACAACCATTTCGATGCCTTTTGCATCTAAAGCATCCTCAATTAATTTGTCAGCACGGTGACGAGCTTTACATTTTTTACAGTCAATCATTGGATCGTTGAAGTTACCAACGTGACCAGAAGCGATCCAAGTTTTAGGGTTCATTAAAATAGCTGCGTCTAAACCAACGTTGTGTGGAGATTCTTGAATGAATTTTTTCCACCAAGCTTTTTTAACGTTATTTTTTAATTCGATTCCAAGTGGACCGTAATCCCAAGTGTTTGCAAGACCACCGTAAATTTCAGAACCAGGGAAAACAAAACCGCGATGTTTCGCTAAGTTTACAACTTGTTCCATTGAATACATAAGAAAATCCTCCTTTTGAAAGTTAACGTATTGGCGATGACATACTCTGATACTTTGGAAACGAGCAGTATATGCTAAAAAGAACATAAAAAAACGCTCATCCCAAGGCTTATTTGCCTAGGGACGAGCGTTTGCCCGCGGTTCCACCCTAGTTGATACACAAAAGGTGCATCCACTTTATCATGTATTGCTCGGGACTGCCGTTTCCTTGCGGCTTCAGGCTTTCACTATCCCTGAATCGCTTTTTATGCAAGTACTTATAAGTCCGTCATCGCTACTTATATTAATAATAATGAACATATTCTAACACGTTCTTTTTTAAATCTCAATAGAGGAACGCGTCTATCTATGATAGAGTCTCGCCTATTTTTTCATTATTTATTCCGTAATTTTGCTTAATATGCTTAATTGCTTCACGCTTACTTAATGGAGCGAGCTCATTGTTTTGCACGTATTCCCAAACTACATCCGGATTTGTTTTTGCATATTCACGAAGGACCCAGCCAATCGCTTTTTGGATGAAAAATTCTTTTGAAGAATGTAGTTGTCCAATAATCCAGAAAAGAAGTTCTTCATCCATCTTTTGTTTATATTTTAGTTGGAATAAAATAGCGGCACGTTGTAACCATATATTATCTGATGCAATCCATTTTGGAATATAGGCAGAAATTAATTCTGGATGTTTTAAAAAGATATCGCCTAAAAATGTAGGGACGATGCTATCGACAGAGTCCCACCAAGATTTTGTGACAATCAGTTCTTCTAAGAAGGGGATATGAGTTTCATTTATATGCTTTTTATATTTTTGCATAATATCAAGTGCGGCCGCTTGGAATTCACGTTCTGGTAAGTCCCAAAGCTCACGTATGATAATTTGGAAGTCTTTTGGATCTGGGAGAGTATGTATTTGAATGATGTCTTTTAATAATTGACGTCTTTCCGGTGTTTGAATACCTAGAAAGGGGAAGTGATTTTTCATATAACGAGCCATAGGTTCTGCTTTTTCAGGATTTTGATGAGCTGTAAAATGCTCTTGTAATGCTTTTACAAATGGATGCATAAGTGTTGCTCCTCTCTTATTCTCTTTCTTTTCTTATTATACAAAGAGTTTGGATAAATTTTAAAACATAACTTGCAATGTAATGAAATATGTTGAAAGTAGAGAGGAGAGGATAAGATGGAGGATCAAGGCGTATTAGCAGGTTTCTTTGCTCTTAGTTTTGCGTTTATTCTTGTTATATTGATTTGGGCAATTATTTCATATTTGTTAACGGCTTTTGCACTTTATTCGATGGCGAAAAATGATGGTGCAACGGACGGGGTGCTTGCGTTTATTCCGTTTTTGAATAGTAAGACGTGGGGTGACTTAGCGAAAGATAAATTACCAGATTTTTTGAAAGAAGAAGCAGGGTGGAAAGTATTCGGCATATACGTTGCATGTTTTATTTTTAATTTCGTACCAGTTATAAGTTTACTAGCAACAGCTGTATCGATTGTATTGTCCATTTATCTTATCTACGCTATTTTAGACAGATACGGAACGAACTCTATATTATTTACGATTATTCATGTAATCACATTTTCGGTGTTCTTACCGATTCATTTATTTATCATTCGAAATGAACCGGTGAGATATAAAGAGTAGATTTTTCTTTTTTGTTGATAAGTCGATATATTTTAGATATAAGTAAAAAAGCGCCCTGATTATCAGAGCGCTTTTTTTACTACATAAGGTAGCGTAAATAAATATAAATGTGAGAAATGATTAATGAAACGATCATAATTGGGAAACCGACTTTTAGGAAGTCCATGTAACTAAATTTATGTCCTTCGCGGCTCGCGATACCTGCAACGATTACGTTAGCAGAAGCTCCGATTAATGTTCCGTTTCCGCCCAGACAAGCACCTAGTGCTAATGCCCACCATAATACATCGATTTGTGCGTCAGATGGTGATAAGCCTAGCCCAACTGCCATATCGTTAATAAGTGGAATCATTGTTGCAACGAATGGGATGTTATCAATTGTTGCAGAGGCGATACCAGATACCCATAAAATAAGGATGGATGCGTAAGAAATATCTCCGCCTGTTATACCAATTACTTTTTGAGCTAACATTTTGATAAGACCGATATCGATAAGTCCTCCAACAAGTACGAATAGCCCTGCGAAGAAGAAGATTGTTACCCACTCTACGCTTGCAAATACTTCCTCAATTTCATGCTCTTTCACACCAATTAACATAAGTACAGTAGCACCAGTTAAAGCGATGATAGCTGCATCAACGTGGAAAATCGAATGAGTCATGAAACCTACAATTGTAAGTCCAAGTACTGTTAAAGATTTTTTCATTAATACTGGATCTTTAATGTATTGCTTTTCATCTAGGCTCATTAATTTCTTAACTTGTACAGGATCGGCAATTAATTGTTTGCGATACATAAAGTAAAGTATTATCGCTGTAACTGCAATAATAATAATTACGATTGGTGCTAGATTCAATAGGAAAGCATTGAAGTCTAAATGCTTATTGGCAGAACCAATCATAATGTTAGGTGGATCACCAATTAATGTTGCTGTTCCTCCAATGTTTGAAAAAATAATTTCAGAAAGTAAATAAGGAACAGGATTTACTTGCAGTATGCGCGTAATAGATAAAGTAACTGGAACAACAAGAAGTACAGTTGTAACGTTATCTAAAAATGCGGAGCCAAGCGCGGTAAGTAAGGAAAGTGAAATTAAAATTTTAATTGGATTTCCTTGAGCTCCTTTTGCTGCTTTAATAGCAACGTATTGGAAAACACCTGATTTACTCGTAATGTTCACCAAAATCATCATACCGATAAGTAACGTAATCGTTCCCCATTCAATATGTTTCGTAAAGGCGTTGTGTAAATCGACGACTCCCACAATTACCATGAGTGCTGCACCAAGAAGTGCGATGACAGCACGATTAATTTTTTCAGAAATAATAATGGCATATGTAATTAAAAAGACTGCGATAGCAAAATAATACTGCCAGTTAGCGAGTTCTTGCGTTGTTTCGTGCAAAAATCTCATCTCCTTTCATTCACTTTTTCTTAGTGTGTCAAAAATGTTCTAGAAGAAACACACATAACGTCATTATAAAGTAGGAAAATGGCGGATGTAAATGAAAGGGGGGATTTTGTCATATTTTCTGCATAGGTCATTTTTTCTTATTTTTTAAAATATTTGTGGGCATTTGACATATATATAAGATACATCCAATCTGAATATTTAAAATGGAATTAGCATTCGAGCTTGTTCGTGTAGGAGTGTCAAATAGAAAGGAATGACAAAAATGATAAGGAAGGGATCGTATGGATGAACAACGATTTTTATTTTTAGACTTTGAGTTTACGATGCCCCAGCATAGAAAGAAACCGAAAGGATTTTTTCCGGAGATTATTGAGGTAGGACTCGTTTCAGTTGCTGGCTGTAAGGTAGAAGATACGTATTCATCACATGTCAGGCCGAAAACATTTCCCTCTTTAACGGATCGATGTAAGAAGTTTTTGGGAATAAAACAAGAAGTCGTGGATAAAGGGATTTCATTTCCTGAACTCGTTAAGAAGCTTGCAGAATACGAAACGAAATGTAAACCGACAATTGTAACGTGGGGAAATATGGATATGAAAGTGCTGAAACATAATTGTGAAATGGCAGGGATAGCTTTTCCATTCTTCGGACAGTGTCGTGATTTATCGCTTGAGTATAAGAAGTTTTTTGGAGAAAGAAATCAAACAGGATTATGGAAAGCAATTGAGGCGTATGGAAAAGTAGGGACAGGGAAGCATCATTGTGCGCTTGATGATGCGATGACGACGTACAATATTTTTAAACTAGTAGAAAAAGATAAAGAGTATTTAGTAAAGCCAGCACCTCCAACATTAGGAGAACTTGTTGATTTTTCAAAAGTGTTAAAGAAAGTGAGCACACAGTAACGACCAAATTGCACATTATGTAATTTGGTCGTTTTGTTTTTTAGAGTTTGTAGTCTTTCTTTAACTGTTGTAATGTTTCTAGACTACGCTCTGCAAAAGGTGAATCATCTTCAGAAAATGAATTCATTTGAGTTTCTAATGCTAATTTTAGTGACTCGGTATAATCCGGAATTTCTCCTTCATATTTTTTCACCATTTGCTCTGGAATGTTCGTCTGTTCACGGAAAGCTAAAGCGCGTCTTTCGTGGAAAAATGGCACGTCAGCTTGTTTTACGTTATGTAAGTCACCTTGCACCGGATGTTTTAAAACAGCTAATACTTTTACGACGTAACTGCCAGGGCGGCTATTTGTAACTTCGCCAATGTATTTTCCTGTTTTATAAATACCAGTAACGATTTCGCCAATTTCAAATGTTTCTCTCATATTTTTCACCTCAAGTTTATAGTAAGGAAAGTACGGGAAGGAGTCAAAGAAATCATTTGCTTTCAGAACGCCCCTTGAGAATATGGATAGGTTCCACTATAATTTAAAATGATATAACAGAAAATTCTGATGTTTTATAAATCCTATAATAAGGAGTGTTCTATATGATGCCTTTATATTTTCCGGAAGATAAAACAGAATATATTATTCCAGGGATTGTTTGCGTTCTATTTATTATCGGTGCTATTGCCACGTGGCGCATGTTTATTCGTGTATCAAAAAGAGAAGCAGAGCGATTGCAGAAAGTTGAAGAAAAACTATTAGCTGAAAAGAAACAGTAATGCATTTTTGTATGTTTCCCTCTATGCTCGGACAATCTAAGGGCAGAATATATTTTGGAGGGAATAAAATGAAGAAACGGCTTTTTTTCAGTTGTTGTTTATTATTTCTGATGGCAGGTTGTGACCAAGGAAAGCCGAAAGAAATTGAAGTGAAATTACATAATGCTTCAGGAGATGAAGTAGGGACTGCGAAAGTAGTGCAGCAAACAAGTGGCGTGAAAATTACGATTAAAGGAGAAGGTTTCACGCCAGGACCACACGGACTACATGTACATGAAATTGGAGAGTGTAAGGCACCTCGTTTTGAATCATCCGGGAATCATTTTAATCCTGATGATAAAAAACATGGTCTTCTTAATCCGAAGGGTGCAGAAAACGGTGATTTACCGAACGTAGTTGCAGATGGTTCTGGAAAGATTAAAGCGGAAATCGATGCACCTCACATCACACTTGAAGAAGGAAAAACGACGATTCATAGAAAAGATGGAGCGTCTATTATTATTACAGAAAACCCTGATGATGGTATGACTCAACCGACAGGTAAATCAGGGGATCGAATTGCTTGTGGCGTAATTGTAAAAAAAGCATCGGATATGAAGAAAAAGTAAAAGCTACCGTGAATGGTAGCTTTCTTTGTGAAATGTAATTGAAAATATATCAGCGATTATTGGAATATATCGACTGTAACTCAAATTATATCGGCGATTATTGGAATATATCGACTTACCGACAAAATATGACAAAGGAGTCTGTCCAAGAATGATTAGGGGGACAGACTCCTTTCTTATTATGAAAACGTATGACGCAGTCTGTTTAAAATTTCTTCTAAAACAGATCGTGGACAGCCGATATTAATTCGAATATGTTCTTCGCCACCTAACCCGTATTTCTCACCAGGTTCAACAATGATTTTTCCTTTTTCCTCAAGTAGTGCGGTACGCTCTTTTTGAGAAAGCTTTAGACGAGAACAGTCAATCCATAATAAAAAGCTACCTTCTGGCTTCGTTACGGAAAGAGCAGGTATGTGAGTTTTAATATATTCACAAGCAAATTGAGCATTATCTTCTATATATAATCGAATTTCATTTAGCCAATCATTACATTCTGTATAAGCACTTTGCATCGCTGTATAAGCGAAGATATTTAATCCGTGGAAGCCTTGTCTATACTGGATAGCTGTAAAGGCGTGACGGAGTTTTTCGTTTGGAATGATAATGATCGACGCTTGTAATCCAGCGATATTAAATGTTTTACTTGGAGCCATACAAGTAATCGTGCGAGCTGCTAATTCTTCAGATAAAGAAGCGAACGGTGTATGTGTATGATCTGCGTAAATAATATCGGAATGAATTTCATCCGCCACAACGATTACGTTATATTTAGTACATAACGATCCGAGCTGCAAAAGTTCCTCTTTCGTCCAAACGCGCCCGATTGGGTTATGAGGGCTACAAAGAAGCATGAGTTTGATGCCTTGCTGAAACTGCTTTTCTAAATGCTTGAAGTCTATCACATATGTATCATTTTGTTTCTGTAATGGACTCACGTATAACTGTCTGTTGTTTGTTGTGACCATTTCGAAAAATGGAGGATAAATAGGTGGTTGTACGAGAACGGATTCGTTTTCTTTTGTGAAAGCCTGTATGCTCGTACTAAGAGCTGGAACGATTCCGGCGCTAAAGACAATCCATTCTTTTTGAATATCCCAGTCGTATTGTTGTTTTGTCCAGTTACAAATAATATTCCCAATATTTTCGGGAGGAAGTGTATAGCCAAAAATCGGATGTTCGATTCGTTGTTTTAAGGCAGTTTGAATTGGTTTTGGTACTTCAAAATCCATATCAGCAATCCAAGCATGGATAAGTTCTTCGTTTTTATATGTATCCCATTTTATACTATGCGTTCCACGTCGATTGATTGCTTTATGAAATAGTTGCATAAGTTTGCTCCCTTCTTCTGTAAAACCAATAAGTTATGAAAGTTCTCTCTCTTCTTATAGAATAGCTGATGTGATAGGATAAAGAAAAGTATTAAAAAGTGAAAAGGCGGGAAGCGAATGGGTACATATGAAAAGATGATAGAGGTTGTGAAGAATTGGGATCCGTTTCAAATGGGACCGGAGTTTTATGAAACAGAAGCGAGCGATGTTGTGAACGTCATAAGTGTGTTTGACGATCCAAAATACATCGCAAAGAAGATTCAACATATATACTTTATGTCTTTTGAGGAAGTACCTGCGCTTGAAAAATGTGAGAAATTAGCTATGGAATTACTTGTAATAAAAGAAGGTGGAAGCTGTTCATTATAGGCTGTCGGAATTTCCGACAGCCTTTTTTATATTATCCCGCTATTTTCCGGGCAGTAAGACCCCGACCTCAAAATTCAGCGGAAGCAAAGAAGTTAGGTGGGGACTGATTAAAGTTTCATTTTATTGCGCGGAAAAAGCGATAATTTCTTCATAAACATGTTCAGGCTTTTCTTCAGGTAGTAAATGTCCTGTATTTTCATAAGAAATAAATTTTGAATTCGGCAAATCTTTGTGTAGACGATGACCTACATGTACAGGGACGACGCGGTCTTTTTCACCCCAAATGAGTAGGATAGGTGTTTCGATTTTTTGTAATTCAGTTGAAGATAAGTCACCTTCACGGTCTCGTATCATGCGAGTTAAAGCGGGAAATATACGGTTGTCATAAAAAGGAGCGGAGTAACCTTTTTTCATTTCATCGTCAATTAATGAGTGATCATGAACGACATTCATTAAGTTATGAACAATGCCGCGCCGTATAATCCAGTTCTTTACGTATAAATGAAAGAACGGTAAATAAGAAGAGTATAGTAAAGGTAAGGTTGCGCGCGCTAAATAGCTCGAGCTACATAGTAAAATCGTCTTTGAAATGAGTTCAGGACGTATACGGTTTACATAGAGAGAAATTTGCCCACCCATAGAATGCCCAACTAATACAATGTTTGAGAGAGATAAATGTTCAATTAAATCAATAATAATCGTTGCTAAATTGTGATAAGAATACTTAAACAGATGAGACTTATCACTTTTTCCGAACGGTGGTAAATCAAGAGCAATGACTGTTCCTTCCTTCGCTAGTAAAGGAATGAGACGGCGGTAACTGAATGAGGAAGATAAAAAGCCGTGAACGAGTACGAAAGTAGGGCGTTCTGTTTTATTATCATGTTCATACAATTCGTAATGAACAGTAGTGCCGCGAGTGGAAAAAGTGAAATAAGGACAAGTATATTTATGATTCATTTTTTGTCACTCCATTGATTTTTGTTCATATCATCTCCAAGGAAGAAGAAAATATGTTAACAAAAAAAGGCAAGATGACGATGTCATCTTGCCTTTCGTTTATTCAGTATTACCCGCGCACAATATTAGGCGGTGTTTTTCCTTGTAATCCTGCAACTAAATTTTCAGCGGCGGTCATGGCCATTTGCTGACGAGTTTTTAATGTTGCAGATCCGATGTGCGGTAAAGTGACAGCATTTTGTAATGATAAGAGTGGGTTATCTTTTTGAATTGGCTCTTGTGTAAAAGTATCGATGCCTGCTGCAAAGATTTTCTTTTCTGTTAAAGCATGGATTAACGCTTCTTCATCTACTGTTTTCCCCCGAGAAGCATTAATGAAGATTGCTGTTTCTTTCATTAATGAAAATTCCTTTTCTCCGATAAGGTGATATGTTTCATCTGTTAATGGAGTAAGAAGAACAATAAAGTCAGACTGCTTCAGTAGCGTCTGTAAATCACAATATGTAGCATCGAATTTTTGTTCAGCTTCTTCTTTACGACGGCGGTTATAGTAAAGAACATTCATATCAAATCCGAATTTTGCTCGTTTTGCAACGGCTTCTCCAATTCGGCCCATACCGATAATACCAATTGTGCTATGGTGTACATCTAGTCCGAAGTGTTCTTTTCCGATTTCAGCGTTCCATTCACCATTTTTTACGTAAGAATCGAGTTCGCAAACGCGGCGCCCAGCTGATAGCATAAGGGCGAAAACGAGATCAGCTACTGTATCATCTAATACGTATGGTGTATTCGTTCCGATAACCTTTCGATTTTTCATCGCTTGTAAATCAAAATTATCGTAACCAACAGAAATGTTGCTCACTACTTTTAAGTTAGGAGCCACTGTCAGTAATTCTTCATTAATAGCAGATCCGAAATTTAATAACCCATCTTTATCTTGTATTTTCTCTAATAGAACATCACGAGGTACTTTCTCATTTTGATCCCATTTTTCATAATCACAGTGTTCTGATAAATAGTTTTCTACAAATGTCGGAACTGGTTCAGCAATATAAATTTTTGGTTTCACGGTTCCATCCCCTTTCGCTTTATCACGCATTTTTCCGCTGATTAAAGTTTCACTTTATTTTGACATAATTCAATAGAAAAATCTTCTTTTCAAACTGGAAAGGGTATTTGTATAATTTAGACACAAACGAAAAGGAAGGATGATTTATATGGTGACAGAAAAAGAATTAGAATTATTAGCTTGTCTTGAAAAGAGTAGTCGATTATCTGTAGATACATTAGCGAAGCTGTTAAATATAGAAGTAGAAGAAGTAAAGAAGATGGTTGCGAGATTAGAAAATGAAAAGATTATTGTGGATTATGTAACACATATCGATTGGACGAAAGTGAAAGAACATACAGGTTTAACGGCAATGATCGATGTGAAAGTTACGCCAAAGCACGGCGTTGGGTTTGATGCGGTTGCTGAGCAAATTTATCGTTATTCAGAAGTGAAATCCGTTTATTTAATGTCAGGGACATATGATCTTTCTATTACATTAGAAGGAAAAACGATGGGGGAAGTAGCGATGTTTGTTTCTGAGAAATTAGCAACAATTGAATCTGTCGTTTCTACAACTACTCATTTCATTTTGAAGAAGTATAAACATGAGGGTGTTATTTATGAAAAAGACGATGATGATAAGCGAATTGTGGTGACACCATGAAGCAATTTGAACTATCTAGATCAGCAGAATCTTTAAAACCATCTGGTATTCGAAAATTTTTTGATTTAGCAGCAAATATGAAAGGTGTTATTTCCCTCGGGGTAGGAGAGCCGGATTTTGTTACCCCTTGGAATGTAAGGCAAGCATGTATTCGTTCTTTGGAACAAGGGTATACGTCATATACAGCAAATGCAGGATTATTGGAGCTCCGTCAAGAAATAGCAAAGTATCTAAAAAAACAATTTGCAGTATCTTATGATCCAAGTGATGAAATCATTGTTACAGTTGGAGCGAGCCAGGCGTTAGATGTAGCGATGCGTGCCATTATAAATCCTGATGATGAAGTGCTCATTGTTGAACCAAGCTTCGTTTCTTATGCACCACTTGTGACATTAGCTGGAGGAGTTCCGGTTCCTGTGGAGACTAAGCTAGAAAACGAGTTTAAAGTACAACCAGAACAAATTGAAGCAGCTATTACAGCGAAAACAAAGGCGATTTTACTTTGTTCACCAAATAACCCGACAGGTGCAATGCTAAATAAATTCGAGCTTGAAGAAATAGCAGTGATTGTTGAGAAGTACAATCTAATTGTATTATCTGATGAAATTTATGCAGAGCTTGTATACGACGAAGCATATACAAGTTTCGCGAGTATTAAAAATATGCGCGAGCATACGATTTTAATTTCAGGATTTTCAAAAGGATTTGCGATGACAGGATGGCGTCTCGGTATGATTGCAGCTCCTGTTCAGTTTTCAGAATTGATGCTCAAAATCCACCAATATTCCATGATGTGTGCACCGACGATGTCTCAGTTCGCAGCACTTGAAGCGTTACGTGCGGGGAATGATGAAGTAATTCGGATGAGAGATAGTTATAAGAAGCGTCGTAATTTTATGACGACATCTTTCAATGAAATGGGCTTAACGTGTCATGTGCCGGGCGGAGCATTTTATGTTTTCCCTTCTATATCTTCAACAGGATTATCTTCAGCGGAATTTGCAGAACAGTTATTGCTGGAAGAAAAAGTAGCTGTTGTCCCTGGTAGCGTATTTGGCGAAAGTGGTGAAGGGTTTATTCGTTGTTCTTATGCGACGTCGCTTGAACAACTTATGGAAGCAATGAAGAGAATGGAACGGTTTGTTGAAAATAAAAAAAGGACAAAACGTAATACGTTTTGTCCATAAAAGGGGGGGAATACTAGAAAGCCATGTGTTAGTAGTCTATCCCAATATTGGAGAATTATACTTCTTTCAGGGAAATTTTTCATGAATTTTGAATGAGTTCTGTCATAGTGGTATAATTTACTAATATAAGGTATGCGCATTCTAGATATTGTTATCTAGAATGCGTACTAACCAATCGGATATTTAAAATAAATATATCTGCTTTGCTCTCTATAATTGTAGAGAGAATGGTAAACGTATGGGAGTGTTTCATATGTCAGAACAATATACAACAGGAGTGGTTGTAACAGGGAAAGTGACTGGAATTCAAGATTACGGTGCGTTTGTAGCGTTAGATGCAGAAACACAAGGACTTGTGCATATATCTGAAATTACAAATGGATATGTAAAGGATATTCATGACTTTTTGAAGGTCGGCGATACAGTAGAAGTAAAGGTACTTTCAGTTGATGAAGAGCACAGAAAAATGAGTTTATCGTTAAAAGCGGCGAAAAGAAAACAAGGAAGGATTCTTATACCGAACCCATCTGAAAACGGATTTAATACGCTGCGAGAAAAGTTGGCAGAATGGATTGAAGAGTCAGAGTTAACAAAGTAAAAGAGGAACGCATATGAGCGTTCCTCTTTTACTTTATCTTATGATATATATTTGCAAATATGATTGCATGCAATCATATTCGTATGTCGGAGGTGAAAGGACATACTGATTATCGAATTTCGTTTGTTTCTGGGTGCTTACCAAGATTTTCAGATGGTTTAAACAGTAAACCAAGGTTGATAAGCCCAGATATACCAACGATGCCGTAAATAATACGTGCAAGAGCTGAATTTTGTCCACCGAAAATGGCTGCTACTAAGTCAAACTGGAAAAATCCGATTAGTCCCCAGTTCACAGCGCCAATTACAGTAAAGACTAATGCAATACGTTGTAAAGTACTCATGAAAAAGCCCCCCTTAATTGTGAAGCATGAGCAAGCGATGAGTTAATTAACTCTTTTATAGAATGGGGTAGTTATGTTGTTTTTATACATAAAAAATGTTCGAAAGAGGATGTATATACATCTATACCGAAAAATGCGAATTTTTATGCAAAAAATGAACATTTTCTAAAAAATATATATTGGTTACGTTTACAATTGCCTAATCGCTTGATTTACAACTTCAGTTTCGCTAAAGTGAATACAGAAATACATATCCATAATTGGAGGGAAAAAGATGAGTACACATGTAACGTTCGACTATTCTAAAGCGTTATCCTTCATCGGTGAACATGAAATCACTTATTTACGTGATGCAGTGAAAGTAACACATCACGCAATCCACGAAAAAACTGGAGCTGGGAACGATTTCCTTGGGTGGGTAGACCTTCCGCTTCAATATGACAAAGAAGAATTCGCTCGCATTCAAAAGTGCGCAGAAAAAATTAAAAATGACTCTGACATTTTACTTGTTGTAGGTATTGGTGGTTCTTACCTAGGAGCACGCGCAGCAATCGAAATGTTAAACCATTCTTTCTACAACACGCTTTCTAAAGAACAACGTAAAACTCCACAAGTGCTATTTGTTGGACAAAACATTAGCTCCACTTACATGAAAGATTTAATGGACGTATTAGAAGGTAAAGACTTCTCTATTAACGTTATTTCCAAATCAGGTACAACAACAGAGCCAGCACTAGCATTCCGTATCTTCCGTAAGTTATTAGAAGAAAAATATGGAAAAGAAGAAGCGCGCAAACGTATTTATGCAACGACAGATAAAGCGCGTGGCGCATTAAAAACATTGGCTGATAACGAAGGTTACGAAACATTCGTTATTCCAGATGATGTTGGAGGACGTTTCTCTGTATTAACGCCAGTTGGTTTATTACCAATCGCAGTAAGTGGCTTAAATATTGAAGAGATGATGAAAGGTGCAGCTGCTGGTCGTGAGGACTTCGGTACATCAGAACTAGAAGAAAACCCAGCTTACCAATATGCAGTAGTTCGTAATGCTTTATACAATAAAGGAAAAACAATTGAAATGCTTGTTAACTATGAGCCAGCACTTCAATACTTCGCTGAGTGGTGGAAACAGTTATTTGGTGAAAGTGAAGGAAAAGATCAAAAAGGTATTTTCCCATCTTCAGCAAACTTCTCAACTGACTTACACTCATTAGGTCAATATGTTCAAGAAGGTCGTCGTGACTTATTTGAAACAGTTCTAAAAGTAGGTAAACCTACACATGAACTAACAATCGAATCAGAAGAAAACGATTTAGATGGATTAAACTACCTTGCTGGTGAAACTGTAGACTTCGTAAACACGAAAGCATACGAAGGTACATTACTTGCACATAGCGATGGCGGAGTACCAAACTTAATCGTAAATATTCCTGAATTAAATGAGTATACATTCGGTTACCTTGTATACTTCTTCGAAAAAGCATGTGCGATGAGCGGCTACTTATTAGGCGTAAATCCATTTGACCAACCGGGAGTAGAAGCATACAAGAAAAACATGTTTGCTTTACTTGGTAAACCAGGATTTGAAGAATTAAAAGCAGAATTAGAAGAGCGTTTAAAATAATAAAAAGCGGCCGGAATCCGGCCGCTTTTTATTATTTCATCGAAAAGTCCATCAGTATATTCAAACTAGAGTGGGTATGCTAAAGAAAAAGTCTAGGAGGGATGGACTTGGTTCCGATTCAATCAAATTTAGAAGGACGTACATATGCGTTATATAAGTTAGAAGAGATTATGAAACCACTTGGATATAGTATTGGTGGTAATTGGGATTATGATAAAGGATGCTTCGATTACAAAATCGATGAAGAAGATGGCTATCAATTTTTACGAGTGCCATTTACAGCGGTTGATGGAGAACTAGATGTACCAGGCGTAATAGTTCGTCTTGGAACGCCGTATATTCTTTCGCACATATATCAAGACGAACTAGATGATCATGTAAATACTTTAACCGCTGGAACGAGTGGGATGGATCAATTTGCTGAACCGAAAGATCCAGATGGAGATGTGAAAAGAAAATATATCAATATTGGGAAAGTGCTCATGCAAGAATTAGAGCGTCATTTTACTAATGGTGAATAACAATGAGTATGTCGCTTTCAATGAGAACAAAGGAATGAACTGGATTAATCATATATTGTTCGTCGCGCCTTATACCTAGTAAGAGAATGTTTTGCTTTAAAAGAGTATAGCTACAATTGGCAAAAGTTTGTCCGGTGCAGGACGATGGAAGCTGCATCAGTTGTAATTTATTATCAGAGATCTCATCGTAAAGTGAAAATAGTACACCTGAAATAGAAGGGAATAAAAGAGAAGCGGTAAATACATAGCTCGTTAATTTATTTCCTTCTATAATTTCTGACGCGCCAGCTCTCGTTGCATTTTGTATTTGTTCAGAAGTAAGAAGTTCAGCGATGCAATGAATGTTTGGATTAAGTCCTTTTGCAGTTAAAATATTTAAAATGGACTGTGTATCCGCTAAGCTTTCGTTTTTTTCTTTATCAGCTGTTATTAATATGGTGTGTGCCGTTGCAATATTAGCCTTTAATAAAGTTTGATCGTGATGCGGACAACCTTTTATAAATTCTAAATGATGGAATGGTTTTGGGAGTAAAGAAAGTGTTTCATCAATTAAAACGATATCAAGGTTTGGTTGTAATACGTGCATTTGTTTTACAACATGTTTTGCCCGTTCGTTCCAGCCGACAATAATCATATGACCGTTAGAAGTCGCGGCTTCTTCTCCTTTAACTTTCATATATTGTTTATTAATCATATCAGTGGCGAATAGAACCATATAATAAGAACAAAAACCAGTTCCAAATAAAATAATACCCATACCGATAAGTTTGCCGATTAGTGTATGCGGGGCAAAGTCACCATAGCCAACAGTGAAAATTGTAACGATTGACCACCAAATTCCATCAAACCATGTGGTAAAGTGAGATGGTTCTAATCTATGTATAAGAAAGCCGGAAAAAGCGGTAAGTATAATAATAAAACAAATTAAACGAAAAATAATGGAATCACGAAATGCATCTACTAATTTTGGACGGGATTTCAATTGCCAATTCCTCCTTACTTTGTAGGACTACATTCATTGTTGCCATTATAGAAAAAAGAAAAACTCTCTAATTAAAGAGAGTTTGTTTTATGTTACATACTTTCCACTTCAGTTTGTTGGACACTTTCAAGATGCTGGAGAGCATAGTAAACATCAGCAGTATGTCTTTTTTGATCAATGGACAGTTTAAGATGTAAATAGTGAGAACCGTTTTCTAATGTTTTAAGCTTCATATTCTTAACTTTTATATCCATTTCTTTTATTTCTTCAATTACGATTGGGATATTGTCCATATTTCGTACAACAAGTTTCACAGCGATATCACGTTGACGAAATGATCTAGGGCCTACATATTTCATCGCGAGTGGTATAAGTTCGACACTAATCATAAGGAAACACATTCCGAATATCGCTTCAATATAGAATCCGGCCCCAACAGCAATACCAATACCAGAAGCACCCCAGATCATAGCGGCAGTCGTGAGCCCTGCAATGCTATCGTTGCCTCTTCTTAAAATTACGCCAGCACCTAAAAAACCAATTCCTGATACAATTTGAGCGGCAAGTCGAAGTGGATCCATATTCATATGATCGGTATGTGGTAAGTTATAAGCTGCTTTAATAGAAACAATCGTTAGGAGGCAACTAATAATAGAAATAACTAAACACGTTTTTAAACCAAGTGGTTTCCGTTTTAATTCGCGTTCTAAACCAATGGCAAATCCTAAAATAGCCGAGAGACCTAGTTTGATTAATAAATCGGTATAGTCCATATATATTCCTCCTTGTATGATATGCTATATGAATAAAACGTTTATTATAGAAAGAAACGTCTTTTGATAGAGTAACTTTATATAAAATATATGTAGGAATTGCTCATACATGAAAGAGATATTTCGTTTAAGTATATGATATAAAAAAAGAAATGTGGGCAGTTTTAAAAAAAGTTTATAAAAGGTGTTGCATTTCATTTTTCACCATGATATATTAATAACCGTCGCTGATGCGGAAACGCAGAAAACGACAAAAAAGAAATTGAAAAACTTAGTTGACATCGAAAAACGAAGATGTTAACATAAGGAAGTCGCAAATGAGCGACCAAGTAGTTCTTTGAAAACTGAACGAAACAAACAACGTGAAACGTCAATTTTTATTTTAGATGCTAGACAAA
>NZ_JAKUHC010000027.1:0-15700 GCF_022664295.1 Bacillus cereus group sp. BfR-BA-01311
CGCAGGTTCAAATCCTGTCCCCGCAACCAAATGGTCCCGTGGTGTAGTGGTTAACATGCCTGCCTGTCACGCAGGAGATCGCCGGTTCGACCCCGGTCGGGACCGCCATTTCATATAAAGAAAAGAACGAAACAAGTTGTTTCGTATTTTTTTATTTGTTTTAACAAAAAACTAATAAAGACAGTCAAACTATCCTTAGGACAACTCCTAAGGACTTTTTTATATATTCAAAACCTGTATAATAAAGAGCAGAGAACATTGTGAGTAAAGTAGGTGAAGTCTGTGAGTAAATATGAAGTAACAACAAAATCTTCTGAGGAAACACAAAGGTTATCAAAAAAACTAGGTGAGCTCGTAGAGGCACAAGACGTAATTATTTTAGAAGGAGATCTTGGAGCTGGTAAGACGACTTTTACAAAGGGACTAGCAAAAGGTCTTGGAGTGAAAAGAGTTGTAAATAGTCCTACCTTTAATATCATTAAAGAATATAAAGGAAGATTACCGCTATATCATATGGACGTGTATCGCTTAGCAGAAAGTGAAGAGGACTTAGGCTTTGATGAATATTTCTACGGTGAAGGAATTACGGTAGTAGAATGGGCTCATTTAATAGAAGCATATTTACCGAATGAAAAGTTACAAATTAGTTTATTCCATGCTGGAGATGACACAAGAAAAATTATACTCGAGCCAATTGGAGATCGCTATATTAGATTATGTGAGGAGCTATTACAAGATGAAAGTACTAGCAATTGATACTTCAAATTACGTAATGGGTGTATCCCTTATTGAGGAAGAAAACGTAATTGGGGAAATCATTACAAATTTAACAAAAAACCATTCTGTACGTCTTATGCCAGCTGTAGAGAAACTGTTAAAAGAGTGTGGCGTAAAACCGAAGGAATTAACTAAAATCGTTGTAGCTGCTGGACCTGGATCCTATACAGGTGTTCGTATAGGCGTGACAGTGGCGAAAACATTAGCTTGGTCACTTCAAATACCAATTGTAGGTGTATCAAGTTTAGAGGTAGTAGCTGCAAACGGTGCTAACTTTAACGGGTTAATTTGTCCTTTATTTGATGGAAGACGTGGGCAAATTTATACTGGGTTATATACATATGAAGGAGAGCAGTTAACTTCAATAGAAGAAGACCGAATTATTCTTATTGTAGACTGGTTGCAAATGTTAAAAGATAAAGGACAGCCTGTTTTATTTATCGGTAACGATGTTAAATTGCATAAAGAAACAATTATAGAACATTTAGATGATCAAGCTGTATTCGCTCCATTTACTAAAAATAACCCAAGACCAAGTGAGCTAGCATTCTTAGGATTACAAAAAGAAGAACAAGATGTGCATACGTTTGTTCCAAGCTATCTTCGTTTAGCTGAAGCTGAAACAAAGTGGTTAGAAAGTCAAAACAAGTAGGAGCTTGCAGAAGATGGATATGATATTTAGAAAGATGGAGCTTGATGATATTGCTCAAATTGTAGCTATTGAAGAAGCGTCTTTTTCAACTCCTTGGACTGCAGATGCCTTTCACCGTGAATTAACGATGAATGAACATGCACATTATATTGTGTTAGAAAAAGATGGTCGTGTAGTCGGGTATTGTGGATTGTGGATAATTATTGATGAATCACATATAACAAATATAGCTATTTTGCCAGAATACCGAGGTCAAAAGTTAGGAGATGCCCTATTGAAAGCAGTTATTTCTGAAGCGAAAGAACTAGGGGTAAAAACAATGACACTTGAAGTACGTGTATCAAATGAAGTAGCAAAGCAGTTATACAGAAAATACGGATTTCAAAATGGTGGGATTCGTAAACGATACTATGCAGACAATCAGGAAGATGGTCTCGTAATGTGGGTGAATATATAATGGGAAAAAATACGATTATACTTGGTATTGAAACAAGTTGTGATGAAACAGCAGTAGCAGTTGTTAAAAATGGAACGGAAATTATTGCGAATGTCGTTGCATCACAAATTGAAAGTCATAAACGTTTTGGCGGCGTTGTACCAGAGATTGCATCACGTCATCATGTAGAAGAAATTACAGTTGTGTTAGAAGAAGCTTTAAAGGAAGCAAACATCACATTTGATGATATTGATGCAATTGCTGTAACAGAAGGTCCTGGTTTAGTAGGAGCACTTCTAATTGGAGTAAATGCAGCGAAGGCAGTAGCGTTTGCACATGATATTCCGTTAGTCGGTGTTCATCATATTGCTGGTCATATTTATGCGAACCGTTTAGTAAAAGAAGTTCAATTCCCGTTATTATCACTTGTTGTATCTGGTGGGCATACAGAACTTGTTTATATGAAAGAACATGGTTCATTCGAAGTAATTGGTGAAACACGAGACGATGCAGCTGGAGAAGCATATGATAAAGTAGCTCGTACGTTATCTATGCCATATCCAGGTGGTCCTCATATTGATCGCCTTGCACATGAAGGAGAACCGACAATTGATTTGCCTCGTGCATGGCTAGAACCGGATTCGTATGATTTTAGCTTTAGTGGATTGAAATCAGCAGTTATCAACACTGTGCATAACGCAAAACAGCGCGGTATAGAAATTGCACCAGAAGATTTAGCAGCAAGTTTCCAAGAAAGTGTAATAGATGTACTTGTAACGAAAGCAGCTCGTGCAGCAGAAGCTTATAATGTAAAGCAATTACTTCTTGCTGGTGGAGTAGCTGCTAATAAAGGACTTCGTGCGCGATTAGAAGAGGAATTTGCACAAAAAGAAAACATTGAATTAATTATTCCGCCGCTATCTTTATGCACAGATAATGCAGCGATGATTGCAGCGGCAGGGACAATTGCTTATGAACAAGGTAAGCGTGCAACATTAGCCTTAAATGCAAATCCAGGATTAGATATTGAAGCATAGTTATACACATAATTAACCACAGGCTGTGGATAAAACCCATATTATCTGTTGATAATGTGGGTTTTATTGTGTATATAAAATGTTGATAACTTTTTTATTGACTGTGGATAATGTGGAAAAGTTATTTTGATGTTTATTTTATAAAGGTGGATATGTGTATAAACTTGTGGATAAATAGGTTGATGTCAGACCTTTGAATTTGTTCTTTTTCGGGAAATAAAAAGCAAGAAGATATCCCCGAAAAACATTTTGAAACATCTCCCCATTATAGAAGATGCTAATATTGTCAATCTTTGTCGTTAAAACGATATTTCGTGTCGAATTGTTAATATATATAGGGTTACAATAGCTATATTTAAAAAATCGTTAGTATATTCTAAGTTACGATAGATATATTCAAAAAATTGTTTAAGTACTAAAAAAAGATGTCACATAGTCAAAAATCCTGACTTATGAGACATCTTCCTTATTTAAATATGCTTATACATGCAGCTCTTCCCATTCTGCCATACAAGTTTCAAGTTGTTCTTGTAGCGTTTGCTTTTTAGTTGTAATTTCACTAGCTTTTTCATAATCTGCATATATTTCTGGTAAGCAAAGTTGATCTTCTAACGTAGCAATTTCTTCTTCTAATTCCACTATACTTTGTTCTAGCTCTTCAATTTTTCTAGTGCGTTGACGCTCTAGTTTTTTACGCTCTTTTTCTTCTAAATAATTTAATTTCTCTTGTGCAACCACCTTTTGAACAGGAACGTCACTTTCTTGCTGTTCAAGTTCTGCACGTTCAATCATTTCATTTTTCTTTTCAACGTAGTAATCGTAATCCCCTAAATATTCCTGTGCACCTTCTGTTGATAACTCAACCACAGTCGTTGTTACACGGTTAATAAAGTAGCGGTCATGTGAGACGAATAGAAGAGTCCCTGGGTAATCAATTAAAGCATTCTCCAAAATCTCTTTACTATTTAAATCAAGGTGGTTCGTAGGCTCATCTAGAATTAACAAATTTGACTTTTGCATCATAAGTTTTGCAAGAGCTAATCGAGCTTTTTGTCCACCACTAAGGGAAGATACTGGTTTCAGTACATCATCTCCTGTGAATAAAAAATTCCCAAGTATAGTACGGATTTCTTTTTCCGGTTGCAGTGGATATTCATCCCATAGTTCATTTAAAACCCGTTTAGAAGATGTTAAGTTTGCTTGTTCTTGATCATAATAACCAACAGATACATTTGATCCGAAAGAAACATCACCATTTAATAGTGGTAACTTATTCACAATGGATTTTAACAATGTGGATTTCCCAATTCCGTTTGGACCAACTAAAGCAACACTATCTCCGCGAGTTAAGCGCATAGTTACATGTTCAATTATAGGGTTTTCATCATAGCCGATGGTTGCATCATTTACTTGTAAAACATCATTTCCACTTTGTTTTTCAATATCGAAGTGGAATGATGCTGACTTAGAATCCCCTAATGGTCTCGTTAATAATTCCATTCTGTCTAGTTGTTTACGGCGACTTTGAGCACGTTTCGTTGTAGAAGCGCGAGCTATATTCTTTTGAACGAAGTCCTCAAGTTTTGCGATTTCATCTTGTTGTTTTTCGTAACGTTTCATTTCTTGCTCATATAATGCTGATTTTAAGTCTAAATATTTACTGTAGTTACCAACAAATCGTCTGCTTTCTTTATTCGAAATTTCATATACTTGTGTAACGAGTTTGTCTAAGAAATAACGGTCATGTGAGACGATTAATATTGCGCCAGGATAACCTTGCAAATATTGCTCAAGCCATGTTAATGTTTCGATGTCTAAATGGTTTGTAGGCTCGTCCAAAATAAGTAAGTCTGGTTTTGTTAATAATAATTTCCCGAGAGCTAATCTTGTTTTTTGCCCGCCGCTTAAAGTAGAGATCGTCGTCTGGTGCGTTTCAACTGGGAAGCCAAGGCCGCTTAAAATGGAGCGAATATCCGCTTCATATTGATATCCACCTTGATCTTTATAATTGAGTTGTAGTTGGTCATAATCAGCTAACAATCTTTCATATGTAGCTTCGTTTGAAAAGTTTTCTTCTTTTCCCATTTCTTGCTCAAGCCTTCGAAGTTTTGTCTCCATTTGCTGTAAGTGGGTAAAGACGGTTAGCATTTCATCCCAAATTGTTAAAGACGTTTCTAGTCCAGTATTTTGAGCTAAATATCCGATTGAGACATCTTTCGGTTTTATAATTTCGCCACCATCATGAGATAATTCACCAGCGATAATTTTTAATAATGTAGATTTTCCTGCTCCATTCCTTCCAACTAATGCGATACGATCTTTTGTTTGTACTTCCAATTTTATGTTTGCAAGAATCGTTTCTGCACCGTATAATTTCGAAAGCGCGTTTACTTGTAATAAAATCAATGTTTTCACCTCAAATAATTTCTTAACTTTGCCATGTTTATATTTCTCAATCATACTAAAAATAGTGTATAGTTTAAAATAAAGAGAGAATACTTCTTCTCTTTATTATACAAGGAATTTAATGAGTGCTAAACTTCTGTATTTGATTAAAGTATATGAATAAAGATAGGAAGAGAGGAGAGGTCATATGGATCAGCAAAAGATTCCACAAGCCACTGCTAAAAGATTGCCTCTATACTATCGATTTATCCAAAACTTATCTCTTTCTGGTAAGCAGCGTGTTTCATCGGCCGAATTGAGTGAGGCAGTAAAAGTAGATTCCGCAACAATACGAAGAGATTTTTCGTATTTTGGAGCGTTAGGGAAAAAGGGATATGGATATAACGTAAATTATTTATTATCATTTTTCCGCGAAACACTTGATCAAGATGATATAACACGTGTAGCACTTATTGGAGTAGGTAATTTAGGGACCGCTTTCTTACATTATAATTTCACGAAAAACAATAATACAAAAATTGAAATGGCATTTGATGTTAGTGAAGAGAAAGTTGGAACAGAAATCGGGGGCATTCCTGTATATCATTTAGATGAATTAGAAGAGAGATTATCAAATGATATACAAGTGGCA
Organism: Bacillus cereus group sp. BfR-BA-01311; assembly: GCF_022664295.1. Taxonomy (NCBI): domain Bacteria; kingdom Bacillati; phylum Bacillota; class Bacilli; order Caryophanales; family Bacillaceae; genus Bacillus; species Bacillus cereus group sp. BfR-BA-01311. The sequence continues at coordinate 5,940 of NZ_JAKUHC010000027.1, forward strand.
ATATTAACAGTACCGGCTACAGTAGCACAAGCTGTAGCAGATAGATTAGCTGAAACAAGCGTGCACGGTATTTTGAATTTCACACCAGCGCGATTAAACGTATCAGAGAATATTAGAATTCATCATATTGACTTAGCTGTAGAGTTACAAACATTAGTTTACTTTTTGAAAAACTATCCACAATAAAACGCAGAGGAAGCGACCTCTGCGTTTTATTATTGTTTCTTCTTTGTGAATTTAACTAATATAAGGCGAAGTGCCAAATTAAAATCAATTGTTGCCATAACTGCAAATAGTATTGTCCACATATTCCAGATTGTATCTGTCACGTTCGTAATGGCGAAGCGTGTAAAGATACATCCAAGAAGGAAGTATAGTGCAGCCATGAACAATGGTGAGTTTCTCATACAAAAAATCCTCCGATAAAGCCTTGCATTTTTTCAGCTTCTTTAATCATTTCTTGAATTTGTTCATTGCTCATAAAAATTTGCCCAATAGCGACTAATGTATTCATCGCAACATGAGCTGCAATCGGAACGATAATACGTTTCGTCTTCACATATAAGAAGGCGAATACGAGCCCCATAGCAGTGTATACCAATAAGTGAGTAAAATCAAAATGAATTGCTGCGAATACAAGCGAACTAATGATAGCTGCGATAAAGAAGTTAAACTTCTTATAAAGCGTGCCGAATAGAATTTTTCTAAATACGATTTCTTCTAAGATAGGTCCAATTATAGATACAACAATAAGGAACCAAGGTATCGTTCTTGCGATGTCCATCAGTCTGTCTGTATTCTCAGATCCACGTGGAACCCCAAATACATACATTTCAATCATACCTGCAATGGATTGTGAGATGATTGCTAAGAAGAACCCGATAAAAATCCATCCAATAGTAGCTGGAACAGAAGAGCGCATTGGATCTAAATGCCTGTCACGAATATCTGTTCTAAGTAACCAAAGCACGATACATAATGCAATAAAGAAGCTAATGATTGCCCAGTGTCCCGTTATGATTTGTCCTTTTTCTTCAATGGTAAATCCTCTATTATCATAGAGTCCTGTTTTTAGGAGAAGTGGTAATCCAACAACGCCAGATAACTGCATTAAAATGTATGTAACGATAATCCACCAGTATTGTTTCTTCAAATGGTTTAACCATCCTTTCTAACTATAGTGTATGAGATAAGTTAGGATAACATGTAAATATGCTACCTACGATATAAACCTCTTGAATTATGTTTTTTTCGTAAATCCTTATTTGAAATTATAATAGAAGACAGGAGAAAGTTGTATGTGTAGCGAAAACAACTTAGGGTGTCCTTTCATATTGTAACATACGAGCAGTGGAAACAACGATTCATATAGTAAAGGCAGTATTGTATATAGAAAGTTTATATAGTGATTTGCGAAAAAATTATGATTTTTTTACTTGCAAAAGAAATTGAGATTATTTATTATTATAAGTGTGTTAGCACTCGGATGACTTGAGTGCTAATAAAAGAAATTTACATAACAAAATGAGGAGGTTATTGTTCATGCTAAAGCCATTAGGTGATCGCGTTGTAATTGAGCTTGTTCAAGCAGAAGAAAAAACAGCAAGTGGTATTGTATTACCAGATACTGCAAAAGAAAAACCACAAGAGGGTAAAGTTGTTGCAGTAGGTACTGGTCGAGTGCTTGAGAATGGTGAGCGTGTTGCTTTAGAGGTAGCAGCAGGTGATCTTATCATCTTCTCAAAATATGCAGGTACTGAAGTGAAATATGAAGGTACAGACTACTTGATTTTACGTGAAAGTGACATTTTAGCAGTTATCGGTTAATTATATAAATCTTAAAAAATCCAAGGGGGTCAATTATTATGGCAAAAGATATTAAATTTAGTGAAGAAGCACGTCGTTCGATGCTTCGCGGTGTCGACACTCTTGCAAACGCAGTAAAAGTTACGCTTGGACCAAAAGGTCGTAACGTTGTACTTGAGAAAAAATTTGGTTCACCACTTATTACAAATGATGGTGTAACAATCGCAAAAGAAATCGAATTAGAAGATGCATTCGAAAACATGGGTGCGAAATTAGTAGCAGAAGTTGCTAGCAAAACAAATGACGTAGCTGGTGACGGAACAACAACTGCAACTGTATTAGCGCAAGCTATGATTCGTGAAGGTCTTAAAAACGTAACAGCTGGTGCTAACCCAATGGGTCTTCGTAAAGGTATCGAAAAAGCTGTTACTGCTGCAATTGAAGAATTAAAAACGATTTCTAAACCAATCGAAGGCAAATCTTCTATCGCACAAGTAGCTGCTATTTCTGCAGCTGACGAAGAAGTAGGTCAATTAATCGCTGAAGCAATGGAGCGCGTTGGTAACGACGGCGTTATTACTTTAGAAGAGTCTAAAGGATTCACAACAGAATTAGACGTAGTAGAAGGTATGCAATTTGATCGTGGATATGCATCTCCTTACATGATTACTGATTCTGACAAAATGGAAGCAGTTCTTGATAACCCATACATCTTAATCACTGACAAAAAGATTTCTAACATTCAAGAAATCTTACCAGTATTAGAGCAAGTGGTACAACAAGGTAAACCACTTCTTATCATTGCTGAAGATGTAGAAGGCGAAGCATTAGCTACATTAGTAGTGAACAAACTTCGTGGCACATTCAATGTAGTAGCTGTTAAAGCTCCTGGATTTGGTGACCGTCGTAAAGCAATGCTAGAAGATATCGCAATCTTAACTGGTGGCGAAGTAATCACTGAAGAATTAGGCCGTGACTTAAAATCTGCTACAGTTGAATCTTTAGGACGCGCTGGTAAAGTTGTTGTTACAAAAGAAAACACAACTGTAGTTGAAGGTGTAGGAAGCACAGAACAAATCGAAGCTCGCATCGGTCAAATCCGTGCGCAATTAGAAGAAACAACTTCTGAATTCGATCGTGAAAAATTACAAGAGCGTCTTGCTAAACTAGCAGGTGGCGTAGCAGTAATTAAAGTAGGTGCAGCAACTGAAACTGAGTTAAAAGAGCGCAAACTTCGCATTGAAGATGCACTTAACTCAACTCGTGCAGCAGTAGAAGAAGGTATCGTTGCAGGTGGTGGTACTTCACTTATGAACGTATACACAAAAGTAGCTTCTATCGTAGCTGAAGGTGACGAAGCAACAGGTATCAACATCGTACTTCGCGCACTAGAAGAGCCAGTTCGTCAAATCGCAATCAACGCTGGTCTAGAAGGATCTGTAGTTGTAGAGCGTCTAAAAGGCGAAAAAGTAGGCGTTGGTTTCAACGCAGCTACTGGCGAATGGGTTAACATGCTTGAGTCTGGTATCGTAGATCCAGCTAAAGTAACTCGTTCTGCACTTCAAAACGCAGCATCTGTTGCAGCTATGTTCTTAACAACTGAAGCTGTAGTAGCTGACAAGCCAGAACCAAATGCACCAGCAATGCCTGACATGGGCGGCATGGGCATGGGCGGTATGGGCGGAATGATGTAATTCCGTTTGCCATAAAAAAACATCCATTTCTATATAGAAATGGATGTTTTTTTATGTTTTTTAGAAAAGGAAATGAATTTCTGTAGAATTTTGTCGCTTTCTCTCTTGACCATATTGATACTTCATTGTTAGAATCTAGGAAGATAATATAAAACGATCCTTCATATATCCTCAATGATATGGTTTGAGAGTCTCTACCGGGTTACCGTAAACAACCTGACTATGAAGGCAGTGTGTCTTATATTTATAAAGAGCGGAGACTATCTTTCTTTATAAAGCCAGACCCCTGCCTTTTCTTTGTTATGAGACTAGAGGCGGAGGACTGGCTTTTTTTATTATATTGGTAATGCTTTTCGCCAAATTGGTGAAAATATTTATATACGAGAACTAACGTTGGGGTGATTATTTTGAAGAAACAACACGATACAATTATCGTTTTAGATTTTGGAAGTCAATACAATCAGTTAATAGCACGTCGAATTCGTGAGTTCGGTGTATACAGTGAACTTCATCCACATACAATTACTGCAGAAGAAATTAAAGCAATGAATCCAAAAGGGATTATTTTCTCTGGTGGACCAAATAGTGTATACGGTGAAGGTGCATTACATTGTGATGAAAAAATCTTTGAACTAGGTTTACCAATCTTCGGTATTTGTTACGGTATGCAGCTTATGACGCAACACTTCGGTGGTAAAGTAGAGCGTGCAAATCACCGTGAGTACGGAAAAGCTGTTCTTAAAGTAGAGAACGAATCAAAATTATATGCGAACCTTCCAGAAGAGCAAGTTGTATGGATGAGCCATGGCGACTTAGTAACTGGTTTACCTGAAGGATTCGTAGTAGATGCAACAAGTGAGTCTTGCCCAATTGCTGGTATGAGCAATGAAGCGAAAAACTTATACGGTGTACAATTCCACCCAGAAGTACGTCACTCTGAGCACGGTAACGATTTAATTAAAAACTTCGTATTCGGCGTATGTGGTTGTTCTGAAGGATGGAACATGGAGAACTTTATTGAAGTAGAATTAGAAAAGATTCGTGAAACTGTTGGAGACAAAAAAGTACTATGCGCACTTAGCGGTGGTGTAGACTCTTCTGTTGTAGCAGTATTAATTCATAAAGCAATCGGCGACCAATTAACATGTATTTTCGTTGATCACGGTTTACTTCGTAAAGGTGAAGCAGAAGGCGTTATGAAAACATTTAGCGAAGGCTTCCATATGAACGTTATTAAAGTGGATGCAAGAGACCGCTTCATGGACAAGTTAAAAGGTGTAGAAGATCCAGAACAAAAACGTAAAATCATCGGTAACGAATTCATTTACGTATTTGATGATGAAGCGTCAAAATTACAAGGTATGGACTTCTTAGCGCAAGGTACACTTTACACAGATATCGTTGAGAGTGGTACAGCAACTGCGCAAACAATTAAATCTCACCATAACGTTGGTGGACTTCCAGAAGACATGCAGTTCAAATTAATTGAGCCTTTAAACACGTTATTTAAAGACGAAGTACGTGTATTAGGATCTGAATTAGGAATTCCTGATGAAATCGTATGGCGTCAACCATTCCCAGGACCGGGTCTTGGTATTCGTGTATTAGGTGAAATCACAGAAGAGAAATTAGAAATCGTTCGTGAATCTGATGCGATTTTACGTGAAGAAATTATTAAAGCGGGCTTAGACCGTGAAATCTGGCAATACTTCACTGCGCTTCCTGGTATGCGTAGCGTAGGTGTTATGGGTGACGAGCGTACTTACGATTACACAGTAGGTATCCGTGCGGTAACATCTATCGACGGTATGACAGCTGACTGGGCACGTATCCCTTGGGACGTATTAGAGAAAATCTCTGTACGTATCGTAAACGAAGTAAAACACGTTAACCGTATCGTGTATGATGTAACGAGTAAGCCACCAGCAACTATTGAGTGGGAATAGTATTTATAAAAAGGTCCATCTATTGCTTATGCATAGATGGATCTTTTTTATTTTGGTATTAATACGAACGAAAATATAAAATTTTATAAAAATGTTCGTTTTTAAATTGACAAAACTACTTCGTCGAGTTAATATGATTATGTAATTCAAACGAAAAGTGAATATTATGCCGTCGTATAATATCGGGGATATGGCCCGAAAGTTTCTACCTAGCTACCGTAAATGGCTTGACTACGAGGCGTTTGTATAAAGATGAGGGGAAACTTGTCTTTGTTTATAGAACGCTTCCATGTATATATGCAATGGAAGCCTTTTTTATTTCTCGGGATAAAAGAGGGCTAGGGTGAAATACGGCGAGTAATCATATAACGGGGGAAACGTAAGATGAAACGCTATTTTCAGTTTGATGAGCTCGGTACGAATTATAAGACTGAGTTCATAGCAGGGTTAACGACATTTCTATCTATGGCTTACGTACTGTTTGTCAATCCTGCTACGCTGTCGCTTGGAAATGTTAAAGGGTTACCAGCAGGTACAGGGATGGATCCAGGTGCAGTATTCGTTGCTACGGCATTAGCGGCAGCGATCGGTTCGTTAATTATGGGTATTTTCGCGAAGTATCCAATTGCTTTAGCGCCAGGTATGGGAATTAACGCGTTCTTTGCTTATACAGCAGTGTTAACGATGGGTATTCCATGGCAAACAGCAATTGCCGGAACATTAATGTCAGGTATTATCTTTATTATTCTTACTGCTTCAGGTATTCGTGAAAAAATCATCAATGCAATTCCATCGGAGTTAAAGTTTGCAGTAGCAGCAGGTATCGGATTGTTCATTGCATTTCTTGGATTCCAAAATGCCGGAATTATCGTGAAAAATGATGCAGTTCTTGTTGGGTTGGGGGACTTAACAAAGGGTACAACGTTACTAGCAATCTTCGGGGTTGTTACTACGATCATCTTCATGATTAAGAAAATTAATGGTGCAGTATTTTACGGTATGATTCTTACAGCGATCTTAGGAGTAGCAACAGGATTAATTGATACTCCGAAAGCTGTGGTGGGAGCAATACCGAGTCTAGAACCAACGTTCGGCGTGGCGTTAACGCACTTCGGAGATATTTTCACAGTTCAAATGGGGATTGTTATTATAACGTTCTTCTTTATCGATTTCTTTGATACAGCAGGTACGCTTGTAGCGGTTGCGAATCAAGCAGGATTAATGAAGAACAATAAATTACCACGTGCCGGAAAAGCGTTATTTGCAGATGCGATTGCAACTGTAATTGGTGCGATTCTTGGTACATCAACAACAACGTCTTACATTGAATCGTCTGCAGGGGTAGCAGCGGGAGGACGTTCTGGATTTACAGCAGTTGTAACAGCAGGATTCTTTTTACTGGCACTATTCTTCTCGCCATTACTAAGTGTTGTAACGCCAGCTGTAACGGCGCCGGCTTTAATTATTGTAGGAATCTTGATGGTTTCTTCCTTAGGGGAAATTGATTGGAAGAAATTCGAGATTGCAGTACCAGCATTCTTTACAATTATCTCTATGCCACTTACGTATAGTATCGCAACTGGGATTGCGATTGGATTTATCTTCTATCCAATTACAATGGTAGTAAGTGGTCGTCGTAAAGAGGTTCATCCGATTATGTATGTTATGGGAGTTTTATTCGTACTATATTTCATCTACGTTCGTAAATAAAAGGGGTTTTTTAAAGGTCTAGACTTAAGGGGAGTCTAGACCTTTTTTGCGTCTTCAGAAAATCTTAAGGATTTCCGAGCGTTTTTCTTCAGAAGTTTTCCTATAATAGAAGTTAGGGATTAAAAAAGTGATGGGGGAGATATTGTGGCACACGAAACAATACTTGTCGTAGATGATGAAAAAGAAATTCGGAATTTAATTACAATCTATTTAAAGAATGAAGGATATAAAGTATTGCAAGCAGGAGACGGAGAAGAAGGATTACGTCTACTAGAAGAAAATGAAGTGCATCTAGTCGTATTAGATATTATGATGCCGAAAGTGGATGGTATTCATATGTGTATGAAGGTAAGGGAAGCGAAAGAAATGCCTATTATTATGCTTTCTGCCAAAACGCAAGATATGGATAAGATTTTAGGGTTAACAACAGGAGCAGATGATTATGTAACGAAGCCGTTTAATCCGTTAGAGTTAATTGCACGAATTAAATCTCAGTTACGCCGTTATATGAAAATGAATGGTTTCGCTATTCAAAATGAGGACGAGTTAGAAATTGGGGAGATGAAAATCAACATCTCGACCCATAAAGTTATTGTAGAGGGAGAAGAAGTGAAACTAACTCCGAGGGAATTTTCAATTTTAGAACTGCTAGCTAGAAATCCAGGTATGGTGTTTAGTGCGGAGCAAATTTATGAAAAGGTGTGGAACGAACGATCTTTCCAGTCTGATAATACTGTAATGGTGCATATTCGAAAAGTACGTGAAAAGATTGAGGAGAATCCAAGGAAACCTAGATATATAAAAACAGTATGGGGAGTGGGGTATAAGATTGAAAAAGATATTTAATCCGTTTACTTATATAAGGAAAATAAGAGAATTATTTGAGAAATTAGTAAAGAGCGTACGAAAGAGTATAAGGATTCAATTGATTACTACTTTTGCTGCTTGTGCGTTATTAGGAGTTTTGTCAGCGAAGGCAGCAGCGCCGTTTTTTGAGAATGCGAATCGTCAAGCAACTATCGATTATCGGGCTGGTATGGAACAAATTAATCACCAAGCTCAAGGAGCGGCAAATAGTTCGGTTCATGAAAATAAATTAGAAGCTATATCAAATATGATCGAAATGGAGAACCAAAATTTAGAGCAAGGGTCTAGAGCTTTGAAGATATTGGTTACTGATGAAAGTGGTAAAGTTTTATATAAAACAAAGCAAGCGCAAGAAGAGCAAATCGATTTGCATAATACGATTCGTAATGCAGCATCATTCGCGATTAATTATACAGATGGTAGAAATGTATTTGAAAGTACAAGAAAAGAGTTTATATCTTTTTCACCTATTACTATTGAAGGAAAGAATTTGTACATGTTTGTTAGTGGAATTCCAGAGGGAGAGGTAATATATGATACGCAAGAAGGACCATTCCCGTTTTTAATTGGTGTACTTGTATTCATTTTCTCTTTCTTCTATATAACAAAGAGAAAGATGAAGCAGATTGAAGCAATGGCACAAGGCGTAAAGGAAATAGAAAGAGGTAACTTAGCCTACCGCATTGAGAAAAAAGGTGAAGATGAGATTGCGGCTTTAACGGAGAATATTAATAATATGGCAGAAGAGCTTATGAATAATATAGAAAAGGAACGTAAATTAGAAAAGCAAAAGAATGAGCTTATCACAAATGTATCGCATGATTTGCGTACACCACTTACTTCTATTATGGGTTACTTACGATTACTTCGAGATTCTAAATATGAAAATAAAGAACAACACGATGAGTATACGAGAATTGCTTTTGCAAAGTCGGAGCAGTTAAAAAATTTAATAGAAGATTTATTTGAGTATACGAAGTTAACAAATGAACAAGTTGTATTAGAAAAACAAGAAGTATGTGTAAATGAGTTGCTTGAGCAATTAATAGAAGAGTTAGTACCGCAAGCGGAAGAGCATGGACTTACGTTTGTTAAGAAGTTTCCTGAGGAACGTGCTTATGCATCGATTGATTCGGAAAAGATGGTTCGTGTATTTGATAATTTACTAATGAATGCAATTAAGTATAGTAAAGATGATGGAGAGATAAAAGTTTCTCTTCAAAGGCAGCGTAGGGATATACAAATTGTAATTGCGAATCATAGTGAAGAGTTTACAAGAGAAGAGTTAGCGAATTTGTTTGAACGTTTCTATAAGAAGGATCAATCTCGAAGTAGAGTAACGGAAGGGTCGGGACTCGGTTTAGCGATTGCGAAAAGTATTGTTGAGTTACAAGGTGGTAGTATTCGAGCGGAATATAGGGATGGCACTATTCAATTTATCGTCTCGTTACCAATTATAGAAAAATAATAAGTGAATAGAATGATATGTGATAAAAAGGCTTATTTTAAAAGAAATAAGCCTTTTTATATTTTTTATAAAAATATATTGACGATTAGAGCTTAGAGGTGTAATATAGAACAAGTCGCCGATGACATTAACGTCGAAAGCGACAAACGAAATAAAAAACTTAGTTGACATTAACTAACGAAGATGTTAACATAAGGAAGTCGCAAATGAGCGACCAAGTAGTTCTTTGAAAACTGAACGAAACAAACAACGTGAAACGTCAATTTTTAT
>NZ_JAKUHC010000028.1:0-14888 GCF_022664295.1 Bacillus cereus group sp. BfR-BA-01311
CTCTTAATCCATTCGCTCGACTTGCATGTATTAGGCACGCCGCCAGCGTTCATCCTGAGCCAGGATCAAACTCTCCAATAAAGTTAGTTTGTCTAGCATCTAAAATAAAAAATTGACGTTTCACGTTGTTTGTTTCGTTTAGTTTTCAAAGTTCAATATCGCGTTTCAGCGACTTTTATAATTTAACATTTTGCGTTAAATCTGTCAACAACTTTTTCCTTTCGTTCCTGACGACGCTTATTAATTTACCATATTAATCATTTAATAGTCAACACTTTTTAAAAAAATGCCAAAATAATTTTATCTTGGCATGATATAAAGCTTAATAATCACTAATGCTGCCACACCCGGTAGACCTAATAAACTCGTTATTGCTGCTGTACCCATGTTAATTGGGATATGAAAATCAAAATATGTCCCTACAACATTTACGATAAAAAGCAATGCTATTCCTAAAGTAACATGAAAAATCACCTTACCTATAAAACGTAATGGCTTAGAGGCAACACCAAAAACAAGAAAAATAAATACTAAAGTAAGAATACCAACAATAATAATTGTAGAATTCATTTTTTCCTCCTTATGAATGACCTATACATCTATTTGTATGGGACAAGACAATAAAAAAGAACAGTTATCATATGCAGCATCTCTTTCATATAAACTAAATAAAACAATACCTCAGCACTTAAAAAACAAAATAAAAAGGCCTGCTTAGAAAGCAGAACCTTTTACCATTGTTCCATTTTTACAGGACGACGCTTTGCTTCTTTCAACAAAAAGAAATATTTCGCCTCTGCTATTTTCAAAGAACAAATGACATCTTGAGACGGTTCTACACTTTGTTCGACCATTCTCTTCTGACGTAACCACTCATTCTTCACTTTTTCCAAAAGTACAATTAACTTATCGTCATACTCTTTACGCAATTTACCCTTTTTTTGAAAGAACATTTTTGTTTCTCCTCTTATACTTCTCTGCGCCCTTCTAACGCTTTGGATAATGTCACTTCATCTGCATATTCTAAATCTCCACCAACTGGCAGACCATGTGCAATACGAGTTACTTTAATGCCTGTAGGTTTTAAGAGGCGGGAGATATACATCGCTGTAGCTTCCCCTTCAATATTAGGGTTTGTTGCTAATATCACTTCTTGTACCGTTTCATCATGTAGTCGCTTTAAGAGTTGCGGGATATTAATGTCTTCCGGTCCAATTCCCTCCATAGGAGAAATCGCACCACGTAACACATGATATACACCTTGATACTCTTTCATTTTTTCCATCGCGATTACATCTTTCGGTTCTTGCACGACACAAACAACTGATTGATCTCGATGTGAATCATTACAAATATAACAAGGATCACGATCAGTAATATGTCCGCATACAGAACAGTACGCTAAATCTCGCTTCGCATTTACAAGTGCTTTCGCGAAACCTAACACATCATCTTCTTTCATATCTAATACGAAAAATGCCAATCGAACCGCTGTTTTCGGTCCGATACCTGGCAACTTCATAAAACTATCGATTAGTTTTGATATTGGTTCTGGATAATGCATGTATCAATATCCTCCTAGAACATTCCACCTGGTAAGTTTAAGCCTTTTGTAAATTTACCCATTGTAGAGTTTGAAAGCTCATCAGCCTTTTTAAGTGCATCATTTGTTGCAGCTAATACTAAGTCTTGTAACATTTCGATATCTTCTGGATCTACAACTTCCTCTTTAATCTTCACTTCAAGAATTTGCTTGTGACCATTTGCAATAACTGTAATCATTCCGCCGCCAGCTGTACCTTCAACTGTTTTTTCACCAAGCTCTTCTTGTGCTTTCGCCATGTCCTTTTGCATCTTTTGCATTTGTTTCATCATGTTATTCATATTTCCCATTCCGCCACGCATCATAATTAATTCCTCCTAATTATTATTACTCTTTTATTTCAATGAGTTCTTGCCCTACTAACTTCACTGCCTCTTCTATAAGAGGGTCTTCCTTTTTCTCCGGGCTTTCTTCAGACTCTCCACCTTCACGTTGTAAAAAGTCTTCACGGATTTTACCCCATTCACTTTTTGGAATGGCAATCATATTTAACCTTTTACTTAGCAATTCAAATAAAACTTGTTCTACTGTATCCATAGCTTCTCGATTTTCGCTCGCCATCTTACAGTGAATCTCATATTGAAATGCTAAAACGTAAGTGTCATCTGAAGCTGCCACTGGTTCACTATTTTCTAGTAAAACGGCAAACGCTACTTTGTTATATGATTTGAGTCTTCCTAACAACTCACCCCATACAGCTTTTAATTGTTCTAAATCTTGACGCTTCGCTTGTTTTAATACTTCATTTACACGTCCGACAGGAATTTTCATACTTCCTGTTCGTACCGGTTTTGGTGTTGCACGTGTCTCTCTTACTTCCTGTTGTACACCAGCTGGCACACCGTTCTTTTTGACTTGCTCTAACTCTTTCTCCAGTTGCTGCATCCTGTTCATAATTGCTTGCAAACGATCTGTACCATTTGCTTGCATCATAAACTGTTGACACAATTGCACCATAACAACTTCTAAGAAAATACGCGGATGATTTGTCCACTTCATTTCCTGTTGTCCCTTACTAAGGGTATGAATAATCTCATAGATCACTTCCGGTTGCATTTCTTCACTCAACTTACGGAATTGATCATCTACAATTACTCGTTCCAACATATGTTCTAGTTGTGGTGAAGTTTGATATAAAAGCATATCACGATAATAGTAAATGAAATCCTCCATAAAACGAACTGGATCCTTCCCTTTACTCATCATTTCATCTATGATTTGCAATGCTCTTGATACATCATTTTCACGTATGCACTCTACTAAATTGCCTAAGTATTGCTGAGAAACAGATCCTGTTACGGCCAATACATCTTCTGTCGTAACAATCTCATCACTATAAGATATAGCCTGATCAATAAGACTAAGCGCATCACGCATACCACCTTCGGCAGCACGCGCAACAATTTGTAATGCTTCACCTTCCACTTGCGTACCTTCGTTTGTCACGACCGTTGATAATCTCTCAACAATATCATTCACTGATATTTTTCGGAATTCAAAGCGCTGACAACGTGAAATGATTGTAGGTGGGATCTTATGAGGTTCTGTTGTCGCCAAAATAAAGATAACATGTCCTGGCGGCTCTTCTAAGGTTTTTAAAAGCGCATTGAATGCACCCATAGAAAGCATGTGAACTTCATCAATAATGTATACTTTATATTCTACAGCACTTGGAGCGTATTTTACTTTATCTCTAATATCTCGAATTTCATCTACACCGTTATTTGAAGCCGCATCAATTTCTAATACATCTGAAATGGATCCTTGTGTGATTCCTAAACAAGAAGGACATTCATTACAAGGTTCAGCTACCGGAGCATGTTCACAGTTAATTGCTTTTGCAAATACTTTTGCAATTGTCGTTTTTCCTGTTCCCCTCGGGCCAGAAAATAAATAAGCATGTGAAACTTTCTCTTGAAGAAGGGCATTTTGCAACGTTTTTGTCACGTGCTTTTGACCGACTACATCTTCGAACTTTTGCGGTCTCCATGTTCGGTATAACGCTTGGTATGACACGAAAATACGGCCTCCCTCAAAGGTTATTATCTCATTTATTATAACCCATTCTGTTTATAGATTCCAAAAGTTATTTTCTATACAAAAAACTCACCTTTGTATTAAGGTGAGTTTTGTATACATATATAACTGCCGTGCACCCTCCGTCGATTACGTACCATAAGCGTTACTCAAGCAGTTAGCTCGGTTCAGGCACTCCTGCGGCACACGAGAAGACCCGCTTATTGCTGCTTCCTTCCGGACCTGACAAGGTTCACGGGGTCCCGTTGCGCAGGACCCAAACGTCAACACCACTTACTTAAGGCAGACCTTACAGCAACATAACCTCGAGAGGGGATTCGGCCTCGCTAGAGCGGATTGCGAGTATAGGGCACCGCTACCTCCCCGCTTAGCACGGCAAAGTTAAAACCAATATTCGGTTGCCTTCATTAAAGGCATTATCAGTATAACTTGTTTCTTTAGAAAATGCAAATACGTTAGTTCCCAGTATTCTTCTCTAATTTTTTTATTGCTTTTCTTTTTTTACGAAGCTCTCTAAAAAAGTTTGTTAACAACGTACCGCATTCTTCCTCTAGTACACCAGATACTACTTCACATTGATGATTGAAGCGTTCATCCGTTAAAAGATTCATCAATGTCCCTGCACATCCGCCCTTCGGATCACTTGCACCATATACAACTCGCTTCACTCGTGATAAAACAATTCCACCCGCACACATTGGACAAGGTTCTAATGTTACATACAATGTTGCATCTTCTAAACGCCATGTCCCTAATTTTTTACATGCATCATCTATCGCTAGCAACTCAGCATGAGCTATTGATCTTTGCTCAGTTTCCCTTAAATTATGGGCAACACTAATTACCTCACCATCTAACACTATAACTGCTCCAATTGGTACTTCCTGTATTTCCTCTGCCTTTTTAGCTTCTTCTATCGCTAATTGCATAAAATAAATATCTTGATCTTGTTCCATAACATAGTCCTTTCATTACAAATAAAGTACACTTATTTCCATTTACTACACAGGGGATAACTTTTACAAATTCAATCCACCCTAAAAGAAAAAAGAGAGGGGATTACATATGAAAAATACCGCCTTGCTCATTATCGATATGATTAATGACTTTCAATTTTCCCACGGACCCATTCTAGCTAAAAAATGCGAAACTATAACAAACCCTATTTTACAATTAAAGAAAAAAATGAAATCCTTCGGCTATCCTATAATTTACGTTAATGACCATTATCAACTTTGGAGATCTGATATCGACCAACTTATTACTCATTGCACAAATGAATATAGCGAAAATATAATCCATAAGATTGCTCCAAGTTTTGATGAGTACATTTTTATTAAACCACATTATTCCGCTTTTTATGAAACACCTTTAAATTCATTACTAGGTTATTTAAAAATAGAAAATCTAATATTAACAGGGGTTGCCGGAAATATATGTATCCTATTTACAGCTAATGATGCTCATATGAGAAATTATAAATTGTATGTACCACAGGATTGTATCGCCTCTAACAACGACCAAGATAATATACATGCTTTAAAAATAATGGAAACTACATTGAAAGCAAATATAACATCATCAACCAAAATAAAATTTAATTAATACATATATCTATTTTCTAACTTTTTATATCAAATTAACCCGCTCGCTTCCCTCTTGTGCTACAATAATTCTGTTTTGTGTTTTTAGTAGTCACGGTAAATCACTGATTGAAAGGAGGAAACAGCGTGACCGGAGTACCATTTATCACGGTTGAAGGACCAATTGGTGTTGGAAAAACTTCACTTGCGAAGGAAATTTCAACTCACATGCAACTCCACTTACTAAAAGAGATTGTTGATGAAAATCCCTTTTTAGGAAAGTTCTATGAAGACATCGACGAATGGAGTTTTCAAACAGAGATGTTCTTTCTTTGTAATAGATACAAACAATTAGAAGACATTAACATAAAGTACTTGAATCAAAGGAAACCAGTAGTAGCGGATTACCATATCTTTAAAAATTTAATTTTTGCATCCCGCACATTAAAAGACTCTCAATATGACAAATACATGCAAATTTATCGTATCCTTACACAAGATATGCCTGTGCCAAATGTCATTGTTTATTTAACAGCTAGCCTAGAAACATTGCAAAAACGAATCGCCATGCGCGGAAGAGAATTTGAAAAAAACATGGATCCAAATTACTTACTACAGCTCACAAAAGATTATGAAACAGCAATGGATGCTTTTAAAAAAGATCATCCGGAAATACCAGTATTGAAATTTAATGGCGACGATATGGATTTTGTAAAAAATCCTGATGATTTAAACGTTATCCTATCTGCCCTTCAAAATACTCTCTTAAAGGAGTCGAAATAATAATGAATTTAAGGCAAAAATATGATATACCCAATGACGCAGTAATCACTATCGCCGGAACAGTAGGTGTGGGTAAATCAACTATGACAACTGCATTAGCTAATGCTTTAGGTTATCGCACATCATTTGAAAAAGTAGATTCCAATCCATATTTGGACAAGTTCTATGCGGACTTCACTCGCTGGAGCTTCCACCTACAAGTGTACTTTTTAGCAGAACGATTTAAGGAACAAAAAAGAATTTTTGAATATGGCGGCGGTTTTGTTCAAGATCGTTCCATTTACGAAGACACTGGAATTTTCGCAAAGATGCATCATGAAAAAGGAACAATGACGGAAACTGATTATGAAACATACAAAGGTTTATTTGACGCTATGGTCATGACTCCTTACTTCCCTCATCCAGACTTATTAATTTACTTAGAAGGTTCTTTCGATGATATTGTCGATCGTATTCAAGAACGCGGGCGCCCAATGGAACAGCAAACACCAATTGAGTACTGGAAAGAAATGCATGGACGTTATGAAAACTGGATTAACAACTTTAATTCATGCCCTGTATTACGCTTAAATATTAATGAGTACGATATTTTAAAAGATGGTGATTCAATCGAACCAATCATAAAAAAAATTGGCCATTTTTTAAAACAAACACGTAAACTTGTAAAATAAAAAACCCGTGCATATGCACGGGTTTTCCTATTAAATTACTTCTTCTTTGTTGGAGCAATAATTTCACTCTCAGGTTTTCCTGCGTTAATGCGCTGACGAACAGTACTTGTACTAATATCGTATGCTTCAGCAATCTCTTTAACAGTCATTTCTTTCCCGTTAATTACTGCCGTTAATACTTTACCTGTACGTTTTGGAGCTGCTTCTTTCTTTACAGCTGCTTTTTTAACTTGTTTTGGCGCCTCTACTTTACTCGTAGCTGGTTTTACATCACAAGTACAACCACAAAGTTTACGGAATGTATCATCACTAATAATGCGTGATACGTTTGCACCACTGTTTAAAATTCTATTGTTCTTACAGACAGGACATTGTACATAATATAAAGTTTTTCCATCTAAAGGAAACGTTTGTATAATAAGATCCATGTTGACTCCTTTCATATCTATGAAGATAATCATCGGAATATGAGTGTGTAATAAGGACAAAATTACCTTACACCATACTTTATGATTGGTTTTAAAATAAAAACTCGTTACGTGTTGGTAACGAGTTCTCCAATCTCCACTTATATGCGCTGTTGTCAATTATATCTGGAGGAGGTAGAGGGATTCGAACCCCCGCGCGACTCTCGCCGCCTGTCGGTTTTCAAGACCGATCCCTTCAGCCAGACTTGGGTATACCTCCATATTGACATCAAATATAATATCAAAAGAAAAACAGTTAGTCAACCCTACTAAAATAAATTATGAGGAAAGGAAAATTTTACTTTCCCCTTCCTACATTACAGTACTGACAACGCTCATAATTACCAATCACTCATACCGATGAATGTTTAAATTTACTTAATAACTGTTTTTCCTCCCATATAAGGGCGAAGAACTTCTGGAATTATAATTGTACCATCTTCTTGTTGGTAGTTCTCTAAAATAGCTGCAACCGTACGTCCAATTGCAAGACCAGATCCATTTAATGTATGAACATGTTCTGGTTTTCCATTTGGTTCACGGCGAAAACGGATATTTGCACGTCTCGCTTGGAAAGCTTCAAAATTACTACAAGAAGAAATTTCACGATATGTGCCATAGCTTGGAATCCATACTTCAATATCGTATTTCTTCGCTGCTGTAAATCCTAAATCGCCTGTGCACATGCTCATAACGCGATATGGCAACTCTAATAATTGTAACACGCGTTCTGCATCATTTGTTAACTTTTCTAACTCTTCATAAGAATCTTCTGGTTTTACGAACTTCACAAGCTCTACTTTATTAAACTGATGCTGGCGAATTAAACCACGTGTATCACGTCCAGCTGAACCTGCTTCAGAACGGAAGCAAGAGCTAAATGCAGCATATCTTATAGGCAATTGCTCTTTATTTAAAATCTCATCACGATGCATATTCGTTACAGGTACTTCAGCTGTTGGAATTAAGAAGTAATCTTCACTTTCAATACGGAATGCATCTTCTTCAAACTTTGGAAGTTGTCCTGTTCCTGTCATACTTGCACGGTTTACCATATATGGAGGTAATACTTCTTCATATCCATGCTCATCAGTATGAAGATCAAGCATAAAGCTAATTAAAGCACGCTCTAATCTTGCACCAGCACCTTTGTAGAATACGAAGCGGCTTCCTGTTACTTTCCCAGCGCGTTCAAAATCTAAAATTCCTAAATCAGTAGCAAGATCCCAATGTGGTTTTGGCTCATAAGTAAATTCTTTCACTTCTCCCCAAGTACGTGCTACTACATTATCATCCTCTGTTTCACCAACTGGAGCTGATTCATGAGGGATATTTGGAATAGATAACATTAATCTTTCTAAGTCTTCTTCAACTGTACGAAGTTCGTTATCAAGATCCTTTACTTTTTCTCCAACTTCACGCATTTCTAAAATTAGAGCTTCTGCATCTTTCTTTTCACGCTTCAATACAGAGATTTGTTGAGATACTTCGTTACGTTTACTTTTTAGTTCCTCTGTTTGAACAAGTAGTTCTCTTCTTCTCGTATCCAATTCTTCAAAACGACCAAAATCAGTTAAATCTTCGCCTCTATGCTGTAATTTCGCTTTTACTTCTTCAAAGTTTGTACGTAAAAATTTAATATCAAGCATTGTATACTCCTCCTTTTATTTTATAAAACACAAAAAACTCCCGTCCCTATATAAAGGGACGGGAGTTAACCCGCGTTGCCACCCTAGTTGAAAGCATTACCGCTTTCCTCTCAAGTAGAAATAACGGCTCTTCACCGGGAATGCTTACTAATCCAAAAGATATTCCACATTCCATTCCAGGATGGATTCACAAACTGTTTCTATCGATTTCCACCAACCATCGACTCTCTATAAGAAACGACATTTGTTACTATTTCCTATCAACACGCTTATTTTATAAAATTGTTACCATCAATTTACTATAATCTTATACAAGTTGCAAGTTACTTATACAACTTTTTTCATTTTCGCTTCTTTTACCATTTCAACAAAGTATGCTGTCACACGATGATCATCTGTTAATTCCGGATGGAATGAAGCAGCTAAAAACTGATCTTGTCTTACCGCTACCATTCGGTCACCATGCTTAGAAAGCACTTCAACATTATCAGCTACTTCTACAACATACGGCGCACGGATAAATACACCAACGAAGTCTTCACCCACGCCTTCAATTGAAAGCGCAGCCTCAAAACTATCCTTTTGGCGTCCGAACGCATTGCGCTCAACTGTAATATCCATAGCACCAATATGTGCTTCTTCATAGCCAATAAGTGTTTTCGCAAGAAGAATCATCCCTGCACATGTACCAAACATTGGTTTACCAGACTTTGCAAATGTACGAAGTGGTTCCATGAAAGCATACTTATCAATAAGACGGCGCATTGTTGTACTTTCACCGCCCGGTAAAATAAGACCATCAATCTCTTCAAGTTGCTCTATACGCTTTACAACAACAGCTTCTGCACCACTTGCTTCAACTGATTTTACATGCTCACGAACTGCACCTTGAAGACCTAGTACACCGATTTTCACCATTTTAAAGTTCTCCTTTAATTACCATCCACGCTCTTGCATGCGTTGTTCTGGTAATAACGTTGAAATTTCGACACCCTTCATTGCATTACCTAATCCTTTAGAAAGGCTTGCAATTAGTTCGTAATCTTCATAATGAGTCGTTGCTTCAACGATTGCACGTGCAAATTTCTCTGGGTTTTCTGATTTGAAGATACCAGATCCAACAAATACCCCATCAGCACCAAGTTGCATCATTAATGCTGCATCTGCTGGTGTTGCTACACCACCTGCCGCAAAGTTTACAACTGGTAAGCGACCAAGACGTTTAATTTCAAGTAATACTTCGTAAGGAGCGCCAGTATTTTTTGCATATGTCATTAACTCATCTTCACGTAGACTCGCAACTTGACGGATTTCTGCATTGACTTGGCGCATATGACGCACTGCCTCTACAATGTTTCCTGTTCCTGGTTCACCTTTTGTACGAAGCATAGATGCACCTTCTGCAATACGACGTGCAGCTTCTCCGATATCACGGCAACCACATACAAATGGAACTGTGTAATCACGTTTATTTAAATGGTATACTTCATCAGCAGGAGTTAATACTTCACTCTCATCGATATAGTCTACCCCTAATGATTCTAATACACGTGCTTCTACAAGGTGACCGATACGGCATTTTGCCATAACCGGAATTGACACCGCACCCATAACTTCTTCAACAATTGTTGGGTCTGCCATACGAGAAACGCCACCTGCTGCACGAATATCTGCTGGTACACGCTCTAATGCCATAACGGCAACTGCGCCTGCCTCTTCTGCAATTTTTGCTTGTTCAGCGTTAACTACGTCCATAATAACGCCGCCTTTTTGCATTTCTGCCATTCCACGTTTTACACGTTCTGTCCCTGTTACATTTGTCATGTACAAAAACCCCCCTAGGTGAATTGCTTTCCCCCGTTAAAGGCGAAAATTAAGAATACTCTTACATTCTACCACTAACTATCAGATGCTTGTCTACTACTTTTTCATAAAGTCGGTATGAAAAATAGGAATAAAAAAAAGCTCCTATCGTGAGGAGCTTTTAAAACCAACCTTTTACTGTATCAACAGCACTATTCCACATACCACTAAAGAATGAACCAATTCCGCGCATAGCACGAGTAAACCAGTTTGCTTCTTCTACTTCAGATGTCGTTACAAGATCCACTTGCAGTGACTTACCAGTTAAAAATCCAGGGTCGTTTGTATCTTTTGGCGTAATTACCATTTGACCAAGCGCAGCTCCCTTTTTAATAGGTGCTTCTTGTCCCTTACTTGATTCTTTTAATTCTGTTTTATAAACATCTTTACTTCCTTTTGGCACTGGAAGTGAAATAGCTTGTTTCGTTTGAACTGCTACATCTTTATCTTTCGCATTTTCTACTCGTACTGTTTCTTGTCCTTTTACTGAAGAACCTTTTTTATACATTTGTTTCACTTCAAAGTTAGCAAATCCATAATCATATAGCTTCTTTGTTTCATCAAAACGTGCTGTATGAGAACTTGTTTTAATAACTACAGAAATAAAACGCATTCCGTTTCTTTCAACCGTACCAGTGAAGCAATCTCCTGCTTCTGGAGTTGAGCCTGTTTTTAGGCCATCTACGCCATCATATTCTTTAACTAAGCCCTTTAACATCCAGTTCCAGTTCGACATTCCAAACTTCTCTTTTTCTGGACGGAATTCTTTTTTAGGGATTTTTGCTGTATCTAACACTTTTGGATAATCTTTAATTAAATGTTGTGCTAAAGTTGCAACATCCTTTGCAGACATTTTATTTTCTTCATCCGCTGTTGTTCCTTCAGGATGCATTCCCTTTAAATCTTTATTCGTTAAACCTGTAGAATTGACAAATTTATAATTTTTTAACCCTAGTTCTTTCGATTTGTCATTCATCATTTTTACGAAGTCTACTTCTTTACCTGCAATTGCTTCTGCTAATGCAATTGTTGCACCATTTGCAGAAAAGATTGCCATTGCTTCGTATAACTCTTTTACTGTATAAGAGCCACCATTTTCTAATGCAACATTTGATAATGAAGCATCTTGTGAAACCTTATATGCATATTCAGAAACCTTAATTTTCTGGTCCCACTTAAGTTTTCCTTTATCCACTGCTTCGTGAACTAAATATTCACTCATCATCTTTGTCATACTAGCAATGGATAATAATTCATCTGCATTCTTTTGATATAAAATTTTCCCAGAATTCGCTTCTACTAAAATTGCCGCACCTGCTTCAATGTTTAAAGCGGCTCCTGTTTCAGCTGATGCATTGCTATATGGCATAAAAATGCTACAAGCTAGTGTAAGCACTGTTACCAAAGCAATGAATCTTTTGCAAAACATACCTTTCACTTTTGCTACCCCCAATATCTATGTACTCACATAACCGTTATTCTAACATAATCAAAAAAAAATAGACAGAGATATCAAATCTCTGTCTATTTGTATATAAGACATTATAATGAGTAGTTTGGAGCCTCTTTTGTAATTTGTACGTGATGAGGATGACTTTCACGTAAGCCAGCACCTGACATACGAATGAATTGTGCATTTTCGCGTAAGAATTCTAAATCCTGTGCTCCGCAATATCCCATACCTGCACGTAAGCCACCAACTAATTGGTGAACTGTATCTGCTAAAGGTCCTTTATATGGCACTCGTCCTTCAATACCTTCTGGGACAAGCTTTTTATTACCTTCTTGGAAGTAACGATCTTTACTTCCTTTTTCCATCGCACCGACAGAACCCATACCACGATACACTTTAAATTGACGACCTTGGTAAATTTCAGTTTCTCCAGGGCTTTCTGCAACACCTGCAAACATGCTACCTAGCATAACAACATGTGCTCCTGCCGCTAAAGCTTTCACCATATCACCAGAGTACTTAATACCACCATCAGCAATAACTGGAATACCGTGTTTACGAGCTTCTGTTGCACAATCATAAACTGCAGTTAATTGTGGTACACCAACACCGGCTACAACGCGTGTTGTACAAATAGAACCTGGTCCAATACCAACTTTAACTACGTTTGCACCAGCTTCAATTAATGCTTTCGTTGCTTCAGCAGTAGCAACATTTCCAGCGATAATATTTAGTGATGGGTATTTAGCACGAACTTCTTTTACCTTATCAATAACACCTTTAGAATGTCCATGTGCTGTATCAAGTACAATTGCATCTACACTAGCTTTTACTAATGCATCGATGCGAAGCATAGCATCCGCTGTTACACCAACTGCTGCTCCAACTAATAAGCGTCCTTGCTTATCCTTAGCAGAGTTTGGGAATTCAATTACTTTTTCAATATCTTTTATTGTAATAAGCCCTTGTAATACACCGTTATTATCAACAAGAGGGAGTTTTTCAATTTTATACTTTTGTAGGATCTTTTCAGCTTCTTCCAGTGTAGTACCAACTGGAGCTGTAATTAATTGTTCTTTTGTCATTACGTCAGAAATTTTGATTGAGTAGTCTTGGATGAAGCGCATATCACGGTTTGTAATAATACCAACTAATTTTCGCTCATCTAAATTATTTACAACCGGTACACCTGAGATACGATATTTTCCCATAAGATGTTCTGCATCATATACTTGATGTTCTGGAGTTAAGAAGAAAGGATCTGAAATAACGCCGCTTTCAGAGCGCTTTACTTTATCAACTTGCTCTGCTTGTTGCTCAATAGACATATTCTTATGAATAATTCCTAAACCACCTTGGCGAGCCATTGCAATAGCCATGTCAGCTTCTGTTACTGTATCCATTCCTGCACTAATTAACGGGATGTTTAGCTGTAAGCTTTCAGATAAAACTGTTTTAACACTTACTTCTCTTGGTAATATATCTGACCTAGCTGGTACAAGTAATACATCATCAAAAGTCAAACCTTCTTTAACAAATTTAGATTCCCACATAATTGTTCCCCCTATGATACCAGAAATTATTATTAGTAGCTTATCAATTGGTTAAAATACTGTCAAGGACGTATATATATGTTAGAATTTTTAGACAATAAAAGGAGCGTAATATATGCATCAAACATCTTGTACTTGGCAGCAGTTAAGTTTCTTTTTTTCATCTCAAAACGTACAACGTTATCTTGCCCGTTGTTATGAAAAATCCTCTATTCAGGATGCAGAAAAAAAAAGTTTTGAAAATTGTTATCCCTTTATTTATTACTTAGAACACGGGAAAAATTATTATGAATTATATAAGACAGCTCCATTTTCCATTCAACCAATGTTGTTATTTTATGGAATTAGTCAACTGTTTAAAGCATGCCTACTAACTATTGACCCTAACTATCCTGAATCCACTACTGTTTTAGCTCATGGCGTTACAACTCGCAAACGAAAAAAACAAGGGTATCAATTTTTAGAAGATGAGGTGAAGGTACAAAAAAACGGATTGTTTACTCATGTTGCAGAACAACTGTTTCACATGAAACACTTAGAAGCAGAAAAATTTAACATGTTAGAACTAATGGGAAATATTCCAGAATTACAAAATTTATTTCGTTATAGTCAAAAAGGATCAACTTTATATAAAATTGATTCAACAATTAAAAATGAGCTCTCCTTTTCAGTCAACCTACTAGATCGATTACATATGACTAAAGAGAGATTTTCTCGTTACATTGAAACATCTTGTAAGCATTTATCAATACAACACGTACCTGAGAAGACTAATAAATCGAATTTACTTTTTACAGCGCCTATTCAATCATGGAATCCTATGTACAGTACTCCTTTATACTATGAACATCTTACTAATACTTATTATTTGCCACTTACGACTGACCCTAGAAATCCTAAGCCAATATTACCTGAACTCCTCATTCATTATTTATTGCTCTATAATTTAAGCATGATTTCTAGATATGAAACAGATTGGTGGTATGACTTACTTGGAAGTTATGGTTCTGAAGATTATCCATTTATTTATCAATTTCTAAGTATTTCTGCTCAAAAAATCCCTTACTATATTTCAAATTTTTTATTAATGGAACCAAATCTATTTCATGGGAAATAAAAAAACACAAGTCAAATGACTTGTGTTTTTAGTTGCTTGGCGACGTCCTACTCTCACAGGGACAAGGTCCCAACTACCATCGGCGCTAGAGAGCTTAACTTCCGTGTTC
>NZ_JAKUHC010000029.1:0-12694 GCF_022664295.1 Bacillus cereus group sp. BfR-BA-01311
TCCTTGACGATGAGGGGAACCCTCATGCAAACTCGCCAGGGGTGGCCCCAGAAGGGCGGTTTTTGCCCGCTGGGGTTAGCTTTGGGAGTTTGAGGGTTCGGAGGCTCGTGGTCAAGGGAACCGTGGAATAAAAAGCGAGGACGGACCCCAGGACAGGGCAAAAACCAATGTCTTCGCCAAGATTCGTGGTTCTACTGTTAGAAAAAGGCGAATAAGAATATAGCATACATACAATAAGGGAATGCAGTATAGATCAGTCTACAAGCATTCCCTTGTTATTAGTATGTTATTTTTTTATAGATTTTGAGTTATTACAATATAGGCTATGTATAGTAAGGATAAAAAAGCATGCAATGATTTGTTGAATGCTTTTTTATTGTGATTTATCGTCTTAATAATTAAGCATTAGGGGAAAGATAAATTAAAATTAAGTAAGAAAACGTGATGAATAACTTATGTATTTTTAGAAGAGAAGTTTAAAAAGAGATTATAGAATAAAAGTGTAGGATGTGATGATAAGAAAGAGAAAAGTTAATTGGTTTTAATATAAGATATAAATTTGACAAGGTGATACCTTTATGTTATATTTTAAACAACTAGTGATAACATAAAGGTATCACTAAAACAGAAAATCACAGACTATATAGGAGGTCACCGCGATGAAGATTCATTACTATGCAGACAGTCGCGGGCATCAACCAGTTTACGAGTGGATTCAGTACATTGAAAAGCATGAACAGGCTACTTGGAGAAAGTTTTATCAGCTTCAAGTTATGCTGGAGGCAAATGGGAAAGATATTCATGCTGGGAAAATTAAAAGGAAAGGTATTAAAAAACTAAAAGGGACGGATATTTGGCAATTAAGAGTTAATGATAGCCGTGTCTTATTCTTTTACTTTTCTGGGGATGCTATTATTCTTACTAATCAATTTCAGAAAAAGCAAGATGAAACACCTCAGAATGAAATTATTCGTGCTGAAAAACGAAAAGAAGAATGGATTCAAAATCAATAATCGTAAACTGTGATGCCTGTGACCGGTTTTGCCGGTTTGTAATGAGTGCGGATGTCCTAAATATTTGAACACAAGGTTCGGCAGATCAAAAATTATAAAGTTAGGAGGGAATTCGAAAATATTAAATGAGTATAGGTATAGGAATTCTTAAAATTAGAGCAAAATGTTCAAAAAGGTAAATTTATAATGCTAGGAGTTGAAAGAAATGAAAAACTTTGATGATCTCCGGAAAGATTTGGCGCAAAGAGATCCGGAATTATTTATTGCGTTGGAGATCGTAGGTAAGTTAATGGCAGCACGAGATAGAAAAGGAATATCCCAACGTGAATTATCAAGATTGTCAGGAGTGCCACAAAAGACAATAAGTAGAATTGAAAATGGAATTGACATTCCTAAAATACCTACATTAATAAAGCTAGCTAATATATTAGGTTTTGAAATATCATTAATTGATAAAAATGCAAAAGATGAGCAAGCAGCTACTTTTGCTTAATTACTACTAATCATAATAATAAATATTAAAAAAACCCCCTTCAAATTTCCTGAAGGGGATTTTTATTAGATAAGAAATGTATCTAATATATTGTCTTTTTCTTCTTTGTTGATTCCTATGTATTTAAGTGTTATTTGTGGTGTGCTATGGTTTAAAATTTCTTGTAACATGGCTACATCTTTAGTTTGTTTATAGAACCAATAACCGAAGGTTTTTCGCATAGTGTGGGTACCAATGGATTCTATACCGGCAAAATCTCCGGCTTTTTGCAATTGTCGATAAGCCTGGATCTTACTAATGGGTTTGTTTCCTTTTCGGGAAGGAAATAACCAGGTATTATCTAGAGTTTGAGCATAAGAGTATACCTCATCAAAAATGGAAGTAAGGTTAATCATGCGTTCTTTCTTTGTTTTTCCTTCTTTGATTTTGAATTCCTTTCGTTTCTTTCGTTTTAACTTTAGTATAGTTTGCGTTTCAAGTTCGAGTAGATCACTCACACGTAAACCTGTATGAATGCCAATTAAAAATAGTATATAGTCTCGTTCGGAACAGTGGCGTTTTAGGGCCCATTTCATGTCTTCGATTTGTTCTTTGCTACGAATGGGTTGGACATCAATGAGATGTGGTTTTTTGTTCATATTTTTATGACCTCTTTATTTATAGTGTTTTGAATGTATACTTTTATTGTGTATTTTGAGGATATCAGGGGAATTGGTGATACGTCAATGTTTAAGGGGATTTGAATGTAAACTAATATTTAAAAGTTTACTTTCATAAAAATAGGAAATCGAGCAAAGCGACAACTGTTTTTGGACGAGAAATGAAATGTTGAGACCGAAAAAAGGGTAAAGATTGTAGGAATCTTTTATCGAGTCAAAAACAACGTTTTGGGATTTGGCATGCCAAACTCGTAGCTTGCCCCCCCCCTTTCTTTTTTAGAATTCTACACTTAATTTCTACTTTGTTCATGGTTATAAGAATATTTGTATTGGGCTATGAAAGATGGTTAATATTTTGAGTCATCTTTTATTCAAAAGTTTTACTTTTAATTTGAATAAAAAAAGAACAAATAAGATTATTTCTTAGTTTGTTCTTCTTTTTGTTTTTTAAATTTTAATTATTTTATCATCATAGAAATGCCTTCCACTATAGAGCTGAATATGAAGAAAATCATAGCAATAGTCCATGCTTTATTTGAAGCTAATTTTCCTATGATTTTTAATCCTAATACAAGAATGTAAGTAGACCAAATATTAAATAAGCTTATATGATTGATAAATCCTTTTAAAAATCCATCTTCAGTAATTAATGTACTTAAACTAGTAGGAGATGTTGCAGGATTTAAACCAAATATTACATATATTAATAATGTGAATGCTGAAGATAATACACTGATTGTAAAGATATTGGTATTTAAAGAAAACGATTGTTTGAAATTTATTTTTCCTTTAAAGATTTTAACAAATAATAAGGTAAACAGAGAAGTAATTAATATATTTATTATTACTGTAAAAATACTTTGTATACCACCAATAACTAAAACAATATTTTCTATACTTTTAGAAGATATACCTTCTATATTTTTAAATGCATCATTTTGGACAACGGAAGGATCTTTTAGCATATAGTAACTGGTTATTACAGTTATTATCATTGTAAATATAATATTGATAATTAAAGATAATCCAAATTTAGGTGTATCTTTTATTTTTAATAGTTTTGTGGTTGGATTAGTAATAATATTTGATAGTTTAGTGTTTACATTTTGGGTATTATTATTTGGTTGTGTATTCATTGTATAATCTCCTATTATTGTTTTCTTTGTATAAATTTAATTAGGAAGTATATTAATAGTGATCCTAATGATAAAGAAATGATTTTAAAATTAAATCCAAAGAAATAAATACAAATACATATACTGAAGATTAGTGCGAAAATTTCAGAGAAATTAATGTTAGAATTTTTTTTTGATTTTTGAGGGTTCATTTATTTTCAGACTCCTTTTTATGTAATGTTTCTTCAAACCATTCTAATAGTTTTGCTACATTACTATTTTCGTTTAACTCTTGTTGAGCAGTAATTTTTTTATTGTTCATTATTACAACTTTATTTGCAAGTTCTATAATTGTTTCGGGAAGATGACTTGTAAATATTATACCTTTTCCTGTTTGAGATAATTTTTTCAGTAATTTTTTGAAATTTTTTGTAGAATTAGGATCTAATCCATTGAATGGTTCATCTAGTATTATTATATCAGGATTATGTATAAGTCCACATGCGAAATTAAGTTTTTGTTTCATACCTAAGGAATATGTTCCTGTTGCTTTTTTTGCATCGGTTAACTCTAATCCAACTTGTTCTAGAAGCATTATAATATCAATATCTTTGAAATTTATACCATATAAATTTGCTATCATTTCAAGATTTTCATAAGCGTTTAAATGATCATATAAAAAACCGTCTATAGGTATATATCCAATATGTTTTCTTGCTTTTACATCGTCAAAAGGGTTTATCTTTTTTATATAAATTTCTCCTGAATCGGGTCTTATTAATCCTGTAATTATGTTTAGTAATGTAGTTTTTCCTATTCCATTGGAACCCATAATTGCTATGATTTCTTTATTATTCAAATTTAAATTTAAATTTTCAATAATAGTTTTATCTCCATAATTTTTATTAATGTTACACACTTCTAATAAAATGGTAAACACCCCTTGTTTTATGAGATTAAAGTTATGTTTTCTTCAATAATTCCTGCAATAAGAATTAAAATTTCGGTTATAATTGTGTATTTTAAAATTGTAAATATAAGAAATTTAAAATCTATTTTTTCTTTGTTTTTTATCTTTTTTGTAGTATATGAAATGATAAAAAAGGATACCGCACTAGCTAACCATGCAGTTGGAATTTCTATGATTCCATGGGGGGCTAATAATAATAAAAATTTCATTACAGCATTTGTTTGAATTGCATGACCAAACATATATCCCATTACTATCCCATTTAACAAAAGTGAACCAACAGTTATTAAACCAAGTGATAAAAAGCTAAATATAATTATTAGATTAATTGTTCCATTATGAATGAAATATTCTAACCAATTAGTCTTAGTATTAATTCCCATTTCACCTAAATCATATGGAACTATAAAATATGAAAAAACTCCAAATAATACTGTTCCGAAATATATTAATGCTGCTAAAATGAATTGTTTTTTTAAAGGTTTTAGGATCATGAAGTAATATCTCCTTTATTAATCAATGAACTATTTTTTTTACATGTTAGATGTATAAATATTATTGCAATTATTATTATAAGTATTATCCATAGACTATATATTATATAGAAGTATATAAATTTTATATTTGCTAAATAAGCTACTAAAAAGGGAAATGTAATAGCTATATTTATCAAATTTGTGATTCGATTGAAAATTGAATCGCTAAGAATTTCTTGTTCTTTATAAGTTCCGGTTTCCGTATAATGTTGTCTTTTATAGTGTGGACTAATATATGATGGTAATAATGAGAAGTGTGGGCTCACTATTAAATTCAATATAAAAATCAGACCTATTATAGATAATGTGTAATAATTTGTTTTGAATATAGTTATTACTATTAATAAACCTATTAATGACTCATGTATTCCTAATAAACGTTGTGTTTTAATTTTTGCTTTGTATAATTTGTAGAGATTTGTTCCAGATAGACGAAAAATTTTAACACTTCTCCCATCTGAGTCGAAATTTAAGTGTCCAGGGAATAGAGTATTTCCTGATGAAAATGCATCTCTAGTAATTGCATGTATAATAAAACAACTTCCGAATAGTTGGAAAAGTTCAGAAGAACTATAGTTAGATAAAGTAAAAGCTAATCCTCCAAACATCCAAATACTAAAATCAATAAAAAAGAACGTATAATGTTTAGATAATTGTTCGTTGTCTCTAAATAATTTTTTCAGTTGTACTTTAACTAAATAATCTTTTGTTATTTTTTGTAAAAAAACACCATAATGTGGGATCCATCCATTTACTTTAGTGACAATTTTATTAAATTCTGTTCTATACCAAAATCCTGATTTTTTATGAGTTATTGGTAACATAATAATTATTGTTAATACTAATAATAGGATTAGTTTGATATCTGTTTTTTGTAAGTTATTAAAAAGTATTCTAGTAGCTATTGCGCTAGGTGTCCAACTATCGATGATAGTTCTAATAAATTCACCTATACTGAGCATTGTATTGTTTAGTATTGATAAAAAGTTTTCCCAAGTAAAAGAATGATTCAATTTAATTTTATTGATTAATAGTTTAAAAGATGGAACACTTAGATTTATAAATAATTTTGCAATAAGGATTGTTACGAATAATGTGAAAATCCCTATAAATATTGAACTTATAAAAGCTTTATATCCATAGCCTTGTTGAATCATTTTTACTTTTAAACTTATATAAATATGTTGTGAGATATAAGAAATTATAGTGCTAATTAAGATTAAACAAATTGTAATTGTATAAAATGATAATTTGTTATTAAGATAAAAGCTAATTCCTATACCTATGGCAATATAAGATAGGAAACTTGGGCTATTTTTTATAAAATCATTTAGCCATAGCATTATATAAATTTTATTATTATGTAGTGGCGATTTAAATAATAAATCTTTGTCAAATGGGGTTATTAATTTGAAGGTTCTTGAAATTATTGGAAGGAATGAAGCGTATAAAAATAAAAAAGCGTAGTAATAATAAACTACAGATTCTATTGAAAAAGCTTTTTTTAGTTGATTTGTTATTAATCCACTTATAGACATTAATAAAGCGCATTCAATTAAGTATAAAATTGCTAAAGTTAAAACGAAATATTTTTTTGTATCGATTCTTAATTTACTAAATATTTTTTTGTCTAATACTTCAATTTTTCTTTTTAGAGTATACTTGAAATTAAGTTTTATATATACAGATAGAGTTTTCCACATTTTTATTACCCCGATGAATTATGTCTTTATGGTAAATGCTTTTAGAAATATAAATATTTCTAAAAGCATTTATTATTTTATATTACCACTGTGCAGCTTTCTTTTTACCTACTTTTTCTACCATTTCCATGATAGCTTTTCTACCAATTGTAGAAATAGCTGTACCAATTCCACCACCGAATGCTAAACCAGCAACTGAAATTGCAGTCCAGATATCACTACCAGTCATAAGTGCTCCGATAAGTGCATTAGCTGTTCCAATATTAATACCTGTCCAACCTAATTTTGACACAACGTTAAATAACATCCCAAATTCCTCCTGAATATTACAAATTTTAGAATTAATTCTTTCATTAGGTTATCAGAATATACATTCAATTTTCTACTTTTATGCATAATTGCATATTGAGAATTTTAGATTGACTAATTTTTACTATTGTATAAAAATTTAAATAGTTTTAAAAAACACGGTTTAAAGGAGAAAATTATGATTTTAGATAAAGTTCATTTAAAGAGAAAAAAACAAAAACGTTTTATTATTATTGGTTCTTTTTTGTTAATTTCTATTGTTGTGTTTATTAATATTTATATGATGCAGGGTAAGAAGAAAAGTATAACGAATACAGATGCTGTAAGTTTTGAGAAAGTGACAGAGCGTAAGCTGAATAATACGAAGTTAGTTTCTGGTCAGGTGAAGCCTGGGAATATTGAAAGTTTCTATGCGGATTCGGCCAAAGGAAAAGTGAAAGATATTGAGGTAAAAGAAGGACAAGAGGTAGAGAAAGGTACGAAGTTATTCTCTTATGATAATGAAGAGATTAATCTTCAAATGAAGCAAGCTGAGCTTGATCAGAAGATGGCAGATATGCGTTATGATCAAGGAAAAAAGAAGATTGATTCGCTTAAGAAAGAAATTAAGAAGGTGAAAGATAGCGGAGCTGGGAAGGAAGTAACAGATCCGATGGAAGAGCAAGTAAGTGAGTTAGAAATAGCGCAAAAAACAACTGACCTTGAGAAAGAGAAAGGGAAGTTACAGAAAGAAGAGTTAAATAAAAAGCAGAAAGAGCTTACGATTTATAGTAATTTTGCTGGTGTTGTTCAAAAGTTAGATAAAGATGCGGCGCAAAGTTCATCTCAAGCGTTAGGTGGACAAGGGAAGGCATTTTTACAAGTTGCTTCTAAAGACCCGTTCCAAGTTCAAGGGACTTTAACAGAGCTTCAGAAGTCACAAATCAAAAAGGATCAAACATTCACTGTAACTGCGAAAGCAAATAATAAGAAGAAGTGGACAGGTAAGATTACAGAGGTAAGTGAATTCCCAACGAGTGCAGAGATGGGTCAAGCTGGTGGTGTAGGTGAGGCAACTCAAAATATGTCCCAATATACATATAAAGCAAGTCTTGATAGCCAAGACGGTTTATCTCCAGGTTACCATGTTTCATTACAAGTAAACTTAGAGAATAAGACGATGATTGCTGTTCCAAGTAAGAGCATTGTAGAAAAAGACGATGATGCATTTGTTTATATCGAAGAAAAAGGAAAGCTTCGTAAACAAAATGTAAAAAAAGGTGCTACTGATGGAGATTGGACAGAGATTACTGAAGGCGTAACAGTGGGGCAAAAGGTAGTTAAAAATCCTTCTGACAATGTGTATGACGGAATGGAAGTGCAAAGGAAATGATTACGTTAAATAATATTTCTAAAACATATTACCAGGGACAGCTGGCTGTGCCAATTTTACATCGTATTAGTTTAACAATTCAAAGAGGCGAGTTCGTTTCTATTATGGGACCGTCTGGTTCTGGTAAATCAACGCTTATGAACATTATTGGTTGTTTAGATCGGCCAACAGAAGGTAAATATATTTTGAATGATGTGAATATCTTAACGGCAGATGAGTCAAAGCTTGCTTTAATTCGTAATGAATATATTGGATTTGTATTTCAGCATTTTAACTTATTACCTCGTCTTTCCGCAGTAGAAAACGTTGAACTTCCGCTTATCTATGGAGGTGTGAAGAAATCAGAACGTCGTCAAAGAGCGCTTGAAACACTTAGTAAAGTTGGTTTATCAGACAGGGTTCATCATTTACCGAGTGAGTTATCGGGTGGACAGAAACAACGTGTAGCTATTGCAAGATCGATTGCGAATAATCCAAGGTTTATTATGGCTGATGAGCCGACGGGTGCGCTAGATACGAAATCTGGTGAGCAAGTTATGGATATTTTTACGAAGCTTAATGCAGAAGGTACGACGATTGTTATGGTTACACATGAAGAAGAGGTAGCTGAGTATTCTTCAAGACGTATTTTGTTAAGAGATGGGAAAATCATAGAAGATAGAAGGTGTGCAGTATGAGTTTATTAGATAGTATAAAAATTGCTTTATCTTCTATTTTAGCTCATAAATTACGCTCAGGTCTTACAATGCTTGGAATTATTATTGGTGTAGGTTCTATTATTACCGTTGTTGCGATTGGGCAAGGTGGAGAAGCTTCATTAAAATCACAATTTGTTGGTACGGGTAGTAATATGATTTCTGTTAATTATAGTCCTGATATAAACGATTCATTTGATATGAAATCGGAAGAAAAGCCAAAGTTGACAGAAGAAGATATTTTTGAAATAAGAAAAATCCCTGAAATCTTACATGTAATTAAGATGAATTCAAGTATGGAGACATTGGATATAAATGATAAAAAAGATTTGGTAAATGTTAAAGGATTAGAGGAGGAATATTTCGTCGCAAATAAAGTGAAATTGTTAAAAGGACGTTCTTTAAACGATGTGGATATTGAGCAAGGAAATAATGTTATTATGATTAGTTCGGGTGTAGAAAAAAAAATATTTAAATCAGAAAACCCTATTGGAAAAATCATGGAATTAAAAGGTCAACCAATGCAAATTATTGGTGTATATAAAGCAGAAGAAGGATTTATGGAAATAGGAGATTCTGAAGCATTAATTCCGCTTTCCTTATGGCCGACATTATATGGGACAGAAGAAATTAATAGTATTTCTGTTCAAGCTAAAAATGTAGATAATTTAGATGATGCTGGAAAAAAAACAGCGAATGTATTAAATAGTCGTAAGCCTATTGAGTTTACAGGGAAATATGAGGTTATGAATTTAAAAGAAATTCAAGAAAGTATTTCTCAAATGACAAATATTATGACAATGATTATTGGTGGTATTGCTAGTATTTCATTGATTGTTGGTGGTATTGGTGTAATGAATATTATGCTTGTATCTGTAACAGAACGCACTCGTGAAATTGGGATACGTAAAGCTCTTGGAGCGACACGTGGTAAAATATTGTTACAATTCTTAATTGAAGCTGTTATGTTAACACTTTTAGGTGGTTTAGTAGGTATAGGTCTTGGATATAGTGGTGCATATATTGTTTCATCAATTGCAAAATGGCCACCACTTGTTTCTTGGAATGTTGTTGTTGGAGGGGTGTTATTTTCTATGGTGTTAGGTATTATTTTTGGATTAATTCCAGCGAATAAAGCAGCGAAATTAGATCCAATTGAAGCATTACGCTATGAATAATAACAGTATCATAATTTAAGGTTTTTTAATTTATGGTAATAAAAAAACCTCTCATGTTATAATTGAAAGCGACCAAACAAACAATTAGAGGAGAGGTTTTTTGAATATCTTTATTTTTAATTTCTATAAGAATCATAACATAAAATGTTCCTCTTCTCTAGTTGAAAATTTTAGGACAGAGGAGAAAGATTATGTCAAATATCAACAATTTAGAACAGGCTGAAAAAAATGCAAGATTGAGAGATATGAAGAATTCAAAGATCTTGTCAGAAGAAGAAATGTACATAGCGAATGAACTTCAAGCAAAAGCTAGTTCAAGAGGAATGAAATTAGTTCCTGAACGTAAAATAAAAAATAAAGCAAAATTTGTTCAAATTATTCAACAAAATATTCAATATTTATTTGAAATTGATTATTTAACGAATGCTGAAAAAGTATTTTTATTAGATATTTCAATGTGTGTAGGTTTTTTAAGTAATTGTTTAGTTAGTGATATTAATTCAAAAGAACAAATTCCATTAACTCAGCGAGAATTAGCTAAAAAAATCGGAAGATATGAAACTAAAGTTAGTCCGTTAGTTAGGAAGTTAATTGATAAAGGTATTATAGCTCGTTCGGA
Organism: Bacillus cereus group sp. BfR-BA-01311; assembly: GCF_022664295.1. Lineage (NCBI taxonomy): Bacteria > Bacillati > Bacillota > Bacilli > Caryophanales > Bacillaceae > Bacillus > Bacillus cereus group sp. BfR-BA-01311. The sequence goes on from NZ_JAKUHC010000029.1 coordinate 10,663, forward strand.
GAGTGGTGTTGATGATAATAATGTTAGAGCATATGCATTATTTATAAATCCTCACATCATGTTTTCAGGGAATAGAGATGAAGTTAATCCGACACTTAAAGCTATGTTTAGAAAGGTTCCAAAACAACTTAAAAATTTACCTATTAAATTATTCTAAGTCTACTTTTAAAGTAGACTTTTTTTATTAAATTCGTACTTACCAAAAACGGTAAGTTTACTTACCAAAAACGGTAAGTACGAAAAATCCTGAAACCCTTGGTATTACTGACGATTTTCGATGTTAGTATGCTTGTCCCTTCTTACTCTATATAGAAATAGCTAAAAGTTCCGCAAGGAACGGGTTGTATTTTCTTTCGCTTTGCTACAGAAAATCTCCACCCTTTTCGCTTTGCTACATCCTTGCAAAACTTTTTTCGGCTCGAGTTTGGATATCACCAAGCCGATACATCCAAAAGCAACTATTTGGGATCATCGACTTGAATTGCTATTATACGAGCCGAACCGCTAGTGCCTTCGCTTAATAATTTCACTTACCATATTGATAGATACGTAATATGTGGGGGCTCGTCCCCACACGACGAACCAGCCTCAACCCCAAAAGCAAAGGAAAACCTTCTTTTAAACCTGTTTATTTTGCTTTTTAAGCTTGTTTTTTTGTTTTTATGACAAATAGTCTTATTTTAGATTTATATCCTTTAAAAAGAATCCTGAAGTGTTTGGATAGCATCTTTTATTTTGTTGTTATTTATTTCTAAATTAAAGATTTATATTTATTTAATGTCTTTTGTTTTCTTTTAGTATTTTAAAGTAATGTTTGATTTCAATTTATTAAAAGTATTATGTCGTTAGTGAGTACTCATATGGAGACATCAAAGAGACTTTGTGTACTCACTGAGTCTACATCTAGGGACACAATGGGGACATTTGTAGGGTTTTGTGTCATCAGTGAGTGGACATCCTGGGGATTTTCGTGTACCCACGTTTAAACTAGGCTCCGCCTAGTCCCAACCCCTAGTTGGGCCCAAAAACCCCTTATGCTCTTCTCTCTTTTTTTGATTCAGAATTTCCAATTTCATAGAGTAGTTCATTTTTTAGTCGGAAATTATTATGTTAAAAAACAAAATGTTAATTTATTTGTATGTTTTTTATTGATTGATTTAAGTGCAAAGAAGAAAAAGAAATTAAAACCACTTATTTCGTAAGTACAAGATCTAATGAATCTGTGCACGAAGAATTAGTATTGATTTAACTTAATTTTATGTAAAGTGTTAAGATAAAGGAGTTATAACTGTTATAACGAATTTGAAATATTGAAAAGGAGGTTATGACTATTATGACACTTATTATTTATGAAAATGTATCCCAGGTTGCAAAAAGATTAAAAATATCACCTTCTACGGTTAAAAAATATTACTTACTAATTGAGAGTTATAACTGTTATGCCTTTAAAAGAGACGAACGAGAACGAATTATTTTCGATGATTATGATGTTAAGTTATTACAAAGATTAGTAGAGTTAAAAAGTATGCCACAAGTTACATTGGAAGATGCTTGCAAATTACTTTTAAAAGAAGAAGGATTAACAGTTAATAATACAGATATGACTGTTATAACTCCTGGATCTGATGATTTAAAAGAAGTATTGAGAGAATTAAAAGATACAGTAGAGTTGCAACAAAAACAATTACAGAATCAAAATGAGCAAATAGCTAAACTAACAAACATATTGGAATCTCAACAAAAGTTATTGACTTATTCTAATGCTATAGAAAAACAACAGGTTACTAATCGGGATAAAGCGGTTATGACTGTTATGCGAGAACTTCAAGAAGTAAAACAGATGGTTGCAGCAAATAATGAAAAAAAATGGTATCAATTTTGGAAGTGATTTGCTGAGTCCTGGCGTTTATGCCGCGAAAGTTCCTTGACGATGAGGGGAACCCTCATGCAAACTCGCCAGGGGTGGCCCCAGAAGGGCGGTTTTTGCCCGCTGGGGTTAGCTTTGGGAGTTTGAGGGTTCGGAGGCTCGTGG
>NZ_JAKUHC010000030.1:0-8781 GCF_022664295.1 Bacillus cereus group sp. BfR-BA-01311
CCCTACTGGGGATTAATTGATGAAGAACACCCTTGTGATCCTCATCAACCCTAATAAGAAAAAAATCACTAAAAATAAAAATTATTAAACCAAAATTACCAAACATAAATACCGTATTAAATTTAATACGGTATTTATGTTTGGTAATTCAAAAATCTTCACATATAAATTTGTTTTTTTTAATCAATTATGCATAAATTTCATCTTCAGATAAATATCCCATTAACTTTAAATAAAAAACCGCTAATCTATTCGGTGATATTGCTCAATATCGTCAAGTACCGTAATAGTAACCATAACATTTATTGGTGTATTCGAGTCCACATGAAGGAGAAACTCTACACCACCGGACCCACTACCTCCTGGACCTTCTGGATCATGAGCTCCTATATTGGATACCCAAATACTCGCTGCGCCAAGATGCGGACGAATAGTCTCAAGCCCTCCAATGCCACCAGGCCAAAAAAACTGTGCCGCTGTAATTAAAACCGCTGACTTTTTAGTAATGGGGGGCCAGTTAAAATTCTGCCGTGATACCCCTTGCATGTTTGAGTAAAAAACACGAATTGAGCGTGCCATATTTAACCTCACTCTCCTTAATCTCAAACTATATTCAATAAAATAGCAGTTTACATCCCAACATAATAATATTTAGCTGATAACCAAAATATGTATAATAATTTATTCCTCATAAAATAATCCTCTTATATGTAAAATCGCATAAAAAAAATGCAAATACTTATAAAATATTAACAGCTTACTTAAGAGTTTATTATGTAAAATATAAATAAATTAAATAAAAAGCCTAGTAACCACTAAGCTTTTCGTTTAAAATAATACCAATTTCTATTTTAGTAAATTTTCAAATTCGTACCATTTTATGAAACAAATATTTAAAAGTCCGAATGTAAACTTTTAAATATTAGTTTACATTCATTTCCCCTTAAAAATTAACTTACCACCAAATCCACTGATATCCTCAATTTATATAATAAAAATATACATTCAAAACACTGTAAATAAAAAAATGAAAGACATATAAAAAGAACTAGTAAATGCAACAATTCTCTTTTAGAATATATAATATCGATATAGGAGGATTATATAATATATGCTCAACAATAAACTTATAGATTATATAAAAGACGGCTCTTTTTTTTGGTTAACACAACACTCATGTCTAATAGTATTTATATACTACATGCTAAATTCAGCAAGCCTATTTTTAAAAACACAATTTAATATTGATACTATTAACCAAACACCTAAAGAAATTATAAAATACAACACAATTGTACTCAATTTCTTAGAAAACTATACACTATTTATACTCTTTATTGCCATCAGTCTTTTAATTATTGGAATAACCCTTTCTTGTGTAAAGCATATAATTGAATTCACTATAATATATAAATACGCTGGCGGTAGCATAGATGCTGGAGTATGGTTATCATCATTAGTAATAATTCATTATACATATACCTTTCTACAAGCTAAATTTATAGTTATTACATTTTTTGTAGCATTATTAATTGCTCTTGCTTATCAAGAGAATTGGTTCAATAAAATAAAAGAAAATTTTTATCAATAAAAACATATAAATAATAAGAGAATGCTTGTATACTGATCTGTACTGCATTCCCTTATTATTTTATATGTATGCTATATTTCTATTCCTCTTTTTCCGACATTAGAACACTACAAAGAATAACAACTACATTTAATTTTTAAACAAACCGAAAAAACCTTTCCGTTTTTGTTTCTGATTTTGCTTTTGCATATCTCTAATGTTTTCAAGCAATAACTGATCTCGCTTCTCTAATTTCTTCTCTATAAAAACTTCTAATTCATTGTTTTTACCCTCTACTTCTGTTAATTTTTTCTCTGTATTAGCTAAATGCTCTTTCGTCGTCACTAATTCATTCGTAATCTCCTGTAATTTTTGAACAAGCGCTTGATTAAACTGATTTTGTAATTGTTGGTTTTCTAATACCTCATCCAATTTCTTTTCTAATTCTGATTTTTCTTCTTTTGAAACAAACGAATCAAGTTCTCCGTTTCGCCATGATCGAACTTGATCGTAGGACCATTTTTGCACCTGTATTTTTTCTTTTATTGCTTTTAATTCTTCTATATTTTCCTTTGAATATCTGCGATGCCCTCCCTGGCTTCGCTCCGTTTGTATATTAAATTCGTTCGACCATACTTTTAACAAATCGGTTGTGACCCCTAAAAGATCCGCAACAATTTTCGGTGTATGCATTTCCGATTTTAGCTCCAATTTTCATTCCTCCCCCAAAAACGGAATACGTTTTTTACTCATATAACAAGATTAAATCAATATTTCAATCAAAATCGGAATACACTTGCAACTGATATGACAACCGATTTAAAAAACGATTTAATTTCGAAATACATTCCGATTTTAACACTGATATGTATTACTTCTCGATAATAACATCGAAATCTTTTTTATTTATACAAGATTTTATGCAAAAAAAGAATAGTGGAGATCCCTAAAATCCTCACTATATCAACGATGTATAAAATCCTGTATACGAGATAACCAGACAAAAAAAGAAGAATCCCTGTACATACAAGGATTCTAGGAAAATAGTTGCTACCGATAATAGGACGTTATGTAAACTTCACATGAATATCCTATACATTTTGTTCTTTATTAGATAAACATGAACAAACGTACAAGAAAAACAAACTCCCTTTACATTGCATATAATAAATCGGATATGTAAAGGAGTTCGATTCTTTATGTCAAAAAAACACTGCAATCCTTGTTTTCAACCACTAGGAAGTGGATTTTCCGCACCTTGTTGTTCCAACGATTGTTCTCAAAAAGTATGTCACAATGACCGAATCGTAAGTGATGCGGTGATTCATTCTGATTCACTTATTATTCGGCAAGACTTCTGTGTAGATGCCACTGTGGGAGTGGAAATCCCCCCAGACGGCGTTACGATTCAACAATTCATTGAAAATACAATTTTTCAATTTGCACCAGGCATTATTCTTCCAGTAGACCCTATCCGTCTGATGACAGTTATTGCTCAAAACCTCTCTAACAACTTTGTAAAAGTTGCGATACAACATTCAGCACCTCTAAATTCCGATACTCCACCAGTCACATTAGCTAATGCAACGGCTACGCCGAACAGCGAGATAGTGTTGTCTGCTCCTAATTCGAATCGACTGATTGCTTCTGCGGAAGTTCCAAGTCAGGTACGGTTCTTTATTACCTTGTTTTTTCCAACAGATCCTGTTTAATAGAAAAGTTGCGAAACAAAGAACTTCCGCTTTCGAGAATTATATAAATAAAAAAGGTCCCCCAGCTAAACTGGAGGACTTTTTTTATAGAGGAAAGGAAGACATTAGTCTCTCCTTTAGGTTTTCCCCTAGACAAATTAAAACTTAAAACTACCCAATCATATTAGATAAATTATTCATAATCTATAATTTGAATGACTATGTAAAACTCTTAAAATACCTTATAAAACCTTAATTTACGCTTAGATTAATATATGAATTAAAGGGAGAGAAAAAACTATGCAATGTATAAACTGTTCTCCAGTACTTCACTGTGTTTATTTTGGAAATAGACCGTTTTGCTATTATGAACAACAATGTACCGTAAAGCCGTGCCCAACTATACCAAAATTTCCGATAGAAATACCCGATCAAGGACCAGGAGGAATAGGACCCATAGTAATGTCCTCAAATTCTCCTGCAATCATGTCCTATTCAACTGGACCTAGTTGTTTTGCGCGTTGCATGCAAATAACAGGAGGTGATTTCTACACCTGTCAAAGGGTATGTAGACCCATTTACCAGTAATTTCGCGACATAACAACTAGGTGGTCTTTCTTTTTTATTTATTTAGGTTTCCCCTTGTTTTTGGGGTGGTGGTTGGCTGGGGTGAGCGAAGCGAGGGGCTAGCCCCTTTTAGTGTCTTAAAAATATAAAGTAAATATCTATTCATGAACAGTTGAACTAGGCGATTCGGCGGGTATAATTGCTATTCCAAGTCGAGCAACTCAATATCCCGTTTTTGGTCTGTTCGGCTTGGCGATATTCTAACTCCCGCCGAAAAAAGTTTTGCAAGGATGAAGCAAAGCGAAAAAGGTGGAGATTTTCTGAAGCAAAGCGAAAGAAAATACGACCTGTTCCTTGCGGAACTTTTAGCCCTATATATAAGAGTGAGAAGAGCAAAATGAAGAAAACCAGTAATATCAAGGGTTTATACGATATAAGGTGTGAATTTTTTTTCACACCTGTGTGATTTTTTTTTCACACCTAAAAAATGGAAAAACGGCAAAAAAAAAAAGATGTCAATAGTAAAATTGACATCTAAAATAAATAAATGGGTAATTTATGTTTTTTAGTATCACCCTTAACCTTAAAATTCCTTAATGACTTTTTAAAAATATGTTGAGTTGCCCTATCAACACTATCCTTAGGAGAACAACACATAATATTAGGATTTACAAACCATGTACGACTTGTGCAAATCCTTCCATCATCAGTTGTCATCCCTGCTTCTGCAACCCCTAAAACACCTTTCTTTAACAAGGAATTCATTGTTTTAGAAACACTCTCTCTTGTTTTACCAAGCTTTTCAGCTAAATAACTAGGCGTTGCTGCATTAGTATCAATTTCATTATCATTATTGTTTTTTTCAATAATTACATTAGTTTTAAATTCTAAGTAAGAAGAAATCTGCAACAAAAACGCTTGCTCTGCATTAGTGAAATATCCAATACCATTTAAATATTCCATATTATCCATTATAATCTGCACAAATCTCACCCGATCCGTTGGTTTTTTCTTTTTTGCAATAAAATATTCTTCTCCGCCAGTCGCCTTACTTAATAACTGTAAGAGCATTGCTCTCTCTTCTTCTGAATAACCACCGGCTTGCAACTGATCATAAATACTATCAATCTTACTATCTCTTAATTTCGCTTTTTTTTCAGCTTGTCCAAAATCTACAACTTTTGTCATAAAATAATTCTCTCCCTTAGTGGAAGGAATCAACTTTTATATGTTAGAATGTATATAGAATATATATTGGTTGATTCCAACCTTATTATGAAAAACCGCCTGCCGACCAAAGCATGGGCGGTTTTTCTCGTTTGTATGTCTTTTCTCTATAATAACATGAAACACCTTGTTAAAGCTTTCCATCTCTTGCAAAAACATAACATTCAATCCTATCTTTCTCTATCAAAATCTCGATGTCTTCTTATTTCTCTCTTATGTTCACGTTCAAATTGATTATCTACTCCCTTGTTATCCAATTCTTTTTTAACAATCTCCCTAAACGCTTTAAATTGCTCTTTAAAAACTTTTTTCGTTTGTACATACAAAACTCTTATATTCGTCTGCAAACCCTTTATATGAGCTTTTAACGAGCTAATTTCTCTATTTAATACACCAACTTCCTTTTGCAACTTACTTTTTTCTTGTTTCAACGTTCGATTTTCTTTCATCCATCCCTCTGCATGCGCTTTTAAACTCTCATTCTCTTTCACAAAATCTGTTTTTTTCAAACGCTCATAATCCTTTTTGATAGTAACCGCTGCATTCACTTGCTTTGTTAATTCTTGATATTGTTCTGGCGATAACACATAATTTCTTGTCTGTTTCTTTGTGATTTCAGCTTTTCCAAACATTTTATCCTGTACTTCTACTACTACTTCTTTGCGTAAAAATGGAATTTTAACAGGTTCATTTGGTACTTGATTCGTAGCACTATCTAATTCTTTTTGCATTTGTTCTACTCTTTTTTCTAACTCCACATGACGCTGGCCGATTAGCTGCAGCTTTTCATTTTCACTCTCTACTTGTTGCTTTACTATCTCTAATTCTTTGTACGTATCAACAACATCACTTTCCAAACTCTTTTTAGTCATTTCTAATTCGTTTGTTTTCTCTTCAACGTTTTTTAAATGATCGTCAATCGTTTGTAATTGTGTTTCTTTTTCCTCTACTTGATTTTCAATAGTTGACTTTGCTTCTGCATACTCCTTATATTGACGAACTTTCATGTACTTATGTGAACCTACATTAGCACGTTCAAAATTCGGAATATGTTCTTTAGCCAATTGCTCAATATAAGCCGTTTCTAATTCTCTCCAATGTGCAATTAATTTTCTTCCCGTTCCTTCTACACCTTGTTGCTGCAAAGCTCTATCCATTCCGACACGCCTCGTTAATCCTCGACTACTTTCGAAATTCGGTACATAGTTAATATGTAAATGCGGATTCGCTTCATCATCATGTAAAACCATGTTATAAACCGCTAGGTTTGGATTTCGCTCTTGAAACACCTCAGCATAATGCTTCAGCGCTTCCTTTTTCGCTTCCCTATACTTTGGGTCGTCTTTACCTTCCCCGATCGCTACGACCAATTCTCGTTGCTCATGCGTCTTATCATCTTTATGTATTTTGTCATAGTAATCATCAATTTTACGATCATTCCGTTTTTGTTTCTCATTATATTTGTCCACTGCTTCTTGAAAAACTTCCTTGTATACACTTCGGATATCCTTTTGAACAAAGTAAATATTCTCCTCTAACCTAGATGGATCAATACCAGGATTCCCGTGAATATTTTCTCTGTTATTATGACTCAATGAACTTTGGTGGGATTGATTAAATGAGATAGAACCCAACATAAAGTGCCACCACTTTCCCTAGATTAATTGATACCATCAGTCTAGCAAAGCGACAAAATGATGTCAATTAACGTAACCCTATACGTATTTTGACGCTAACGCATCAAAATTGATAGGGGTCTGCGACGCTTTTCGGCTTCGCCGATCCATGCAAAGCATGGAAAAGATCTCGGACTTTGTCCGAACCTACAAGGGGAATCCTTCCCCTTGACCCCATCAATCGAACTCCCCAACCCCTCAATCCTTGAGGGGATCCCTCGCCGGTTGGCAGGAACAAACAATAGTTTGTTCAATGCCAAGAGGGTCTGGGTTTCGTTCAGTTGGTCAAGTCAAATACTCCCTTCGTTTCACTAGGTCCGTTTTGATTGACCAACATAATATTCTCTATTTCTAATCATGTGTTGTATTTACACAATAACATTGAACATCTTTACTCTATAAAAATATCGAAAAACTCAAAAGAGCAATAATTCCTGAAACCAACGAAACCCCTACAACAATCAACGTTTTTTGAATGATATATTTTTTCTTATCTCGCTTGTCTCTTTCCGCTTTCACATCTTTATTTTCCATGAAAGCAACAATTTCAGCGTATGTTTTTATATTTTCACGCTTCTTGATGATGTCAATTTTAATAGCAGCTGTCATAGCAATTACCCAAAAAACAAATGGAATAATTAAACCTACATTACCAAAAAATTTAATCGCTAACCCTATTGATCCTACAGCTAAAATCAAAAATATAGCCATTATTTGTCCTAACTTATTAAATTTAACTTGCTGAAGATTATTTTTCATCATTTCCATGTCCCCTTTAACTAAATCATCTAAAGAAACATCGAAAAGAACACTTAGAAGCAATAAATTATGAATATCAGGATAACTTCTTTCATTTTCCCAATTTGAAATGGTTTGACGAGAAACATAAATTTTTTCAGCTAAATCTTCTTGAGAAAACCCTTCCCTATCTCGATATTTTTTAATTTGTTTACTAAGATTCATTTCGCTCGCTCCTTCTACATCCAAAATAGTTCAAGGTAATAATTTATAAGTAGCAAATATCTTTATAAAAGTTAATTTTAATATGTCAAAAGGCTTTATACATCGTTTAAACGCCTTATTTATCAACGATTGTTAAGGTCTTAATGCTCAACAAAATAAACTTAAATTTATATCATCCACTTTTATGAAATCATTAATTTTAAATATATAAACTCTCACTAAACTATCATCTATATTTAATTAATACAATATTATCAAAAGAATAAAAAAGAATCCCATAAACATAGGACTCTTTTTTATTACTTTTAAAGTAAACTTTTTAATAAAGGGGTACCGCCAGCATTTATAAGCTAATACCCATTTTTTTTTAGACAACTATCCTACTATTTTTTAACACATAATATATTTTGATTGCATATACAACAGGTTTTATATCAAAAGGAGGATTTTTATGACAACATGGCATGCTGGACATTGGGATTACCATCCAGCCCATCCATACTATCATTCAGGACATTGGGATTACCATCCATCTAAATGTCATCATGGAGTATGTACCCAAGGTCAATGGTCTTGGCATCCAGGACATTGGGATTTGTACAAATCATATTGGAACTGGCACCCAGGGCATTGGGGAAACCACAACTGATATAATTATTTACTAAAATTAATATATGATTTTTTAAAAAAAACGTTATAAAAAATTAATTTAAAAATCTCTAAAATGAGAGGAAGAATTGTTATGTCAATACAATATCCTTATAACAATTACTATCAAACACCTCAAATTCCAAATTATTTAACTACACAAAATCAATTTGATATTAATACTAATAATGCCCCTGTCTATGATAATCGTCAAGATTGTTTACCTGAACGACCTCCAAGAAAATCACCAGAAGGATTTAGATGGGTACCAATTTATTCGCATTTTTATTGGGATGGTCATCAATGGAATAGTGTAAAAGTGAGAAGACCCTACTGGGGATTAATTGATGAAGAACACCCTTGTGATCCTCATCAACCCTAATAAGAAAAAAATCACTAAAAATAAAAATTATTAAACCAAAATTACCAAACATAAATA
>NZ_JAKUHC010000031.1:0-8622 GCF_022664295.1 Bacillus cereus group sp. BfR-BA-01311
GATGGCAGAGAGGTCACACCCGTTCCCATACCGAACACGGAAGTTAAGCTCTCTAGCGCCGATGGTAGTTGGGACCTTGTCCCTGTGAGAGTAGGACGTCGCCAAGCAACTTTAAGACGAGTCAGAATGACTCGTCTTTTTTGTATGCTTTCATACCTCTCTTAATTGCCTGTTTAACTCCTTCTAAATAGGCGAATCCATGCTTTTTATCTGGTTCTAAGTAAGTACCTTCTGCCCATTCATTCCACGCATTAATAAATAAAAACTCGCTGTTGTAAAGAGAATAGGTACGATGGATTTGCTTACTTAAATATATCGTGAACTTCTCAGGAGTAGAACCGAGGAAGATGCTGCTATTTAAGTCTTTGCGACGTGCTGTGTTGTCCCAGTCAACAAAGGCACCGGGAAATGTTTTTTTCTCTGGAGGAGATCGCTTTAGTATATACATCCAAACTTTATCATAATCCCAAGCGTTTATTTGTTTACCAGACTCATATATTGTCTTATTTATGTCTGGAGAGCTATCATGAGCAATTGTATAAAAAGGCTCGAATTGAATGCTAGCATCGAACCCATTTATATTAGGAAGTGGGAAGCTGTTTAATGTTTCTACAAAGTATATACCTTTCAAACCATTTTCTTGTGCGAGTGTATCCCAGTAATTAAGCATTTGCTCACAGTCAGGGATATGCCCAGGACGATAAATAATGAATAGTGGTTTATCATCTATACGAATATATCTTTCATCTTGGAAAGCTTGTAATAAATAGTCAAAGTGTTCTTTCCAATCCGATAACTCTCCATAATTTTGAGGCATTAATATATGGCTATCAAGACCATCCCAAGTTTTTGTCCACGGTTCATTTGCCCAAGAAAGGCAAAATGGAAAATCTGGTTCGCCCGTCTTAAGTACTTCATTAAAGGGTGTCTCCAATAGTCTTTTCCCTTTAAACCAGTAATGGTAATAACAAAAACCATATATGCCGTGTGTTTTGGCAATTTTTGCTTGCCATTTTCTTACGGATGGGTCCGTTAAGTCATAATAAAAATCTTGATAAGGTTCTCTAGGTTGATAATGTCCTGCAAATAAAGGTCGTGCACTTTTAGTATTTGTCCATTCAGTAAAACCTTTTCCCCACCATTTGTCATTTTCTTTTATTTGATGAAACTGCGGTAAGTAAAAAGCAATTATTTTCAAGGTATATCCTCCTTATGTTCTTTGTAGTTCAAAGTGGGGGGAAGTTACTTTTGATTTTTTGAATCGAGTTTAAAGCGCTAGATCGATTATTTACTTACTATTTTGTTGTGCTTCATATTGAATTCGTTTTTACAGTTTGCTCGATAGAGGAATCTTGTATGATTTAATATATGGCTGAGATGAAAAGTGATTTTCATTATAAAATTATGCGCATTACCATGTAGGAAAAGAGTTAATCTTTTTGGAGAACAAATAGGGCTTGGGGTAATCGGCTTGCGTCATCAAAAAAGTCCCGTAGCTTTAAATACTTCTCATAGTGATTTTTAATATAAGTTCTAGGTATAACCGTTTCTCCGTAGAAGCTACTATTTCTAACATCTCCCGCTCCTGTAGGACTGTGGACAAAATTACCGCTTTCATAATCCGAGATGGCCCGATTTATATCTGGAAAAGCTTGTGATAAAGTTTTATGCCAACCCGTTTGAATGAATTCAGGGTGTTCCTTGAATTGTTGACAGTAATCGAGAAAATAGCGCGCTTGTGTTGTGGCTATGAAGATGCCACCTGGACGAAGAATTCTTGAAAATTCTTTTATCCAATGTTCTGCAGTTTCTTCGGATAAATGTGAGAATACAGAATAAGCGAATATGATGTCTAATGAATTGTCACTAATAAATTCTACAGGAGGTTGTGGATTGGCTGTTTTATATATTCCTCTTCCTAACGTTTCATTGCAAATGTTAATCATTGCGGGATCTACATCAATACCAAGTAAATTTTCATCACGAACATCTTTGAAAAAAAAGCGTATAATTCTTCCCCATCCGCAACCAAAGTCTAAAATTTTACGTTCTTTATTCAAGGGAACACCTAAATTTTGGGCATATGTTTTTACATGGCTATAAAACAAATATGCTTCATAAAGAGCATGTTCATAGGAAGCTCCTACAAACTGTTGTTGAATTTCTTCAGAGGGGAACATAGGTACTGGGATGCCATTTATCTTTGTTTGCGAGCAACTTTGTATAAATAGATTTAGAAGTTCAACGTCAGAAAGAGGACTAACAAGGTTATCAAAATCATTTCCTAACTTAAAGTTATTCATTTGTTAACCTCCAAATTATATAATGCCTAAAAATTATATTCATGTTTTTTACTAATAAAAACATGTAGAAATTCAGCATCTAATCCTAGTGATCTATCCTTTTGTAAATAAACAATTGTATACATATTTGCATGTGTATAAATATATTCAATCATATCTTGGCCCCAATCAAATGTTACTAAAGCCCCCTTCTCATCAATAGGATTTCCATGATAAATTGGCTCTTCCATATACTCAATTCCTTCTTTATTGTTTCTTGCTCTTTGTAAAGTCTTTGGGAGTGTATGGTACCAAGGGACGGTAAACACATGAGCGCCATCAGGCTTTAAGACACGTTCTATTTCTTTAAAGGCTTTCCCTGGCTCCATTACGTGTTCAAAGACATCTTGCGTAATGAATAAATCAAAAGATTCATTTTGAAAAGTCATGTTTTCTAAATTCTCACATCTAATTCCTTGAAAGTATTGACCGAGAGGATAGTTTTTAAAGTATTGAGAATATGTATAGTTTTTACAGTTTTTCATCAGTAGTTGAGTTGTAATCCCTCCTGGTGAGGACTCGTGGATATGATAGGAACCCCATTTTGGAAAAAATGTATTTAAGACATGAACTAAAGCTCGTTGCCTCGGTATAGAGTGGCATGTAGAACATAAATAGTGATCTCTAAGCCAATCATTATGCTCTATAAATGTAGCTTCCTTCTCACAAATAACGCAGTAGCCATTATTGTGCTTCAAATTACCTTCCACATGACATCCCTCCTGTATAAAATGCAATGTATATCCCCCAGTATTTTCATGGCAGTAATGCTCTCAACCCAAAATCCGGCTGGAGCAAAAAAGTTAGGTGGGAGATGAACTGCCCGTAAATGCCCTAACTTTATGGATAGTATCAGACACATGTGAAACTAAAGAGAGTGGGTAGAAATTAGGGAAACCATAAAAGTAAGATTGGTAGAAGGGAATAATTAGCGGGGAGAACCCAACGCTAATTAAAGTTTCACTTTATGCTATGCGATACATTTGCTTTTATTCATTGAAAAACGTAGGGGTTTAAAATATCCCTTTCGTGTATGGATACATTTCAAAGTCCTTTGCATATATTTCTGTAACTAGATCCATTGTTTCTTTGTCATAAAAGCTTGCGTATGTTGGAAATCGGGGAAAGGCTTCATCTGTAATGCTAAGTTCTGCATAGCTTCCTGTATAAACCATCTTGTGAGCGCGATGATGACCTGAACTTGTAAGTTTGGTTAGGTCAGATTTAATCAAACCGTATTCGTTTTCTATTTTGGGAATTTGCTTATTAAAATCTTCTAAAGGTATATAGCGTTGGATAAAGGCTTCTTCACCTTGGACGTATTGTTGACTAAAGTGCATATCTATTACTTGGGAATTGGAACCAAGTGCTTGAACGTAATATAAAAATTGTTTGAATGATATTCCTTGTTTACTATGCTTGTCATTATAAAAACACTTTCGGATACTATTCCATTGAGGACTAGCATAAGGATTGTCAGCAAGTAATAAAAATGAGCTAACGGCCCTCTTATAGGGATTTCGTACGAGTTTACAAACATGTTTTTTTGCTTCTAGAAGACCGTTATGTACCGCTTGTATATAATTGGGGTTATTTTTATATACCCAGAATTCATAGTAATGAATAAAATCATTGTATTTCTTTGCTTCAGGAAATAATCCAATTTGAAAGAAGAACCAATTAGCTAATGCGGTACATCCGCTTCTATGACTCCAAAATAATATAAGGGGAAAATCCTTATGGAAATGCGGAATTCGATCTTTATGTAGAATGATGTACTCTAAAAACTTTTGATTTATATTTTTCATGAGTTTAACACTCCTTTTTTAAGGGTATAGAAGAGAATTTTTTATTAATCCAATATATTCATGAGAATGAGTAAATATTATGAGTGTATTTTGCTTTCGTCTTAAATAAGAAAGCGATTGTAAAAGGGAAATATAAAATAAAGATAATGAAAATGTATAAGAGGCATACAATTATAAGAAAAGAAGTAATAAAAGTGTCCAAGTTCATTTATTTGTATTTCTAGGTGTGATAAGCAAAAATTTTATTATTAGAGAGGATATTATGGGGAAGAATAATTATTTAATAGTAGGTGGAAATAGTTTCATTGGTATTAACCTCGCATTAGGTTTATTGAAACAAGGTCAAAATGTAAAAGTATTTTCCAGGCATATAAATAATTTCCCTCAAAATCTTATAAGTGATGTTGAATTTATTAAAGGTGATTTAGCAAATGTTGAAGATATATATAAGGCTTTAGTAAATGTGGATATTATTATTTATTTAGCTGCAACGTCTAATGTAACAACTTCAATTGAAGATGTTTTTGGAGATAGGAACAGTAGCTTTTTTTTTCTTAATTTTATGGAAACTGTTAAACGTTTCCCTATTAAAAAAATTGTATTAGCATCCTCTGGAGGCACAGTTTATGGTGAACCAGAATATTTACCTATTGATGAGAAACATCCATTAAAACCACTATCTCCTTATGGAATAACAAAAGTGTCGCTTGAAAATTATTTGTACTTTTATAAGAAAAAGTATGGAATGGACTATGTTGTATGTAGATATTCTAATCCATATGGAAAATATCAAAACCCGTTAAAGAAAGTTGGAGCAATAAACTGTTTTTTGTATCAGCATCTCAGTAATGAAAAGATTAATATATATGGGGATCCACAAGAGATTATTCGAGATTATATTTATATCGATGATTTAGTGGAAATCACTATACAACTATCACAATTAAATCGCTTGAAATCTTGTGTGTATAACATAGGCAGCGGCAAGGGTCTCTCTTTAAAACGAATTATAGTAGAATTGGAAAAATTAACAGAAAGAAAAGTGGACTTTATCTGCTATAAACAAAAGCAAGAAAATGTTCAAAAAATCATTTTAAATATAGATAGGGTAAGACGAGAATGTAATTGGGAACCGAAAGTGGATTTCAAAAGTGGAATTAGATTAAATAAGCTATGGATTGAAGAGTTCTTATATAGTAAAAAATAATAAACCATGCCCTACTTCTGTATAAGTAGAGCATGGTTTATTATTTTATTTCTTTTTGTATTACCCAAAGATCTTGATGTTCCCACCAAAAACCTTCAGTGTATTTTTTGATGATAGGATTATAAGGTAATAATTTAATTTTGTCACATACGTAAGAGGGACTAACGATCGTTTGCCCGTATTGATGCACATCTAAATCCAGTTGTTCACTAGAGGGAAGAAACCAATAACCCTGTTTATTTAAATCTGGAAACCCGAAGTATTTTTTGCTTTGATAGCCATGGGTTGTGAAAATGAATAAACCACCAGGTGAAACAGCGTTATACAATGTTTGCAGCCAACGAAACCAAGTTGTATCAGGCATATGAGAAAAAAAGGATAGACAAAAAACGATATCATACGTAGACGATAATTTTACTTGTTCAGGCTCAGGGTGAGATAAGATAGATGAAATATTTAGTGTGCGTTCAATAAAACTAATAGCCTCTTCATGTATATCACAGGTAGTTATATGTAAGTTCGTTTGTAAGTTTAATAAATGGCGTGTTACGCAGCCATATCCGGATGCGAATTCTAATAATTTTATTGGAGTGTCTACAGGAGGATAAAAGGAAGTCATTAAATCTAAGAGTGTTTCTGCTGATTTTCTTCCATCTTTAAAATAATAATCTATTGCTTCTTTTTTAGACGGAAAGACTGGATTCGTGACTAGGAATTGAAAGATATGATCCTCCGGATGGATACTTGCATTTACATTGTAGTTCTGTGCAATTTGAGAAATCAAATCTTTATTTGCCTCTATAAATTCTTTCAAAGAGTAACCCTCCTTAAATAATAGTAATGTCTTACAAGAGATACTGATGATAAAGAAAATATATAATTAAACCTTCAAATATGCTTTAAGATACTTTCGATATGCGTACATTTTCTTTTTTGAAATGTCGTCGATAGTAAAGGTTTCTTTAATGAAATTCTGCATTTGTACAACTTCACTGTAATGGGAATATGAATCTTCTGCTCTCGTTACACTATTTGTATGTCGTCTATGATAGTTTAGAGGTTTTGGATTGAAATAAATGTTCCCCTCTTTAAGGATAGAAACATAGAAAAACCAATCACCGGCTATTTTAAACTGTTCCAATTGTTTTGCTGTTGTTTTTATATCTATGTTTTTAAAAACTACACTTGAGACATTAGGTATGGTGTTTTTGATAAGTAACGTATCTTGTATTTCATCTATCCCTTTTCGCACATAAGAACTCTGCCATTTTTCTTTATCAATATCATTTGTGTAATCTAAATAATGATTGGCCAATATATTTCCTTGTTCATCTATTTGTTTTGATTGTGTGTAGCTTAAGGCAACATCACTATCTATATGAAAACCTTGTATTACTTCTTCTAAAAATGTCTGATCACATAAGTCATCGGCCTCAGCAATCCAAATATAATCACCGGTTGCTGCAGTGACACCTTTTATCCATTGTTTAAATACAGAACCAGAGTTTTTATCATTAATAATCTGCTGAATTTTCAGGTGATGTTTATTTTCGTTTGAGAGCAGCTTTTCAAATATAGATACGCTATTGTCAGTAGAGGCATCGTCTAGGAAAATTAGTTCGTAAAGGGGATAGGTTTGATTTAATATTGATTTAACTCGTTCGGATAAGTATTTTTCGTAATTATAGTTCGGTACAATGACGCTTATTTTTTTATAATTATGCTCAAGCAAGTTTAATAATTGATAAATGTAATGAAGAAAGTTGAAATTTTTTTCAATAAGTTCTTGGCCAAAGGTCCCTTTTTGTAATCGTAAATCTTCATCCCCGATAAATTCGTATATTTTTTCCAGCATCATCGGTAAGTTTAAATAGTCTACTAATGCGCCAGTTTGTTCCGTAACAACATCTTCAAAACCTCCAGCGTTTTTAAACCCTATAACAGGGAGTTTTGTATCTAATGCTTCTAAAACCACGTTTGGGAAAGGATCTTCTCTTGAAGTTAATAAATATAAATCAGCCCCAGCGTTATATAAACCGATATCTGGAGTAGGATCCACTAATGTAAAATGTGCTGTATATCTTGGTGATAGCGTGTTTAAAAAATGAACATCTGTTTTCCCAACCCAGATAAAATGAATATTTTTATGAATCTTTCTTACTGAGTAAGCAATAAGTGAGAATAAATCTATCCCTTTTCGATGATCAGCGAAGCCTACCCCCAAAATGATTTTGCTATCTAGAGGCAGGTTGTGTTTTTTTCGTAATTCGTTTCTCGCTTTTGCAATATTGTTCTTATAAGGATTGTGGTTAAACAAACCTTGAGGGAGGATGTGGCACTTTTGATGATCTAATTGGGTGATTGTACGGAACTTTTCATACACGTATTGTGAAGGGAAGACAATTTTGTGAGCAGACTCGGCAATTTTTCTCGCTTTTCCCTCAGCAGAGTACTGTTGTATTAAATGCGGCAATTCATGTATTAATGAAATAACTTTTATATTATGTTTAGCTAGTAATGCAACTATGTCACCACTTATGACGGTACTACATATGGCGATGGTATAGTCTTGTGTTAATAACTTTTTTATTAATGATTCGATCTTTTCGTTCGTTGGGTAGTCTTCCTCTAGGCAATAAACAGGACCATACTTTTGAAAGTCGTGGATTAAAATGCCCGTTCCAATAGAAATAATTGCGACGGAGTAATGAAAGTTTTCTTTGAGAGCTTTAATAGTATGTAAAGAAAGCAGCTGTGCTCCGTGGAAATGGGCATCATGGGATACATAAATGATTTTCTTATTAACATGCATTTCATAACGCCTCCTAAGGTTAATTAGATTTTTAGTAAATGTATGGTGTATTTATAATTTCTAGAGAGAAGTCTAAATAAAAAAGCTACTTTTAATATATATTTGTTTGGCTTGATATTCATTCTTTAGAAAGTATAAACTGTCGATTATGAAAGGGACTGTGCTAGTTTATTAATCTTTAGGGAAGAAGTATAAAAATACCCTTCATAATTTATAAAATAAAAAGGATAAAAGGTATTGACGATTAGAGTATAGAGGTGTAATATAGAACAAGTCGCCGATGACAATAACGTCGAAAGCGACGAACGAAATGAAAAACTTAGTTGACATTGAAAGATGAAAATGTTAACATAAGGAAGTCGCAAATGAGCGACCAAGTAGTTCTTTGAAAACTGAACGAAACAAACAACGTGAAACGTCAATTTTTATTTTAGATGCTAGACAAACTAACTT
>NZ_JAKUHC010000032.1:0-5606 GCF_022664295.1 Bacillus cereus group sp. BfR-BA-01311
CGGAAGTTAAGCTCTCTAGCGCCGATGGTAGTTGGGACCTTGTCCCTGTGAGAGTAGGACGTCGCCAAGCAACTTTAAGACGAGTCAGAATGACTCGTCTTTTTTGTGTTTATAAAAATAAGAATGGCTGGTAAATCTCAGTTTATTAAAATTTCACTTTATTGTTCACATCAACAAGTTCAAAACGCTCACAGACGAGTAACATATCTTCAGAGAAATTAAGACCAATCTCATTTAATTCCTTTGTAAAAAAACGAACATGGGTGTCTCTCCAGTAATTATAAGTACGATCTCCTTCGCCTTCAGCGATAGCGAATTCTTCGCTTACTTCATTCATTGGTGTTACAGTTACTTCTATTGTCTTAATAATAGCTACAGGTTCATCATTACTATTGAGTATAATACTATAATCATTAGTAGTCGGTAGCGATTCATTTTCTAATTCATAAAAAATGTGACCGGAGCATGTAGCTGTTTTAATACCGTCAATTACTAGTTGTGCAAGATAATTAGGGGCATCCCCAAATTGCCAAGCTGTAACAGATTCTGGTTTTTTGTTGTTTCCCCAATAAGTATCCCAATATGTCTGTGCTAATTGATTCATTTTTATCGTCACCTCACTCTAATTAATATGTAATCTCTTTATAATTCCTAGGAAATTTATTTATTTGTTATGCCTTTGTACTTATTTTTAATTTGTATCAGTGTTTTGCAAATTAAAAAGATACTATGTGGAGTGAATATAGTTTGTAAATATGTTCTGTACATATATGGAATCTTTAATTTTCCAATTGCATTTTATGATAAAGGACATAGTTACTTAAAGAACGTTCAGATTATGAATGGTAGTTTATTATCACTACGCCATATTGAAGTGAGTAATACTAGAGTTGAAATAGATAAAAAAACCGATATTCTAAATTGAATATCAGTTTAATAATATGTGACTTATATGAATCTATAGCAATACGAAAAGCGTAAATAAGATAGCCAACAAAATACGGTAGTATGCAAAAGGTTTTAAACCTATCTTCTCTAAAAGCTTTAGAAAAGTTACTACTGCTAGCATCGCTACTATAAAAGAGGTAATGAATCCTACCGCAAACATAGGGATGTCATCGACACTTAAATACTTCCAACTTTTTAGTAAGTCTAAGCCTGTTGCCCCAATCATTACAGGAAGAGCTATTAGAAAAGAGAATTCAGATGCAGTCTTATAATTTACTTTTGCTAATAGACCTCCAGAGATAGTAGAGCCAGCTCTAGAGAAGCCAGGGTATACCGCTAAGCACTGAAATAATCCGATTGTTAAAGCTTGGCGGTATGTTAAATCGTCCAGTGAATAGGCTGCTGCCTCTTTCTTTTTTACTTCTGCAAAGATCATAAGAATTGCCCCTGCTACAAGTCCAATCACAACAGTGTATGGCTGGAATAAGTATGTTTTAATAATATCATGTAGTAGCAAACCAGCAACCACTGCCGGAAATACGCCAAGAAATACATGGAACGCGTTGAATTTTTTTTCTTTCTGTATAAGAGGTTTAATATTACATAAAGAAACGAGACGTTTATGATATAAAATTGCAATAGCTAAAATTGCGCCTAGCTGAATAACAATTTCAAACGTTTTTGCTCTTTCTCCCTCAAAGCCTAATAAATGCCCGACTAATATAAGGTGGCCAGTAGAAGATATAGGTAAAAATTCAGCTAATCCTTCTACAATACCGAGTATGAAGGCAATAATGATATCGCTCATAGTTTCACTCCTATACATTAATGAATGTCTACTTTTTTAAAATAGAATAGTGTTGCAATAAATCCGGAAATTGTCGTTACTGCAATGATGATATAAGAATACTCTGGTGGATATGTCGGTTGTAATTCGTTATTTGCGATATCTAGAGTAGCGGTCCACGGAAATAAATCTTTATGCTTGGAGTTTACGAGCATAAGATTCATCATTGTAATAATGACTGTTAATATAATAGGCGGTACATAGCTCTTCATTACAAGAGTTAATAGCACAATAGGTGAAGACAATAGAAAGAGAAGTCCACCACATATTAAAAATTTTAGGAAAGAACCTAAAAGTAAAGTAATGTTAAAACCAGGGAAGTTCCCCAATAGCCCTAATATTAAAGTAAGCGACCAAGCGACTAAAGTTAGCATCATAATCCAAAGAAAGAGGATGATGAACTTACTTATAATAAAACTAATGCGCGACACGGGGATAGTTAGTAAATTTTTTAGTGTATCTTCTGCATATTCGCGGGTAAACATATAAGCAACAACTACTCCGTATAAAGGGAATCCTATAACTAAAGTAGTATATAAGTTAACGTCAGTGAATAACTGGTGGAACCAAATAGTCGGAGTTGGCTGTTTTGTTTTTATATGTATATAAGAGGCTACTACGACTAAGAAAGGTGCGACACCAGCTCCAATAATGCTAATTAAAAACATATTAGAGCGTTTTAGTTTTAATAGTTCTGTATAGAGTAGATTAACCAATTGTCCCACCTCCAACTAGTTTGGTGAAATAATCTTCTAATCTGTCTTCGCTAATCATCATTTTTAATACTTCGATATCGTTAAGAACGAATGTTCTGTTAATGTATCCTTGTTGCCCAAAATGAGAGTAAATGCGAATATTCCCTTCATCATGTACCTCATAATCGAAAATTTGAAATTGATTTTCTAATAGCATCGCAGCTTTATTGTCATTATTCACCTGAAATTCTATGTACTTACGGTTTACTTTGCGCAGCTTATCAAGAGAAACTTCTTCTAGTAACCTTCCTTCATGAATAATTCCGATACGATCGACCAACTGTTCTACCTCGGCTAATATGTGACTAGAAATGAGTATAGTTATATTTCTTTCTTGAGCTAAAGAATGAATAAGTTTTCGCATTTCTTTAATACCAATAGGGTCTAGTCCGTTAGTTGGTTCATCTAATATGAGTAGCTCAGGATAATGGAGAAGAGCGCGTGCAATTCCTAAGCGTTGCTTCATTCCTAAAGAATACTTTCCTACTAACTTTTTTGTCTCATGCTGCAAGCCTACTATTTCTAATGCTTCTTCGATAGCATTCTTTTTGTGAACCCCAATTATCTTTGCATTAATTAATAGGTTTTCTTTTGCAGTTAAGTTTTCATAAAATCCTGGAACTTCAACTATAGAACCAATTCTGCTTAAAATATCTTTTTGATTTTGGAATAAGTTCTCTCCGAATATTTCAATCGTTCCACTTGTAGGCTTTATAAGACTAAGCAGCATACGAATGGTTGTTGTTTTACCAGCACCGTTGCGGCCTATGAAGCCATAAATTTCCCCTTGTTGAACATTAATATTTAAATTATCTACTGATTTTTGATTGCCATATACTTTAGTAAGGTTAGTCGTTTTTATAATTGTATTTATAGGAGACACCTGCTTTCTATAAGTTCTTACTTACATCATAAAAAGGAAGGCTTAACTGCATATTAATCATTTCTTAACTATTTCTTAAAAGTATTGTGTTTTGGAATAGAAAAGCCAAAAGTAGTTCGTTTCCATGGAGTACTTTCAACCCATATATGTCCACCATTTTTCTCAACGAGCGCTTTGGAAATAGAAAGCCCAAGACCGCTACCACCATAAGAGGAGTTTCTTGATTGTTCGCTTCGGTACATTCGCTCAAATATGTTTTGTAAATCATGTTTTGGAATACCAGGGCCTTGATCCCAAATATGAAGTTCGTATTCTGCATCAGCTTCTAGCAGTTCGACTCCTATTGTTTTCCCATCCTTTCCGTAATAAATGGCATTTTTCATTAAGTTACCTATAATCCGCATAAGGCTTAGGTGATCTGCAATGATAGGACAAGTAGACTCTGGTATAAGAACTTGCAGTTTAATATTATGTTTTGAGAGTTCGGGTAAAAACTCGATCAAAGCTTCTCTAGTAATTTCAGAAAAGTCGAGTTTTTCTTCTTTTAGTGGAAATTCATTAGCGTCTAGCTTTGCCATATTGAATATTTCATCAACTAGGTGCTTTAAGTTATTTGATTTCATATAAAGTATTTTAAGATATTCTTGCTTTTCTATTTCAGAAGCAGCAACCCCATCTTTTAAAGCATCGATATATCCAATAATAGAGGTGAGTGGTGTTCGGATATCGTGTGAGATACTAGATAAAAGTTGTTTTCTAGATTCCTCAGACCTTTTTGCTTTAATCCGAACCTTTTCTAATTCAGCTATTAGTTCGTTTATTGAAAAAACGATATTATGTAACGATTGATCATTACTTGTGAATAATCTCGTTTGTAAATTCCCCTTTAGTGCACGACTTAATTTAGTGTCTATTGATTTGCGATTTTGAATGAATTGTATTCTTGAAAAGAAGAGATACATTGTAATTAAGATAAGAGTAATAAATAAAGAAATTTTTACTTTTGGATCCATTTGTATATTTAAAAGCCCGTAAATGATAAGTTGTAATGAAATAAGGAAGAGGATTTTATCGATCTTCAAGCTTTTCACCTACAAACTTATAACCAATTCCCCATACAGTTTGAATGAATTTTGGATTGGAAGGATCGATTTCTATTTTCTTTCTAAGTTTTCGAATATGTACCATAACGGTATTATCATCTTCTATATAATTATCGTCCCATACATTGCGGAAGAGCTGTGTTTTTGTAAATACTTGTCCTGGGTTTGAAGTAAAGAATTTTAATAGTTCCAGTTCTTTTCCGGTCAAGCTGATTTCTTCTTTGTTTGTATGAACTGTGTATGTATTTAAATTGATAGTTAGTCCTTTAAAAGATAAAGTTGTTTTTTCTTGAGCAGTATTGTTACTTCCGAGAACTAAAAAACGCCGCATAAGAGCTTTTACTCGTGCAATTACTTCGTGAATGCTGAAAGGTTTCGTAATGTAATCATCAGCACCAATGCTTAAACCTAAAATTTTATCAACTTCGTGATCTTTAGCGGTGAGCATTAATATAGGTACGTTAGTTTTATCTCTAAGTTTTTTACATACCTCGATTCCATCTATTTTGGGCATCATAAGATCTAATATAACGAGGTTATAGTTATTTTGATTAAATAAATGCAAGGCTTCTTCGCCGTTGATTGCAGTGTCTACCGTGTATAATTCTCGTTCTAAATATATTTTTAATAAATTTCGGATTTCTTTATCGTCGTCTGCTATAAGGATGCGTATATCTTTCATATCTTCACCTGCTTCTAATAGAGTTTTATTGATATTACAACAACTCTCTAATTATATACTAGTATTTGTTAAAATAAGGTTGCTAGTTTTGTTGGAGGAAAACGTCTACACAAGTTAAGTCTAGAGTTCAAATTAACTCGAATATATTTGGAAAAATAAATTAAAGAGAAGCAGAAGGTGTTCTTCGATAATGAAATCCTATAGAGACGTATCTAGCTAAAAGAGCATAAAAATATTAAATTGAAGTTCTTTATAAAAAGGTGTTGACGATTATACTTTAGAGGTGTAATATAGAACAAGTCGCCGATGACATTAACGTCGAAAGCGACAAACGAAATAAAAAACTTAGTTGACATTAACTAACGAAGATGTTAACATAAGGAAGTCG
>NZ_JAKUHC010000033.1:0-2990 GCF_022664295.1 Bacillus cereus group sp. BfR-BA-01311
GTATGTTCTTTGAAAACTAGATAACAGTGTAGCTCATATTTTTTAATTTTTAGTTTGGTTAAGTTAGAAAGGGCGCACGGTGGATGCCTTGACACTAGGAGTCGATGAAGGACGGGACTAACGCCGATATGCTTCGGGGAGCTGTAAGTAAGCTTTGATCCGAAGATTTCCGAATGGGGAAACCCACCATACGTAATGGTATGGTATCCTTATCTGAATACATAGGGTAAGGAAGACAGACCCAGGGAACTGAAACATCTAAGTACCTGGAGGAAGAGAAAGCAAATGCGATTTCCTGAGTAGCGGCGAGCGAAACGGAACATAGCCCAAACCAAGAGGCTTGCCTCTTGGGGTTGTAGGACATTCTATACGGAGTTACAAAGGAACGAGGTAGACGAAGCGACCTGGAAAGGTCCGTCGTAGAGGGTAACAACCCCGTAGTCGAAACTTCGTTCTCTCTTGAATGTATCCTGAGTACGGCGGAACACGTGAAATTCCGTCGGAATCTGGGAGGACCATCTCCCAAGGCTAAATACTCCCTAGTGATCGATAGTGAACCAGTACCGTGAGGGAAAGGTGAAAAGCACCCCGGAAGGGGAGTGAAAGAGATCCTGAAACCGTGTGCCTACAAATAGTCAGAGCCCGTTAACGGGTGATGGCGTGCCTTTTGTAGAATGAACCGGCGAGTTACGATCCCGTGCGAGGTTAAGCTGAAGAGGCGGAGCCGCAGCGAAAGCGAGTCTGAATAGGGCGTTTAGTACGTGGTCGTAGACCCGAAACCAGGTGATCTACCCATGTCCAGGGTGAAGTTCAGGTAACACTGAATGGAGGCCCGAACCCACGCACGTTGAAAAGTGCGGGGATGAGGTGTGGGTAGCGGAGAAATTCCAATCGAACCTGGAGATAGCTGGTTCTCCCCGAAATAGCTTTAGGGCTAGCCTTAAGTGTAAGAGTCTTGGAGGTAGAGCACTGATTGGACTAGGGGTCCTCATCGGATTACCGAATTCAGTCAAACTCCGAATGCCAATGACTTATCCTTAGGAGTCAGACTGCGAGTGATAAGATCCGTAGTCAAAAGGGAAACAGCCCAGACCGCCAGCTAAGGTCCCAAAGTGTGTATTAAGTGGAAAAGGATGTGGAGTTGCTTAGACAACTAGGATGTTGGCTTAGAAGCAGCCACCATTTAAAGAGTGCGTAATAGCTCACTAGTCGAGTGACTCTGCGCCGAAAATGTACCGGGGCTAAATACACCACCGAAGCTGCGGATTGATACCAATGGTATCAGTGGTAGGGGAGCGTTCTAAGGACAGTGAAGTCAGACCGGAAGGACTGGTGGAGTGCTTAGAAGTGAGAATGCCGGTATGAGTAGCGAAAGACGGGTGAGAATCCCGTCCACCGAATGCCTAAGGTTTCCTGAGGAAGGCTCGTCCGCTCAGGGTTAGTCAGGACCTAAGCCGAGGCCGACAGGCGTAGGCGATGGACAACAGGTTGATATTCCTGTACCACCTCTTTATCGTTTGAGCAATGGAGGGACGCAGAAGGATAGAAGAAGCGTGCGATTGGTTGTGCACGTCCAAGCAGTTAGGCTGATAAGTAGGCAAATCCGCTTATCGCGTATGCTGAGCTGTGATGGGGAAGCTCCTTATGGAGCGAAGTCTTTGATTCCCCGCTGCCAAGAAAAGCTTCTAGCGAGATAAAAGGTGCCTGTACCGCAAACCGACACAGGTAGGCGAGGAGAGAATCCTAAGGTGTGCGAGAGAACTCTGGTTAAGGAACTCGGCAAAATGACCCCGTAACTTCGGGAGAAGGGGTGCTTTCTTAACGGAAAGCCGCAGTGAATAGGCCCAAGCGACTGTTTAGCAAAAACACAGCTCTCTGCGAAGCCGTAAGGCGAAGTATAGGGGGTGACACCTGCCCGGTGCTGGAAGGTTAAGGAGAGGGGTTAGCGTAAGCGAAGCTCTGAACTGAAGCCCCAGTAAACGGCGGCCGTAACTATAACGGTCCTAAGGTAGCGAAATTCCTTGTCGGGTAAGTTCCGACCCGCACGAAAGGTGTAACGATTTGGGCACTGTCTCAACCAGAGACTCGGTGAAATTATAGTACCTGTGAAGATGCAGGTTACCCGCGACAGGACGGAAAGACCCCGTGGAGCTTTACTGTAGCCTGATATTGAATTTTGGTACAGTTTGTACAGGATAGGCGGGAGCCATTGAAACCGGAGCGCTAGCTTCGGTGGAGGCGCTGGTGGGATACCGCCCTGACTGTATTGAAATTCTAACCTACGGGTCTTATCGACCCGGGAGACAGTGTCAGGTGGGCAGTTTGACTGGGGCGGTCGCCTCCTAAAGTGTAACGGAGGCGCCCAAAGGTTCCCTCAGAATGGTTGGAAATCATTCGTAGAGTGCAAAGGCATAAGGGAGCTTGACTGCGAGACCTACAAGTCGAGCAGGGACGAAAGTCGGGCTTAGTGATCCGGTGGTTCCGCATGGAAGGGCCATCGCTCAACGGATAAAAGCTACCCCGGGGATAACAGGCTTATCTCCCCCAAGAGTCCACATCGACGGGGAGGTTTGGCACCTCGATGTCGGCTCATCGCATCCTGGGGCTGTAGTCGGTCCCAAGGGTTGGGCTGTTCGCCCATTAAAGCGGTACGCGAGCTGGGTTCAGAACGTCGTGAGACAGTTCGGTCCCTATCCGTCGTGGGCGTAGGAAATTTGAGAGGAGCTGTCCTTAGTACGAGAGGACCGGGATGGACGCACCGCTGGTGTACCAGTTGTTCTGCCAAGGGCATAGCTGGGTAGCTATGTGCGGAAGGGATAAGTGCTGAAAGCATCTAAGCATGAAGCCCCCCTCAAGATGAGATTTCCCATAGCGTAAGCTAGTAAGATCCCTGAAAGATGATCAGGTTGATAGGTTCGAGGTGGAAGCATGGTGACATGTGGAGCTGACGAATACTAATAGATCGAGGACTTAACCATATAATATGTAGC
>NZ_JAKUHC010000034.1:0-2471 GCF_022664295.1 Bacillus cereus group sp. BfR-BA-01311
GACTTCCTTATGTTAACATCTTCGTTAGTTAATGTCAACTAAGTTTTTTATTTCGTTTGTCGCTTTCGACGTTAATGTCATCGGCGACTTGTTCTATATTACACCTCTAAGGTGTAATCGTCAATACATTTTTATAAAAAACTTCACTTTTTTAAAACTCTATTTACATACCTCTTCTATAAGAATATATAAGCAACCCATATAATACTCTATGGGTTGCTTTCCATCATAAAAACTATTGTTCTTTTGAAGGCACCGAACAACTTCCATCAGTACAAGAAATATCGCTTCCACCCTCTGAAGAAAGTTCTTGCAACTTAGGTGCAGGATTCTCTTCTTCCCACACTTGCTGAAGTGCACCAACAAAAGTTTCAAGTGGTTGTGCACCTGAAATAGCATACTTTTGATTAATAATAAAATAAGGCACTCCCGAAATTTGATATTGCTGAGCAATCGCTTCATCAATTCTAACATCATTTGCATACGCATTTTTATCATTAATAACATTTAAAGCTTCTTGCTTATCTAAACCTGAAGCTTCAGCGATAGTAGCAAGTATATCCACATCGCTTAAATTTTTCGATTCAGTGAAATATGCAAAAAGTAAATTTTCTGTAATCTCTTTTTCTTTCCCTTGATTCTTTGCAAACTTCGCAAGACGATGCGCATCAAAAGTATTAGTCGGCTTCATCTCATCAAAATTAAAACTTAAACCCATACTAGCTGCATGATTTCCTAACTGTACGTTATTACGCTTAGCTTCTTCAATACTAATTCCATACTTTGATGCAAGTACTTCATTAATACTTGTTCCAGAATAGATTGGAGCATTTTGGTCTAATTCAAAACTTTTAAACTCAACTTCAACATCCTTCTTATGTGGAAATTGCTCTAAAGCCATCTCTAATCTACGTTTCCCAATATAGCAAAATGGGCATACAAAATCCGACCATACTTCAATTTTCATAAAAAACACCTCATTAACATTTAGTTTTCAATCATTGTAGCACTGAGATTAAGGAATTCAAAAGTTTTTGCTCTATCTCCTTCATATAGTACATACAAAAACACACTTATAGCAGAATACCTAATTAACAAAAAAACGATAATCAAAAGGATTAACTATTATCCCTCCGATTATCGTCTATATAAATGCAACAACTTTAATTATGCCGGAATATACTTCCCTACGAACTTCCATACAGTATTCCAATATTTATTCGAATCTACTTTCTCCGCTTCTCCATGTCCAGCACCTGGAACAATTAATTTCTCTTTTTCTACTTTTGCAGCATTATATACTTCATCTAACATTTCAAAAGGAACGAATGTATCAGCATCCCCATGAATGAACAGCATAGGTGTTTTACTTTTCGCTACTTGTTTTACAGCTGAAGCCTCTTCTAAATCGTAACCAGCTCTTAATTTAGTAACCGTATTTGCCGCATTCATAACAGGAAACTTCGGTAAATGGAATAAATCTTTTAGTTGATAAGTAAATTCATCAATAACAGTTGAGTATCCACAATCTTCAATAATAACTTTAACATTAGAAGGTAAATCTTCTCCTGAAGTCATCATTACAGTTGCCCCGCCCATTGAAACACCAAATAGAGCTATTTCAGCATTAGGGTCTTTCTTCAAGATTTGTTGAATCCAAATCAAAACATCTTTACGATCATGCCAGCCCATACCAACATAATCCCCTTCACTATTTCCGTGTCCACGAAGGTCTGGTGCTATGACATTATAGCCTTGTTCATAAAAGTTACGAACATATTTCGTCATTTCTGATGCTCTACCATTGTATCCATGAACTACAATTGCCCATTTATGACTGGATGGTTCATTCATATATTCATAACCTTTTAAATTTAATTTATCGAAAGAACGTATAGTTAATGTGTTAGGTTTATACTTCGATACGAAGTTTGCATTCTTTTCTTCATTTGCAGCCAATACATCTCCCGACGCATTTACCGTTTCTACTAAATGAGGATTATCTTGCAAAAATTCTTTTTCTTGTTTCGCATTTAACGCGTAGTTATAAAAATAATTCCCAACTAACATATACACGATTACTAGCAGGACTAAGACTACTATAGTAATTATACTTATCTTTTTCATATTATCTCCTTTTCTAACTTAAATCTTCTTATATTAAAGTACATCAAAAACAACTGTACTATTTTAACACACTGATGAATCCTATCTTTAAGAAATAAAATAGAAAATCTTAAATTACATATAAAGAATTACGAAAGAAATTGAATAAAACTTATATAGCTACGTACTCAAAAACCTTTTTGAAAAGCGAGAAGCACTTCAAAATATTTAGCTTTGAAAAGAAGTTATAAAACACAAAAAAGACGAGTCATTCTGACTCGTCTTAAAGTTGCTTGGCGACGTCCTACTCTCACAGGGACAAGGTCCCAACTACCATCGGCGCTAGAGAGCTTAACTTCCGTGTT
>NZ_JAKUHC010000035.1:0-2461 GCF_022664295.1 Bacillus cereus group sp. BfR-BA-01311
ATGATGGCAGAGAGGTCACACCCGTTCCCATACCGAACACGGAAGTTAAGCTCTCTAGCGCCGATGGTAGTTGGGACCTTGTCCCTGTGAGAGTAGGACGTCGCCAAGCAAGAACCTAAGTTATTTTGACTTAGGTTTTTTTGTGTTTATTTTTATTATTTTAAATATAAAGGTAAGAATTACCTTTATGAGAATATAGTTCAGATGTAAAAAGAATGTTTGTAATCTTATATAAAAAGGTTATGTGATAAATAGCAATATAGCTCTTTTTGCATAACCTTTTGTGTTTTTAAAGGACTTTACATAAGAAAAATTCTATAATTAAGGTAGTTAACATATATTTTTGATGGGTGTGGGGGATTATGAAAGAAATATGCATGTTATTAGTGGCTGTTATATTATGGGGCACAGCCATTGCGCCAACAAAATGGGCGTTAGAATCTATTCAGCCGTTTACTTTGTTATTTATTCGTCTTTTCTTTGCAGGTGGAATTTGTATGCTATTCTCATTTAAGGAATTACAAAAATCAGTTGTACATAAAAAAGTTCCATGGAAAAGAATGAGTTTGTTAGCTTTTACCGGTGTAGCTGGTTATTTTATGTTTACATCCTACGGCATTTCTTTAACAAGTGGATTACATGTGAGTATTATAGATGCTGCATTACCATTAGTTACAATTCTTTTTTCAGCACTCTTTTTGAAAGAGAAAATTCGATTGAATTATTGGATAGGAATTATATTGGGTGCTATAGGAGTACTCTTTATTACGATTCCATCTAAAAGTGCTAATCAAGAAGTGTCTTTAATAGGAGATATACTAATATTATTAAGTACTTTTCTATTTGCTTTCTACACAGTTTTGCTAAAACGACCAAAACAAGAACAGTATTTATCAAACGAGGTTTTTACAACATTAACTTTAATTATTGGAGCTGTTATTCTCTTACCGTTTGCACTGATAGAAATTTTTTATTACGGTCTTCCAAAGGTTGAAACTTGGAAAACGGGACTTAGTGTAATATACCTTGTTATTGGAGCAACAATTTTAGCATATTGGTTTTGGAATAAAGCGCTAGAGAGAGTTTCAGCATCAGTAAGCGGATTATATTTAAATGCATTACCATTAATAAGTATTGTTACTTCAATTATTCTATTAAATGAATCTCTGACATGGAGAGTAATAATGGGAGCAAGTTTAGTTTTAATCGGAGTAGGATGGGCGGACCAGCAAAAGTTATGCAATCTATTAAAAGGAAACAAGGTGGAGAATAGAGACTGCTAAACAGTATGATTTATATAATTGAAATGTTAAAAAGATACCTTATATATGGGGTATCTTTTTTATTTAGCAAAGATAATAGACTAAAGTTAGTATAGATATTCTTTGCTGTATTTATATGTGTCGAAATCATTTTGAAATATTGTTTGGACAAGTTGTATACATTCAGTATCATAAAAGCTTTCAAAAGTTGGGTGACGGGGAAATAAAGGGTCAGTAATATCGCCTTCGCTAAAATCCCCTTTATAAATCATGGCGGGAGTTTGATGATGCCATGATGTTGAGAACTCATTTATTGGTGCGGTTTTTAATTCAAAACGCTTTTCTAATTCTTTCATTTCCTGATCGAAGTTTTCTAAGTATATATAATTGGTCACATATTCTTCTTCACCAGCTATATATTGTTGTGTGAAATGTGGGTTAATATCACTTGCGTGAGCCCATTTCATAAATAGATAGTATAAAAATTGTTTAAATGAGATCCCTTTGGGGGATTTTCCATATAAGGAGGTCCAATTAAGGACACGAAAGAACTGACTGCTCTCCTATAAGGGTTACGAACAAGTTTAAAAGTTTCTTTTTGTTTTTCTCGTAACGCTACTCCTAGTCGTACACTATAGGCAGGTGTACTTTTGTATATATCATATTCATAATTATGAATGAAAGGACTATAGCTTAGAGCGGTTTGTAATAAATCAATCTGGTAAAAGAACCACTTAGCAAGAGAAGTACAACCGCTTTTTGGACTCTAAAATAGAATGATTGGAAACTTCCTATGATAGTGTGGGCTTCTTGAATGGGAGCTTATGATGTGTAATAAAGAAGGATTGAACAAGTTCTACACTCCTTTCAGTTATTTTATTGATATGTATGAGAAATAAAAGGGGGGTATGAGAGTCTTTTTCATCTTTTAAAAAAAATGAAAGATTAATATTGACTATTATTATATAGAGGTGTAATATAGGACAAGTCGCCGATGACATTAACGTCGAAAGCGATAAACGAAATAAAAAACTTAGTTGACATCAATTAACGAAAGTGTTAACATAAGGAAGTCGCAAATGAGCGATCAAGTAGTTCTTTGAAAACTGAACGAAACAAACAACGTGAAACGTCAATTTTTATTTTAGATGCTAGACAAACTAACTTTATTGGAGAGTTTGATCCTGGCTCAGGATGAA
>NZ_JAKUHC010000037.1:0-1455 GCF_022664295.1 Bacillus cereus group sp. BfR-BA-01311
TTGAACTGACCCCATAAAGTTAGACAGGTCGTTTCATTAGGCAGCCTTTAGGGCATGAGTTCGATATTGTACCGGACTCATGCCTTTTAGTTTTGCCTTAATTCTTTTGTGATTATAATAATCGATATATTTTTCAAATTCTTGTTTAAAGTGTTCTATGCTTTCAAAATCTTTTAGATAAAGAAATTCAGATTTCATAATACCAAAGAAACTTTCAATAACCGCATTATCGTAACAGTTCCCTTTACGAGACATACTTTGCGTAATCTTGCGTTCCTTTAGGGCGTGCCGATACTTCTTCATTTGATAATGCCAGCCTTGATCAGAGTGAATAAGGAGTTCGTCTTCTTCTGTCAATTGTTGAAAAGACTTCTCCAACATCTTCGATACAAGTGAATAGGTTGGTCTTGAATCAATTGTATAAGCGATTATCTCTCCATTAAATAGATCTAACATCGGTGATAAGTAGAGCTTCTCGCCGCATAATTTAAATTCTGTTATGTCTGTAACCCATTTTTCGTTCGGCTTTTCAGCTTTAAAATTACGTTCTAAAATATTTGGCGCAATCTTACCTACTTGTCCTTTATACGAGCGATATTTTTTCATACGAACTAGACTCTTTAAACCTAACTCTTTCATAATTCGTTGAACTTTTTTATGGTTGATTTTATGTCCTTGGTTCATTAACTCATCGCGAATACGGCGATATCCATAACGACCTTGGTGTTCATCGTAAATGTTTTGAATTAAGATCTTTAGCTCTTTATCTTTATCTGGCCGATTAGAATTCTGTATCCAGTAATAATATGTACTTCGTGGGAGTTCTGCTAATTTTAAAAGTGCCTGCACCGGAAATGCTTTCCTTAGTTCATAGATTACTTGCGCCTTATCTTGTTTGGTGATTTTTCCTTGTTTTGAACTAAGGCATTCAACTTTTTTAAATAAGCATTCTCCATACGCAAACGCTCCAATTCAGCTTGTAATGCTTCTACTGACTCTTCTGTTTGTGTTTGTTTCTTAATTGATTTTTGATTGTCCTTAGTCATAGATTGACGCCCCTTTTTCTTCGATTTAAGGGCGTCTACTCCTTTTTGATGTAGCTGAATACGCCATTTTCTAATAAGTCCAGGTGAAGAAATATTAAAAATAACTGCCGTTTCGTTTGGAGACGTCCCATTTTCGAACATATAATTTAGTACGTCTAGTTTATACTGTGCAGAATACGTTGTATAGCCTTTTTCAAAGGCCTGGATTCCATGATATTCAAATTGTTTTATCCACATGCGAACCACTTCGTGATTCGCTCCCAATGATTTCGCAATATCTTTTATACTCTCACTTCCATCTTGATAATGTATTACTGCATTTATTTTGTCTTCTGAAGTAAATTTAGTCATAAAAAAACTACACCTCCAATTGTTAGACTGTGTCTAACAATTGGGGTGCAGTTCACAT
>NZ_JAKUHC010000038.1:0-1288 GCF_022664295.1 Bacillus cereus group sp. BfR-BA-01311
TGGTATTATCCCCTATAGGTAGACAGTAAAAAAAGAGTCCATCTGATATGATGGACTCAATACTGTTTTATCTGGAGGGGATTTTTTTATGGCAAGAAAAGGACAATCATTTCAAAAATATACAGAAGAACTAAAGCGAGAAGCAGTTCGTCTTCGATTAGAAGAGAGAAAATCATTGCGAGAAATTCGTGAACAACTCGGTGTGAAGAGCGATGCCCAGATTATTGAGTGGGTAAAACGTGCGCAACAAGGGGAGTCCTTTGATGATCAACGTGGTGTCTGGAATCGAAAGAATTTTAATAATCTAGAAGAAGAAAATGCTTATTTGAAGGCACAGGTTGAGTATTTAAAAAAGCGCAATCCAAATCTACACGGGAAGGAATGGTCCTAAAGAAAGAACGATTTTCTCTTATCGATTCATTACGCCAAGCCTATCCACTCCGATGGTTGCTTCAAATCGCGGAAGTTTCTAAGGCTGGCTACTATAAATGGCGGAAATATCATAACGTGCAGCGTTTACGTCAGAAAAGGGATATGTGGCATAAAGAACATATTTTATCTATTCATCGTCAGCACCCTTACTATGGGTATAAACGCATGACTCGTGCTTTAGCTCGAGAAGGAATGGTAATGAATCATAAACGTGTTCGCCGTCTCATGAGAGAATTAGGCATCCAATCTATCATCCGAAAAAAACGTCCATTTTACGGAAGGAAAACATCGGTGATATTTAAAAATCATTTGAACCGAGAGTTTCAAGCGGACAAACAAAATCAAAAATATGTAACGGATATTACTTATGTACGAATTGGAGATCAGTTTGCTTATTTGTCAGCTGTGTTAGATCTATACAACAATGAAATTGTTGCCTGGAAGCTATCTCGAAGAAATGATTTAGATTTGGTTTTAACTACATTACAACAATTAGAGGGGAAATCCTTATCCATTAAGCCCCTTTTACATTCAGATCAAGGGTTTCAATATACATCAAAATCTTACGCAAAGCAGTTAGAAAGATTAGGATTTGTCGGTAGTCATTCTAGACGTGGGAACTGTTTTGATAATGCATGTATTGAATCATTCTTCTCACATTTAAAAACAGAGAAGTTGTATTTAGTGCGCCCAAAAACATATGAAATGGCTTATCAAGCAATTCAAGAATATATTCAATTCTATAATACAGAAAGGTTCCAAGAAAAACTTCACGGCCTTTCCCCGATAGAATATCGGGAAAAGGCCGTGGCATAATACTCTTTTTATTACTGTCTACTTGACAGGGAGATGACCA
>NZ_JAKUHC010000039.1:0-1082 GCF_022664295.1 Bacillus cereus group sp. BfR-BA-01311
GTCATTTCGAATGGATCTAGAATTAACTCTAAGTCTTCTTGTGACAGTACACCATTTTTCACACAAAGTTCTCGAACGGATTGCCCTGTCGCGATTGCTTCTTTCGCAACGCGAGCTGCAGCTTCATAACCGATATGAGGGTTCACGGCTGTAATAATTCCTACACTTTTCTCAACATACTCTTTTAAGCGATCTTCATTCGCTTCAATTCCTTTTAAGCAATTATCTGTAAAGGCACGGAAACCGTTATTCATAATGCTAATTGATTGTAGTAAGTTGAAAACAAGTACTGGTTCCATAACGTTTAATTCTAATTGTCCTGCTTCTGAAGCAAGGCAAATTGTATGGTCATTACCAATTACTTGGAACGCAATTTGGTTAATAACTTCTGGCATAACAGGGTTTACTTTCCCTGGCATAATAGATGAACCTGGCTGACGAGCTGGTAACATAATTTCTGCTAAACCAACACGTGGACCTGATGCCATTAAGCGAAGGTCATTCGCAATTTTAGACATATTCATCATACATACTTTAAGTGCTGCAGATACTTCTGTGTATGCATCTGTATTTTGCGTTGCATCTACTAAGTCTTCTGCACCAACTAGTGGTAGTTCACTAATTGCAGCTAAATGTTTTACAACTGCTTCAATATATTCTGGGTCTGCATTTAAGCCTGTACCAACTGCAGTTGCTCCCATGTTCACTTCATATAAGTGTTGACGTGATTGCTGAATTCGTTTCATATCACGTTCAAGTACACGAGAGTACGCTTTAAATTCTTGTCCAAGACGAATTGGCACAGCGTCTTGTAAATGCGTACGACCCATTTTAATCACATGATCGAACTGTTCTGCTTTTAATTCAAATACATCGTGCATATAACCCATCGTTTGTAATAAACCTTCTAATGCGTTTAATGTTGCGATATGAATCGCCGTTGGGAATGCATCGTTTGTTGATTGCGCCATGTTTACATGACTATTTGGACTAATATAATGATAGTCTCCCTTTTCCATTCCTAATAATTCAAGCGCACGATTGGCAATGACTTCATTTGCATTCATGTTCATTGAAGTACC
>NZ_JAKUHC010000040.1:0-772 GCF_022664295.1 Bacillus cereus group sp. BfR-BA-01311
TGATCAGGTTGATAGGTTCGAGGTGGAAGCATGGTGACATGTGGAGCTGACGAATACTAATAGATCGAGGACTTAACCATATAATATGTAGCAATGTTATCTAGTTTTGAAAGAATATAAAAAACTTGTTGACTTTAAAAGTTAAATGAGTTACAATGATTCTTGTCTTAAATGAATACAGTCTGGTAATGATGGCAGAGAGGCCACACCCGTTCCCATACCGAACACGGAAGTTAAGCTCTCTAGCGCCGATGGTAGTTGGGACCTTGTCCCTGTGAGAGTAGGACGTTGCCAGGCAATCCGGAGGATTAGCTCAGCTGGGAGAGCACCTGCCTTACAAGCAGGGGGTCGGCGGTTCGATCCCGTCATCCTCCACCATTTAGCCGACTTAGCTCAATTGGTAGAGCAACTGACTTGTAATCAGTAGGTTGGGGGTTCAAGTCCTCTAGTCGGCACCAGTTTTTATTGTAAGAGCCATTAGCTCAGTTGGTAGAGCATCTGACTTTTAATCAGAGGGTCGAAGGTTCGAGTCCTTCATGGCTCACCATTTTAATTAATATGCGGGTGTGGCGGAATTGGCAGACGCACTAGACTTAGGATCTAGCGCCTTTGGCGTGGGGGTTCGACTCCCTTCACCCGCACTTTTAATAAAATATCTCAAACATGTCTTGCGGAAGTAGTTCAGTGGTAGAATACAACCTTGCCAAGGTTGGGGTCGCGGGTTCGAATCCCGTCTTCCGCTCCAATTTTCAATATGACATGCCGGGGTGGC
>NZ_JAKUHC010000041.1:0-522 GCF_022664295.1 Bacillus cereus group sp. BfR-BA-01311
CCTTTTTGGAGCCAGCCGCCTAAGGTGGGACAGATGATTGGGGTGAAGTCGTAACAAGGTAGCCGTATCGGAAGGTGCGGCTGGATCACCTCCTTTCTATGGAGAATTGATAAGCGATGCTTATCAATATAAGTTTCCGTGTTTCGTTTTCGTTTAGTTTTGAGAGTTCAATTCAGTATTGACTCTTAAATGAGGATATGATATAAATAAATCCTGCAATTTGTATGGGCCTATAGCTCAGCTGGTTAGAGCGCACGCCTGATAAGCGTGAGGTCGATGGTTCGAGTCCATTTAGGCCCACCATACATTTTGGGGCCTTAGCTCAGCTGGGAGAGCGCCTGCCTTGCACGCAGGAGGTCAGCGGTTCGATCCCGCTAGGCTCCACCAAAAAGCTATTTTAAATAGCAAATGGTATGTTCTTTGAAAACTAGATAACAGTGTAGCTCATATTTTTTAATTTTTAGTTTGGTTAAGTTAGAAAGGGCGCACGGTGGATGCCTTGACACTAGGAGTCGATGAAGG
>NZ_JAKUHC010000042.1:0-418 GCF_022664295.1 Bacillus cereus group sp. BfR-BA-01311
ATGTCATATTGAAAATTGGAGCGGAAGACGGGATTCGAACCCGCGACCCCAACCTTGGCAAGGTTGTATTCTACCACTGAACTACTTCCGCAAGACATGTATGAGTTATTTAATTAAAAGTGCGGGTGAAGGGAGTCGAACCCCCACGCCAAAGGCGCCAGATCCTAAGTCTGGTGCGTCTGCCAATTCCGCCACACCCGCATATTAATTTATTTAAGAAAAATGGGGCGACTGATGGGAATCGAACCCACGAATGCCGGAGCCACAATCCGGTGCGTTAACCACTTCGCCACAACCGCCATGATTTCTGGTGCCGACTAGAGGACTTGAACCCCCAACCTACTGATTACAAGTCAGTTGCTCTACCAATTGAGCTAAGTCGGCTAAATGGTGGAGGATGACGGGATCGAACCGCCGA
>NZ_JAKUHC010000043.1:0-389 GCF_022664295.1 Bacillus cereus group sp. BfR-BA-01311
GCGTTCATCCTGAGCCAGGATCAAACTCTCCAATAAAGTTAGTTTGTCTAGCATCTAAAATAAAAATTGACGTTTCACGTTGTTTGTTTCGTTCAGTTTTCAAAGAACTAATGGTGGAGCCTAGCGGGATCGAACCGCTGACCTCCTGCGTGCAAGGCAGGCGCTCTCCCAGCTGAGCTAAGGCCCCAAACAAGTATCGGGAAGACAGGATTTGAACCTGCGACCCCCTGGTCCCAAACCAGGTGCTCTACCAAGCTGAGCCACTTCCCGAAAGAAAACGCGCCCGAGAGGAGTCGAACCCCTAACCTCTTGATCCGTAGTCAAACGCTCTATCCAATTGAGCTACGGGCGCATATGGTGCCGAGGGCGGGGGTCGAACCCGCACGGTG
>NZ_JAKUHC010000044.1:0-296 GCF_022664295.1 Bacillus cereus group sp. BfR-BA-01311
CCTTTTTGGAGCCAGCCGCCTAAGGTGGGACAGATGATTGGGGTGAAGTCGTAACAAGGTAGCCGTATCGGAAGGTGCGGCTGGATCACCTCCTTTCTATGGAGAATTGATGAACGCTGTTCATCAATAAAGTTTCCGTGTTTCGTTTTGTTCAGTTTTGAGAGAACTATCTCTCATATATAAATGTATGTTCTTTGAAAACTAGATAACAGTGTAGCTCATATTTTTTAATTTTTAGTTTGGTTAAGTTAGAAAGGGCGCACGGTGGATGCCTTGACACTAGGAGTCGATGAAGG
>NZ_JAKUHC010000045.1:0-291 GCF_022664295.1 Bacillus cereus group sp. BfR-BA-01311
CAACGTCCTACTCTCACAGGGACAAGGTCCCAACTACCATCGGCGCTAGAGAGCTTAACTTCCGTGTTCGGTATGGGAACGGGTGTGACCTCTCTGCCATCATTACCAGACATTATTCTTTTGAGACAATCATTATTATAACTTATTTACTTTAAAAGTCAACAAGTTTTTTATGTTCTCTCAAAACTAGATAACATTGCTACATATTATATGGTTAAGTCCTCGATCTATTAGTATTCGTCAGCTCCACATGTCACCATGCTTCCACCTCGAACCTATCAACCTGATCAT
>NZ_JAKUHC010000046.1:0-272 GCF_022664295.1 Bacillus cereus group sp. BfR-BA-01311
GTTGATAGGTTCGAGGTGGAAGCATGGTGACATGTGGAGCTGACGAATACTAATAGATCGAGGACTTAACCATATAATATGTAGCGATGTTATCTAGTTTTGAAGGAATATATATTAAAATTTCTTCTTGACATTTCGAAAGAAATGTTTATAATGATAAAAGTCTGGTAATGATGGCAGAGAGGTCACACCCGTTCCCATACCGAACACGGAAGTTAAGCTCTCTAGCGCCGATGGTAGTTGGGACCTTGTCCCTGTGAGAGTAGGACGTT
>NZ_JAKUHC010000047.1:0-224 GCF_022664295.1 Bacillus cereus group sp. BfR-BA-01311
TGATGATGGCAGAGAGGTCACACCCGTTCCCATACCGAACACGGAAGTTAAGCTCTCTAGCGCCGATGGTAGTTGGGACCTTGTCCCTGTGAGAGTAGGACGTCGCCAAGCTATTTATATTGTCGCGGGGTGGAGCAGCACGGTAGCTCGTCGGGCTCATAACCCGAAGGTCGCAGGTTCAAATCCTGTCCCCGCAACCAAATGGTCCCGTGGTGTAGTGGTTA
>NZ_JAKUHC010000048.1:0-223 GCF_022664295.1 Bacillus cereus group sp. BfR-BA-01311
TCAGTTGCTCTACCAATTGAGCTAAGTCGGCTAAATGGTGGAGGATGACGGGATCGAACCGCCGACCCCCTGCTTGTAAGGCAGGTGCTCTCCCAGCTGAGCTAATCCTCCATTTGCCTGGCAACGTCCTACTCTCACAGGGACAAGGTCCCAACTACCATCGGCGCTAGAGAGCTTAACTTCCGTGTTCGGTATGGGAACGGGTGTGACCTCTCTGCCATCA
>NZ_JAKUHC010000049.1:0-207 GCF_022664295.1 Bacillus cereus group sp. BfR-BA-01311
CGTTGATATATTGCAAGTTGTGATAGATAAATTTGAAAAATCGTTGATATATTGTAAGTTGTGATAGATAAATTTGAAAAATCGTTGATATATTGCAAGTTGTGATAGATAAATTTGAAAAATCGTTGATATATTGCAAGTTGTGATAGATAAATTTGAAAAATCGTTGATATATTGTAAGTTGTGATAGATAAATTTGAAAAATCG
>NZ_JAKUHC010000050.1:0-203 GCF_022664295.1 Bacillus cereus group sp. BfR-BA-01311
ACCATCGGCGCTAGAGAGCTTAACTTCCGTGTTCGGTATGGGAACGGGTGTGACCTCTCTGCCATCATCACCAAACTATGAAGGCATATTCCTTCAAAACTAGATAACATTTGCTACATATTATATGGTTAAGTCCTCGATCTATTAGTATTCGTCAGCTCCACATGTCACCATGCTTCCACCTCGAACCTATCAACCTGATC